>CAJTOK010000012.1 GCA_910577825.1 uncultured Lachnospiraceae bacterium | reverse complement strand
CCATCTGGAAAGATTGCCTGTGGTGCGTCTGATTTGCTTGATGAGAGCACACAGGCAAGGTATGTTGCCAAAAAGGTTATAAAGCTTTTAAGGAAAAATGGTATCAAGGCTGTAAACTGCACTGTAAACAATGGGATAAACCAAAGCGATGTGTTACGTAAGATATGCGTTAAATGTAACGATGTGACAGATGCAGATTTACATATATCAATACACTTTAACAGTGGCAGGAGCGACAGGAAGGGTGACGGAAGAACAGGGGGCACAGAGGTGCTGCTTACTGAAAATGTTGCAGATAAAGGTGACATAGCAAAACGTATCTGTAACCAGATGGCAAAGCTTGGCTTTACAAACCGTGGAGTAAAGATTAATAAAAACCTTTATTTTCTGAATCACACTAAAGCACCAGCGATACTGGCTGAGGTGTGCTTTGTGGATGATAAAGATGACTACATGCTGTATACAAGTGACAGGGATGCAGTGGCAGAGGCGATAGTAAGGGCTGTGGTGAAGCATAATAAGGCTTATATAGTGTGATGACTGAAGAACACAGAAGGACAAGAAAAAATAGTAATTTTATACTATTTTTTCTCTGGCAGCATATAAGAGACTGAAGAGGTTGTGAAATCTTTTATATGCTGTATTCTTTAAAAAATTACGATTTGTTTAAAGTTACTAATACTCTAAATCATTGCTGCTATAAACATCGTATTGCGTAATGTTACCGTAGGTATAACCATCTTCATTTCTCAAATAGACAAGTACATCTTCATCATATCCCTGCAGGATGTCAATTAATTCCCCTGCTGTCAGGGTTTTCCCACACCGGGCTGTACTGTATCCGTTTGTTTTTCCGTTAATAAATATTTTTTCCATATTCTTTTCTTTCTCCCCTTATCCCTGGGGGCTGGGTATTTGACCACTTGGTGGTGGGAATTATAAAAATTTTTTCTTTCCGTCGCTGCAAACCACTTTAATAAAAAGCATTTGCCCGCTTTTCTTTGCGTTTTTTGCTACCGTTTCCGCCTTCTCCAATATCGGATTTTACCATAATATCTCCACATGTCAGTAGGTTTTTGTGGACATTCATAAATATCATAATCAATCACTGTATAATTTTTCATGTTTCTTATCTTCCTTAAATTTTATTTATAAAAGGCAGTTAAAAAACTTGCACCTCCTGCGCCGCTGGTCTGCCTATGCGTATGCAACATTAACAATGTCTTCTTCGCAATTCACATAAATATCTTCACCTAATATTTTTGCTTGTTCTTTTGCATATTCAACAGCTCCTTTTTCAGTTCCGTAGAAGTCATCTAAAATATTTTCGCCATCATTATTTGTAAACCAATACAAATTCTTCATATTATTCACCTTTTAACCTTTCTTTTTTTGTTTTCCCTATCAGGTAATGCCTGCTGGGGACTTGCGCCTTGGTGTATGCTATCCAGGTTGGTTTAATAAGTTCCTGAATATTTAAAGCCCCAGTTGTGCATATACTCCATAAGGCTTTTTTCTGGGATTTCCTGCATGTTGTGGATTGCAGAAGGCGAAAAACCTTCTATAAACGCTACTAAGCCGCCGTTTACACGTTTTATAAAAATGTTTGTATATTCATTTTCGTAAACTTCGCCGACTTTAAAACTTTCTGCTCTTTCTTGCTCTTGAAGTTTTTCGAGTTCTTCACATTCTTTTTTTACTTTGCAGTTTTCACAATTTCCGTTGCATCTGCTTTCTAAAATCTCTTCCAGTTCCTCAATTCTCTTTTTTGTATCTGTCACAGTGGTTTACCGCCTTTCTTATTGTGAATTTGTTTTGTTGTTGTGTTCCTTGTATGGTTATACTATACATGATAATTCGTGTAAAATCAATATACAAAATACATGAAATATCATGTTAAATATCTTGTTGTTTTTGTGCATATTACACGAAAAATAATGTTATTGACAATGAATGAAATACCATGTAAGATATAAATAAAAAGCAAAGGAGGTTCAAAGAATGCTTGCATATAAAATTGATGTGCTGGAAACGCTCAAAGAAGCGGGATATAACACTACAAGATTGCGAAAAGAAAAGCTACTAAACGAAAGCGCAATACAATATATTAGAGAGGGGAAGCCAGTAGGAGCAAAAGCACTTGATAATATTTGCATGCTTTTAGATATGCAACCGGGGAATATTTTGAAATATGTTGAAAATGAGAACACGAAAAATAATGTAAGATAAAAGATTTATAAACATGAAAAAAGATGTAAAGAATATATTGATAATACATTATATATCATGTGTAATTATAATTGTTCAAAGGCAATAAGGGCAATAACTCGGAAGGAAGAAAGGAGAACAGATGGAGAATGATAGAATACAGCGAAATTTGAAAAAACAAGAAACAGGCAAAACATGACACTTTCAAAAATCTTGGGGAAAACGCATACCACCAACTCTTATAAACAGAGGATTCCAGAAATGCAGGATAAAAATGAAGCAAGCCCGTTAAAGGGCATTGATGTTATTTCTCCCAATAGCTTGTATTATTGCAAGTTATTGGGAGTTTTTATATTGGATAAATATAATATTGATACCATAAATAAAGAATAAGCTTATGCTATGTGAATTATATGGAATGGAATTTTATAAAAAACAGAAAGAAATATGATTTTTATTATTCAATATAATTGAAAAAACAAATAAAAAAGATAGATTATAACATATTACGATATAATCTATCTTTTTATAAAATGCTCTAACTTTATGTTGTAAAATATAAGGGAAGGAGCGATAAGTATGATTAGAATCTTACTATCTGCAAAACTTGGTGAACTTAGATGGACACAAGCTGACCTGGCAAGGGCTACTGGTATACGTCCGAATACAATTAATGAGATGTACCACGAGCTGGCAGAAAGGGTAAGTCTTGAACATCTGGATTTGATTTGTGAGGCTTTGGGTTGCCAGCTGTCTGATTTACTTGTATCAGAACCGAATAATCCTAAAAAGATTATACATACCAGGAATGGTTCACTGATTCCACCAGAAAAGTAATATTGTAACATTACTTTTAAATGAAGAAGGCGTTCATATATAATGAGCGCCTTTTTTGGTGTACTTTAGAAGTTTTACTTATGTGTTATATCTGCTTTGTTATAATCTTTTAATATAAGGCGGTCTGAATACACACATATCTTTTCCAGTCAGTTCTTTTACTTTTTCATGCACTTTCATAATTTCTTCCTTACATTCCCCAGCGGATAATGTTGACATTTGCTTGTGGTTTTCACTATGGTTGCCAAGTTCATGGCCAGCTTTGGAAATAGCTTTTACATCATCAGGATATGATTCTACCCAGCCGCCAGTCATAAAGAAAGTTACATGTATATCATTCTTTTTCAGGATATCAAGTATTTTCTGCGTGTCTTCATTCCCCCACGCAGCATCAAAGCTTAATGCAACTTTTTTTTCAGGAGTATCCACACAGTAAATTGGCAGTTCTTTGTTAGATATCCTGTTGCTTAAGACTGATGTTACAGATTCTATACCAGTGATTTTGCTGCCATAAGCAATGGCAATGCTTGCTAGAAGTATTACAGACAGGACAACAAGCCCGCTTCTCATAAATGACGGGATATTAGTGTCTTTTTGAATGTCAAAAGCAGGTTTAGCTGGTTTATCAGGGCGGGCTTTATCTGTTGTCCTTTTTTGTGCTGGAATGTTTTCTTTTTTTGCATGGTAAGTTTCACTCAGGAATTTTGAAAAATGTTTCATTGTGTTATTTCTCCTTATTAAAAGACTCATATTTTTGTAATAATATATGAATTTATAAAGGAAAAATGCACTTATTCTTAGACAAAGCCATATATATCCTGTATAATGGTTAAGGGATATTGGATATTTACAGAAATGGAGGCAATATGACGGAATTAGAAAAGCACTATAATAAATTTTGCGAGGATAAAAGGCTGTTAAGGCGGCATGGACAGGCAGAGTATATTACTTCAATGAAATATATACATGAATTTTTAGGGGAGGGTAAGAATAAAAAAATAATTGATATTGGTGCAGGGACAGGCAGGTATTCTGTTGAACTTGCAAATGAGGGGCATGATGTTACTGCTGTTGAGCTTGTTAAATATAATCTGGGAATATTAAAATCCAAGAAGAGCAATGTAAAGGCTTATCATGGAAATGCAATGGATTTATCAAGGTTTGGTAGCAGCAGTTTTGATATGGCGCTTGTATTCGGGCCTATGTACCATCTTTTTAAATTTGAGGAAAAAGTAAAAGTACTGGAAGAAGCAAAACGTGTTACTAAGCAGAATGGATATATACTTGCTGCATATTGCATGAATGAATATAGTATAATTACATATGCTTTTAAGAAAAATTTTGCAAAGCAGTGTATTGCAGAGGGCAAGGTTGATAAATCTTTCCATTGTGTATGCAGTGAAAAAGATTTATATGATTATGTCCGGCTTGAGGATATAGATAAAATTAATAAGGCGGCAGGGCTGGAACGTATAAAGATAATAGCGGCAGACGGGCCGGCAGATTATATGAGGCAGGTTCTTGGGGGCATGGATGAAGAAACTTTCCAGATTTTTATGGATTACCATTTAAGTACATGTGAAAGAACAGAGCTTATAGGGGCAAGTGCCCATACATTAGATATATTGCAGAAAATATAAGGATAAATGTAATATGCCTGCTGTTTAAGGTTCAAGGCAGCAGGCTTTTATGGATTATAATTAGTTATTGTGCTGTGCACAGTATTCTTTTATTGCAGAAAAGCTTTCAGCACTTATAACATGTTCCATGCGGCAGGCATCTTCAGTTGCTACCTGTTCATCAACACCAAGGGAAATCAGCCATTTGGAAATAAATTCGTGCCTTTCATATATCATGCTGGCAATATTTTTCCCTGCATCTGTAAGATATATAAAACCTGCATCTGTAACAGTAATATATTTCTTTTCTTTAAGGTTCTTCATGGCTACACTTACACTTGACTTTTTAAAACCAAGTTCATTGGATATATCAACTGAACGGACAACTGGAAGTTTCTGGCTTAAAATTAATATTGTTTCAAGATAATTCTCAGATGATTCATTTACCTTCATACTACACCTATACCCCATTTAAAATAAAATTAAAAGTTTCTGTACCAGTAGTGGCAGTAATAATACCTGTCCTGCTGGATAATATGTTTAATATGATAACACAAATAGGAAATTAAGTAAAGCTGCCGTGTATAAATAAGTTGCACTGGAATTTGTTTTGGTCTATACTGTTTATTATGCGTATGCAGATGCTACAGACAGGATTTTTTAATAAACAGCATGGGAATGAGGTTATTTATGAAGATTACAGAATTATTAGATGACAGTAAAGTTACATTATCTATGGAGGTATTCCCTCCTAAGACTACTACGGCATTTGAAAATGTTATAAAGGCAGTTAAGCAGATATCCGCATTAAAGCCTGATTTTATAAGTGTTACATATGGAGCAGGCGGCGGTACAAGTGAACATACAATAAATATTGCCAGGGAAATAAAATATGAATATGGTGTAAGCTCTATGGCACATCTTACATGTGTATCTTCCACAAGGGAAACTGTGGAGAAGCAGCTGTTAAAGATGAGGGAAGCTGGTATTGAAAATGTACTTGCACTGCGTGGGGATATACCAGATAAAACGGAATTTCCGCTTCCAGGCCAGTTCCACTATGCAGCAGACCTTGTAAGTGAAATTAAACGTATAGCGCCAGAAATGTGCATTGGCGGGGCATGTTACCCTGAGGGGCACCCGGAGGCAGGCAATAAGGCAGAAGATATAAAACATATTAAAGAAAAAGTTGAGGCAGGCTGTGAATTTTTAACTTCGCAGATGTTTTTTGACAATTCAATTTTTTATAATTACCTTTACCGTCTGCGTGAGGCGGGCATTATGGTGCCTGTTATAGCGGGGATTATGCCAGTTACCAAGAAAAGCCAGTTTGCAAAAAGCATACAGTTGTCGGGCTGCTGTATGCCGGCAAGGTTTAAGGCAATAGTTGACTGGTTTGGGGATGAGCCTTTAAAAATGCAGCAGGCGGGCATTGCATATGCGGCAGGGCAGATTATTGACCTTGTGGCAAATGGCATAAACCATATACATATTTATACAATGAATAATCCAGAAGTTGCAAAAGGGATTATGGAAAATTTATCAGAAATAATAGGGAAATAAAGAGGGGGATAATTATGGGGAGATTATTAAAGAAAGCAGGTATTACAGGCATTGCAGGCCTGCTGGCATTTATGCCGGCAATTACAGGAAACACTAATATTAAAGCTGCAAAAACCAGGCAGGCTAAGAAAGTTTATAAATATAAACAGGATAAAAAACAGGTAAAAGAATTTAGCAGCATAAAAGCAGATGCCAGCACTCTTGATATAGTTATAAAAAAGTCTGGCAGTAAAGATTTTTACATATCATATAATTTAAATTGCAATAACAGCAGCAATCCTGTATCATATAAAATTGAAGATGGTGTGCTTTCTATTAAAGAACAAGGGCTTAAATGGCCAGTTATACCTTTTTATGCGGATAAAGATGGAAGGAAGATATATGACAGGTATTATAATAAAATTTATGTTTATATACCATCAGGAGCAAATATAAAAAATTATAATCTGGATACCGGGGCAGGGGATTTGTTTATTAAAAATATTGCAATAAATAATAGTAAAATTACTACAGAAAGCGGTGATATAGATTTAAACGTCCCAGAGATTTCCGGCAGCATGGATATAAAGACGGAAAGCGGTGATATAGATATAAATACAGACAGGGATACAAAAATAACTACAGATATAAACGGACAGTTAAATATAAATACAGAGAGTGGTGATGTGGATATACGCAAATCTGCTATTAATAAAATATTTAAAATAAGAACGGAAAGCGGCGATTTAGATATTAGTAAATCTGCTATTAATAAAATATTTAAAATAAGGACAGGGAGTGGTGATTTAAAAATCTTTAATTCTGCTATAAAGGGAAAGCTTGATGTAAAGACAGAAAACGGCGATGCAGATATATGGAACCTGGATATTTCTGGAAATACAGATATACAGACTTCAAATGGTGATGTAGATATAAAGATGAACAGTAAATATATAGATAAAATTGGAATTAACTTTGTTACAAAAAATGGGGATATGTATATTAAAAAGCTATATAAAGGCACTAAAAGAAAAAATGGTGCTGGTTATGAATATACAAGAAATAAAAATAACAAGATATTATTTAATGTACTGGTTACAGGGTGTGGCGATATTGAATTAAGGTAGGAACTATTATTAGAAACAGAAAAACTGGAGGAATTGGTTTATGAGTGAAAAAGGAATTGGGACAAAGTGCATACATGAGGGGTATAAGCCTGGTAATGGAGAACCAAGGCAGGTTCCTGTATACCAGAGCACTACATTTAAGTATGATACAAGTGATGAAATGGGGCAGTTATTTGACCTTGAAAAAGAGGGGTATTTTTATACAAGGCTGCAAAACCCTACAAATGATGCTGTTGCTGCAAAAATTGCAGCACTTGAAGGCGGTGTGGCGGCTATGCTGTTATCTTCAGGACAGGCAGCTAATTTTATGGCAGTGTTTAATATATGTGAAGCAGGAGACCATTTTATATCTTCTTCTTCAATATACGGGGGCACATTTAACCTTTTTACAGTTACAATGAAAAAAATGGGCATTGAGTGTACAGTTATTGACCAGAATATGCCAGAGGAGGAAATTGACAAATTATTCAGGCCAAATACAAAGGCTGTTTTTGGTGAAACTATTACAAATCCAACAGTTGATATATTTGATATTGAAAAATTTGCAGGTATTGCACATAAACACGGTGTCCCGCTTATTATAGATAATACATTTGCAACACCTGTAAACTGCCGCCCGTTTGAGTGGGGAGCTGATATTGTTACACATTCTACAACAAAATATATGGATGGCCATGCAGCAGGTGTTGGCGGCTGCATTGTTGACAGCGGCAATTTTGACTGGCTGGCACATGCGGATAAATTCCCAGGGCTTACAACACCTGATGAATCCTACCATGGCATAATATATGCAAAACGCTTCGGGAAGGGTGCTTATATAACAAAGGCAACAGCGCAGCTTATGAGGGATTTAGGCTGCATACAGTCGCCACAGAATGCGTTTTACCTGAACCTTGGGCTTGAATCACTTCCATTAAGGATGAAGCAGCACTGCAGCAGTGCACTGGAAACCGCCAGATACCTTAAAGGGCATGAAAAGGTTGCATGGGTAAAATATCCTGCACTTGAAACAGACAGCTCATATGGTCTATTTAAAAAATATATGCCAGGCGGCTCATGTGGCGTGCTCTGCTTTGGCTTAAAAGGCGGAAGGAAGGTTTCCGTGGATTTTATGGATAAACTGGAACTTGCACGTATAGAAACACATGTAGCAGACAGCTGTACATGCCTTTTGCACCCTGCAAGCCATACACACAGGCAGATGACAGAAGAACAGCTGTTAAGTGCAGGAGTAGCGCCAGACCTTATAAGATTTTCTGTTGGGCTTGAAAATCCAGAGGATATAATTGCAGATTTAGAGCAGGCACTAAACCAGATATAATTATGCAGATATCCCTGGGCAGTACCCCAAAATAATTAATACTCTTGCAAATATAGGTTTGCTATAGTAAAATAGTATTAACATTTTAAGGACGGAGGGTATATATGGATACTAATATTTTATTGGAAAGCGGTACTAATGAGCTTGAAATTCTGGAATTTATGATAGCCGGTAATTATTATGGGATAAATGTGGCAAAGGTTAAGGAAATTATGACATACAGGCCCCTGACACCTATACCAAACGGGCATCCGAATATTGAGGGTGCATTTAGTACAAGGGGTGAAACTATATCCATTGTAAATCTTGCAAGATGTCTTGGAATGGAAGAAAGGACAGATACCCAGAAGGATATGTTTCTTATTACCAATTTCAATGACTGTAATTCTGGTTTCCATGTACATGGCGTGGTCGGGATACACAGGGTAAACTGGTCACAGATTATCAAGCCTGACAGCATGGTAAGCAATGGAAGCAACAGTGTTGCAACAGGTATTATTAACCTTGATGGTAAGCTTGTAATGCTTATTGACTTTGAGAAAATTGTTGCAGATATATCACCGGAGATTGGCATTAACCTTTCAGATATTGACAAGCTTGGTACAAGAAAAACAAATAATTCACCAATTATCTATGCAGAAGACTCGCAGCTGCTTAGCAACCTTATTTATGACGGGCTTACTAAAGCTGGCTATACAAGGCTTATGCCGTGTAATAATGGACTTGAATTATGGAATATATTACAGAGGTATAAGAAAGAAGGGACAGTCGCACAGAATGTTTCATGTGTTGTTACAGATATAGAGATGCCGCAGATGGACGGCCACAGGCTGCTTAAGCTTATAAGGGATGACCCTGAATTAAAGGATATACCAGTTATAATATTCTCTTCACTTATTAATGAAGATATGATGAAGAAAGGTGAAAGCCTTGGAGCTGATGCACAGCTTTCCAAAAATGAGATGGGTGAGTTTATTAAGAAACTTGATGAGATTATTATTGAAAAAACAGAAAAGAAGAACAGTACAACATATGAATTAAATATGTGATTGCCTGGTGGCAGCCTGCCTGGCAGTTATATATAACTGCCAGGCAATATGGGTTAATCTGTTATCCAGGATATACCTAAGCAAGAAGCATGTTGCACTGTATAAGCCCCCAGCCCTGCCGTGAGTGCGGGTATCCTAAGTCACGGGCAGTATTACGCAGGTGCAGTTTTACATCTTTATTGGTCATTCCAGGATATTTCTGTAAAAGAAGTGCAATACACCCGCTTACTACAGGTGTTGACATGGAAGTGCCACTGCGTGCTTTATAGTATTGTTTAAGCTGGCTGTCCTTATTGAAATATCTGGTAAATGGCTGGAATACTGCTTTGCTTGCAGGAAGGCAGCTTACAACACCAGAGCCGGGTGCTACAATATCTGGCTTTTTAACACATGAATTTGTCGGGCCGCGTCCTGAATAATCCCTTCCATTGCCATACTGCATTACATCAGAAGCGCCAACAGTTATAATTTTACGGCTGTTGCCTGGTGCACCTATGGAATAAGGGCCAGGGCCATGGTTGCCGGCAGCAGTAAGGACTACCAGGCCTGCTGTCCACAGCCTGTTCACCCCCTGCACAAGAGGGGAATTTTCATCAAAATATTTATTTTTTGTACTTCCTACAGAGATATTTACAATTCTTATATTATATTTTTTCTGGTGGCAAAGAATCCAGTTAATGCCTTCAAGCACATTGCTGGTATTGCCTTCTCCCTTGCTGTTTAATACTTTTATCATATATATACGGCTTTCTGGTGCAATGCCACGGTACAGCCCGTTGCTTGCAGAACCATTTCCGGCCAGTATCCCTGTTATGTGGGTTCCATGCCCGTTATCATCATAATAATCCGGATATCCGTTTACGGTATCAAAAAATCCTGCAAGGCATCCACCAGCCTCTGTAAGGTCAGGGTGGCTGCCTATACCGGTATCCATTACAGCGATACCCACACCGCGCCCTGTCAGCCCGTGGCGTATGGCGTAGTTTAAATTTATGGCAGATGCTACATTATTCATGGCAGTCCTCCATACTATGGTATAATCCAGTCTTTTAATAGTTTATGTGAAATTTCCCCCGGGGTGTTTATTTTTTTAGCTAAATGTATTAGAATACAATATATTGGCTGGAAAAAGGGAGAATGAAATGATAACTATAATTATGGCAGTTTATAATGGAGAGAAATACCTGAAAGAACAGTTAGAGTCATTTGCAAGGCAGGATTACAAGGAATGGCGTCTTATTGTGCATGATGATGGCAGCAGTGATAATTCAGTACAGTTAATTAAAGATTTTGCCTCCAGTGTGGCAAATGAGGTGCTGGTTTATATAAACCAGCCAGCCTGCGGAAGCGCAAAGGGGAATTTTGCAGGGCTTTTAAATGATGCCCTTGATGCAGGCTATATAATGTTTGCTGACCAGGATGATGTATGGAAAGAGGACAAGCTAAGTGCAAGCATGGATAAAATGCGCAGGCTTGAAAGGAAATATGGAAGCAGCACTCCGCTGCTTGTGCACAGCGACCTTGAAGTTGCTGGTGAAAATATGGGGATTATAGCAGGGTCGATGTTTTCTTATTCAAATATAAGGCGCAATGCAACACTGGAACAGCTTCTTCTGCAGAATAATGTAACAGGCTGTACAATGCTATGCAATAAAGCACTCTGTAATGGAATTGCACCATTTGTAGCAGATGAAAGGGTAATAATGCACGATTATTTCGCCGCATTATATGCCAAAGTGTTTGGGAAAACAGCTTTTATAGATAAAGCGCTTGTAAGCTACAGGCAGCACGGGGACAACAGTGTAGGTGCAAAAGCAGCAAAAAACCCTGTTTACCTTTTAAAAAGGCTTAATAATGGAAAAAAGGCATATAAAGAAGCTGTAGCCGCTTCAGTAAAACAGGCGTGGTATTTCCTGGATGTATATTCTGGACAGATGGCAGAACAGTCATTATTTACAGAACGTGCCACCATTATAAGGTATGCGGGGCTGTGCAGGATGCCGTTTATAGAAAGGCTGCTTTTTTTTATATCCTCAAAGGCGTGGAAGAAAGGGTTTATACGTAAGGTTATGCAGGTTTTATGGGGATAATTTTCAGGTAAAGCGGGGGATATATTTTTGGATAAGATATGTAAAGTAATAAAAACTGTATTTAAATATTTTATTATGTATTTGTCAATGTTAATGCCCAGAAGTTATAATATATGTGTATTTGGTGCATGGCTCGGGGAACGTTTTTCGGATAATTCCAAACAGCTTTTTTTAGAAATGCAGAAACATAAAAACCTGCGTGCAGTGTGGATTACAAAGGACAGGGAAACAGCAGTACAAATAAAAAAACTTGGGCATGAAGTATATATGTGGGGTACATTTAAGGCTGTATGGTTACAGCTCCGGGCAAAATATGCGGTAGTTTCTAATGGTATAAGTGACCTGGAACATACATTTCTGGGAAGGGCAGTTATAATTAATTTGTGGCACGGGATACCACTGAAAAAAGTATGCTACGATAATAAATATGAGAAAAACTGGGACAGCCCTGTACAGAAGGCAAGGGATTTTATTGTTAATATACCACTTGGCAATATGTTTTATGTTGCTACAAGCAAAATGTTTACAGAAATATACCAGAGTGCATTCAGGGTGCACAAAGAACAGGTTCTATGCCTGGGGCAGCCAAGAAGTGACATATTTTTCCAGAAAGAAAAACCAGCGCCTTATTTCCCAGGGAAAAATATTATACTTTACTGTCCTACACACAGAAAAGAAGGCGCACAGAAAATAGATATTGCAAAGTTATTTGATTTAAAAAGGCTTGAAATATTTCTTAAAGAAAATAACTATTATTTTGTAGTAAAAAAGCACTTTTACCACAGGAATGAAAAAGAAGAACTTTCCATGTATCCGCATATTATTGATGCAACAGGCATGGAACTTGATATACAGAAACTTATTATAGAAACAAAGGCAATGGTAACAGACTATTCAAGCATTTATATAGACTACCTGCTGCTCGGGCTGCCACTTCTTTTTTATTGTTATGATTACGAAGAATATCTTGCAAAAGACAGGGAAATGTATTTTAATTATGAAGATGTTACCCCAGGATTTAAAGCAAAAAATTTTGATGAACTGCTTAATGAACTTGAAATATTTGCAAATAATGGCGGCGGATATGCAAAAGAGGACAGGGAGAGGGTGAAAAACCTCTTTTACTGTAAAGAAGCCCAGGGCTTTGTTAGTGGCAGTCTGGTAACGCTTATGGAAAACAGGGCTTTTGGACATAAACGTCTTAAAAAGGAAGCATAAAAGCGGAAAGGAGATGTGGCATGTTTAATACAGAAGTTGTTATGCCTGGAAAGCAGGGCAGTATAAAAGATTTATGCCATATGCTCTGGATGGGGTGTTTTGATGATACAGAAGAATATACAGATTACTATTTTAACAACAGATGGAATAAAAGCATAACAGTCTTATCGGATAATGTATCCATGCTGCACCTTAACCCGTATGATATTTTAATAAATGGCAGGAAAACGGGGATTTATTATATTGTGGGTGTGTGTACTCTTAAAGAGTACAGAAGGCGTGGCTATATGGATGCTGTTTTAAAAAAGGCACTGGAATTTATGTATAAACAGGGGAAGCCGTTTACTTATCTTATGCCAGCATCAGAAGAAATATATAAACCTTATGGTTTTACAGGGATTTACCCTGTCTGGGGCTTTAATGGGGAAATTCCGTTTAAAGAGGATATTGGACAGGATATACAATGTAAAAGCGTCTGTATTCCTTACAATATGTTAGAAGACTGGCAGAAAGCGGAATTAATAAAATATGCCGGCAGCAAACTGGCAGGGAGATTTACATGTTATCCGCTGCATAATGAAAGTTATTTTAAAGGGCTTTATGAAGAAATGTGTGCATGTAACGGGGATATACTTGTATTCTGGGATACAGATAAAACTGCCTGCCTTGGGTATACTGCTTATTTATGTGAAGAAATACCTGAGATAATAGAAAGTGTATTTGAAAAGGAAATACAATATAAAATACTTGCCTGCATAAAGGGGCTGGGCTTTCCTTGTATAAAGATATATGAAACAAATTTCTGGAATTTTGATTGCGCAGGAACTGGACGGCAGAAAAACTATCTTATGGCAAGAATAGTAGATTTAAAGGCATTTGCAGAGTGTATATATACTAAAGAACGGCAGGAAATGTGGCTTGAGGTTTCAGATGGCATTATAAGTGGAAATAATGGGAGATGGCATATAATTATTGGAGGAGTGGAAACTATCTGCCAGAAATGTGAAAGTACAGAAGATGGCAGCAATGAACCAGAATATTTAAAGTGTACAATAGAGGAACTGGGGCAGAAGTATTTTAAAAACCATAAGTATTTCTTAAATGAACTTGTGTGAGCCTGTATGTGGAAATATTATTCTTCTGTAATATATGCCAGACCGCCTGTATAATAAAAGGACATACTGTATTCTATTACATTTTCTTCGCCAGGCAGGTTTATAAAACCATTATATTCTGCCTGGTTAAAGCCGTATAATTCAGTAACAACCTCAAGGCTGTATTCTTTAAAGTTTTTAAGAAAATTTTCAAGGCTGAGTTTTTTTCCCTTAAAATTGCCATAATTACCATTTTCACTTAATAAGTGGACTGCGCAAAAATCATAATCTGCATTTTCTATAATAATTGAACCATTAACTTGTTTATAGGGTTTTGTGGTTTCTGTATATCCATTTTGAAAAATTAAAGTTATATTATTTTCTTCTGTTTTAATTTCCTTAATTATCATATCATGTAAAGAATATGGTATATTGTGTTTTTGTAATATTGTTTTTTTCATAGCCTGTCCCATAAAGAATATTTTTGCATATATTATAACACAGATATGGAAAAATAAAATATGTATCAATAGAAATTATATTACAAATTGCTTAAATTTACTTTCCTTGTAATATGCAGGCAACTTAAATTCCCGAATAATATTGACATATAAAATATGGTTGTTTATTATATAAATAAATATTAAAAATACTATGGAGGGGTATTATGGACAGTGCTGGCAAGTGGAAGAAGGAACTGGAGCTTTTTGAAAAGGGAAAGAGCAGTTATGCGTGGGATGAGATAGAGGAACTGGTGACAGATGAGTTTGAGGACGGGAAACTTACATCAGATGAGTTTGACAGTATTATGGGTATCCTTATGGAGCTTGACTGTGGTTAATATGGTTTGTTATAAACCGGGGATAGCAAAAATTATCTGGAGGAGATGGATTTGGAAAATTTAACAGATGAAGAAATTGAATATAGAAGGTATCTTAGAAAAAGGATAAGGCAGCGTAAGAAAAGAAGGCAGGTCATGCTTGCGAGGGCGCTTGTGGCAATAATCGGGATTCTTATAGTTATCTGCCTGTTTCTTCTTGTGCGTGCAGGTGTTAATTATATATTAAATAATAAAAACAGTAAAGATAAGAAGGCAGTATCTACAGAAAAACCAACGAAGAAACCAGAGATAATTATACCAGAGGGTTATGAAAAGATTTATAAACAGCTTGAACCTTTGCTTGAAGATTATCCACAAGCGGAAGATATTTTAATGAACCTGTCACAGTATCCTGAAAATATATTAACACTTTTTGTAAATAACCAGGAAACTTTGTCTTTTGTACTGAATTACCCAAAACATAAGAATGACAGTGCATCTTCTGGTGAGATTTCTGAAGAGGAAGTTGCAGATGGCAAGATACCTGACCTGAAGCAGTGGGATGGCAGATGGGGTTATGTCAGATATGGAAATGATATACTTGCTATAAGCGGCTGCGGGCCTACATGTATGTCTATGGTATATTCAGGGCTTTTGAAAAATACTTCAATGTCGCCTTCAGATATGGCAGAGTATTGTATAGATAAGAATTATTACAGCCTGGATACGGGCACATCCTGGGCAATGATGTTAGATGGTGCTAAAGACCTTGGGCTTAGTGCAGATAAGATAACGGTAAATTCCATAAAGGCAGCACTTGAGGCGGAAAAACCTGTAATATGCAGCATGGGCCCGGGGGATTTTACTGAACAGGGCCATTTTATTGTACTTACAGGGATTGACGGGGAGGGTAAAATTATAGTTAATGACCCGAACAGCATTGCAAGGTCAAAAAAACACTGGAATCTTAAAAAAATACAAGACCAGGTAAAAGCAGCGTGGTCATATTCAGTTCCATAGTTTAAACAATTTTACTTGACTTTATAACTGATTAAAATTATTATATAATAATAAAAATACGAAACCAGCATAAGCCAGATGGTGCAAATTTATTTGCACCATCCTCACTTTGCCTTCGCAAAAATAAATTACACATGATGGAGGACTGCATATGGTAGAACTGGATAATACAACAGATGTGAAAATAGATAATGGTGAACTTGATACAAGTATGACTCCTAAAGATTTTACAGAGCCAGATATTTTGTATGGGAAGCTTAAAAGCATGATACAGGGATACCACCCGTCAGCGGATATCTCTATGGTAGAAAAAGCATATAATATAGCCAGGAAAGCGCATGAAGGGCAGCTTAGGAAATCAGGTGAGCCTTATATAATACATCCTTTGTGTGTATGTATTATCCTTGCTGAACTTGAACTTGACAAAGAAACGATTGTAGCGGGGATGCTCCATGATGTTGTGGAAGATACTGTTATGACAAGCGAAGAGATTACTAAGGAGTTTGGCGGTGAAGTTTCCCTGCTTGTAGATGGTGTAACAAAGCTTACACAGATTGATTATGTAGCAGATAAAGTTGAGGTGCAGGCAGAGAATTTAAGGAAGATGTTCCTTGCAATGGCAAAGGATATAAGGGTCATCCTTATTAAACTTGCCGACAGGCTGCATAACCAGAGGACAATGCAGTACCAGACCCCGAAGAAGCAGAAAGAGAAATCAAGGGAAACTATAGATATTTATGCACCTATTGCTGACAGGCTTGGCATTTCAAAGATTAAGGTGGAACTTGATGACCTTGCATTCAGGTACCTTGAACCTGAAATGTACAATGAACTTGTGGCAAGCATTGAGAATGGAAGGGTAAGGCGTGAGGAATTTATTAAGAAAATAGTAGGGGAAGTCAGGCACCATATTGGAGAGGCAGGCATAAGTGCAGAGATTGACGGGCGTGCAAAGCATTATTTCAGTGTGTATAAAAAGATGGTTACACAGAATAAGAAGCTTGAACAGATATATGACTTATTTGCAGTAAGGATTATTGTGGATACAGAACGTGAGTGTTATACAGCACTGGGTGTAATACATGAAATATATAAGCCTATACCGGGGCATTTTAAGGATTATATATCAATGCCAAAGCCAAATAATTACCAGTCTTTGCATACAACACTTATAGGGCCTTCAGGACAGCCTTTTGAAATACAGATACGTACTTATGAGATGCACAGGACTGCTGAGTATGGCATTGCTGCGCACTGGAAATATAAAGAGAACCAGTATGGAAAGGATACTTCTGACAGTGAGGAGGAGAAACTGGCATGGCTGCGCCGTATTCTTGAATGGCAGAGGGACATGTCTGATAATAAGGAGTTTTTAAGCCTTTTAAAAAGTGACCTGGACCTTTTTGCAGACCATGTATACTGTTTTACAAAAGATGGTGATGTAAAGAACCTGCCGGCAGGCTCTACGCCTATAGATTTTGCATATGCTGTACACAGTGCAGTCGGCAATAAAATGGTGGGTGCACGTGTCAACGGGAACCTTGTCCCTATTGAATATGAAATACAGAACGGCGACAGGGTGGAGATTGTCACTTCGCAAAATTCCAAAGGGCCAAGCCGTGACTGGCTTTCTATTGTAAAGAGTGCACAGGCAAAGAATAAGATTAACCAGTGGTTCAGGCTTGAGTTCAAGGAGGAAAATATCACAAGGGGCAAGGAGCTTCTGGCTAATTACTGCAAGGCACAGGGAATAGTACTGTCTGACCTTGCCAAGCCCGAATATACAGAAGCCTGCAAGAAGAAATATGGTTTCCGTGACTGGGTTTCTGTGCTTGCTGCAATAGGGCATGGCGGGCTTAAGGAAGGGCAGGTTATTAATAAACTCCAGTATGAGTATGAGAAAAAGCACCCTAAGCATACTACTGACAAGGATATACTGGAGGCTGTAAACAGTTCATCTTCACAGGGTGAAACAGCATCTGTAAAGTCAAAAAGCGGCATTGTTGTTGCAGGGATTGATGATGTTTCAGTAAGGTTCTCAAAGTGCTGCAGCCCGGTGCCTGGTGATGAGATAATCGGTTTTGTTACAAGGGGCAGGGGTGTTTCAATACACCGTACAGACTGTATTAATATGATGAACCTCCCGGAATCTGACAGGCAGAGGATAATAGAGGCAGAGTGGCAGGTAGCACCAGAAGGCAAGCCAGATGAGCTTTATGATACGGAGATAATTATTTATGCGTATGACCGTATGGGCATACTTTTCGATATAACAAAAGTATTTACGGAGAATAAAATAGATGTAAAATCGGTAAATTCCAAGACAAGCAGGCAGGGAATAGCAACTATTAATATAGGTTTTGCTATACGTGGCCTGGAAGCACTGGGTGAACTGTCTAAAAAATTAAGGAATATTGATGGTGTAAAGGATATACAGAGAACACAGTCATAAAATAAATGCTATTTATATAAATGTTATAACAGCACTGCAAAAAGTGCAGGAATGAGGGGGATTATGTCTAATTATAAATGTGAAATGAAAGTTGTAGGGAGCGTACAGACAAACTGTTATTTTATTTATAATACAGATACATCTGGATGTGTAATTATAGACCCGGGTGATGAAGCACAGTCTATTAATTCATTTATTGTGGAAAAGGGGCTTAAACCTGTTGCAATACTGCTGACACATGGGCATTTTGACCATGTAGGCGCAGTTACTTTTTTAAGGAATAAATATGGCATTAAAGTATATGCAGCAGAGGCAGAGCGTGAAACACTTGAAAATCCCGGAATAAATCTTTCTTCACAGCTTATTGGCGGCAGGATAGTACTTGAAGCAGATGAATGGCTTAGTGACGGGCAGGAGATAAGCCTTATTGGTGAAAAGATAAGGTGTATCCTTACGCCAGGGCATACTGAAGGCGGTATGTGTTTTTATTTTACAGGCTGTGGGATACTTTTCTCAGGGGACACCCTTTTTGAACAGTCTGTAGGGCGCACGGATTTTCCTGGCGGAAGCATGGGAAAGATTGTCCAGTCAATAAGGACAAAGCTTTTTGTGCTGCCAGATTATATAAAGGTTTACCCAGGGCATGGCATGGCAACTACTATAGGCGATGAGAAAATGCTTAATCCATATGCTGCCCTGTAACATTGGATATTATATGGAGGGTTTATGGTTAAAATTATATTGCCAGAACGTGACTTTGACTATGAACTAAAGGCACTTGTGGCATGTTTTTTCCCAGGGCAGGCTGTCTTTACAGAAGTATACGGGGAGGATAAATGCAGTGCCTGCGCTGGTGATAAAGGCGGGGGACTGCTTGCCACAATTAGTATAAGATTGTCAAAATATAAGATTTCGGCAGATTTTAGTGCAAAATCTTTTTTAATTTCACGTGAATCCCTGGTAACAGGTGATGGTGACTGGCATAAACATATAGATAAGAGTGCACATCCTTACAGGACTTATTATAAAAATGTATTAAAAAAGCTTGTATTTGGGTTAATCAGGGATTTTCCAGAAGAAAAACTGCCAGAAGGGCTTAAAAAACGTATACCGGCATGGGGTACAATGACTGGTGTAAGGCCTGTAAAGATTATTATAGATGATATGCTTAAAGGCAGGGATATTAACAGTATATATAATGATTTAAAGGAAATATACTGTTTAGATAATGAAAAAGCAGAATTTGCAGTACAGGTTGCCACAAATGAGGCAAGGGTTTTAAAGCAGGCAGATTATGAAAATGGTTACAGTCTTTATATAGGGATACCTTTCTGCCCTACAACATGCCTTTACTGTTCTTTTACATCATATCCGTTCTGCAGTGCATCTGCGGACAGCTACCTGGAAGCACTGGTTAAGGAAATGGAGTATTCATCACATATATTTGAAGACAGGAAGCTTTCATGTATATATATAGGCGGCGGGACACCGACGTCACTTGGTGCAGGGCAGCTGGAAAGGCTTATGGAAGCGTTACACAGATATTTCCCAGCAGATAAATGTACTGAATTTACTGTTGAGGCAGGCAGGCCTGACAGCATTACAAAAGAAAAGCTGGATATACTGCGTAATTATGGCACAGGGAGGATATCTGTGAATCCCCAGACAATGCAGCAAAAGACGCTGGATATTATTGGAAGGAGGCATACTGCCAGGCAGGCAGCAGATGCCTTTATGCTGGCACGTGAAACGGGATTTAATAATATAAATATGGATTTGATTGCAGGGCTTCCAGGAGAAAGTGAAAAAGACTTTGCGGATACCCTTTCACAAATAGAAGGGCTTGACCCTGACAGCCTTACTATACATTCCCTTGTAGTTAAAAGGGCTTCAAAACTGCGGGAAAAAATACAGGAGGATGCAGCAGAAGCTGGCGGCGGCAGGGCTTTATGTATGGATGCAATGTTTAGAATGGGGCAGCAGTTTGCAAAAGAACATGGCTATAACCCTTATTATATGTACAGGCAGAAAAATTCAGCTGGCTGTGTGGGCAGCACAGGGCAGGAAAATGCAGGATATGCAAGGGAAGGCAGGGAATGTCTTTATAATATTCTTATTATGGAGGAGAAACAGACAATACTGGCACTTGGCGCTGGGGCATCAACCAAACTGTACCATAAAAGCACCAGGCAGGTGGAGCGTATTGAAAATGTTAAAAATGCCAGTGATTACATAAGGCGTATTGATGAGATGATTGGCAGAAAGAAGAGTATTTATGACAGACTATATAAAAAGAATAATGGCAGATGATACAATTCCAGGCCATTTAAAAATGGTCCTGCATGATGAAATGTACCATGGTGTTGAGGTTAGCAACCTTGCAGTAATGCTTGCAGAGGAGATGGGCGAAAGCCCTGCTTTTTGTAAAGATTTATCAGTGGCAGGAGTGCTGCATGATATAGGCAAGCTTAAACTGGCAAATTATATTTTTTCAGAAGAGGATACTCTTGTTATTGAACATATGAAATATGTAAGGCAGCATTCATTATACAGCTATAAAATTTTAAAGGATGCAGGGTATCCGGATAATATTTTAAAGGCAGTATTTTACCACCATGAGAATTATGATGGTTCTGGCTATCCTGATAATTTAAAAGGTGAAAAAATACCATGGATGGCAAGGATATTAAGGACATGTGATGTATTTGCAGCACTTACAAGTGACAGAAGCTACAGAAAAGCATTTGATACAAAGCAGGCTGTAGAAATAATGATTGAAGAAGTTTCAAATTATGATATGAAGGTTTTTTTAACATTCCAGCGTATCCTGCATAATGGCAGGTTTAAAGGAATACAGGAGCTAAGAAGCCATATAAACCAATTACAGCAGGAACATCTTATGCTTTTTGAAAAAGAGGTATTAAATTGATGCTGGTTTCTTGATATATTCCGGATTTCGTTGTATTATGTAGAAAGCATTAAGATTAAGGGGGATTAGTATGGCTGAACCAATGAGAGGCATGAAGCGCACATGCAGGTGTGCAGAACTTAGTGAGGAAAATATAGGTGAAGAAGTTACTGTAATGGGGTGGGTGCAGAAACAGAGAAATATGGGGAATATTATATTTGCTGACCTGCGTGACCGTTCAGGCATATTGCAGATTATATTTGAAGATGATGGTACAGAAGGCGGGTATTTTGAGAAAGCAGGAAAGCTAAGGAGTGAGTTTGTCATTGCTGTAAAGGGGACATTAACCAGGCGTTCAGGTGCAGTTAATAAAAACCTTGCAACAGGCACTATTGAGTTAAGGGCAAAGGAACTGCGTATACTGTCAGAAGCAGATACACCTCCTTTCCCAATAGAAGCAAACAGCAGGACAAAAGAGGATATAAGGCTTAAGTACCGTTATCTTGATTTAAGGCGTCCTGATTTACAGAGAAACCTTATGATGAGAAGCAGGATTGCAGGGATTATACGCCAGTTCCTTGCAGATGAGGGGTTTATTGAGATAGAAACCCCGGTTCTTACTAAAAGCACACCAGAGGGGGCAAGGGATTACCTTGTGCCAAGCAGGGTACACCCGGGTTCGTTTTATGCACTGCCACAGTCGCCACAGCTTTTTAAACAGCTGTTAATGTGTGCAGGGTATGACAGGTATTTCCAGATTGTAAAGTGTTTCAGGGATGAAGACCTGCGTGCTGACAGGCAGCCGGAGTTTACACAGGTTGATATGGAACTGTCATTTGCAGATGAAGAAGATGTTATGGATGTTAATGAAAGGCTTCTTAAAAGGTTATTTAAAGAAGTGCTTGATGTTGATATAGAACTTCCAATACAGCGCATGACATGGCAGGAAGCTATGGACAGGTTTGGTTCGGATAAACCTGACATGCGTTTTGGGATGGAACTTAAAAATGTATCAGAAGTAGTAAGGAATTGTAATTTCCAGGTATTTACAAGCGCACTTGAAGCAGGAGGTTCAGTGCGTGGCATTAACGCAGAAGGGCAGGCTGCAATGCCACGTAAAAAGATTGATGCACTTGTAAAGATGGCTAAGGATTTTGGGGCAAAAGGGCTGGCATACCTTGCAATAAATGAAGATGGCACATACAAGTGTTCATTTGGAAAGTTTATGGCAGAAGATGAGTTAAAAGCACTTGTTGCTGCAATGGACGGAAAGCCAGGTGATTTGCTTTTATTTGCAGCAGACAGGGACAAGACCGTTTATGCTGTGCTTGGCAGCCTGCGTCTTGAAATTGCAGCAAAAACAGGTCTTCTTGATAAGGATTTATACAAATTCCTGTGGGTTACAGAATTTCCTGAATTTGAATATTCAGAAGAACAGGAAAGATATGTTGCAATGCACCACCCGTTTACAATGCCATTTGAGGAAGATATAAAGTATATTGGAAGTGAACCGGAAAAAGTACGTTCAAGGGCTTATGATATTGTGCTTAATGGTATAGAGCTCGGGGGCGGCTCAGTCCGTATACACCAGGATGATGTGCAGGAAATAATGCTTAAAGCACTTGGTTTTACAGATGAGAGGGCACATGAACAATTTGGATTCCTGCTGGACGCATTCAGGTACGGAGTGCCGCCACATGCAGGGCTTGCTTATGGATTTGACCGTCTTGTAATGCTTATGGCAGGGCTTGATAATATACGTGATGTAATAGCATTTCCAAAAGTAAAAGATGCGTCATGTCCTATGACAGATGCACCTGATATTGTAGAAAAAGGGCAGCTTGAAGAACTTGGGATACAGATTCAATGGAAAGAGAACAATATATCAGAATAATGGATTTTGTGCGTTCTAAAAGATATGGCACAATTATTATTTATATAGCTGGCAAAGTTATGGTTTATTTAACAGCAGTGATGTATTTATTAACTATTGCATCACTTGTTTATAAAGAAGATATGAGATTTATAAGGATAATTGCAGTGCCAGCTGCTTCTTTTGTGGTTTTATCAGTATACAGGGCAAAGTACAATGCCATAAGGCCCTATGAAAAATATAATTTTAAACCGCTTTTTCCAAAAGATACATGTGGGAAAAGTTTTCCGAGCAGGCATGTATTTTCAATATTTATATGTGCAGGTGCAGTAAGTTTTATATATCCGCTGCCCGGTATAATTATTTATATAATGGGTGTGCTTCTTGCTGCAATAAGAGTAATATCAGGGATACACTTCCCAAAAGATGTAATAGCAGGGGCGCTTGCAGGGATTTTATGCAGCATTGCTGGTTTTAGTAACTTGTAGCCATAAAGCAGAAAAACAAAATTTACAGAATGGAGAGATTGACATGGAAATGTATAACCACCATACAGTTGAGAAGAAATGGCAGGGTATATGGGAAGCTGAGAAGGCATTTAAAACAGAGAATGATTATTCAAAACCAAAATTTTATGCCCTTGTTGAGTTCCCGTATCCTTCAGGACAGGGGCTTCATGTAGGGCATCCAAGGCCTTATACAGCCCTTGACATTGTTGCACGTAAACGCAGGATGCAGGGATATAATGTATTATATCCTATGGGATGGGACGCTTTCGGGCTTCCTACTGAGAATTATGCTATACAGAATAAAATACATCCAAGGGAAGTTACAAAGAATAATGTAGAGCATTTTAAGGCACAGCTTTGTTCACTTGGCTATTCATTTGACTGGGACAGGGAGATTAATACGACAGACCCGGAATATTATAAATGGACACAGTGGATTTTCTTAAAACTTTTTAATGCAGGGCTTGCATATAAGAAAGAAATGCCTATTAACTGGTGCACTTCATGCAAGGTAGGGCTTGCTAATGAGGAAGTGGTTGGCGGTGTGTGTGAACGCTGTGGTTCTGAGGTAGTGCGCAGGGTTAAGAGTGAATGGATGCTTAAAATTACAAACTATGCTGACAAGCTGCTTGAAGGGCTGGATACTGTTGATTATATTGAGCGTGTAAAGACTTCGCAGAGAAACTGGATTGGACGTTCAGAAGGTGCAGAGGTGGATTTCCAGCTTAAAGATAAAGAAGAGAAACTGCGTGTATATACAACACGCCCTGATACTTTATTTGGTGCAACATATATGGTAGTTTCACCAGAACACCCGTTAATTGACAAGTACAAAGATGAAATAAAGAACTGGGATGATGTTGCAGCATACAGGGATATGGCTGCTAAAAAGTCTGATTTTGAGCGTACAGAGCTTGCCAAGGACAAGACAGGTGTTGTACTTGGCGGGATTACGGCAGTAAATCCTGTAAATAATGAAGAAATCCCTGTATGGATTTCAGATTATGTGCTTATGACATATGGCACAGGCGCAATTATGGCAGTACCAGCACATGATGAACGTGACTGGGAGTTTGCAAAGAAGTTCGGGCTTCCTTTAATACAGGTGGTAGAAGGGACAGAAGGAACTGCTGGTATAGATAAGTCAGCATTTACAGATGTTGCAACAGGAAAAATGGTTAATTCAGGTTTCCTTACAGGGCTTTCTGTAGAAGAGGCTAAGGAGAAGATTAAAGATTTCCTGGAAGAAAAAGGAATTGGAAAACGTAAGGTAAATTATAAGCTGCGTGACTGGGTATTTTCAAGACAGAGGTACTGGGGAGAACCAATTCCTATAGTACATTGTGAAAAATGCGGTTTTGTGTCTCTTGATGAAAGTGAACTGCCACTGCTGCTTCCAGAAGTAGAAAGCTATATGCCAACAGACAATGGCGAGTCCCCGCTTGCCTCAATGACAGACTGGGTTAATACAACATGCCCGCGCTGCGGCGGTGCTGCAAAGCGTGAAACTGATACAATGCCACAGTGGGCAGGTTCTTCATGGTATTTTTTAAGATATACAGACCCTTGCAATAAAGAATGCCTTGCAGACCCCGGGGCACTGGAATACTGGCTTCCTGTAGACTGGTATAATGGCGGCATGGAGCATACAACACTCCATCTCCTTTATTCACGTTTCTGGCATAAATTCCTTTATGACCAGAAGGCAGTACCAACACCAGAGCCATACCAGAAGCGTACTTCACATGGCATGATTCTTGGAAGCAATGGCGAGAAGATGAGCAAATCCCGTGGCAATGTAGTTAATCCTGATGATATTGTAAGGGATTATGGCGCAGATACACTCCGTACCTATGAAATGTTTATAGGCGCATTTGATTTAAGTGCGGCATGGTCAGATGATGGCGTAAAGGGATGCCGCCGCTTCCTTGAAAGGGTATGGAAGTTACAGGAGATTCTTACAGATGAAGATGGATATTCTGCTGGCATGGAAATTAAGATGCACCAGACTATTAAAAAAGTAAGCAGTGATTTTGAAAACCTTAAATTTAACACAGCAATAGCTGCAATGATGTCGCTTATAAATGATTTTTATAAAAAAAATTCCGTTACAAAGGGTGAATACAGGACGCTGCTTATGCTGCTTAACCCTGTTGCACCACATATTACAGAAGAACTCTGGGAAATTACCGGGGGCAATGGCAGGATTTACCAGGGGCAATGGCCAGAGTATGATGAGGCTAAGACTGTTGAAACTGAAATAGAGATTGCTGTACAGATTAATGGCAAGACAAAAGTTACAATACAAATTGCCAAAGATGAAGAGAAGGAAAGCGTGCTAAAAAAAGCAAAAGAAGCCCTTGGTGGCAGGCTTTCAGGAGATATTGCCAAGGAAATATATGTTCCAGGACGTATTGTAAATATTGTATGTAAAAAATAATGCAGCATGGAGATTTAGAACAAATAATATGTGTGGTAGTTTGATATGAAAAAAATATATAAAATTTTAGCTGTTATGTGTACTATTCTGGGGCTTTGTATATTAGCCCCGGAAAGTGCGCAGGCAGAAAAACTTACAATGAAAAATACTGGTTCAAAGATAACACTGGAGTATGATGACAGGCATACGTTTAAAAATAAAATTGAGAAGATTAAGGTTATATCAGTTAAATCTGATAATGTCCAGACAGGCAGAAAAGATGCAGAAGTGCTTAAAATTGCAGATGAAAACAAGGTAATTGCCACAGGCTGCGGCAAGGCTGTTGTAAAACTTGTAAATGGCAAAAAGATTGGTGTGACGGTTAAGCCTGCAAAAATAAGCCTTCTTCTTCTTATTGGACAGAGCAATATGGAGGGAAGCCCTGATAAACTTGGGATTCTTGAAGATTACCAGAATGAATATGTTATAAATAAAGAAGGCAAAGTATATAGTACATATGGCCCGTCAACAATTAACCATTCCCTGACAAACGGCTGTTTTTCTATGGCTGCGCCAAAGCTTACAATATGGAATCCGAGGGATTATGTGCCTTCAAGTTTAACAGATAACAGCAGTGTAAATGAATGGCAGCGTACTAATAACCTTACAGGTGCAGAGGGCGCAAGAGGGAAAACCGGAGCTGACGGTGCACTTGCTAAAGAATGGGTTAAGAAAACAGGTGAAAAGGTGTGGCTTGTCAATGCTTCGCATAGCGGGAGTTCCATTGAAACATGGCTTCCAGGCAAGGAAAGGATTAATAATAACTTCTGGCAGGCAGTATCTTTATATAAAACATGCGAACAGCTTCTTAATAAAGAGATAGAAGCAGGCCATTATAAATTAAGCCATAAAGGTTATTTCTGGCTTCAGGGCGAATCAGATGGTAAGATGAGTGCCAAAAAGTATCTTAAAAAATTTATGAGCATGCACAATAAACTTATAGAGGAAACTGGTGATGGCAGGGGGCAGAAGTACAAGAACCTGGATAAAAGGATGGAATTTGCAGGCATACTTATGGTAAGGGCACATGGCGGCCCGTTAGATGCTTCTGACCTTTATATGACAGGGCCTAGAAAAGCACAGTATTATATGTGCAATTCATCTAAGGAGAAGTTTAAAAATATATATCTTGCAAGCCATATTTCAGAAAACTGGGTAACAGATGAAGGCGTAGACGGTTATTTTAAATCAAAATATGCGGATATGGATGAATATCTTAGTTTTAACAATATGAAGAAGCAGGATGTATATATGCCGTCAAAAGTTGCAGATGTGCACCAGTCAGTGCATTATACACAGCTGGGTTATAATGAGATTGGAAGGGATGCTGCTGCAAATATCTGTTACGCACTGGGATATGCCAAAGCACCTGAAGAAGAAACACAGATAAAACTTGTTGGTGAAGATGGTTATACAGATATGGATTCTGCAATAAAGCCACAAGAGGAGGACATGCCGGTAACAGTCAAGATATTTCCTGCATATAAGTCGAAATCCCTTGAAGTAATGCGTAAAGAGGGGATATCACTTGACAAATGGAATGTACGGCTGCGTCCTGGAAATTATTTTAGTGGCAAGGTTAAATACACAGTTGGAAGTAAAAGCAGGATATATACATTGTGGGCTGAGAATGGAACAAGCAGTATAGAGAGTATAATGAGAGTTCCTGGCGGTATAAAAATTGACTGGAAGAAGCTGGATAAGGCATCATATTATAAAGTATTCCGCAGGGCTTTTGGAACGGATAAATGGGTCTGCATCAAAAAGACTAAGAAAAATAAAAATATAAGTTATATAGATTATGAGGCAGAACAGGGAAAAGAATATGAATATATGGTAATGGCATATGACAAGCATGGTACAAAAGGCAAAAATTCCATATCATATATTGGATTATAGCGTATATGGAAAATAATATTTGACAGCAATATATTTGTCTGTTATAATATCCCAGACGGCATAAGGGAGTAGTTAGCGCAATATAATGCGTGGGTAAGCCAGCATACCCGGCTATCAGCCTGGCTTAATCTTAAATAACAAGACTTTTGCACAGTTAGTTTACTGTGCTTTGGTTTAAAACAGGTACAGTAATGTGCCTGTTTTTTTGTTGTAGCTGTAAAAGGATTTATTTCTTTTGCCGGGGTTGTAATAGGACGGGAATCTGGTAATAAATATGAAAGGGGGACAAATTTTACAGGAATAAATAATATCCAGGAAACAGTATTAGGAAAGGGGTTAATTATGGTTTATGTTTTTTTAGCTGCAGGATTTATATTATTAATTAAAGGAGCTGATTTCTTTGTAGAAGGGAGCTCAAGTGTTGCAAAAAGGTTAAGAGTGCCGCCACTTATAATTGGAATGACCATTGTTGCTATGGGAACGAGCTTCCCGGAATGTTCTGTAAGTATTAACGCATCTATTGCAGGGAGCAACGGGCTGGCTATAAGCAACGCAGTTGGCTCTAATATATTTAACCTTATGGTTGTATGTGGCATATGTGCACTTTTCTGTCCGCTTTCAGCAGATACAGAAACCCTTAAAAGGGAATTTCCGTTTTCAATAATTGTTGCGCTCGTACTGTTTGGGCTTGGTTCTGCGGGCATGGTATTAGGGCACATTGACGGGATTATAATGTGTGCCATATTTGCAGGGTTTTTATACTGGATGGTAATGTCTGCCAGAAAAGCAAGAAATGAGAACCAGGCAGATAGCCAGGATTATGAAATAATACCTGTCTGGAAATGTATTTTATACATTACAGGGGGGATTGCAGCAATTATTGCAGGTGGTGATGTTGTTGTAGATTCTGCTACAAAAATTGCAGAACAGTTTGGTATGAGTGATAACCTTATAGGGCTTACCGTAGTTGCATTTGGCACAAGCCTTCCGGAACTTGTCACATCAGTAGTTGCCGCAAAGAAAAATGAAGTTGATATGGCACTTGGCAATGTAATCGGCTCAAATATATTTAATATACTGCTTGTATTAGGCATGGCAGCAGCAATATCACCTGTTGCATTTATAATGGAAAATGTTGTTGATGTAATTGTACTTGTTGTAATGAGCCTTATAGTGTGGGCATTTACATGGTCAGGCCGCAGGATTGTAAAGGGAGAGGGCATAGCAATGCTTCTTATGTATGCAGGTTATATGGGATATATCTGTACAAGATAAACAAACCCAGGATAATAATAACACATGTGTAATCCAGCGTTTAAAAATTACTTAAACACTGGATTTACGCTGTGTGAATGTTTGTTTTACCCTAATGGTTTTAATAAAGAAACAATTATATTTAAAAAGTCTTCTTCAACTTTATCCAGTTTTTCAAGCTCTATATAATCTATTATATTATCTTGTGCCTGTGAAAAGGTAATTCCGCCAATTTTTAATATTATGCCGTTATTTAATAAAGATTTCTCCGCCATGCTTTCTATTTTTCTTTTGATAAAACCATTCTGCAGGAATGATACCAGCCCGCTTTCCTGTTTATCTGGCGGTATTTTGGATAAAACAGGGACTATTGTTTTTAATATCCATGATATAATGCTATCATTAATTTTCTGGCTGGAAAAATTAATTAAACTGTTATAATCTGTTTCAATATTATTTATATATAATGACAGTTCCCCGGATGCCTCCTGGTTTAACAGGATTTCATTAATTTTTATAATGCTGCCGGGCAGCTGTTTCTGCAGGGCAGCATTTAGGTTTATGGTTATTTCATTAGAAAATAACCTGGAAATAATACATAATAACCTGTTATATAATTCTTTTGGAAGGCATTTTAAAATTCTGGACAGGCTGTCTGCCGACACATCATTTAATTCCTGGATAAAACGTACAGCCCCGCTTCCTTTTGGCATGTTTTTGTATCTTTCAAAAGCGGCGGGCAGCAAGTTAGACAATGATGCCTCATAATTAACTGATATAATATTTATCTTAATATTTAACAATGCTTTACTCTCCTGTAAATATATAGGCTAATTTAAAATCCTGTTAGTTTTTTCTATTACTTCTTCTACATGCCTTGCAATTAAAGAAACAGTGTTCATAGCTTCTTCTATAGTCTGGCTTTTTTCAGTTGTTTTATTTACATTATCAATAGAAGTCTGTACAGCCGTAAGAAGTTCATTGGTAGTTTCGCTAAATTTGCGTATTATATCATTAACTTCATTAATAGCATACTGTATAGATTCGTCATTTTCCCTTGCACTGCTTACAGATGCACGTGAACTTTCAGAAAGGCCGCGTATATTTGAAGCGACAACAGAAAAACCCCTTCCAGCTTCACCAGCCCTTGCAGCTTCGATTGCTGCATTAAGTGAAAGCAGGTTGATTTTGCCAGAAATCTTTTCAACATCCTGTGTCATTACATTATATTTCTTTACGCTGGAATTAATATGCTCTAATGAAACAGCAATGCTTTCATTAAGCACCTGTAAATTATTCATATATTCAGCAACATTTGCCATTTCCCTGCTGCTTGTCTTTCCAGTATCACGTATAATAGCCGTTTCCTTTGTAACCTGGTTAATATTGTCTGTAAGTTTGCCAAATATTTCTACAAGTTCATTATTCATATCCAGGACTTCGTTATTTACAGAAGTTGCTTTCTGGCGCTCATTACGGATAGATTTCATCATATACTGGTGGCAGTTTTCTTTTTCATTGATTCCTTTTGCAATGGCAACTGCCATTTCCCTGCATGACTTAAAACCACATGAATGGCAGTCAAAAGACTTTTCCATATCAGTACGTTTGTCAAGTATAAGATATGCTTTCTCAATATCAGCTTCTGTAATTTTCTTCTGTATGCCTGCCAGTGGCTTATATGTACGGATATAATCATTAAGGTTTAATTTCTGGTCAAATTCTGCAAACTGTTTATCTACCCCTTTCTTGGTAGTATTGGCTTTGCGGATTTTCCTTGCATAACGCTCTACATCGTGCATAATATCACTCATTGTAAAACAGTTATAGTGCACACCTGTAGCAGGGCCGCCATTACAGCCGTTTTCACAGTTAAGCACATCAAAAACAGTTGGAAGCCATTTTGGATTTTCGCCACTGTATCTTTCCAGGTCTTTATAAAGCTTGCCAGTCCCTTCAGAGGTTACAATTTCCATTTCAGGGGAATGTATAAGAAGGTTTTTCATAAGCCCGCCAGGTTTCGGGTATATCGCGCCCTCTAACCCCTGGTGCTCATTAAATTCAAACTGGCTGTAAACCTTAATTGCAGGAAGGCTTATATTATTTTCATCAAAGTATTGTTTCAGGTGTTCCATTGTTACATTATAGTTAATAATATTCCCTGTTTCCCGGAATTCATCTATCTTTGCAATACATGGTGAAATGGCAGCTATCTTTCCATTAAAGCCAAGTACCTTGCGTATATATATTGCAATGCACATCATAGGGCTTTGTACTGGTGAAAGATGGGGGATAAGTTCCGGTTTATGGCGCTGGATATAATTGACAACAGCAGCACATGGCTGGGAAATAAGTTTTGCGTCAGGGTGTTTTTCAAGATAACGCAGATGTGCCCATGTACATATATCGGCCCCGTAACTTACATCATAAATACCATATACACCCTGGTTCTGGAGCCATTGCAGTGCGTGGCGCCAGTTGCCTTCAAAGGCTATCTTTATAGAAGGGGCAGCAATAATTGCAATTTCTGTACCTGATTTTAAATCTTTCAGGAACTGTTCTGTATCGTCTGTGAAGTAACGTGCATTATGTGAACATGCAGCAATACATGCACCACATTTAATACATTTACTGTCATCAATTTCAATAATTAAATTGCCATCACCACTTAAATGTGCTATATTGGCATCACCAGCCGGACATGCCCTTACACAGGCATTACAGCCAACACATTTCTCCTTTTCTAATCCTATAATACTCATAAGCTAACCATACCTTTCCTAAATTTTGTAAAAAATCTTTGTGGTTCTTTTAACATTTTTCCTGTAGCAGTAAAATTAAGACTGTGTAACCCCTTTTATTTATAGTATACGAAAAAATAATAAAAACTACAAGTATAAAAAATGGGAAGCATAAGATATTATAGAATTGATATTTTTATGGAGTAATGGTATTCTATTATTTAACCAAGTTAAAAATATATAATGGGGGAGTTTATATGGCCTTTTTATTTAAATATAAAAAATTATTGTTTTTCGTATTTTTAACAGGCATTTTATTTTATAATAAATGTACACTGCACGGGCAGGAGAAAGACGGCAGCCCGCAGAAACCAGGAAGAGTATTATTTATAAGTTCATATTCATATGCCTGGGATACAGTGCAGTTCCAGATTAAAGGAATTAAAAATAAAATTGAACCAGAGGTTACAGTAGATTATGAGTTTATGGATACAAAACGTTTTAGCAGTGACGATGATATAAATGAATTTTATAACGGCCTTAAACACCGTATGTCAAGGCTTGAACCTTATGATGTTGTAATACTTGGTGATGACGCGGCACTGGATTTTGCTATAAAGTACCAGAAAGAACTTTTTGATAAAGTGCCGCTTATATATGAAGGTGTAAATGATGGGGAACTGGCAGAAAAAGCATCAAAAGACCCTTATATTACAGGTGTAATTGAGAAACTTTCCATAAAGGAAAATATTGACTTTGCATGTAAACTTATGCCTGGGGCAAAGGATGTTGTAATGGTTTTAGATGATTCTGTAACAGGGAAAGTTGTACATAGAAGTTTCCACTCATATGAAAGCCAGTATCCTGGTCTGGATTTTTCAGAAATTAATGTTTCAGAACTGGATTTTCCACAGATAAAGGAAGAACTTTCCAAAGTTAAAAAAAATTCCATATTGATATTTGCAGTTATGACAGAAGACAAAACTGGAAGGCAGTATACAAACCCTGAGGCAATAAAAATTATATGTAGATATTCAAAAGCACCTGTATTCAGGATGGTTGAAGGCGGGCTTGGAGATGGGATTCTTGGAGGGAATTTTGTTTCAATGGAATTGTCAGGCGAAATTGCTGCACAGGTGGCAATGGATATTCTAAATGGCAAGCCTGTAAGCAGCTTTAATAATACTGTAATAGAAAGCCCTAATATTTTCTGTGTGGATGAAAATGTAATGAGGGAACATGGGCTTGATTTATCACTTATACCACATAATGCAGAAGTAATTAACCATAAAAAAACTTTCTGGGATGAGTATAAAAGGGTGTTAAAACCCAGCATAACAGTTATGTCAGTCCTTGCATTGTTTATAATACTTGCATTGTGGGATGGAAGGAAATATAAGAAACTTTCAGAAGAGCTTGCCATAGAAAAAGACAAGCTTGAAAATGCGTACCATCATGATATACTTACAGGGATTAATAACCGTACAGGTTTTAACAAAGATATGGAAAACCTGGAAAAGTTAAAAGCACCATTTGCATTAATGATGGTGGATATTGATAATTTTAAATATATTAATGATACATATGGGCATTCTGCCGGGGATGAGGCACTGCGCCAGATAGCCATGCGCCTTACAGAAGTTTCGGATGAGGATTTTATACCATACCGTTTTGCAGGTGATGAATTTATTGTTATAGCAAAATGCAGGGGAAATCCATTATATGAAGAAGAAGCGAAGCGCTGTATAAGCATATTTAGTGAAACATTTGATTTGTCCGGGATTAAACATAACATACATGGAAGCATTGGCATTGCAAGATATCCTGAAGATACAGAGGACTTTAACTTGCTTGTAGTATATGCTGACCATGCAATGTATGAAGTGAAGAATAATTCCAAAAATTCCTATAAATTCTATAAAGATATCTGCCAGAAATAATTTCTGTATATGGGTGCTTGCCGTTTTGTCTGATATTTCATATGTACCAGTTGTAACGTGTTTTACATTGTTTCTGGTAAATGATATGTATACATTTATTAACTGGACAAGAATAGAAAAGAGGCAGAACATGGAGCAGGCAGTATAATGGTGCTGTATATTCATTGGCTGTGAAAAGTTTAAAAAAACTTAGCACTCATTGAAAAAGAGTGCTAAAAAGTGCTTGACTTTTTTCAACTGGCGTATTATTATAACTTTTGTAAGTTTGTTAGCAGTCGATAAGCCCGGTTGCTAATAGTTGGACGGATATAGTTCTAATAAAGAATAGGAGAGATGATTATGCAGAATAAAAAAGGCAGCTTATCTATTGAATCAGAGAATATGTTCCCGATTATTAAGAAATGGCTTTATTCAGACCATGATATTTTTATAAGGGAACTTATTTCAAATGGCTGTGATGCTATTACTAAATTAAAGAAACTTGACATAATGGGTGAATATACACTGCCTGATGATTTTAAGGCAGAGATACAGGTTGTTGTTGATACAGAAGGCAAGACTATATCATTTACTGATACAGGTCTTGGAATGACTGCAGATGAAGTTGACGAATATATTAACCAGGTGGCATTTTCAGGGGCTACAGATTTCCTTGAAAAATATAAGGATAAGACTAATGAAGAGCAGATTATAGGGCACTTCGGGCTTGGTTTTTATTCTGCATTTATGGTAGCTGACAGTGTATCTATTGACACATTGTCATGGAAAGAAGGTGCAGAGCCTGTACACTGGGAGTCAGAAGGCGGCATTGATTTTGAAATGTCAGAAGGCAGTAAACAGGGCGTTGGTACAACTATTACACTTTACCTTTCAGAAGACAGCCTTGAATTTGCTAATGAATACAGGGTGAAGGAAGTCCTTTCAAAGTACTGCTCATTTATGCCTGTTGAGATATTCCTTTCCAAAGCAAATGCAGAACAGGAATATGAAACCATAGATAAAGCGGATTTAAGGGAAGATGATGTACTTGTTGAAACTATAATTGAGGAAGCTAAGACAGAAGAACGTGAGAATGAAAATGGTGAGAAAGAGGTTGTTGAGATTTCGCCACGCAAGGAAAAGGCTAAAATTAACAAGCGTCCTGTTTCAATAAGCACAACAACACCACTGTGGATGAAGCATCCTAATGACTGTACAGATGAAGAATATAAGGAATTTTACAGAACAGTATTTAATGATTATAAAGAGCCGCTTTTCTGGATTCACTTAAACATGGATTATCCATTTAATTTAAAGGGTATACTGTATTTCCCAAAAGTAAATACAGAGTATGATAACCTCGAAGGCGTAATTAAGCTTTATAATAACCAGGTATTTATTGCAGATAATATTAAGGAAGTTATACCAGAGTTCCTTATGCTGCTTAAAGGCGTAATTGACTGCCCTGACCTTCCGCTTAATGTTTCAAGAAGTGCTTTGCAGAATGATGGTTTTGTAAGGAAGATTTCTGATTATATTACAAAGAAAGTTGCAGACAAACTTTCAGGAATGTATAAGGTTGACAGGGAAAACTATGAAAAATACTGGGAAGATATCAGCCCGTTTATTAAATATGGCTGCCTTAAAGATGATAAATTCCGTGAAAAAATGTCAGATTATATAATCTTTAAGGATTTAAATGATAAATATATTACATTGCCTGAATACGTTGATGCTTCAAAGGGCAATGAAGATTCTGGTGATGGCAGCGGAGATGTTGTTGTAGAAGACAGCGTGGAAAGCGCAGAGGCTTCGGACAGTGAAGAAACAGAAGAGAAGGAAGAAGAACCAGCTACAGTTTACTATGTTACAGACCTCCAGCAGCAGAGCCAGTATGTCAATATGTTTAAAGAACAGGATTTAAATGCTGTAATTTTAAGCCATTCAATAGACCAGCCTTTTATTTCACAGTTAGAGCAGGGTGATTTAAAAGTTAAATTCCAGCGTATTGATGCAGGGCTTAATGAAACTATGACAGAAGAAGCCGACGAAGAAACATTAAAGGCACAGACAGAAACATTAAGTGAAATATTTAAAAAGGCGCTTGGCAAGGATAAACTTGAAGTAAAAGTTGAAAAACTTAAAAATGAAAACATTTCTTCAATGGTAACGCTTTCAGAAGAAACAAGACGTATGCAGGATATGATGAAGATGTACAGCGCAGGCGGTGCAGGAATGGATGATGACTTGTTTGGCGGCGGGGAAACCCTTGTGCTTAATTCATCTAACAAACTGGTGCAGTATATCCTTAATAATAAAGAAGGACAGCATACAGACATGTTCTGTAAACAGCTCTATGACCTTGCAATAATAGCAAACAAGCCGCTTAAGGCAGCAGAGATGACAGAATTTATTGCAAGAAGCAATGAAATAATGATGCTTCTGGCAGAATAGGAAGTAAATAATATAATAGGACTTTAGCATAAGCCACTATAGGTTTAACTGCCTGTAGTGGCTTGTTTTATATTAATTAAATTTATAAATTATTTATAATTTAAATATTGACTATTAGTCATTTTTGTGTTATTTTATTTAACAGCAAATGACCAATGGTCATTTATTAAATCTGGAATATGGAACCAGCAGGGTATCTGGGGGTTTCCAGGAAAGGCGGGCAAAGATATGATTACTTTAGGCAAATGGATTACAAAGCATAAGAACATTATATTGCTAATTGCTGTAATCTTGTTAGTGCCATCTGCAGTTGGTTATGTAACTACACGTGTTAATTATGATGTATTAAGTTACCTTCCAGCTACGCTTGAAACTGTTGAAGGGCAGGACATTCTTGTAGATGAATTTGGAATGGGTGCTTTCTCGATGGTTATAGCAGAAGGCATGGACATGAAAGAAGCGGCAGCTTTAGAAAAGCAGATTGAAGGAATTAACCATGTAACAGATGTTTTATGGTATGATGATTTCCTCGATATTTCAGTACCAACAGAGATGATGCCAAAGAAACTGCAGGACGCATTTTTCAATGGTGACGCTACAATGATGATTGCATTGTTCGATAATACAACATCTGCTGATGATACAATGGAAGCCATTACAGATATAAGGAATACTGTTGGAAAGAATGTATTTGCAAGCGGCATGTCAGGTGTTGTTACGGATATTAAGAACCTTGCACTGAAGGAAATGCCAGTTTATGTAGTTATAGCTTCACTTTTAAGCCTTCTGGTTCTTTTCATAACAATGAATTCATTTTTAACACCTGTAATATTCCTTTTAAATATAGGAATGGCAGTTATCTACAACCTTGGAAGCAATGTATTCCTTGGTGAGATTTCATATATTACACAGGCACTTGCGGCGGTGCTGCAGCTTGCGGTTACAATGGATTACTCAATATTCCTGCTGGAAAGTTATGAGGCCAATAAGGAAAGATATCCTGGTGACAATAAAAGGGCTATGGCACATGCAATAAGCAATACATTTATATCAGTATCAAGCAGTTCAGTAACAACTATTGCAGGGTTTTTAGCACTATGTTTTATGACATTTAAGCTTGGTACTAATATAGGGATAGTAATGTCAAAGGGTGTTGTAATCGGTGTTGTGTCATGTGTAACAGTGCTTCCGGCAATGATTCTTACATTTGACAAGGCTATTGAAAAGACAACACATAAAGAATTAATACCATCGCTTGACAGGGTTTCACATGGGATTATAAAAGGAAGATGGGTTGCAATTATACTGTTCCTTATAATACTTGTGCCAGCAATGCACGGCAACAGCAATTATGAGATTTATTATAATATTGACAAGTCACTTCCAAAGGATATACCAAGTGCTGAAGCAAATGACAGGCTTAAAGAGAAATTTGATATGAGCAATGTCCATATGGTTCTTTTAAAAGACGGGCTTACAGCTAAAGAAAAGAACCAGATGATTAAAGAGATAGAAGGAGTTGACGGGGTTAAATGGGTTATAGGGATTAATTCATTTATTGGTTCTAACTTCCCAGAATCAATGATACCAAGTGATATTAAAGAAATGCTTGCAACAGATAATTATGAACTGCAGTTTGTATGTTCTGACTATGCTTCTGCAACTGATGAAGTAAATGCACAGATTGCAGCCATGCAGGATATAGTAAAGGGATACCAGAAAGATGCAATGGTAATTGGTGAAGCCCCTCTTATGAAGGACTTATCAGATGTTACAGATATTGACCTTAAGAATGTAAACTATATTTCAATAGCAGCAATATTTATTATTATACTTTTCACATTTAAGTCAATATCAATACCTGTAATACTTGTAGCAGTAATTGAATTTGCAATAGCCTGCAATATGGCAGTGCCGTTTTATGCAGATACGCCGCTTCCATTTGTGGCAAGTATAGTTATAGGCACAATACAGCTTGGCGCAACAGTTGACTATGCAATACTTATGACGAACAGGTACCATAAAGAACGTACAGTAAACGGGTGCAGCAAGAGTGAGGCTATAAGCATAGCACATAAAACTTCAATTAAATCAATACTTACAAGCGGATTCTGTTTCTTTGCTGCAACATTTGGTGTTTCTGCATATTCAGAAATTGATATGATAAGTTCAATATGTACACTTCTTTCAAGGGGTGCAGTAATAAGTATGGTAGTTGTTATATTTATACTTCCGGCAATGCTCTGGATATTTGACGGGATTATAGCAAGGACATCACTTGATATGGTAAAAGCAAAGGTTGCACACAGGAAAGATAATGATATTCCTGTTGTAAATGGAAAATCTGTATCAAATTAATATAAAATAGCAAATAATGGAAATAATTAAAATAAAAAGAGAAAGGCATGGGGGATTATTATGAGAAAAAATTTAAAGAAAGTTATGGCAGCTGGTGTAAGCGGGCTTTTAGCAGCAGGGCTTCTTGTTGGAAGTGTTGATTATGCGTCACATATGTTTATAATGACAAACAGGGCTGTTGCAAAGCAGGTTGAAAGGGTTTCAGAGGAAATAAAGGCTTCTTCTAAATCAGGGCTTGATTCTGATAAAACTTCAAAGCAGGAAACAGTTTACCAGACACTTGATGCAAATGGGAAACCTACAGATACTGTAGTGTCTGACTGGCTGAAAAATTCAGGGACTAATTCAGAGTTAAAGGATGTTTCAGGCCTTAGTGATATTTCAAATACAAAAGGTGATGAGGAGTTTACACAGAATGGTGAAGAACTTACATGGAATACTGCCAGTGAGGATATTTATTACCAAGGTAAGACAGATAAAGAAAGCCCTGTAGGAATTGAACTTTCATATAAGCTTGACGGTATGGATGTTGATGTAAATGAGATAGCTGGAAAAAGCGGCAAGCTGGAAATTAATATAAAGTATACTAATTCTTCTAAGAAGACTGTAAAAATAGACGGGGAAAAGACAGATATCTATACACCATTTGTTATGGTAACAGGAATGATACTTCCTGTAGAGCAGTTTAAAAATATTTCCATTGATAATGGAAGTGTAATTTCTGAAGGTGATAACAATATTGTTGTTGCATATGGGCTTCCCGGGCTTAAAGAAAGCCTTGACCTTGACAACCTTGATTTAGGTAAAGATGTTGACATTGACCTGTCTAAGTTAAGTGATAAAATTACAGATACAGTTAAGATTACAGCAGATGTAACAAATTTTGAACTGAAATCTTCTTATACTGTTGCAACTTCAGAGTTCTTTAGTGATATAGACCTTGATAAGGTGGAAGGTACTGATGAGCTTACAGATAAGATGGATGAACTGTCAGATGCAGCTAAAGAACTTGTAAATGGTTCAGATAAAATTGACTCAAATTTAAATAAGCTTGATAATAAGTTTGGTGATTATTCAGATGCAATCCATACACTTAATGGCAGCGTGGATACACTTGACAAGGGTGCAGAGAAGTTAAGGAAAGGCATTAATTCTTATACTAACGGTGCAGACCAGCTTCTTGAAGGTGTTATAACTTATGTTGACGGCACAAAGACACTTGCAAAGAGTACAAAGGAATATGCAAAGAATACTAAAAAGCTTGTAAACAAAACAGGGGAACTTAAAACAAAAGGCACAGAAGTGCTTGTGGACGGTTCAGCACAGTTTTCTAAAGGGTTAAACACATATGTGTCTACAATAAACCAGATTCTTTCAGCAGATACACTTACTACTGTAATAAAAGGTTTCTCTGATATTAATTCAGGCGCAGCCCAATTAAAAGATGCTACAGGGCAGTTAAGTGCAGGGGCTGGCAGTTTAAAGGAAGGAATGGATAGCATTAATGCTGCTGCAAAGAATATTACACAGTATAATAGTGAGGTAGAAGGATATATTGCAGAACTTAAAAAACTCTATTCTGAAGCAGAAGATGAAAGTGAAAAAGCTGCTATTATGGCAATTATTACTTATGTAGGCACAGCACAGCAGGCAGGCAGCGGAATAGAGGCAGCTACAGGTGCAGGAAGTGATATGGCAGCAGGTTTTGCTAAATTATCGGGCGGCCTTTCGGCAGTATCAGACGGCCTTGCAGAGATAGAGTCAAAGACAGATGCAGATGCACTTGCAGGCGGGCAGGCAGGAAACCTGGCAGACAGCTTAGGGCAGCTTAAAGAAGCTGGAAATACACTTGTTTCAACTTATGATTCACAGCTTGATGCAGGAATACAAAAGCTTGATGAAAATACAGGCGCACTTTACAGCGCAGGACAGACACTTGTTTCAAATAATAAAAAACTTGCAGATGGTGCTAACACCCTTATTAAAAATACATCTAAAATTAAGAAAAATAGCAAAAAACTGACATCAAACAGTGGTACACTGCGTGATGGTATTAAAACTATGGCAGACGGCACTGGAAAGCTTGTAAAAGGTGTTACAAAGCTTGTAGGAAAGACAGGGGATGTATCTGATGCGTTAGGAAAGCTTGCAGATGGTGCTAATACCCTTGCAGACGGGATGTCAGAGTTCAGGAGGGATGGTGTAAATAAACTTACAGGCACAGTTGATGACCTTCTTGATTCAGGCAGCGGCCTCCATAGCAGGCTTAAAAAGATTGTAAACGCTTCTGCACAGTATAAGAGCTTTTCCGGCATACCTGAAGGCATGGACGGAAGTGTTAAATTTATAATGTCAACATCAGCAGTAACAGCTGGGGAAGAGGAATAGGCTTTGGGCAAATTAGATGAGAAAAAAAAGATAAAACAGGAGGCTTTGCTTAGTTCGGCATTTAAGCTTTTTACAGAAAAGGGCATAAACAATACTTCCATTTCGGATATTGCCAGCTCAGCAAAGCTTGCAAAAGGGACTTTTTATCTGTATTTTAAAGATAAGTATGATATAAGGGACCGGCTTATTACAAAGCAGGGCAACCGGCTTTTTGAAAACGCCAATACAGCACTTGAAAAAAGCGGCTGCAAAACATTAGAGGACTGTGTTGTATTTATAGCAGATAATATTATAGACCAGCTTAATGGAAACCAGGCATTACTTAAATTTATATCTAAGAATTTAAGCTGGGCAGTATTTTCAAATATACGCATAGCAGGCAAAGATAACATGAACTGCATGGATATATTTGAGGAATTAATAGAGAAATCGGGACGCAGGTTTGAGAAAAAAGAACTTATGATATTTATGATAGTAGAGCTTGTAAATTCTACATGCCATAGTGTTGTAATATATAAATCGCCTGTGACACTTGAAGAATTAAAGCCCGTGCTATACAGTACAATACGGGGCATAATAAAACAATTTGAAATAGTTTAGCCTTGCAGGCAGGTTTTTAAATATACACAGATATTAAGAAGCCTGCCTGTTTTATTGTATTTCTATTGATATCCCCCTGCCATAATATGTAATTATTTGTACATTGTATCCTTTAAGCTTATGCCTGAGCTGCTTGATTACTGTATCAATAACACGTATGCTGCCATTGAACCCTTTCCCCCACACTTCTTTAAGTATAATTTCTTTGGCTACAGGCATTCCCTTATTGCATAAAAGTATATCCAGCACACCCCTTTCACGTCTGGTCAGCTTTATAAGACAGCCATCTTTATAAATATCTTTTGTATCTTTATTATAATATATTTTCCTGCCAGGTGATATATCAGCAATCCTGTTACGTATCCTCTGTGCAATTATCTGGACTGGCACTGTCCTTAACTGGTAATCAAAGCACCCGAGGCTTAATGCAGCAAGTTCATCACTGGCAGAATAATTATCAGCTATTGCAAGTATTTTACCTTCTGCATGGTGTATATCCAGTCTGCTTTTACATTCAATAAAATTATAAAATTCTTCAACAGAGCATACAATAACGCCAGCAGTGGCAGATGGGAATATATTTCCAGCCATGCCAATATCTTCAATGCTGTCTGCATGTCCTATAAATATGTCTTCATCTGCAAGTTCTTTCTTTAATCTAGTGTCCCATAATAAATCATGGTCACATAATACGATGGAACGGTCCATATAGTTTCTCTTTCTCTGGCGGGTAAACATAATCACCTTTTGAAACTGCAGCATTATTCCCGCTTTCTTCTATTTTGGCAGCCATGCGGGATACATCATCACCACTGCAGTTTTTCAGGGTATACCTTTTATTATATACATTAAAATAACCTTTGACTTCATCTGTTGCAAGGCTTGCAAATACTTCATTCACTCCTGCCCCGAATGATTTTTTCCTTGCATCAGGCATTACATTTTCAAGGGCGGGGTCTGCTGTCAGAAGGACATGCGGGAGCATCAGCCTTACAATGGCCATAAGGTAGAGGGTCATATCACCATTGCCGCTGCGTTCCTTTTCAAAACGGGTATGTTCCGTAGGCAGGAACGGTGTAATATGTACAATCTGGGGATCAAGCATTTTAAGGAATTTAAGGTCTTCCACAACATCTGCAACACTCTGGAAAGGAGTGCCTGTCATAAAACCGCTTCCAACCTGGTATCCCATCTCTTTAAGTTCCCAGAGAGCCTGTTTCCTTTTAAGGAGTGACATATCAGGGGGATGCACCTTTTTAAAATGGGTTTCACTGGCAGTTTCATGCCATAAAATATATCTTGTAGCACCAGCTTCAAGCCACTGCCTGTATACAGATGACTGTCTTTCGCCAAGACATAATTCTATGGCACATCCAGGGTAAAGTGACTTTATCATTGATATAATTTCTGCTATCCTGTCCCCGGTAAAGTAGTAATCATCACCACCCATAAGCACAAAAGTCCTTATGCCCTTGCTGTATCCGTTGCTGCAGTATTTCATAATATCATTTTCATCAAGACGGAATCTTGTAATAAATTTATTATTTCTTTGCAGCCCACAGTAATAACAGTTATTCCTGCAGTAATTGCTTATTTCGATTGTCCCGCGTATAAATATTTCATTGCCATAGTATTTCTGCTTTGTTTCAAGCGCTTTCTGGAAAATGTAACTGGTAGTTTCTGTAGTCCTGTATTTTAAAAGTTCTGCCATTTCATAGTCTGTCAGTGTGTTATCTGCTGCAAGCTTGTCTACAAGCGCTGTCATACATATTCCCATATTATCCACATCCTGTATTTAATATTTACGTCTAGTGTTCATGTTGTTTATGCTTTATAGTCTGTATATCTGGCATATAATATTATACTGCAATTAATAATAACCGGCAAGCCATATTTAAACTATGTCGTTTAAGACACTTTATTAAGGGAATTTAGAGAAAAATGAAAGGTTGTATATGGCAATGATAATGTAAGGAGAAGTTTTATAATGAAGTTTGTAGAAATGCAAGTACAAAAAGTAATTGACAATGTGATGTAAAGGATATAGTATTAATAATACATAACAAGGAAAAGGCAAAAAAGAAAAGGGGGTAAACATGGATAATACAGAAGTATGTGGAAGTTCCACGGATTTGGCAGGTCTTATTAACTGCCATTTTATATTTAATGCTTTAAACACATTAAAATATTCAGTTATTACAGACAATCCTGGCACATGCGGGCTTATTGATGATATTGCTGCTTATATGCGTTACCGCATCAGGGCTGTTTATGGATTTGAAATGGTACTTTTGAGCGAAGAGATACGGTATATGAAATCTTATATTAATCTGGAGCTGGCAAGGTTTTCACATATTTATGCAGAATACAATTTAGAAGATACAGATTTTACGCTCCCATCCATGAGCGTTATTTTTTTGGTTGAAAATGCCATACACCATGGAATACTGGCAAAGAAAGATGGCGGGAAATTACAGGTAAAGGCTTACAGGGACGGTTTATATAATTATGTGGAGGTGTGTGATAATGGTGCTGGCATAAAGGAGTATAGCGGCAGATACCCGGAAAGCAGCAATAAAGGAATTGGGAATCTTGCTGCACTTGCGGAACGCATAGAAAGAATGAAAGGAGGCAGCCTTTTAATTGAAAGTGTACAGGGGGAAGGGACAAGGGCAGTAATAAAAATTCCAGCATAGATTGGAGGGGCAAGTATGAAAACTATAATAGTTGATGATGAGAAAGCAGCAGTAGAAGTATTTAAATATGAAGCAGAAGAAATAGAAGATATTGATATCGAAGGTGTATTTTATAACTGGAATGATGCACTGGAGTATGGCGGAATCAGGAATATTGACCTGGCATTCCTTGATATAGAGCTGGGTGGCGGGATGAACGGGCTGGAACTTGCTTCAAGAATCAGGGATAAAAATCCAGATATTATGTTTATATTTATAACGGGTGATGAAAGTTATGCAATGGAAGCCATAAAGCATGATGCAGCAGGATACATAGTAAAACCATATTCTTCAGAAAGCCTGAGGTATGCAGTTGAAACGGCAAGGCTTTTATCAAAAAGAAACAAGAAAAGAATTGTTGCAAGGACATTTGGTTATTTTGATTTATTTATTGATGAAAGGCCAGTAATGTTTAAAAGCGGAAAAGCCAAAGAACTTCTTGCAATGCTTGTTGACAGGCAGGGCGGGACAGTTACAACAGACCAGATTATTGGCACTTTATGGGAGGACAGGCCGAATGATGTTTCAACACAGAACCTTTGCTGCAAAATTTGTAAAACTTTACAGAAAGAACTGGATGATAATGGCATTGGTGACCTGCTTATAACAGCAAGAGGCGTAAGAAGCCTTGATATAAGCAAGTTTGATTGTGACCTTTATAAGATGCTTGATGGCAATAAACATGTGGCAGACAGGTATATCGGGGAATACATGATGGAATACAGCTGGGCTGAAAACAGGGCGGCGCTTCTTGACAGATATCTTCCGACAAAATAATACAAACTTCTTATATATAAAACAGCAAAATACAAAATAATATTGTTTTTAACAAAATAGTAAAATAAATTTGCAAATTCACATGTAATTCAATATTGTTCAAATTTTATTACTTATAAGAGTATATTATATTGCCAGAAGAATATTATAATGTAGAAATGTAATATAAATTGAAAGTCATATTGAAAAAGCCATAGAAAAAGGCAGAAAGAGAGGAAAAAATGGGGAATATTGATTTGCATGTTGTGATAGCAGATAGTAATGTACAAGACCGTGAAAGCAAAAAGAAAATTATGGAAGGCATGGGGATGAAGGTGGTTCTCTCAACAGGTGATGGGAGCAAGGCACTTGAAACAATTAAACAGAAGAAGATAGATGTTGTAGTTATGGACATGATTCTTCCTGGCGTTGATGGCATTGGAATACTAGAGGAAGTAAACAACAGCAATCAGAAGAACAGGCCTATATTTATTGTAGAAACAGCTTTACGTAAAGAGAATTTAGTAGAACAGGCGATACAAAGCGGTGCTGATTATTATATGATGAAACCAGTATCGGGACAGATGCTTATTAAGCGTATGTACCAGATGGTTGAAAATAAGTATAGCATGGTGTCTTCTGTGAAAGCAGAAGATTATCCTGTAACTGCTGAAGTGGAAATAAAAGAGCCTGATAAGAAAAATGTTAATAAAAAGGGATATACATATTCAGGCGACCTTGAAATGGATATTACCAATATACTTTTGGAAATAGGCATCCCTGCACATATAAAGGGATACCAGTATATACGTGAAGGGATTATTATGGCATTTTATGACAGGAATATGCTACATTATATTACAAAATTCCTGTATCCTGCTATAGCTAAAAAGTATAAAACTACATCAAGCAGCGTAGAACGTACAATACGCCATGCAATAGAAGTTGCATGGAGAAGAGGGGATATCGGGACTTTAGAGGAAGTGTTTGGAAATACGGTATGTGCCGGAAGAGGTAAACCTACTAATTCCGAATTTATGGCACTTTTAACTGATAAACTACGTCTTGAATACAGGCAGGTTACTGTATCATAAAAATCTGGCAAAGGCAGTTTCCTGCTATTATCTGGACAGATACTGCCTTTGCTTTTACCAGATAATAGTTTTGCAATGTAAAAAATTTATAATAGTTTACATATATTTTATATACAAATTACTTATATGGATATAAAATAATTAAGTCAGGCTATATTAAAACAGTCTGGCTTCATTTTATTATAATTATTAAAATTATGTGGAACGGGGAATAAAATATGGGAAAGGTTATTGGAATAGATTTGGGCACAACTAACAGCTGTGTTGCAGTTTTACAGGACGGAAACCCTGTTATAATTACAAGTGCAGAAGGCAGCAGGACAACGCCGTCTGTAGTTGCATTTACTGACAGTGGTGAAAGGCTTGTTGGTGATATGGCAAAAAGGCAGGCAGCAGTTAATGCGGACAGAACTGTATATTCAATTAAAAGGCAGATGGGCAATGACTACCATGTAAATATTAACGGCAAAAAATATTCACCACAGGAAATATCAGCTATTATATTACAGAAACTAAAAAAAGATGCAGAAGATTATCTTGGGGAAAGTGTGGCAGATGCAGTTATTACAGTGCCTGCATATTTTAATGATGCACAAAGGCAGGCCACAAGGGATGCCGGAAGGATTGCCGGGTTAAATGTAAGAAGGATTATTAATGAACCCACATCCGCAGCGCTTGCATATGGGCTTGACCACGGGGAAAACCAGAAAATACTTGTTTATGACCTTGGCGGCGGCACATTTGATGTTTCTGTAATAGAAATAGGTGACAAGCTTATAGAAGTGCTGGCAACATCAGGTGATAACCATCTTGGCGGTGATGATTTTGATGAGCGTATAGTACAGTATCTGGTTAAAGAATTTAAAAAGACTGAAAAGGTGAAAATTGAAAAAGACGCTGTAGCAATGCAGCGTGTGCATGAAGCCGCCCAGAAAGCTAAAAAAGAGCTTTCTGGGCTGACAGAAACAAATGTTTCCCTGCCGTTTTTATGGAATGGCAAGGGTGGTGCAAAGCATATGGATATAAATATAACAAGGGCTGTTTTTGAAAGCCTGTCAGAAGATTTAGTAAAACGTACCGAACAGCCTGTACTTGATGCACTTGGACAGGCAGGCATAACAGCGGCAGAGCTTGACAAAGTTATACTTGTAGGCGGTTCTACAAGGATTCCCGCCGTACAGGCAATGGTAAAAAGGATAACAGGCAAAGAACCATGCAGGAATTTAAACCCTGATGAATGCGTTGCAGCAGGTGCATGTATACAGGGAGGCAAATTTGGCAATGAAATAATGGCAGGTGCGGCGAATGATATTATTCTTATGGATGTTACACCGCTTTCACTTTCAATAGAAACAATAGGCGGTGTTGCCACAAAACTTATAGACAGGAATACGCCAATTCCTACAAGGCAGAGCCAGATATTTACAACAGCAGGCAATTTCCAGACTTCAGTTGATATAAAAGTATTCCAGGGTGAACGGAAATTTACAAGGGATAACAAACTGCTGGGGAATTTCCGGCTTACAGGGATAAAAAGGGCACTTGCAGGAGTGCCACAGATAGAAGTGAGTTTTGATATTGATGCTAACGGGATTGTAAATGTATCTGCAAAGGACCTGGGAACAGGCAGGCAGCAGCAGATTACAATAACTTCCAGCTCAAACCTTACAGAAGAAGAAATTGCAAGGGCGGAAAGGGAAGCAAAGATGTATGAGTCAGAAGATGCCATGCGCAGGGAGGCAATAGATATACGGAATAATGCAGAAGCTTATTTGTATAAAATAGAGGAGGCTTACCGTAATGTGGGAAAGAAACTGGACAGAAACCTGCGTTCTGCACTTAAAGGGGATATATCTGAACTTAAGAAACGCATAGTTAAGGCAAGGCCGGGGAAAATAACATATGCACAGGCAGGGGAGATAAGGCAGGCATGGGATAAACTGGAAAAAACCGTGGAAATGGCGGGCATTGGGTGAGGGAGTGCCAAAAAAACGGGCTGGCAATTCCAATGTCTTCCACAGACAGCACGCTTGCGCTTGGATAAACCACGCAACGGCGCATAAAGCCCTTATGCTTCAAAGAAAAAACATCTTTGAAGCATAAGGGCTTTATGCGCCGTTGCGTGTGATGTTCAAGCGCAAGCGGGCTGTTCATGGAACACTTTGGAATTACCAGCGCAGAAACTGGCACAAAAAGATTGCATTTCCCCCAGTTATATAATACAATAGCATTACAAGGAAGCAGGCGTTTTTTTAAATCATGGAAAGAAGGTGTTTTTATGAGGAAATTTATATCAGGTATAGCTGTTTTATCAGCCTGTATTGCATTATCTGCAAGTTCTGTTGCATATACAGGGGATAATGTTTTAACAGGGGTTAAGCCGGAGGGTGCTCTGGCACAGGCAGCAAAGAAGGAAGGCAAGGTTTCTATACAGCCTTTAAAGGATGCAAGTGTGGAAACAAGTGCTATGTGCTTGTGGGAGCATAATGGCAGTACAACGGAGAACTGCTGGCTGTTTGATAAAAATGGGGAACAGGAGATTGTTGATTATATTAATGGTATAGAAATTAGTGATGAAGTAAAAGATTTTGATACAGACAGCCTGGATGGCAGTATTTACGGGATTGGCATAGGAAGCAGTGACGGCTGGATAAGGTTTGCATGGTGTGATGGTTATGCTTTTCTTGAAGATGGAAGTGTGTATAAAGCGGATATTGATTTTAGCAGGATTAAAAGCAGTTATTCATGGCAGGATAAAGATAAAATGCCGTTAGCATCATTCCCAAATATGTACTATATTGCCAAAAAGGACGGGAAGTGGAACCAGCGTTTCCTTGAAAAAAGTAAAAAATTAAAGTCTAATGGACTTAAGGTTACGGCTAAGAAGTTTGACGGGACGAAGCTGGTTGTAAAGTTAAAAAACAAGACTAAGAAAGAACTTTGCTATGGAGAGGGCTTTTCATTGCAGGTAAAGCTTGATGGCAGCTGGTACTGCATACCTGCTAAAGATGATATGTGTTTTATTGATATTGCAAATATAATGAAAGCCGGGAAGGATACAAAAAAGACATATGACCTGTCTGCATATGGCGGGCTTCCGTCTGGCAAGTACCGCATTGTTATTGATGGTGCAAGTGCTGCGTTTAATGTATAGAAAGAATAAGGAGGGATTTTAAGGAATGGAGCAGTATAAAGAGGAATTTATTTCGTTTATGGCAGAGTGCGGTGTTTTAAAATTTGGTGAGTTTACTTTAAAGAGCGGGCGCAAATCACCTTTTTTTATGAATGCAGGGCTGTATGTTACAGGTTCACAGCTTTTAAGGCTTGGAAAGTATTATGCACAGGCAGTACATGAGCATTATGGTGATGGTTTTGATGTATTTTTCGGGCCGGCATATAAGGGAATCCCGCTTAGTGTTGCTGCTGCTATTGCATATAGTGAACTTTATGGGAAGGAGATAAGGTACTGTTCTAACCGCAAGGAAGTTAAAGACCATGGAGATAAGGGGATTTTGCTTGGCAGCAGCCTGAAGGACGGTGACAGGGTGGTTATTATTGAAGATGTAACTACTTCTGGCAAATCTATTGAGGAAACTTTGCCAGTTATTAAAGCACAGGCAGATGTGGAGATTAAGGGGCTTGTTGTTTCTTTAAACCGTATGGAGAGAGGTTTGTCAACAGATAAGGGTGCACTGGAGGAACTACAGGATAAATATGGTTTTCCTGCTACTGCTATTGTGACTATGGAAGAGGTTACAAGGTATCTTTATAATAAAGAGTGTAATGGCAGGGTTTTAATTGATGATAATATAAAAAATGCCCTTGATGAGTATTACAGGCAGTATGGCATAAATAATTTGTAAAGGAACAGGTGTATTATGGGCGAGAAGATATATAAGACTATGAAATCGGTTGGTGCTTTTAATCTTGTTATGGGAATCCTTCTGATTGTAACAGGGATTTGCACGGGGATTCTTGTTATTACTAATGGTGCAAGGCTTCTTAAGGACAAGTCAGAGATTATATTTTAGAAGGGTTACTGGCCTGGTGGCTGTGAATAGTAATTTAAAGGGGCATGTTTTGTGAAAGGAATAATTCTTGGGCTTTATAATAATTTCAGCTGTCTTGCTGGAAGATGTAATTATACATGCTGTGCCGGCTGGAGGATTTTAGTTGATAATGAAGCATACAGGCGTTTTTCTGGTATCCAGGATAAGGCTTTAAGGGATTTTATACTGCCAGGTATTTATGAATCAGGCGGCAGAAAGTATTTTTCTACCAGAAGTGATGGCAGGTGCAGTATGCTTGATGATGACGGGCTTTGCCATATACAAAGAAATGCAGGTGAGGAGATGCTTTGCAATACATGCCGCAAGTTTCCGAGGCTGGTTTCAAAGCATGGAGGGCTGTTATGGGTTTCCATGGCGGCTTCATGCCCTGTAACAGCGGATTATATTGTTAATAAAGAAATAGAATTTTATATGGCTGGCAATAAGGGGGATATTTCTGTAATGAAAATACAGGATATTCCTTTTATTGCTGCCAGGATACAGAAGTATAAAAAGCTTTTGCAAGATTATATGGCGGGCATAAGGACGGCAAAGGATTATATAAATATGTATGGCTTATTTATGGATATTGCGGACAGTGTGCTGGAAATTATAATAGAAAACAGGGAAATTGTTTATTTAGAGGGGTGTTTTGATTACTTTGAAGAGGAAAAAAGTGCAGGGCAGATTGTTTCACAATTTAAGGAGTTTGGACAGCTTTTTAAAGCAAAATACAGCAGGATAATGGATAATTATTTAGTATACCGGGTATTTAGCAGGTATCTTAGCATGCCTGAAGAAGAAAGCCACCAGATGGCAAGCCAGGTTTTTGGGGAGATGCTTCTGGTTTATATAGCCGCTTTTAGCAGGTATTTTACTGTAGCAGAAGCGGTAAACTGGGAAAAGATAATTAACTGGGTATACAGGCTTTGTGTACACAGCCTGCGCCCCGGGGCTAAAATCCATAAGTTGTTTTGTAATGTTTTTTCAGAATATAGTTTTTAAAAAAGTTTGTGCTATAAAGATGTGGCACAGGCTTTTTTTATTTTGTAATAAGCATAAAATTATTTCCTTTTCATATACATTGTGTAAAGACATGTTTAATGTGTCTGCTGCAAAAAGGACAGAATGGAGGATTTTTATGGACATGGAGAAGGATATAACGGGACAAGTCCTGCAAATACTGCCTGTTGCTATAAGGAAAAGGGTTGCAGAAGTTTTCAGGGATTTACTTGATGTACAGGAAATACGTTTAAGGACAGGCAGGCCGCTTATAATATTGTATGGCAGGTGTGAGTATTTTTTAGGTATAAACGGCGGCCTTACGCATAATATAAAGAAGGCATATTATGTTTCTGCCAGTGAGTTAAGGGAAGCACTTGATTATATAAGCAATTATTCAAGATATGCGTTTGAAGAGGAATTACGGCAGGGGTATATTACAATACAGGGCGGGCACAGGGTAGGCGTGGCTGGAAAAATATTACTGGAGAACGGGAGAGTTAAAAATATGGGCAACATATCGTTTATGAATATAAGGGTGGCACACCAGATGTTAGGATGCAGTGAAAAGGTTATGCCATATATAAGGAATGGCAGCAGTATTTATAATACACTTGTTATTTCACCGCCCAGATGCGGCAAAACTACACTTTTAAGGGATATGATACGTATACTTTCTAATGGTGACAGTGATAACAGGGGATTTACTGTTGGTGTTGTAGATGAACGTTCAGAGCTGGGGGCATGTTACAGGGGATGCCCGCAGAATGACCTTGGATGCCGTTCTGATGTGCTGGACGGCTGCCCGAAGGCTGAGGGAATGATGATGCTTGTACGTTCAATGTCGCCTGAAATTATTGCTGTTGATGAGATTGGCTCTAATAAGGATGTAAGCGCAGTGGATTATGTAATGAACTGCGGGATACGTGTAATTGCTACAGTACATGGGCTTGATATGGATGAAATAAGGAACAAGCCTGTGCTTGGAAGCCTTGTAAAGGAACATGCTTTTAAAAGGTATATACTGCTTGAAGTGGGTAAAATAGGAAAGATAAGCAGGGTATTTGATGAAAGGGGTTCAGTTATATATAACCAGGACTGTTTTATGCAGGGCAGTACAGATAACGGGGTGAGGAGTGCGTGACCAGGTTTATTGGAATGGTGCTTATAATATCAGGAGGCATACTTTCCGGGCATTATTTTGCAGAGAAAAGCCTTATACGTATACATATTTTAGAGGAATTTGAACAGGCGCTCCAGTTTATGTATGGTGAAATAGAATATTCTGCTGCTGACATTGCAGGGATATTTAAAAGCCTTGCAGCAAGAAGCAGGCATTGCAGGGATTTCTGGCTTTTTATGTATGACAGGATTCTTAAAAATGAAGGAGGCACTTTATACAGCATATGGGAAGAAGGTTTAAATAACAGCGGGTGGGCAAGGTATCTTTTGTATGAGGACCGGCTTTTTATGGAAGAAGTCGGCAAAAATACTGGCAACCTGGACAGGCAGAGCCAGCTGCATACACTGGATATATTTAAGAAAAGGCTGGCTGGCATAATATCTGCGGCAAGAAGCGAATATAAAGGGAAGGCAAAAGCCTGCCATGCAGCCGGGGCAGCAGCAGGGGTTTTTTTAAGTATCCTGCTTGTATAGGCTGGAAACTGGGGGAATTAAAATGACTATTAATCTTATTTTTAAAATTGCTGCCGTAGGAATACTTGTATCAGTGCTTGGACAGGTCCTTAAACATTCAGGCAGGGATGAACAGGCATTCTTAGTAAGCCTGGCAGGGCTTATACTTGTGCTGTTATGGATAGTGCCATATATAGAAGATTTATTTGAAACAATACAGAGATTATTTGCAATCGGATAGGTGGGGTTATTATGGTAAAAGTTGCTGTTATTGGTGTTATCGCCATTTTTCTTGCAATGGCTGTTAAAAATGACAAGCAGGAATTTGCAATGCTTGTTATTCTTGCTGCAAGCCTGGTTATTCTTGGACTTGCCCTGTCAAAGATTGATGATGTTCTTGAAGTTATACATATGGTGGAGGATTATCTTGGCAATAATTCACTGTATATAAATATCCTGCTTAAAATGGTAGGGATTACATATGTTGCCGAGTTTTCTTCTAATTTATGCAAAGATGCCGGTTTTGGCGCAGTTGGCAACCAGATTGAATTTTTTGGCAAGGTTATGATTATTGCTGTAAGTATGCCTGTTATTAAGTCACTTATAAAAACTATTTCAGAGTTTTAAGGATGTAAGGGGACGTGTGTTTATGGATGGTATTACTGATAATATTATGCAGGAGATATCAAGTGATGAAATACAAAAGATTATGGATGAAACGCTTAAAGGGCAGTCTTTTGACTTTGCAGGTTATGCAGGAAGCCTTATAAATGGCAGAAGCCCTTTTTCCTTTGAGGAGGCAGCAGTATATATTTTAAATGGGATACGTGACAATATTATATATGAAAAAAATATTTATATATATCTGGTGGTTATAGCGGTTATGGGTGCGCTTATTGCTAATTTTTCCAAATTCCTGCAAGGGAAAAAGGTTGCAGAAACAGCATTTTATATGGTGTACATGCTGTTTTTTTCAGTGCTTGCAGTTTCATTTACTGAGGTGTGCGGCATTGCATCGGATACCCTTGTAAATGTTTCTGATTTTATAAAAATATTTTCAACGGCATATTTTACCTGTATTGCATTTACCAATGGAAGCATGGCTGGAAGTGTTTTCTATGAATTTACGCTTGTTATGATGAATGTAACAAGTTATGTGGTAGTAAAGTTTGCGCTGCCTGCCATACAGTTCTACTTCTTCCTGCGCATTGCAAGCCAGATTTCGGAAGAAGACGTATTTTCAAGGCTTGCAAAGCTGGTTAAAGATATTGTAAGTACAGGGATTAAAACAATGTTTGGCGTTATTATGGGGGTAAATGTTGTGCAGGGGCTTGTAGTCCCTGTTGCCGCAGAGGCTAAAAATTCAATGCTTGTTAAGATGGGAAGTGCAATTCCCGGCATTGGGAATACAGTGGGGAGTGTTACAAGTACAGTCCTGTATGCCGGCAAGCTTGTTAAGAATGCAGTCGGGATAACGGGGATAATTGTTGTTGTGGTTATATGTGTGCTTCCATTATTAAAAATCCTTATAAGTAAATTCATGTACCAGGTAATATCTGCATTTATCCAGCCAGTATCTGACAAAAGGCTTGTAAACTGCCTTGATGCCGTTGTGGATTCCCTGAAAATGCAGATATATGCAGTGGGTACCGGGTGTATGATATTTGTGGTTTCGATTGCGCTTATAAGTGCCATGACAACATAAAATAGCAGACTGGAGGGGCTATGGAGGATTTTATTAAAAATGTGCTGGTTTTTACACTTATTGTAACGGTGATGAAAGGTCTGGTAAACAGTGACAGTTTCAGAATGTATTTTAAATTCTTTAGCGGGCTTGTGCTTATTCTTCTTATGCTAAGCCCGCTCGTAAATTTCCTGTCAGGCGGAAACGGCTGGTACAGCCTGCTTGAACAGGAGATTTTTAATTTTGGCATGGAAGGGATAAATGATGAACTCGGGGTGGCAGATGGCAGGTTTGGGGAGATTATTATGGAAGAATGTAAAGAGGAGATTAAAAAACAGGCAAGGAAGCTTGCAGAAAACAGGAATATGGATGTTAAAAATATTGATGTGGGGCTTTCGGAGAAGGACGGTTCTTTACAGGTGGTATCAGTTGATATAGAGCTTGGAAATGCTGCATCTGTGCAAAATGATGGCAGCATTGGAAGTATTGAAATAGATAATATAGAAGATATCAGTGCTGGCAGCAATACAGAGGCGGCCAGTGCCATGTCTGGTGGTAGCAGCAGGAAAATGGCGGACGGGGAGGATGCCATAAAGTTAAAAGAGGATATAAGCAGTTATTTTGTTATAAATAAAGAGGTGGTGAATATATGGGAATAAAGCGGGATGGCTTTGGCAGGTTTATGGAGGATAAGGGGCAGATTATACAAAAGATAGGAATATGGCGGATTGCACTAATTGTACTGGCAGGAATTATTCTTGTTATAGCGTCTGTTACAGATAAAAAAGGGAATAATGAGGTATATGGGGACAGTAATTATAATACAGGTTATAACGGCAGCAGCAATGGAAACAGAAGTCCCGGGGGACTGGACGAGTCTGCTGCCCTTGGCGCAATGGCAGAGTATGCGGCAAGGGAGGAGGATAAGCTTGAGAAAATCCTTGGACAGGCTGAGGGGATTGGCAAAGTAAAGGTTATGATTACCCTTGCTTCCTCAGAAGAACATATGGTACTTAAAGATACGGATAATAAAGAAAGCAGTACAGAGGAGCATGACAGTAATGGCGGCAGCAGGATTAATGAAGAATACAGCATGAAAAGTGAAAATGTAATAATTTCACAGGACGGCAGCGGGCAGCCTTATGTTGTACAGGTAAATTCCCCCAGGATAGAGGGGGTGGCAGTTGTAGCAGAGGGGGCAGGCAGCGGGAAAAAAGATAGTGAAATAATTGATGCAGTTGTGGCATTATTTTCAATCGAGCCTCATAAAATCAAAGTAATGAAGATGGAATAATGTAAAGAAAGGATTTTAAGGAAATGAAGAAAACGTCACACAAAAACCAGATTATTATTACTGCGCTTGCTGTAATGATTGTAGTAGCAGGTTATCTTAATTTTACCGGCCAGGAAATCAGTACAGGCGGGCTTACTAAAAGCAATAAGGAAACATCAGCTGGTAATGTTAAAGAAACTAAAGAGCCTTCAAGCGGGGATGATGCAAAAGATATTTCTGCAGAGGATATAGGAAATGATGATTATGTAGTTTCTGACAGCGGCGAAGTAATGGCATCAGAAGAAAACCCGGGCGAAGCGGTAATGGTTTCAAATACAATAGGGGCAGATTATTTTGCATCTGCAAAACTTACAAGGGAACAGACACGTGCAAAGAATAAAGAAACACTTATGAATATTATTAATGACAAGACTATTGCTTCTGCCGACAAGAAATCTGCAATAAGACAGGTTGCCAGTATTACTAAAAATTCTGAAAAGGAAAATGCGGCTGAACTTATGCTGCAGGCAAAAGGCTTCCAGAATGCTGTTGTAAGCATAAATGAAGGGAATGCAGATGTTGTAGTTGATTCAGACGGGCTGTCAGAGCAGCAGATTGCACAGATAGAAGATATTGTCAGGAGAAAAACGGGCATAGAAGCAGATAAAATTGTAATAACACCTGTAAAAGTTACAGATAATAACGAATAGCAACAAAGTAAAGATTGCAAATATCTGGCATTTTGGTATAATAAATTAGATACAGTTTTATTAAATTGCCAAAATTGAGGACTAAGGAGGGGGTACTGGCGTGTCAAAAGAACAGGAACCAAAAGAGTATGTTGTGGAAAAAAAGGGAACAGGGGAGGTTAAGATTGCATCAGATGTTGTCGCAATTATAGCGGCGATTGCAGCTACAGAAACAGAAGGTGTAAGTTCAATGGCAGGAAATATTACTAATGAACTTATTGGCAAGTTTGGCATGAAGAATTTGTCAAAAGGAGTTAAGGTAACTATGGAAGAGGGTCTTGTACATGTTGATATTATGCTTAATGTGAAATACGGCTACAGTATTAAAAGTGTATCAGAACAGGTACAGAACAGGGTAAGCCAGCAGATTGAAACCATGACAGGGCTTGTAGTCCCTGAAGTTAATGTCAGGGTTGCAGGAGTTAATTTAAATGAATAATGTAAATGTATAAACAGCACAGCACGGTAATCCGGGAAAGTAAGGTACAATAGAGTTATGACAAGAAGAAAAATCAGGGAAAATTTATACATTATGTTGTTCCGCCTGGACTTTTATAACAAAGAGGAAGTTGAAAACCAGGCAGATATATATCTTGAAGAAGAGATAGAGAATGCGTCTGAAAAAGATAAAAAGGAATTACGTAATAAGTTTAGCATTGTGTTAGAGCATCTTGAAGAAATTGATGCACAGATTGAGTCAAAATCCAAAGGCTGGACGGTAAACAGGATAGCAAAGGCAGAACTTACAGTCCTTAGGCTGGCTGTCTTTGAACTGCTTTATGCAGATGATGTGCCTGACAGTGTGGCAATTAATGAAGCAGTAGAACTTTCAAAGCTTTACTGTACAGAAAAGTCCAAAGGGTTTATTAACGGGATACTTGCATCAGTTGTAAAGGGCAGGGGCAGCACGCCTGCAGAAGATGGCAGCAGCAAAGAAAATAATACAGCGGATGTAAAAGCCGGCTGTACAGGGGAGTAACATTATGGAAGAAGCCAGGTCTGTTTCCCAGGTAAATTCTTATATTAAAAATATGTTTACAAGGGAGTATGCGCTTAATAATATTTTAGTAAGGGGAGAGGTGTCTGGCTGTAAGTATCATTCATCAGGCCATATTTATTTTACTATTAAAGACAGTTTATCACAGCTTTCCTGTGTTATGTTCGCCTCAATGCGCAGTGGTCTTGGGTTTAAGATGGAAGAAGGCAGCGGCGTTATAGTGCAGGGAAGCATAAATGTATATGAACGGGATGGCAGGTACCAGCTCTATGCCAGGAAGATTATACGTGACGGGGGCGGCAGGCTGTATGAGGAATATGAAAAAATGAAAAAGCGCCTTTTAGAAGAGGGGCTTTTTGATACAGACAGGAAAAAGAAGATACCGGCATATGCTAAAAGCATTGGTGTTGTAACTGCGCCAGATGGTGCTGTTATACACGATATATGCAATGTTGCAGCAAGGCGCAACCCCTATGTGCAGATTTACCTTTATCCTGCAAAAGTACAGGGGGAAGGGGCAGAAGATACAATTATAAAGGGAATCAGGTATTTTGGAAAAACAGATGTTGATACAATTATAATAGGCAGGGGCGGAGGCTCTATAGAGGATTTATGGGCGTTTAATTCAGAAAAGCTTGCAAGGGAAATTTATGTATGCAACAAGCCTGTAATTTCTGCGGTGGGGCATGAAACAGATACAACTATAGCAGATTTTGCCGCAGATTTAAGAGCACCCACACCTTCAGCTGCCGCAGAGCTTGCAGTATATCCATACAGGGAAGTGGAAGCTGCATTAAGGGAAGCTGCATATTCACTTAAATGGCAGATAAATAATATATTAAAGATAAAGAAACTAAAACTGGAACAGTACTATACAGTGCTTAAACACCTGGGCCCGCAGGATGTTTTAAGGCAGAAAAGGCTTTACATTGCAGACTGTGAGGACAAGCTGGCATCCCTTATACAGCAGAGGGTGGCGGCTGCAAGACACCAGCTGGAACTGTATGTGGAGGAGCTTAAAGGGCTGTCACCGCTTTATAAGCTTAAAAGCGGGTATTCCTATGTAACAGATAAAGATGGCAATAATATAAAATCGGCAGGGGATGTAAAAAAAGGACAGGAACTTGTAATGTATATGCAGGACGGGCAGGTATCTGCTACTGCAGGCAGCATTATATTATGCAAAAACACAGAAAACCCACATTAAGAAAGGTATGGTTTTAATTATGGCAGCAAAGAAAATGACACTTGAACAGTCATTTGAAAGCCTTGATAATATTATAGGACAGCTCCAGGGCGGTGGGCTTACACTTGAGGAGTCATTTAAAATGTACGAAGAAGGCATGAAACTTGTTAAGAACTGTAATGATGCACTTGATAAGGCTGAGAAGAAATTAATAGTTATAGATAATGAGGCATAGAGCCTGGATGTGCCACTTGCCGGGGAAGGGGTTTTATGGATAAGGAAGTTTTTAATAAACAGCTGGAAGAGGAAACTTTATGGATTGAAGAAAAAATTAAGGGATTTCTGCCAAAGGGCATCCAGCACCAGAAGACAATAAGTGATGCTATGGAGTACAGCCTTATGGCAGGTGGCAAAAGGCTGCGCCCTATGATTATGTGGGAAACCTATAAGATGGCAGGTGGCAGGGACGAACGTATTGTACTTCCTTTTATGGCTGCTATAGAGATGGTACACACATATTCACTTGTACATGATGATTTGCCGGCAATGGATAATGACGAGTACAGGCGGGGCAGGAAAACTACACATATAGTTTATGGTGAGGATATGGGCATACTGGCAGGGGATGCACTGCTTAACTATGCTTTTGAAACTGCATTGCAGGGATTTGAAGATGGCAGAAGCCTTGTATTAAAATCAAGGGCTTTAAAAATCCTGGCAGACAAGGCAGGTATTTATGGTATGCTTGGCGGGCAGGTTGTAGATGTTGAAAAAACGGGGAAGCCTCTTTCACAGGAGGAACTTTTATTTATATACAGTTTAAAAACAGGTGCGCTGCTTGAAGCAGCATTTATGACGGGTGCTGTACTTGCGGGGGCAGATGATGGCACTGTAAAGGAGCTTGGAAAGGCAGGGCATTATACAGGAATGGCATTCCAGATACAGGACGATATACTTGATATTACAAGTACAGTAAAGGAGCTTGGGAAGCCAGTCCATAGTGATGAAAAAAATGAAAAGTCAACATATGTGTCCTTATATGGAATGGACAAGGCAGTACAGGCAGTAAAGGATTATTCAGAAAAAGCACTGGGAATACTTTATGCTATGCCTGTACAGAATTTATATCTTAATACATTAGTTAAGATGCTTATTAAGCGTAAAAAGTAAGGAGAAATTACCGTGGAAGAATTACTTGACAGGATAAACCAGCCAAATGATATAAAAAATATAGACCCCAGTGATTATAAGAAACTTGCATGGGAAATCAGGCGCTTTATTGTTAAGAATGTGAGCCGCACAGGGGGGCATTTATCTTCAAACCTTGGTGTTGTAGAGCTTTCAATGGCACTACACCTGTGCTGTGAACTTCCATATGATGAAATTATATGGGATGTAGGGCACCAGAGTTATACACATAAGATACTTACAGGCAGAAAAGAGGAATTTGCAACTTTAAGGCAGTATGGCGGCATGAGCGGTTTCCCGAAGCGTGCAGAGAGCCCGTGTGATGTATTTAATACAGGGCATAGTTCAACTTCAATAAGCGCTGCTACCGGGCTTGCCAAAGCGAGGAATATAAGAAATGGTGTACAGAAGATTTTTGCAGTAATTGGGGACGGTGCACTTTCAGGCGGCATGGCATATGAAGCTTTAAATAATGCTGCAAGGCTTAAATCAAACCTTATAATTGTGTTAAATGATAACCAGATGTCAATAGCTAAAAATGTAGGGGGAATGGCGGGCTATCTTGGCAATATAAGGACAAATACAAATTATATGGGGCTTAAAGAGGATATTGAAAATATCCTTAAAAAAATGCCGCATGTAGGGGAGAAAATCACTACAAGCATAAGAGGGTTTAAAGATGTTTTAAAAAGGGTATTTATACCCGGGATGCTTTTTGAAGATATGGGCATTAAATATATAGGGCCTATAGACGGGCATGATATTAAAAAGATGATGGCTGCATTTGACGGGGCATCAAAGGTAAAAGGGGCAGTTCTCGTGCATGTATGCACAAGAAAAGGAAAGGGATACCCGCCAGCAGAAAAAGACCCTTCATCATTCCATGGTGTTGCGCCCTTCTTTGTACGTGACGGCTCTGCAAGGAAAAGTGCAGAAGCAAAAGAAACATACACAGATGTATTTAGCCAAAAGATAGTGGAACTTGCAGAAGAAAATAAGAAGATTACAGCAGTAACGGCAGCAATGCCTGCTGGTACAGGGCTGTCTGCATTTGCCAGAAAGTTTCCAGGAAGGTTTTTTGATGTAGGCATAGCAGAAGAACATGCCGTTACATTTGCAGCAGGAATGGCAGCAGGCGGGCTTCATCCAGTAGTTGCAATATATTCAACGTTTTTGCAGAGGGCATATGACCAGATATTACATGATGTATGCCTTTGCAGGCTTCCAGTTGTATTTATGGCAGACAGGGCAGGGATAGTTGGGAGTGATGGGGAGACACACCAGGGTATTTTTGATATAGCATTTATGATGCCAATGCCCGGTTTAACCATTATAGCACCTAAAAATTCATGGGAACTCAGGGAAATGCTTTCATTTGCAATAAACTATAATGCACCTGTGGCAATACGCTATCCGAGGGGTGAGGCATATACAGGGCTTGAAAGCTTTAAACAGCCAATAGTTAATGGCAGGGGCGAATGGATAGCAAAAGGGCAGGATATAGTGCTTCTTGCTGCCGGGAGCATGGTAAAAACGGCAGCAGAAGCCAGGGAAAGGTTAAAAAAAGAAGGGCTGGATATATCTGTTGTTAATATGCGCTTTTTAAAGCCTTTTGATACAGGGCTTTTAGAGGAGGCATTAAAAGGACACAGTCTTTTTGTTACCCTGGAGGAAGGCGTTGTTACAGGGGGATTCGGGCAGGCTGTGGCAAATTGGGTTAATAACAGGGATAACAGTGTAAAAGTCCTTTGCATAGGACTTCCAGACAAGTTTTTAGAGCATGGTTCTGCCAGCATTTTAAAGGAAAAATATGGAATTAGTGCAGATAAGGTTGCTGAAAGGGTGCTAGAGACATATGAAGAAGAAAAAGGAAAGGCTTGATGTACTGCTGGTTAAGAGATGCCTTGCAGAATCAAGGGAAAAGGCAAAGGCAGTAATAATGGCGGGGGACGTTTTTGTAAACGGGCAGCGTGAGGACAAGGCAGGAAGCACATTTGAAGAAGATGCCGCCATTGAAGTAAAAGCTGCTTCCATGAAATATGTAAGCCGTGGCGGTTTTAAGCTTGAAAAGGCGGTTTCATTGTGGAACATTAATCTTGAAGGGCTTATATGCCTTGATGCTGGTTCTTCAACAGGCGGTTTTACAGACTGCATGCTGCAGAATGGCGCAGCAAAAGTTTATGCGGTAGATGCTGGCACAAACCAGCTTGCATGGAAGCTGCGCAAAGACAGCCGTGTAGTTTCTATGGAAAAGACTAATATAAGATATATAACGCATAATGATATCCCTGAGAAAGTAAGTTTTGTTTCAATAGATGTTTCGTTTATATCATTGTCCAAAGTCCTTATTCCTGTACGCGGGATTCTTGCAGACGGCGGAAGGGCAGTATGCCTTGTAAAGCCGCAGTTTGAGGCAGGCCGTGGTAAAGTCGGGAAGAAGGGCGTAGTGCGTGATGCAGCAGTGCATCTGGAGGTTCTGGAAAATATTATGGCATATTCATTATCTGCCGGGTTTAGTATAACAGACTTAAACTATTCACCAATAAAAGGACCAGAAGGAAATATAGAGTATCTTTTATATTTAGAAAAAATAAATGATATTCCAGAAAACATGGAAATGGCAAAGGAAGAATTTAATACTAAGTACAGGCAGCTGGCAGAAGATATTGTAAAACAGGCACATGAAAACCTGGATAAGTGAGGATTATCTACAATGGAACAGTTTTGTATAATTACAAATAGTGATAAGAAAGCAAACCATGATATGGTACACCATATTATGGAATATATGGAAGCGAATGGGAAGAAGTGCATTATACTTGAAAACCGTATGTCAGATTCAGCAGGCATAAGGCATTTTACAGATGTGTCCAAAATACCAGAAAATACAGAGTGTGCAATAGTCCTTGGCGGTGATGGTACAATGATACAGGCAGCAATAGACCTTGTACATAGAAAACTTCCCATTATCGGGGTAAATACAGGAAACCTTGGATTTCTTACAGAGGTAGAGGGCAGCAGTGTTGATATTGCACTAGACAGGCTTTTTAATAATAGCTTTACCATTGAAAACCGTATAATGCTTAAGGAAATATCTTATTTTAAACAGCCAGACAGCCGTTCTTCATGTTATGCACTGAATGATATTGTTGTAAGTAAACGCGGAGGTGCAAGGCTTATAACAATAAAAGTATTTTTAAATAATGAACTTGCTGATATCTACAGGGGTGATGGAATAATAATATCAACACCTACTGGCTCAACGGGATATAACCTGTCAGCAGGCGGGCCTGTTTTAGTGCCGCATATTAAAGCAGTAATAATTACGCCTATATGCCCGCATTCACTAAATAAAAGAAGCCTTATTGTAGATGCGTCTGGCCAGATAACATTAGAAACCGGGCAGACAAAAGATACTGGCGCAGATTTTGCAGTAGTTGCCGCCGATGGCAGGAATGTCGGGGAAATTTCTACAGGTGACAGGCTTGTAATAGAAGTGCCGCACGCCGTAACACAGATTATAAAGCTTTCTGGAATAGGATTTTATGAAAAGATGCGGGAAAAGCTTAACAAGGCATAGTAAAACCAGTACAGGAACGGGGGATTTATGAAGATAGAAAGACGGGCTAAGATACTGGAGCTTATTGAAAAATACCAGATAGAAACACAAGAGGAACTTGGCGTGCGTCTTGAAAGTGCCGGCTTTCCAGTTACCCAGGCAACTATATCAAGGGATATACGTGAACTTAGGCTTACAAAGGTTACAGTAGACGGGGTACACCAAAAATATACGCAGCTGCAGGAAAAAGAAACAAACCTTTACAGTAAATATGTAAGTGTGCTAAAGGATGGTTTTATATGGATGGAACAGGCAGAAAATATTCTTGTAATAAGGACACTTTCAGGCATGGCAATGGCAGTAGCCGCTGCCATTGATAATATTGAAATACCAGGCGTGGCAGGGACTATTGCAGGGGATGACACAGTTATGTGTGCCATACGTTCAACAGGCGAAGTTAAAAGCGTTATGGAAAATATTTCCAGATTTATGAAAGAAGAAGCATAAATTAACGTAATATAAAACTGGCTGTGCCCCATACCAGGGTGCAGCCAGACTGGCTTTAACTATAGTTTAAACTTATTTGCTGCCTCTTTAAGCATACATGCAGTTTTATTTGAATCCTGTAATGATGTATTAACTGAACTGGATGTATCTACTATATTGGCGATACGGTCTGCAATATTTGCAGTACCAGCCGCACTTTCACTGGCAGCCTGTGATATCCCGTCTATTGACTCCGTAATATTGCTTATAGACGCCAGAAGTTCTTCCGAGATTGCGCTAAAGTCAGCTACAAGCAAATCAATTTCTTTTGCATCCTCATTGTAATTATTTGAAATAGAATCAAATAAATGTATGCTTTCCATAACCTGGTCATCAATAAATGACAGCAGTGCCTCTGAATCTTTTGCAAGGCTCTGGACAGATTCATTTACCTGTTCTGTAACTTTCTGTATATTTTCTGTGTTCTCCTGTGAAGCTTCTGCAAGTTTCCTGATTTCATCTGCAACAACAGCAAAACCTTTTCCTGCTTCACCAGCCCTTGCTGCTTCAATGCTTGCATTAAGTGATAGAAGGTTTGTCTGTGAAGTTATCTCCATAATTGATTCTGCTAATGTGGAAATCTCAGAAACTACTTTTACATTTTCAAGGGCGGAATTAAGGTTGTTCTTTATATATTCTTTTTGTTCCATCAGGCTGTTTTTAGTTTCATTAGTAGAATTTTTTGCACTGGCAGCTTTCTTATATATATCCTGGGCACGTCCTGCACCTTCCTGGGCACGTTCAGCTACATTTCTTGCAGCAGATTCAATTTCCCTTGTCATAACATTTATATCACCAGATGCGGCAGACGTTTCTTCCATAGAAGCAGAAAGCTGTATTGTTGTTGAAGATACATCATCAATTTCGCTGTTAAGGCTGTCCATGCTTGCCCTTATGCCGTCTATGCTGCCAGTAATTATTTCAGCTTCTTTTTTAACATCACTGACAAGCCTTCTGATATCAGTACGCATTTTTTCTGCAACATTTAAAAGTATTCCCAAATCGTCCTTGCGTTCCAGAAGTGATTTATCTGTATTATCTGAAAAATCACCTTCAGACATATTTTTCATATTTATGCCTGCTGTTTTAAGCGGTTTTGTTATATTTACAATCATATATAACAAAAACAGGATAATAGCAGCTGCAAAAACAATACATATGGCAAGGAATAATCTTGTTTTTGCATTAGTGAATTTCCCAGCCTCTGCCTTAGAAACAGCAATCTGCCCGTCAATATGGTCTATGTAATTGCCTGTACCGATTACCCAGCCAAATGGCTCATAATACTGTGTATATGCCCTTTTGGGCTGTGGTATGGTTTCCCCCTCTTTAGGATACTGGTAGTCACAATAATAGCTTCCGTTTTTAACAGAGTTTGTAATAAAATCTTCAACCATTTTATAACCTGTGGCATCTTCTGTGTCCATGCGGTTTGTCCCTTCTGTACTGCTTCCAAGAAGTACAACATTAGTGCCATCTGCCTGGTCTGCCCAGAAATACCCGTCCGTGCCATACCTTAATGCCCTGACTTTATCAGCAGCCAGCTTCATTCCTTCCTCTTTTGAATATAATCCAGCCTGTATATCTGCATTATAACTGTCAAGAAGTGTTATTACCGTTCCAACTTCGTTTTTAATACTGTCATCATAGTCTGCCCTTATACTTTCCTCTTCATTTTTTATAGTCTGCTGCTTTATTGCATTCATGCTGTTTATAGAAAATAGTATGCTAAATATGGCAAAAGCAAGCACAGCAATGCCAATAAGCGCCATTTTTGTAAGTATTTTAAGGTTCTTCATAAAAATTTTCTCCTTGTATAATTTTATATTTTGTGGATTGTAAGCTGCCATATATAATTTTACCATTTAAAACATAAATGTACAATGTAATTTTTTATCTGCTTCAATTAGTCTTTTGGACATGATATAAAAAATCTGTTATAATAGACAAGGGAA
>CAJTOK010000011.1 GCA_910577825.1 uncultured Lachnospiraceae bacterium | reverse complement strand
AAACTGGGTTTGAAAGCCGCAGAAAATAAGGGTTGGAGAATCCGAGAGGCTATAAATAAATATGGGAGGATACAATATGGCATATACAGTAAGGACACAGATGTATGAAATTACAGACTGTACATTAGATAACATTAAGGAATTTACAAATATAATGCTGAATGGTGAGGACGAAAAGGAATTTATTGTATTATACGCACCAGAGGAAATAAACGGTATTTCTTTTTTACAGGCAGCAGTGCATAATGGCACTGTTACTTTCCAGGCAGGTGTTAAAATAGATGGCAGGCCAGAGGTAATGGAGAAAAAAGTATCAAACAGAAGGTGTTACAGGTATTTAAGGGATTATTTCCTGGAGGGCGTGACTCCTGATTTATCAGGCTTTACCCTTATGAAGAGGATGTAAAACGGAAGCCATATGCAGTTTTTACAGGCTTCCATGGAAATAGTATATAATATATAGTATAAACAGGTGTGCCGGGTAAAATATATAGAAAAAATATTTTGGCAGTTTCACATTATTTTTATCCGGATTATAGTTTAATATAAGTGGAATTGAAAGCAGTGCAAACATTTCAATTCTGCTTTGTGTTAAAATAAGAATACCCATAACGGCCATGCCAGCCTTTTTATTGTGCCTGTAAATGTATAGCACAGTTATTACAAAAACGCCGAATATACTGTAATCAGTCTGCATAAAATATGCTGCCATGCCGCCTGCAATTATAACAATGCACCATGCCATATAGTTGTTATGTAATTGTTCTATGCAGTACATTACAATAAACCCAATAAGAAGTGTCCACATTACATTCTGGCTGTCCCAGTCAAAAACAGGCCCGCCAGAAGCTAAATCAAATGGTATTTCTGAAATAACTGCAAATACCAGAAGCCTTATTATGTATTTTGCCCTGCTATGGGTATGCGTAAACCCTTCTACAAGCATAAAGCAGAAAAGCGGGAATGCTATTCTGCCTGCTGCCCTCATAATATAATATAGTTCCGGGTAATCTGCTGCAGGTATAAGCACAAATGCTATATGGTCACATAACATAGACAACATTGCTGCAATTTTTAAAAAAGGCCTTCCAAAATGCCTGCCACATGTTATTTCTGTCTTTGGCATACCCTGTCCCCCGTTCTTTTATTGCCTGTTATAATAATCTATTCCGCCAGATGGCTTAAAATACGTCCTTATATACCCGTCTGCTGATACAATTACAAATTCATTGGAAGCTTCAAGGTAATAAACATCATCACCATCTTCTGCTTCTGTCTTATGTAAGGCGTCTTTTGAAGAAATAACTTTATTAGCCCCTGCCAGGTATTCTTCTTTTGTATCATAGCCAAATTCACTGCCATGTTTTTCAAAATGCTGTGACAGGTACTTGTCATTCCTGAACTGGTAAGAAAGGCTGTTAACATCTTCCCTGTGATAGCTGCTGTCTGTGGCACTGCTGCCGGTATCCCCGCTGCCAGGGAGCAGCTGCTTTCCTGACAGTGCCGCAATAACAAGTATAAGTATTATAACTGCCCTGGCAATCCTGCTTTTTGCACCTGGCATGGTTTTATTTTCTGTTTCTTTATTATTCTGTGCCATAATTATATTATCCTTTTTCCCTTTCACTGTTGTACTCTTTATCCCATACCATATTTTCTATGGCAATCCTTGTATCTGCTGAATTATTCCATTCTGTAGAAAATCCTGCACTTTCAAGCTCTTTAACAATTATCTGCCCAATTTCTTCTGGCGTTACATCATCAGGATAATTGCCAAATGCCAGGTAAAGCGGGCTGCCAGTACCAAAACGTATTAAACGCTCAACGTCCTGCATTGTATAGAAACAGTAGCCAGTAACTTCCACGCCGTTATCCATAAGCATATATGCCAGTTCATTGCAGTCATCACAGCCATCTGATAATATATATCCTGCACAATGCTGTGTAATAATGCCATGCCTCCTGATATTCTCAAAGGCAAGTTTTAATTTCAGGAAATTTTCCTGCCTGCCATCACCTTTATATTTTTCACGGCAGCCTGCAATTACACCAGCTAAAACATCACTTGTAATTTTATCTTTTTCCTCTGGATAGGACTCCCTTATATAATCCATGCAGTCATCCAGTATTTCCTTATTGGATAAAAAACCTGCCCTGACATTATTTACTATCATCTCTTCTGTTTCAGAAGCACAATTACCATCTATTCCATCTTTCCAGTCCATAATATCTCCTCCATATTATTTTATAAAACCAGGACTGCCAGCATTTCCATTACTAATCATAGCATATCATTTGCACAAATGCTATAGCGGAAAATTAAAACTTTCTTATAAACAGATTGTACAGCTATATTTTTTATGTTAAACTAGAATTGATATTTTATAACCGCACCTACAAGGAGGAAACCATTATGTATCATTGCCATATTCGTTTTTATCTTTCAGGCAGACAGCATGGTATACATGAAATTATAAAAGAAATGCCGCCGCTCGTGCATTTCACACATGAATTTTATGAAAGTGACACACCACAGCCTGCATTAGCCGCCGGTGCAGATGTAATAATTGCAGATATTACAGGTATAGATGCCAGGGAAGCACTCAGTACCCTGCTTTCCCATAAAAGCCAGGAAGCCAGTATTATACTCCTTGCGGATAAAGAACAGGTGGCACTGCTGGCAGGCAGTTTCCATAATATTAGTGATATATGGGCAATGCCAATGGCAGATGAAGAACTGCGCTTCCATTTCCTCAGATGGCAGCAGTCTTATAAAAGGGACAAAGATTACTGGCAGGCCAGCCAGTATCTGGAAGTATCCATTAACAGTGTCCCGAACCTGGTCTGGTATAAAGATAAGGATGGCATACATAAAAAAGTAAATAACAGCTTCTGCAGGGCAGCCAATAAGACAAGACAGCAGATAGAAGGCCGCAGGCACGCATATATATGGGATGTTGAGCAGGATGACCCTGTATGTATAGAATCTGAAGATAAAGCCATGTCAGAAGGAAGAACCATTACCAATGAAGAAACAATAAGGACAGGAAGCGGCATAAAGCTGCTTAATACTTATAAATCCCCGTTATATGATATTGATGGAAGTGTAATGGGGACAGCCGGAATTGCCATTGATATAACCCAGGAACGTGAATATGAACAGGAACTTATTAAAAAGAACCTTACGCTTGAAACAATTTTTACATCCCTTGACTGCGGCATTATGACCCATTCACTTGATGGTTCACATATAATAAGCATAAACCGGGCTGCCCTTAATATATTGGGCTATGCTTCCAAGAAAGAATTAATGGAAAGCGGTTTTGATTTAGTTGCGCCTTCTGTAATGGAGGAAGACCAGCCAAAGCTGCGTGGATGTATTATGCAGCTTAAAAAGCCCGGGGACACTATTAATGTGGAATACAGGGTAAAGCATGATAATGGTGAAATACTGCATATTATGGGAAATGTCAAGCTGCTTGAGGAAGACGGCACACTCTTCTACCAGCGCTTCCTTTTAGACTGCACCGACCAGAAGCTAAAAGAGAAAAGGGAACGCATGGAAAATGAAAGACGCCAGATGGAACTGGTACATGCTTTAAGTGTGGATTTTAACATTGTGTGTTTCTTTGACCTTGATACTGGCATGGGAAACTTTCTCCAGATTACAGATGATTACGGCTATAATTTTAATAAAATTTCCAACAAAGAACTTTCATTGGAAAAATACATGGGTATTTTTATTAAGAAAGCTGTTTACAAAGATGACCAGGAAATGATGCGCAATGCCTCTTCCATTAGCTGTATTAAAAAAGAACTATCAGAAAAAAAGATTTACTATGTAAATTTCAGGATTAACAAAAATAAAGATATTGAATATTTCCAGATGAAAATAGTACGTGCAGGCGACTGGGAGGAAAACCATGGTATTGTACTGGGACTGCGCAGTGTGGATGAGGAAACCCGTAAAGAAATGGAGCATAAAGATATCCTGACAAATGCCTTGAAGCAGGCAAACAGGGCAAATAAGGCAAAGAGCATATTCCTTTCCAATATGTCACATGATATACGCACACCTATGAATGCCATTGTCGGTTTTACAAACCTTGCCATCACACATATTAACAATAAAGAACAGGTCGGGGAATATCTTGGCAAAATTATGACATCCGGCAACCACCTTCTGAGCCTTATTAATGATGTGCTTGATATGAGCCGTATTGAAAGCGGCAAGATGCGCCTTAATGAAGTTCAATGCAGCCTTCCAGGATTTCTGCACGGGCTGCACAATATTATACAGGCAGATATAAATGCCAAACAGCTTGAATTCCATATTGATACTATAGATGTATTTGATGAAGATATTTACTGTGACAAACTAAGGCTTAACCAGGTACTTTTAAATCTTTTAAGCAATTCTATTAAGTATACAGGCGCCGGGGGTTCTGTAAATATGAGGATTACAGAAAAACCAGGCGCGCCAGAAGGTTATGCCAATTATGAATTTTATATTAAAGACAGCGGCATCGGGATGAGCAGCGAGTTTGTAAAACATATTTTTGAGCCTTTTGAAAGGGAGCAGACTTCTACAACAAGCGGCATACAGGGAACAGGGCTTGGAATGGCTATTACAAAAAATATTGTTGATATGATGAACGGTACAATCTCCGTAAAAAGTGAACAGGGCATAGGTACAGAATTTACGGTTTCTTTTACATTCCGTTTACACCAGGAAAAAAATACCCCGGAAGACATACAGGAATTAAAAGGCTGCCGGGCACTGGTTGTAGATGATGATTTTAATACCTGCGACAGTGTATCATATATGCTTGGGCAGATTGGCATAAGCGCAGAATGGACAATGTCGGGCAAGGAAGCAGTCCTGCGTACCCACCAGGCAATAATGCGTGGCAATGATTACCGTGTATACATTATAGACTGGCTTCTGCCTGACCTTAATGGCATTGAAGTTGCAAGAAGGATTAAAAAAGAAACCGGTGGCAATGTGCCGGTTATTATACTGACTGCATATGACTGGTCCGATATTGAAGAGGAAGCAAAAGAAGCCGGCATAACAGCATTTTGCAGCAAACCATTGTTTTTATCAGAGCTTAGCAGCTGTTTACGTTCAGTTATGGATACCAGCAATGGTAAAAAAGAAGATAAAAAGATAAGAAAGCGCCATACAGGCCGTATCCTTCTTGCAGAAGATGTTGATTTAAACCAGGAAATTGCATGTACCCTTTTAAATGAGGCAGGGTTTTCTACAGAAGTTGCAGATAATGGCAAAATAGCACTGGATATGGTACAAAAATCAGCACCTGGTTATTACAAGCTTGTACTTATGGATATACAGATGCCTGTAATGAATGGCTATGAAGCTGCCCGGGCAATCAGAAGCCTTGGCAATAAAGAACTTGCCCGTATACCAATTATTGCAATGACTGCCAACGCATTTGAAGAGGACAAGCAGGAAGCATTAAAGTGCGGAATGAATGCACATATAGCCAAACCGATTGATATTGGTAACTTATTTGATACCCTTGACAAAATACTTGATTAAAATGACTATTTTGATAGTAAAAAAGTATTGACTAAAAATGACTATTGTGATAGTATAAAAATATAACCACTATTGCAATAGTCATTTTATTTTGGAGAGAAAGAAAGGATACAGAAATGGAAATAAAATTTTTCGATTCAGAATTAAAGGTTATGGAAATTTTATGGCGTGAAGGTGACTTAAGCGCCGGGCAGATAGCAAAGATTTTAAAAGAAGAAACAGGATGGAACCGCAACACCACATATACCGTTATTAAGAAATGTATAGACAAAGGTGCAATACAGAGGACTGAACCAAAGTTTATCTGTAAAGCAGTGGTTTCAAAGGAAGATGTACAGGCTTATGAAACAGAAGAGCTTGTTGAAAGGATGTTTAATGGCTCAAAGAAACAGTTTTTCGCTGCGTTTCTTTCAGGCAATAACCTGGCTCCTGATGAAATAGCAGAGATTAAAGACATGATAAACAATATGGAATAATACCAGACTGGGGGATTATTATGTTATTAAAAATGAGCCTTTCTGGCGGTATTCTGGTTATTTTTATTATTATACTCCGCCGTATCCTGAATAACAGGATGCCAAAAAGGGTTTTTGTACTGTTATGGGATATCGTAATTTTAAGGCTGTTAATACCATTTGACCTGCCATTTAAATATGGTATTTTACAGCCATTATTACAGCCTGGACCAAAGGCACGTCCTGTAAATCCTGCCACCACTGTAATTCCCGGCACTAAGAACATCCATTTACCACAGCCTGTAACCCAGGATATATCCAGGGCAGCTGCTGGTACTTTTAATATTAACCTGCCAGTGCTTATATGGATTATGGCAGCAGCCATCCTTATTATTATTTTTGCATTATTATATTTAAAAGAATACCGCATAATACGTGAAGCCATCCCTGTAACAAAAGAACAGGAAATTAATTTAAGACAGGCAGCAAAGATTCCAGGGAGAATAAAGTTACTGGTTTCTGACAGGATTCTTACCCCTATAGCTTCCGGGATAATACACACAGGGATTATTTTCCCAAAGCTTTTTAAGCCAGATAACATGCTTTTCCTGAAATACATTGCCACACATGAGCTAATCCATATAAAAAGGGCTGACAATCTGTGGAAAGTTATGGCACTTGCCGCACTCTGCATACACTGGTTTAACCCTTTAGTATGGGCAATGTATATTTTACTGGACAGGGATTTGGAAATGTCATGTGATGAAAAAGTGCTTTCCATTTTTGGGGAAGATGCAAAAAAAGATTATGCAATGGCACTGGCAGACTTCGCAGAAAACCAATACAGATGGCAGTTTTTTTCTAATGGGTTCGGCAAAAAACCTGCCAAAGAAAGGATTGAGGCAATTATGAAATATAAAAAAATAACAATTCCAGGTGCAATATGTGCTGCTGTTTTACTAGGTGCTGCTGTAACAGTATTTGCAAAAGGCACTGTACCAGAAGATAATAACAAAGCAGTTATAAATACACAGGATAACATTAACAGGATGGAAACCCTGGGTGGCGGAAAAACTTCCGGGGCTACACCTTCTGCAATATACCACTACTATGAAGGTGAAAATAATGACTTTAGCTATTTTGCAAATACAGAAGAATTTAAAGAATATGAAAAATACGGGCTGTCTTATAATGAAAAAACAGGACATCTTATGTATAACGGGAAAATAGTTGGATATTTCCATGATGAAACCAGCAAGAATGTTTTTACACATTTAACTGATGAAGCCGGCGAAGTGGGAATTAAAGTAAAAAGAAATTCTGATAATGAAATTACAGGATTTAAAGAAGTTAAAATACCATATGTGCTGGAACCTTTTAAAACAGAAAATAATCCAGATGTGAAAATAATCACTTATGCACTGGATGATTCCTATGCAGTTTCAGAAGATAGAGATGAAGGTGAAGATGGCGTGGAAACTGTTATATCAGAAACTACTTCTGCTTATTCTTCTTGTGGGGAAGATGATAACGGGAATGACAGCACATTGCTAGAAGATTATAAAAAGTATGGCATAACCTATAATAAATCCGTGGATATGTGGCAGTATAAAGGAAAAAACATAGCAGGGTTCTGGGATGCTGGCAAAATGTTATATACATGTGGTGATGCTGGCAAAGACAGTGCATACTATATTATTGATGATAACGGCAGTATAAAAGAAGTTACAAAAAAAGAATTTAAAAAAGCATTTGAAGATTAACTTTATTCCTGCTTTTTTCATGCCCCTGCTGTCTTAAAAATGTGCCATTAAAAGGCAAAGCAGATAGCATTACAGTTGCCAAATCCATTGCAATATTGTCAAAATGCCTTGAAAAATACCATAACCAGAAGGTAATAATACTGCTTGATGAATATGATGTACCGCTTGAAAACGCATATTTTAATGGTTTTTATAATGAAATGGTTTCTTTTATCCGTTCACTTTTTGAATCTGCTTTAAAAACCAATAACAGCCTTAAAATGGCTGTTGTAACAGGCTGCCTCCGGATAAGCAGGGAAAGCAATGTTTCAGCCCTGGCTGAAACATCAGAAAAACGCTGTAAGCGTTTTTTAGAGCCATCTCTTTACAGAGATGGCTTATTCACAGGGCTTAATAATTTAAAAGTAGTTTCTGTATTAGATGAAAGTTATTCAGAATATTTTGGTTTTACACAACAGGAAACTGACAGTTTACTTGGTTTTTATGATATAACATATAAAACAGAGGAAGTAAAAAAGTGGTATGATGGATACCTTTTTGGCAATACAGAGGTTTATAACCCTTGGAGCCTTATTAACTATGTATATGATATTATATATAAAAACACTGAATTTCCAAAACCTTACTGGTCTAACACATCTTCCAACAGTATTGTACATGAATTAATTGAAAATGCAGATGATATTACAAGAAAGGAACTAGAAGAACTTGCATGTGGCGGCATAATAGAAAAACCTGTACATGAAGATATTACTTATGAAGATATTTATAAATCACAGGATAATCTATGGAATTTCCTGTTTTTTACAGGATATCTTAAAGCTGTAAAAACAGGATTTATAAAACGTAAAATATACATTTCCATGACAATACCAAATGAAGAAATCCTTTATATATATGAAAACCATATACAGGAATGGGCTTTGCAGCGTATAGAAAAACAGGATTTATCAGGGTTATTAAAGGCATTTGAAGAAGGGGAATGTGAAAAGGCAGCTGACATTATTACAGGACAACTTATGGATACAATAAGTTTCTATGACTATAAAGAAGATTATTACCATGGTTTTGTTACAGGGCTTCTGAAACATAATGGAAGATACATTATAAAATCCAACAGGGAGAGCGGGCTTGGATGGTATGATTTAGTTCTTAAAACACAAAGGATACGTAAAGGAAGGGCTATAATAATTGAGTTTAAAGTGGCAGACAGTATACACGGGCTGGAAAAAGGCTGCAAAAAAGCACTGGAACAAATAGAAAAACTCCATTATGATAATGATATTATAGAGGAAGGTTATACTGATATACTTAAATATGGCATATGCTTTTATAAAAAAGAGTGTTTTGTAATGAAGGAAGAATAATAACCAGATGGCATGTACTGGCTGTTAAAACCAGTACATGCCATCTGTAAATTGTAAATATAAAAGTAAAAATTATCCTGCCGGGTTTATTTCTACCACTACAGACTGGAAATCGCCCCTTAATGGTTTCATTATATATCCTACATTCATCAGTGTGCTTCCAAGGTATTCCACACCATCAATATTGTATTTCTTATCTGGTGCAAGCCCGTATAATTTAAGCTTTTTGGCTAGTACATTTGAATCTGTGACAACCTGTACATATATAAGCACAGCGCTGCCTTTATCTTTTGATACAACCATATAGCTGTCGTACCTGCCATTTTCCCTGAATGATGCAATCCTGTAATAATCACCTGTCTGTACAAGATGCCTGTATTTTTTATATTTTTCAATCTGGGCTGGTATAAGTTTTCTTTCTTCTTCTGCAATGCGTGTTACATCAAGTTCATACCCGAATGTTCCTGTCAATGCAACATCTGCACGTGTATCAAATGGTGTTACCCTGCCATTTACATGGTTAGGGCAGTCTGCTACATGTGTGCCCGTAGTTGAAAGCGGGTAAATTAAATGTGTGCCTTCCTGTATCATAAGCCTTTCAACCGGGTCTGCATTATCAGAACACCATATCTGCGGGCTGTAATATAACATGCCTGCGTCAAACCTTGCACCGCCTCCTGAACAGTTCTCAAGAAGAAGGTCCGGGAAGTCAGTTACAAGCCTTTCCTGTAATTCATAAAGTGCGAGTACATGCCTGTGCAATACTTCGCCCTGCCTGTCTGCTGGCAGTGAAAGGCTTGCTGCTTCTGCTAACGGCCTGTTCATATCCCATTTTACATATTCAATATTGGCTGATTTAAGTATTTCATACAGCCTGCCATATATATAATCAACAACTTCATGCCTTGAAAAATCAAGTACATACTGCGTCCTGCACAGCCCTGGCTCCCTGCCGTCAAGTGCAAGTGCCCATTCAGGGTGTTTTCTGTATAAATCTGAATCTGGTGAAATCATTTCAGGCTCAAACCATATGCCAAACTTCATTCCAAGTGCATTTACCCTGTCCACAAGCTTTTTAAGCCCGCCTTTAATCTTTTCTTCATTGACATGCCAGTCGCCAAGGCTGCTGTTATCAGCATTCCTGTGGCCAAACCAGCCATCATCCATAACAAGCATTTCTATTCCAGTCTTTGAGGCTTCTTCTGCAATCTGGACAAGTTTGTCATCATCAAAATCAAAATAAGTTGCTTCCCAGTTATTAATAAGTACCGGGCGCTCTGCGTCCACCCATTTTGCAGGCAGTATATATTTACGGAAAAAGTCATGGAAATTATTAGTCATGCCATTAATGCCTTTGCATGTATACTGTATTATAACTTCCGGCATTTCAAATTCCTGCCCGCCTTCAAGCTTCCAGCAGAAATGTTCCGGGTTAATGCCAATACTTGCCCTTATCTTATCAAACTGGTCTTTCTGTACCCTTGCAATAAAATTGCCTGAATAAACAAGGTTCATTGCATATACATCACCTGTTTCATTATTACAGTTTTCTGAAACCAGTGCAATAAACGGATGGTCCTGGTGTCCTGGCTCACCCCTTAATGATTCAATAACATAGCTGCCATAATTTATCCTGCTTCTCTGTATATGGCGTTCCCTTGCCCATGAGCCATGAAGTGACAATATGCCAGTAACATCTGTTTCAAGGTTTAAACATGCAGACAGTGCCCTTGTTATATAAAATTCTTTATCTGATATATTAACTGCCCTGGCACTCCGTGTAATTATATCACATTCTTCATAAACAGTATAAGTTAAAACCACCTCTGCACCAGCAGCTTCATCTGAAAGCACAATATCAAGTGACATAGTGCCCTCACCCCTTGCAGAAGGCATTCCATTAATTTTTCTTTTGCCTGTATAGATGCTGTGTGATTTAACTTTAAGTTCAAGCCCATCCTGGCCTTTATGGTTTCTTATATTTATACAGTTCCCACGGAAATCACCAGTCCCGCCAAATGGATATTCCATAGGAAACCTGTCCATAAAACCAATTTTTTCACCTGGCAGTTTTGATGGTGTAAACGGATGCTCATCTATGCGCATTGCATACATAAGGTCTGTTGTGTCTGCTTTCTTTCCATAATAAATATTGCCCAGGTATCCTTCTTCAGTTACACCCATTACATAACTTGTATTCTCTGTATCAAGTTTAAAAACCCTTTTACTGCTATCATAAATAACCATTGATTATCTCCTTTTACTGCTCCATAAGAGCTTTTTTAAGACCTTCAAGCTTAAAATCTGCATCTTCTAAAGAACTGCCCTTGACGCCATAGTAATATTTAATCTTAGGTTCAGTTCCTGACGGGCGCACACAGCACCATGCACCATTAGAAAGTTCAAAATATATTACATTGGACTTTGGAAGCCCTGCTGCACTTTCTTTCCCGTCTGCGGTTTTCCTTGTCCCTTCCAGGTAATCACGCATTGCAAGTACCTTATACTCCCCTATTGATTCTGGCATTTTGCTGCGCATTTTCTCCATCATGCCTTTTATTTCTTCTGCACCTTTTTCGCCTTTAAGTGTAAGCGTTGCAAGCCCTTCTTTATAATAACCATATTTTTCATATATTTCAAGCATTGCATCCCACAATGTCTTATTCTGTGTTTTATAGAAAGCTGCTGCTTCACATAACAGCATAACTGCTACACATGCGTCTTTATCCCTTGCATAAGTGCCTGCAAGGCATCCATAACTTTCTTCAAGCCCGAATACATAATTATAAGAATTATTTTCTTCAAAAAGTTTAATCTGTTCACCAATATATTTAAACCCTGTAAGCACCTCAACCAGTTTTACACCATATGATGCCGCAACAGCTTTTGCCATATCAGTAGTAACAATGGTTTCCACAAGTGCAGGGTTTTCTGGAAGTGTGCCTGTCTTAGTACGCTCCCTTAATATATATTCAGCGATTAACATGCCTGACATATTTCCTGTAAAACTTACATACCTGCCTGTTTTTGTATCCTTTGCATAAACTCCCAGCCTGTCTGCATCAGGGTCGGTTGCAAGTATAATATCTGCATCTGTTTCCTTTGCAAGCTTAAGTGCAAGCTCCCATGCCTTTGCATCCTCCGGGTTAGGATATGCAACTGTAGGGAATGTCCCGTCTGGTGCTTCCTGCTCCTTGACAACCTGCACATTGGTAAACCCAAGTTCCTTAAGCACCCTTCTTACAGGGATATTGCCTGTTCCATGTAAAGGTGTGTATACAATCTTTATGCTGTCTGCCGCCTGGCCTGTTATTTCAGGATGTATGCTCTGCTTTTTAAGTTCTTCCATATATGCGTCATCAATTTCTGCACCTATTGTATTATAAAGCCCTTTAGCCCTGGCATCCTCTTCATCCATGGTTTTAACCTGTTCCCAGGAATTTACCTCTGCAATGCACTTCATAATATTTTTATCGTGCGGAGGTGTAATCTGTGCCCCGTCCTCCCAGTATACTTTATACCCGTTATATTCCCTTGGGTTGTGGCTTGCTGTAATAACAATGCCTGCAATGCACCTGAGCTTCCTTACTGCAAATGAAAGTTCAGGTGTAGGCCTTAATGATTCAAAGCGGTATGTTTTAATGCCGTTTGCATTAAGGCAGAGTGCTGCCTCCCTTGAAAATTCAGGTGACATTATACGTGAATCATATGCTATTGCAACACCTTTATCCCCGCCATGCTGTGAAATAATATAGTCTGCAAGCCCCTGTGTAGCCTGGCGTACCGTGTATATATTCATACGGTTTGTACCTGCACCAATAACACCCCTTAAACCACCAGTCCCAAATTCAAGCTTCCTGTAAAACCTGTCCCTTATCTCCTCATCATTGCCAGCAAGTCCTTTAAGTTCCCCACGTGTAGCTTCATCAAAATATGTATTGCTGCACCATTCATTATAAACTTCATTATACATCCCTTTAACTCCTCCTTGTAAATATCTGCTAAAGATAGTTTAGCTTAATTTACTCTGTTTGTCAACTTTTTAGGTAATTTTTTAAGTAATATTTAAATATTTGTATATATTAACAAAACGGGGATAAAATACCTCTGGTATTCTTTCCCCGTTTTCTTTAATAATAGCAGTCCTAATAACTAACTTTTTGAGAATCATGGTTCGGGTCTTCCCCAATACGTACAATAGCATTATATACACATGCTGTAATTTCAGCATCCATCTGTATTGTAGATGCGTCAAACTTATGTATAAGCTCCCCTGCCAGTGAATGTACATACCTTGGAGGAAGCCTGTTAAGTGCAAATGCAGCAATATCAATTTTGCACTGGCTGCATTTACAGTAATCAGTTGTCTGCCATAACTGGTCTATCTTTGTTAGAACAGTTTCCTCCATCATATTTGTTAAACCTTCCATTTGCTGCTCCTATCTGACGTATACGCCCAAAACACTGTTTCTAAATATAATATTCTTTATATATATTTTACTCCCAAGCACATAACATTTCAAGATATTACTACAAATTTATTCATCACCAAAATATTCATCTATACCATCTGCCATTCCTTTTGCCATCTTATTCTGGAATGATTTCTTCTGCATTTTCCTGTCTTCTGCGCTGTTGCTCATAAATCCCATTTCAATAAGTGTTACAGGTATCTTGCTCCAGTTAGTCCCTGTAAGGTCGTCCCTTACAATACATCCCCTGTTATTTAATCCTGTTGCATCACAGTAACTTCCAATTACTGCCTGTGAAAGTTTAAGTGACTTTTTGCTAAGTTTCTTTGAAAGGTATTTGTTTGATGTTGAAGGGTATAGAGCACTTGCACCCTTTGCTGAAGAAGATGTGGAACTGTCAGCATGGAGGCGTATATAAATATCAGAACCGCTTTTATTAACTTTTAATGCCCTTTTCTTATTGCTTATGTTTACATTATTCTTTGTACGTACCATGTAAACTTCATATCCCCTGCTGGTAAGTTCCTTGCGCAGCTTTTTGGCAATATCAAGGGTAAGCTGGTATTCAGGCACGCCTGTTGCAACCCCTGATGCACCCCCTGTTATCTTGGCTTTCTTAGTAGAAGAACCAGGCCCGGCAGGTTCTGTAGAGCTGTCGGAATGCAGCTGGTGGCCTGCGTCTATTGCAACCTTTTTTTTGCCTTCAATATCAACATCATATGAAATTATATTGCTGGCACTTTTTGCATAAACAGTAACTTTTCCTGCCCTTTTCCCATGCAGTATGCCTTTCTGGCTGATTACTGCATACTTTTTATCAGATACAGACCATGTAATGTCCTTTTCATCCCCTGTTATCCCGAACTGGAATCTGCTGCCTGCCTTAAGGGAAGCAGTTGTCTGTGAAAATACAGGCTTTTCTTCCTTTTTCACTGTTTCAGCAGCGCTTGAAACGTTCAGGCTGCTGCTTATTTTATTTACTCCCAGTGCAGTAACCGCTATGGCCGCCATAATTATAATTCCTGCCATAAGCGTTATTTCACGTTTTAAATCTTTCATAACTGCCTCCAATCCCTGTTAATCAAATGTCCCGAACTCTGACAACGGATATATCCTTAGAACCGCCCTGCCTTCTATATTTTCACGTTTAACGGGCCCTACTGCTTCAAACCTGCTGTCCTCGCTTACAGTACGGTTATCACCAAGTACAAAAAATTCATCATCTGCAAGCTTTACTGGCTCTTCTGCCATGCCTGCATCCATAATAGGGTCTTTCCCAAAGTTTTCTTCAAGTTTTTCGCCATTTATGTATATGTCCTCGCCCTTAATCTGTACAGTTTCACCCGGCAGGCCTATTACCCTTTTTATATAATAGTCACTGCTGTCGCGTCCATGCGGGTAGAATACTATTACATCAAACCTGTCTGGGTCTGTAAAGTGGTATGAAACCTTTTCAACAAGAAGGTTTTCACCATTCTTTAATGTATTCATCATTGATTTTCCGTCAACTATAGTCCTTTGCAGCACATATTTGGGCACAAACGCAACACATATAACAATTATTGCAACATAAATGCAGAGTTCAATTATGCTGTTGCGCAGTTTCCTGCCAGCAGGCAGTTCTTCCTCCCTGCTGCTTTCTGCATTAACCTGCCCGTTTTCTTCTGTATAGCTGTCTTTTGTATCCTGCATGCCATCATGTTTATTTTCTACATTACCAAATTCATTTTCCATTATGCAATACCACCTATAAATAACAATTAATCTTCTGCCATTACTGTTTCAGACGTTGCTGTAACTGTATCTGCCATCTCTTCTTCACTGGCATCTTCCTGTATTTCCTCCCCGTTCCTGCATACAGGGCATATAAAGCCTTCTGGAAGCGTGCTGCCTTCATATATATAGCCGCATATTGTACATACAAAACCCTCTTTATCTTCCCTTTCCACAAATAATGCCCCAGGGGCTGTTTCTGCCGTTTCATCTTCCCCTGCAGCTGCCTTTGCAGCAGCTTCTGCGGCTTTTCTTGCTTCTGCTTCTGCCGCTTCCTCTTCACTTAAAATACGGATTTTGGAATTATTAAGTTCATCAATAGCAATAGACAGGGGTTTAGGGCACTTTGGTGTTACATATGACTCTGCGCCGTCTATAATCTGGCGTGCCCTTTTTGAAGTAGCAAGCACTATGGAATACCGGCTGTTTACAACAGGGGCTTCGCCTGATTCAACCTCACTATTAACTAACTTCATTAAATCTGTGTATGATGGATGTAACATAAAAATTTCTCCTTTCAGTTAATAATAAATTAATATCCAGAAATATATTTGTTATTCCATTAACCATTATATCCTTTAAAATCCCTGCTTATATCCTCTATAAGCTGCTGCTGGTTATTTTTTGTAAAATGGAGTGCTGTAAGGAGGCAGTGCACCTGTTCCACACATTCCTCTAAACCATCATTTACAATAATATAATCATAATCTTTCATATAACTGCATTCCTCGGCTGCCCTGGCAATCCTTTTATTAATAATATCTTCTGTTTCAGTGCCACGTTTTAAAAGACGCCTTTTAAGTTCTGCAACATGCGGGGGTGTGATAAATACCAGCGTGACATCAGGGAAATTCTTTTTAACCTGCATTGCCCCCTGCATTTCTATTTCAAGAAGGACGTCCCTGCCATTATTTATCTGGCTGTATACATAATCCTTTGGTGTACCATAATAATTATCTACATATCTGGCATATTCCATAAACCTGCCTTCTTTAACCATCTGTTTAAATTCTTCTTTTGTCTTGAAAAAGTAATTCTTCCCTTCTTCTTCCCCTTCCCTGGGCGGCCTTGTTGTTGCAGATATTGAAACGGCATACCCGTACTTATTGACAAGCTCATTTACAACAGTGCCTTTGCCTGCACCTGAAAATCCTGAAATAACTGCAATTATTCCTTTACCCGGCATCTTCATTACCCCTTTCTGCTGTATGTAATCCCAAAGCCCTGTTCTCTATAGTTTCAGAAAGCAGTGCAGAAAGCACTATATGGCCGCTTTCCATAACAAGCACACATTTAGTTTTACGCCCGCATGTGGCATCAATGGCAAGGTTATTATCCCTTGCTGCCTGTACCATGCGTTTTATAGGTGCTGCATCTGCTTTTATAATACTTACTACTTTGTCCATATTTACTACATTGCCATATCCAATATTTACTAACATATACCTGCTCTTTCCTATTCAATATTTTGTATCTGCTCACGTATCTTTTCAATCCCAGTCTTTAAATCAACTGCCAGCCCTGAGAGCATGGCATCATTTGCTTTGGAAAGAATTGTATTGGCCTCCCTGTTCATCTCCTGTGCAATAAAATCAAGCTTGCGCCCCACAGGCCTGTCTTCTGACATGGTGTGTTCCATATTGGCAATATGGCTTCTTAAGCGCACTGTTTCCTCATCAACACATATTTTATCTGCAAAAACAATAATTTCTGTAGCAAGTATCCCCTCATCAATCTTTGTGCCGCTGGTTAATTCTGCAACCTTTTCCACAAGCTTCTGGCGGTACTCTGCTACTATCTGTGGCGAACGCTCTTCTATCTGCTTTGTAAGTTCCTTAATATCTGCAAGTTTGGCTTTTATATCATTATACAGGTCTATGCCCTCCCTTTCACGTGTCTGCACAAACTGCACACATGCCTTGTGTACAGCATCCTGTATTATATTAAACCCTTCACCTGCATCTTTCCCGGCTTCTTCAAGGGTAATTACATCGGGAAACTTCACAAGCATTGACGAATTTATACATGTTTCTATGCCAAACTCCTCTGATGCCCTTTTTATTGCTTCCATATAACCTTTTGCAACAGAAGGGTTATACCTTACATCAAATGCACTTTCAGAATAATCTTCATAACTGATAAATACATCTATCTTCCCACGTGTGGCATACTGTTTGACAATATTCCTGATATCATTCTCAAATGCAGAAAACTTCTTTGGCTGTTTAATATTTAAATCACAATACCTGTGGTTTACAGATTTTATCTCAACACTGGCCCTGTAGCCGCTTCCTGTTGTTTCATAACGTCCAAACCCCGTCATACTTTTAACCATAACTTCCTCCAGTACCAGTTATATCTGTATATAATACAACTGGTTAATTATAAAGTAAAGCCTTCAATTAGTCAAGCTTGCCATCTTTATTTTTTTCAGTGTCTTTCTTGTCATTCCCTTTATCTGGTTTCTTTATCTTTATAACTGCCTTCCTTAATTTACTGCCGCCTTTTTTCTTTTTACTGTTTAACTCCTCATTAGTATACTTTACATATTCCATGCTGCCTTCTGATACTTCTATGCTTTTTAAATCCATATATTCCCATGTATTATCTGAAAGTTCCTTCTGGCGCAGCTTCATTGAAATAAAATCCCTTATAATGCGGTAAATAACAGCAAAAAGCGGACATCCCACAAGCATTCCTATTATTCCCCAGAAACCGCCAAAAAGCAGTATTGAAAAAAGTACCCAGAATGCAGAAAGCCCTGTTGACTCACCGAGGATTGCAGGTCCTATAATATTGCCGTCAAGCTGCTGGATTATTATAACAAGTACCAGGAAATAAAGTGCCTGCTTCGGGTCAGCCAGAAGTATTAATAATGTACTTGGTACTGCCCCTATATATGGCCCGAATACAGGTATAATATTTGTTACACCAACTATTACACTTACAAGCATTGTATATGGAAGTTTAAGTATGCTCATTGCAACAAAGCATATCACGCCTATTATTGCGGAATCAACTATTTTGCCTGATATAAAGCCGCTGAACATATTATTGGAAATCCTTAAATAATATATAACAAGGTCAGCATTCCTTTTCTTAAGCAGTCCATAAACCAGCTTTTTTGCCTGTGCTGCAAAGACCCTTTTGCTGCTTAAAAGGTAAATTGCAACTATAAGCCCGATAAAAAGATTGTAAAGCACACTGAGGAATGCAGCTACGCCACTTGCAAACTGTCTGGCATATGTATTTAAATTAGGCAGCAGTTCCGTGCGCATCCATGGTATTACTTCTGTAGTCAGTTTTTCATCCAGGAACTTTGTCCCCTGTAAAACTACTTCCTGCAGTGTATCTGCAATAAAGCGGTTATTCTCTATTTTAACTACAAGTTCCTTATAATAAGCATCTACCTGCTCTGGCAGGTTATTCACAAGAGTAACCATGGTTGTGATAATCTGTGGTATAACCAGTATAAATAACACAACAATTATAAAAATCCCTGTAATAAGTGCAAGTGTAATTGTGATTCCGTTAACCAGGCCTTTTTTCTTCTCAGGTACCTGCTTTCCCCTGCTGGCATATATTGCTGTAAACATACGCTGGTATATTTTCATAAGCGGGTTCAGTATATATGCTATCACAGCACCATAAATAACAGGTTTAATTATTCCTGCCACATATAAAATATATCCAAATATAGAATCTAAATTAACTATAACCAGATAAAACAGCAAAGCAGATGCCAGTACAAGGAACAGCCCGAACCATCTTCCAAAGGCTTTCTTTAACAATCCCGGCTCTGCTTTATTACTTTCTTTCAAGCCTGACATAGTTACCCCTTTTCCGCAGGCAGATGTATTGCCTGCTGTTATTTTTATCTACTATTTATTACTATACTTTTTTTTCAGGTATTTTGCAACATAAAAATTCCTTTTGCTAAAGGGGCTGGCACTTCCAAAGTGTTCCATGAACAGCCCGCTTGCGCTTGGACGCCGCACGCAATGGCTGCGTAAAGCCCTGAAATACAGGGCTTAAGCACCAGCAGCTCTGTACAGCTTGTTCATTGGAAGCACTTTGGAACTTGCCAGCCAGTTTACATTCTGAAAATTTTTAAAAACACTTTACACTAAAACTTTAACTAAATGACATTGTGCCGTAGAACAAAAATAAAAAAAAGACTTGCCAAACACCCTTAATTATGATATATTCTATTGCAGTTAGTTAATATGTGCACAGGACAATGGCGTTCTCAATCTTTTTGAGTACGCTTTTTTCTTTACCGTACATATAACTTATATTATAATTTGACAGCCAGGTTAATATTATTAATTATGAAAGGATGGTACATAACATGGGAGAAAATGTTATAGAACAGGTTTTTGGGAAAGACGTCTTTAATGATGATGTGATGAGGGAAAAACTTCCTAAAGACGTATATAAATCATGGAAAAAAACACTTGAAAGCGGTGCAGACCTTGATATTGACATAGCTAACGTTGTAGCACATGCAATGAAGGAATGGGCTCTTGAACATGGTGCAACACATTATACACACTGGTTCCACCCATTAACAGGTGTTACTGCGGAAAAGCACGACTCATTTTTAAGCCCTGCAACTGACAGCAGGCCTGTACTTGAATTTTCAGGCAAGGAACTTATAAAAGGCGAGCCTGATGCTTCTTCATTCCCTTCAGGCGGGCTGCGTGCCACATTTGAAGCAAGGGGCTATACAGCATGGGACTGTACCTCACCAGCATTTTTACGTGAAGATGCTGCCGGCGTTACCCTCTGCATACCTACAGCTTTCTGTTCTTACACAGGTGAAGCACTCGACAAGAAAACGCCTTTGCTGCGTTCAATGGAGGCAATCAGCAAACAGGCTGTGCGTATACTTAAACTTTTTGGCTATGATGATGTAAAGAAGGTTTCCTGTTCTGTAGGTCCTGAACAGGAATATTTCCTTGTAGACAGGGATAAGTATTTACAGCGCAGGGACTTAATATTTACAGGACGTACACTTTTCGGCGCGCCTGCACCAAAGGGACAGGAATTAGACGACCATTACTTTGGCGCAATTAAAGAACGCATTGCTTCTTTTATGAAAGACTTAAATATTGAGCTCTGGAAGCTTGGCGTCCTTTCTAAGACACAGCACAATGAAGTTGCACCAGCACAGCATGAAATGGCACCTATATATGCTACAGCCAATATTTCCACAGACCACAACCAGCTTGTTATGGAAGTTATGAAGAAAGTTGCCAAGAGGCATAACCTGGAATGCCTTCTGCATGAAAAACCATTTGCCGGCGTAAACGGTTCAGGAAAGCATAATAACTGGTCTATTGTAACAGATACAGGCATTAACCTTCTTGACCCTGGCAAAAAACCACATGAAAACAATTTATTCCTGCTTTTCCTTACAGCAGTTATAAAAGCAGTAGACGAAAATGCGGAAATCCTGCGCCTTTCTGCTTCTAACCCTGGCAATGACCACAGGCTTGGCGCTAATGAAGCACCTCCTGCCATTATATCTATCTTCCTTGGGGAACAGCTGGAAGATATTATTGAACAGATTGTAAAAGGTGATGTTTCATCTTCTATACAGGGCGAAAAGCTAGATACAGGCGTACATGTGCTTCCTGTAATTAAAAAAGACGCAACAGACAGGAACCGTACATCACCATTTGCATTTACAGGCAATAAATTTGAATTTAGGATGTTAGGTTCTTCAATGTCCATCGCAGGCCCTAACTTTATATTAAATGCAATAGTTGCAGATGCTTTACAGGAATTTGCAGATGAACTTGAAAATGCAGATGATTTTGAAAGTGCAGTTAAAGAACTTATTAAAAAGAATGTTACTAAGCACCAGAAAATAATATTTAATGGTGACGGTTATTCAGATAACTGGATTTCCGAAGCAGAAAGGCGCGGGCTTCCAAATGTTAAGTCAATGGTTGAGGCAATACCATACCTTGTATCTGATAAAACTGTAAAACTTTTTGAAAGGCAGAGCGTCCTTAACAGGGTTGAGCTTGAATCACGTGCAGAAATTAATTACGAGACTTACTCCAAAACAATAAATATTGAAGCCAAGACAATGATTGACATGGCTGGCAAGCAGTATATACCAGCAATTATAAGTTATGTAACAAGCCTTGCAGATTCAGTAAACAGTGTACAGTCTGCATGTGCAGAAGCTGACGTGTCCGTGCAGAAAGAACTTCTTGGCAAATGCTCTTCCCTTCTTGCAAAGGCACAGAAAGCACTTGCAGAACTTAAAAAAGTAACAGCAGAAGCAGCATCCAAAGAAGAAGGGCAGGAACAGGCAACATTCTTTAAAGATGTTGTATTTGCTGCAATGTCAGAACTGCGTGCCCCTATTGATGAACTTGAAATGATAGTAGACCAGGAATACTGGCCAGTTCCAACATATGGGGATTTATTATTTGAAGTATAAAACCTTTTTAACAGCTTATTTTATAATATTAAAATTTATATGCAGCCAGGCAAAATATACCTGGCTGTATTTTTTATGGCAAATTATATATCTATTGTTTAAAACTATTGACTTTTGAATAATAGTTGTTATAATAAGTATATAACTTATAAACATAGCTTATAGAAGGGGGTAATCTTATGAAAGAAAAATATCTGCTTAATATCAAGAATGCAATGCTGTTCCACTTTACTTCTTCAGAAATCCAGGATACACTTGAAGAATTAAACACACATTTTGAATCTGCACATAATGAAGGCAGGCCAGACACAGAGATAATTAAAGAATATGGAAGCCCTGCAGCATTTGCAAAGGAACTTCTTAAAGAAACAGGCAATGGAAGCATTAGAAGAAATATGCTTGTAATAATTAAAAAACTTTTACTGGCAGCGTGTACACTGGCGGCTTTCCTGTCCTTTGCCTTTCTTCCGCCAGATACTGCTTCCTATATACTTGTGGCATGCAGTTCTGTTATTATCTGGTTTCTTGCTGGCAATAACTGTTTGCTGGATGTCCTTGAAATTACCAGACAGAAGAAAAATACATTTATTAAAAGCCAGTCCTTTATATTTATATTATTTATTTTATTACAGCTGCTTTCATACATTATAGTGCCAGGCATTGCAGGCAAAGAACCTGCTGCATCCCTGGGCAGGATTATAACTGTTATAATTTATTCTGCTTTAGCTGTTTTATTTATATCAGCAATATTATTTTTAAAGAAAATGCTTGATGGCAGTATTTATATGTTCTTTACTGTTATACAAAGTATATCAATAATAAACAGCCTGTTATTATATGCAGCATTTCTAAAAAATTTAGAAACAACAGACAATATGGAATTTATTTTCACTCCTTACCTGTCCTGTATTCCTGTCCTGTTTATTTACTGGCTGTATATAGCTATAAAAGAAAGGGGCAGACAAAATGGATGCACAAATTAAAAAAGGTGTTCTGGAAATGTGTTTATTACACAAATTATCCCAGAAAAATTATTATGGATACAATTTAATGAGGGAAATGAAAGTTATATTCCCTGAAGTTAATGATAGTACATTTTATGCAATTCTAAGAAGGTTAAAAAAAGAAGGCGCTGCAGTTTCATATTTTGGTGAGGAATCTAACGGGCCTAAAAGAAAATATTACCAGATAACAAAAGAAGGCACTAAAATACTTGAAAAATATATATCCGACTGGAACAAATTAAAAGAAATAACAGAACAGTTAGGAATATAGTAGATAAAAGCCTGCAAACCCCATAGTTTTACTGGAAAACATTTCAGATTTAATTATAGTATAAAAAAATATATAATATATTTATTAAATGTACATGTAATTTATGTATAAAAATGTTGCAAAAACGGGAAATATCGTTTATTATTGCAATAAAACATATTGGTGGTTATGCTGCCTGTTAAATCTGGAGGTAAAGTATGCGGTTAAGAAGCAAAAGAAACATATTGTTAAAAGAAATTTCAGAACTAAAAGAAACTGATTATACAAAAGTACCTGCGCTTAATGGTATTTACCACCGGCTGTCTGACGGCAGGAAACAGTTTGCGGAGGTTTTTGAAAAGAATATTAAGGCAGTTATGCAGATAAGTTCACTTGATTTAATAATGCACCACCAGACTATGAAAATTAATAATATCTGCAATAAAGTTTCAAAAGCAGCAGAAATTATTTTTGGCTCATCAAGCGGTTCAAGCTTGCCCGGCCATACAAACAGCAGGCATGAAGAATTAACTAATACAATTATTGAAATTTCTTCTAAAACTGAAGAAGTACATAAAAAAACAGGCCAGAGCCAGGAAGAACTTACAATAATAAAGAACCTTGCCGGCCAGACTATCGAAGATTCTAAAGAAATGCAAAATGATATGGAGCAGCTTATAGAAATTATTAACCATATGGCGGGGCTTATTGCAGGAATTGATACCATATCTTTACAGACAAACCTGCTGGCTTTAAATGCTTCTATAGAGGCGGCAAAAGCAGGGGAGGCAGGAAAAGGCTTTGCTGTTGTAGCCACTGAAATCCGCAGCCTTGCGGAAGAAACACAAAAGCTTACAGGTACTATTGAAAGTTTTATTGAAGAAATCAAAAATGCCTCACATAAAAGCAAGGAAAGTACCAGTGAAACCATTGATGCCCTTAATAATGTAACAGACAGGATTGGGCAGGTATGGGAACTGAATAATGACAATAAAAAACATATTTCTGAAATTAACGAAGCTGTCAGTTCCATTGCTGCTGTAAGTGAGGAAATAACCAGTACAATGGCAGAAATGGAAAACCAGCTTATGGACAGTACAGGTTTTATGCGTGAAGTGGAACATGAACTTAAAAAATCAGCAGAGCCTGTAGCAGATATAGAAAAAACACTTGATGAAACAGTAAAGCAGATGGGTACTATGTCTGATGACGCATTTTACCATATGGAAAACAGTGAATTTATAAAATATATGGATAATGCCATTACAGCACATAACACATGGCTTAACAATCTTGAAAAGATGATAAGGGAACAGTCAGTCCTGCCATTACAGCTTGACCCATGCAAATGTGGTTTCGGGCATTTTTACAATGCACTTGTGCCAAAGATACCAGGCGTACTGCCAATATGGATTGAACTTGGCACAAAACATAAGAAGTTCCATGGGTACGGGGCTAAAGTTATAAACTCAATAGAAAACGGCGATTACTATACAGCAGGACAGATTTATGCTGAAGCTAAAGATTATTCCAGAAAACTGATTGCAGATATGGAAAAAATTATCCAGATTGCAGGATAATACAGCCAGAAGCCCTGGCAGTCCTGCCAGGGCTTTTTAAATTATATGCCATAAAATATCAGAATGATCCACAGACACCTTCAAGTGCCCTCTCCAGCTTAATGTAAGCTTCTTTAGTTACAGCACCATAAACCAGCTGCAGCCCGTCATCTTCTATGCTTTCTGAATAAAGGGCAGCCACAAGGTTACAGGGGTCATTGCTGTAAAATGTAATTTCTGTATCACACAGCCATCTCTGCATTTTAAACGGGTACTGTTTAAGCCTTGATTTAAATTCTTCTATATCTTCCCCGTCTACATAATAAAAATCTTCAGGGGCATATTCAAATGTAAACGCCGCTTCATATGCAAGTGCTGCCATTAGAAACCCGCTTGCTGATGCTGCACATAATGCTGCTTCCCCGTCTTCCCATGAAACATACACAGGAGGGTCAGGCAGTGCCAAATCCTCTTTCTTTATATATGCCTCACAGCACCCCTGGTTTTCTTCAAGAAGGACTAAGCCATCAACTTGTTCCAGCCAGCTGTAATTTTTATAATGTTCTGGCAGGATAAATTTATCCTGGCCATCCTGGAACTCTTTTGTACGTCCTGCAGTAAGGTAAAACTCTTCCACTGCCTGCGGTATCTGGCCAAACCTCTGCTTTAAAGCATTAACTTCTTCACTTGTACAGCCATGCAGCCTGCTAACAGCAAAAAGTGTTTTAATTAAATCCCAAAACTCTGGCATCTGTATACCCCGTAACTACTTTCTTATAAGAAGTGATTTGCCTGTCATTTCCTCTGGCTGTTTAAGCCCCATAATCTCAATAAGCGTTGGTGCTATATCAGCAAGGCAGCCGCCTTCACGGAGTGTATAATTTTCATCATAATTTACAAGGATAAATGGCACAGGGTTAGTTGTATGTGCTGTAAACGGGATACCTGTTTCATAATCAATCATCTGTTCTGCATTGCCGTGGTCTGCACAGATAAACAGTACACCATCCACTTTCTTTATTGCTTCAACAGCAGAGCCCACACACTGGTCAATACGCTCAACAGCCTTTATTGCAGCAGATATTACACCTGTATGCCCTACCATGTCAGGATTTGCAAAGTTAATGACAATAACGTCATATTTGCCTGATGTTATCGCAGCATCAAGCCTTTTGCCAACCTCAGGCGCACTCATTTCAGGCTTTAAGTCATAAGTTGCTACATCTGGTGATTTAACAAGGGAACGCTCCTCGTCTTTATTAGGTTCTTCTATGCCGCCATTAAAGAAAAATGTTACATGTGCATACTTCTCAGTTTCAGCAAGGCGCAGCTGTGTCTTGCCATTAGCAGCAAGAAATTCACCAAAAGTATTTGTAATGCTTTCTTTCTCAAATGCAACCTGCTTATTGCCTATTGTTTCATCATAATCTGTAAAACATATATACGTAAGCGGCATAAAACCGTTAGCACGTTCAAACTTATCAAAACTTTCATTGCAGAATGTACGTGTAATCTCCCTTGCCCTGTCAGGACGGAAGTTAAAGAATATAATGGAATCATCTGGCTTAATTGTGGCAACTGCCTTTCCATCTTCAGTAATAACTGTAGGAACAACAAATTCATCATTAATGCCTTCCGCATAAGAATCTGCAACTGCCTGCGCAGCATCAGAAGCCATGATGCCCTCTCCCTTTACAAGTGCATTATATGCCTTTTCAACACGGTCCCAGTTATTATCCCTGTCCATTGCATAATAACGCCCATGTACACTTGCAATCTTACCTGTGCCAATCTCATCAATTTTAGCCTGGAGCTCTTCAATAAAGCCCTTGCCTGATGCAGGAGGTGTGTCACGCCCGTCAAGGAATGTGTGTATAAATACATTCTCTACACCATTTCTCTTCGCAAGCTCTAAAAGCCCGTAAAGATGTGTATTATGGCTGTGCACGCCGCCATCTGATAAAAGCCCGTACAAATGCAGGTCTGAATTATTCTTTTTAACATTATCTATTGCAGAAAGAAGTGCCTTATTCTCAAAGAATGTACCCTCTTCAATAGCTTTTGTAATACGTGTAAGCTCCTGGTAAATAATGCGGCCTGCGCCAATATTCATATGCCCCACTTCCGAATTGCCCATCTGGCCGTCAGGAAGCCCTACAGCAAGCCCGCTTGCATTGCCCTTCTGGAACGGGCATTCCGCCATAAGCTTGTCCATAACAGGTGTATCTGCCTGTGCAATAGCATTCCCCTCTGTCCTGTCATTCAGTCCATATCCGTCAAGTACCATTAAAACAACTGGTTTTTTACTCATAACAATATCCTTTCTATATATACTTAATTAACTGTTCCCTTTAGATAAAAAGTATACATTATTTGGTGTTACAAGTCAAACTGTGTAAGACTTAAAAAAAGGCATAAACCCATTTACACCTTTTTATCATGCACATTCTGTTTTGTATTTATAATCTTTCCCTTATCAAAGTAAAATATTTCATCACAAAGTACACGTATATCTTCTTCATTATGGCTTGCAATTACTATTAAATTCCCCAGCTCTTTCCTTTTAAGAATTAGTTTCCGTATCTCCTGTACCCCTCCATTATCAAGCCCGTTCATAGGTTCATCTAATAATAAAATACCAAGGTTCTCCATTACCGCCTGTGCAATCCCAAGCCGCTGCTTCATGCCCAGTGAATATTTTCCTACATGCTTTTTGTCATCAGGGTTTAACCCTGTTAATTCCATGGCTTCCCTTATCTCATCATTTTTTATCTTCCCTTTTATGGAAGCTAATATTTTAAGGTTTTTAAATCCCGGGTACTCTGGGATAAATCCCGGGTTTTCTATAATAGCACCAACATTTTCCGGCATATCTATGTCCTTTCCAAGAACTTTGCCATCTATTATAATACTGCCCTTTGTGCTATATACAAATCCAAGTATATGGCGCATAAGCATGGTTTTTCCGCACCCGTTCCTGCCAACCAGCCCATATATTTTACCATAATCAAGTTTCATATTAATATCATCTAAAATTATATTTTTATCTATAATCTTTGACAGGTTATTTATCTCTATCATAATTACCTTTCACCCTTCCCTTGCCTCCACCATAATTTTCCTTGAAAACAATGCTATCAGAATAATTAAAATACTTATTACAACAAGGCTTGTTACTGTTACAAAAGGAATACTTATAAAAAAGCGGCTTCCCAGTATATTTATGCACTCCACGCTTGTCCAGCATACAGGTGAAAATGCGTGAAGCCAGTATTTCTTTAAATTGCTTGCAGAAAAAGACAGCACAGGGTCAAGAAATACAAGGACAAAAGCTGCACCCAAGCCCCCATAAAATATTTTTCTGCATAAGGTTTATAAGATAAATAAGAAGCCCAAGAATAAAAAAGCTTGCAAGCCCTGTAAAAAATGTATATGCCTGGCTGGCAAAAGGGTATAACATTTGTACAGCCCTGGCTGGTTCACCAAGTCCAAGCATGTATTTGCCAAGAAGCTGTTCAACTGTCATGGTATCCGTGCCATATAAAAAATCCGTAAGTGCTTCTCCCCAGTCATTTTCAAGACTGGCTACAGGAAGTGATACAGCAGAACTTACTATTGTTATAAAAAGCATATATATAAAAGCCACTTCAAAAATATACATACATTCCCCAATCCACCACTTTTTCCTGCCACTGCGCATAATTACATATGGTGTATTCTGGTAAAGGAAAGGGGCATCACACAGTAAAAGTATAAAGCCTGTATGCCACAGCACTTTTGGCGCACGCAGCGAAATATCACATGTCTGGAACAGTATGGGAAGCATGCAGAAAGTCATTTTTTTGCCCTCTGCCATGCCATATATTGTATATCCCTGTGACATCCTCCCCCACCTAAAGAGGTGAGGGCTTCCTTTAGCATAAAGCTAACAGTCGGTTCTCGTTCGATAGTACTATTGTACTAAGCATAAGCGGGCTAACCCCGTGTGTCCCACGGTTTTTATGTATTGGCTATACGTTTACAATACGCATACCCTCATTTTTGATATTTATTGCGGCATTTATATCCCTGTCGTGATGAGTGCCACACTTCGGACAATCCCATGCACGAATACTAAAATTTTTAGTTGCCGTGTTTTTGTAACCACAAACACTACAAGTCTGGCTGCTTGCGAAAAATTTATCAACTTTTACAAGTTTTTTGCCTGATTCTTCAAGTTTGTACTGCAAGAATGTTACAAATGTCCCCCAGCCATTATCAGCAACAGACTTACCAAAATTTAAGCATTGTGCCATAGCTTTCATATCAAGATTTTCTATACACACGCAATCAAAAGCATTGGCTATCTGCCTTGACTGTTTATGCAAAAAATTTTTTCTTTGATTAGCTGCTTTCTCGTGCATTTTAGCTACTCTGATACGCTGTTTATTACGATTTTTAGAGCCTTTCTGCATAAGTGACAATTTACGTTGTTCACGTTTCAGCTTTTTCTCGGCATTTCTGTAGTATCCTGGATACGCAGGTTCATTGCCGTTACTGTCTTTGTATAGTTCGTGCATTGAAAAATCCAATCCTAAAAAGTTATGCAAATCCTGTTCTTGTACTTGGTTTTCGTACTCAAACAGAATACTTGCATAATATTTTCCACTTGGATTTTGGCTTATCGTAACAGACTTTAATTTATAACCAGATGGTATCTGACGATGTTGTTTTAACTTTACAAACCCAATTTTAGGCAATTTAATACAGCCGTTCTCAATAGATACAGAACCCTTTTGGTTATTTGTAGTGTACGAATTTCTGTTTTTGTGTTTTGATTTGAATTTCGGAAATCCGGCTTTAGGGCTTTTGAAAAAATTGTTATACGCTTTTTGCAGGTTCATTTGTGCGTTGGCAAGTGCCAGACTGTCAACCTCTTTAAGCCACCCAAATTCTGCCTTATATTGTGCGGGAGTATTGTTTAGCTTTTGTTTGGTTTCTTCATAATACTTAATTTTATCTGACAGCATTTTATTATAGATAAATCTGACGCAACCAAATGTCCTGGCAAACAAAATCTTTTGCCCGGCGTTCGGATATATTCTGAATTTATATGCTTTGTTTGCCATTATTTTCACCTCTTTTTTTGCCTGTTTTCTTGTCCTTGTGTTTCAATATATTTCTTAATTACTTCAATAGGTGCTCCGCCTGTTGTAAGCAAGCAAAAACTTTGACTCCAAAAATATTCTTTCCATAGCTTTTGTCTTATTTGCGGAAATTCTTTCTTCAAAAGCCTGCTGCTTGCACTTTTGTATGCATTTATGAATTTGCTTATTTCACTTTTGGGGTGAGCCTTGAACAGAATATGCACATGGTCTTTATCATGATTCCATTCCTGCAAGGTTATATTGTAATTTGGCGAAATATACCCAAATATTTCTTTAGCTCTGTCAGAAATTTCATCATCGAATACTTTTCTTCTATATTTCACAACGAGTACAAGATGATAGTATAACAAAAATACCGAATGAGCATTGTTATCTAGTTCCATAAGTCTATCAGCCTTTCCTGTTTTTCGACTGATTTTATTGTAATATATTATTTTCTATTTGTCAAGAACTACAACAGGACGCAATTCATCCCACCACTTTAGAAGTGGGGGACTTCTTGCTACAATAGGTTAAATATTCTATTATAATAAACAGGGTAAACAAAAGCACAAGCCATACCCTTAAGTCCTTTTTCCACCTGTTTATATTACAGAAAGAAAAAGCAGCAGCACTTTTAAATGTTTCCATTACCAGCCCTCCAGTCCAGCCGGCGGTAAAAAATATACCCGCTGGCCATTATAACTAACACCGGGTAAAATATGCTCCACGATAAATTAAGTATCCGGGAAGCATCATCTGATTTTATAAATGATGGTGTCATGGATACCAAAGGCAGGACATCAAAGACAGATTCTGGCGGTATATAAGAAGCTGACAGGAAAAAGACCAGCCCTGCTATCCCTATGCTTACAAAAGCATTTGGCTGGAATGTGGAAAAAGCCAGCCCTATACTGCTAAATGCTGCTACTACTATTCCAAACTGGAATCCCATAAAAATTATGTATAAAAAGTGATAATTTAAAGCCAGTTCCTTATAATAACAATCATAATCCTGGAATAAGGAAATTATTGGGAAAAACGGAAAAAGCACAACCGCAGATAATATAAACCCCAGTACACTTAAAATAATGACAACTGCCATATTTGTTAAAAACCTTGCCCACGTATAATATACAATATTAGTCCTGTTTAATATCATTCTAAGATAATGTGTATTATCATCTTTGCAGAAACTGTTTGTATGCAATGCTGCAAGTAAAACTACCAGCACTATTTTAAATTTGTCAAATAACAACGCATTACCTAAAATCTCAATTATACCCTTTCTTTTTTCATAACTTAACTCTGAACAGATTTGTATATATTGTGCCTGCCCTCCCAGTAAAACAGCTATAAATGCAAGTAAAATAAATATAATCCTTTTTAAATTAAAACATCTTATAATATCAGCTTTAAACGTATTTAAAAACATTACTTCCACCACCCTTAAATATTCCCGGTGCATCTCCGCTGCTCCCTGCTTCTTCATTGTTTATTTCAGTCTGCTTCTTCATCTGGCAGCCACTAATAAATAATAAAGATAACAAGCATAAACAACAAACAGGTATAATTAAACTTCTGGCGGTTTTCATAGACATTTCTCCCACTATATATAATATTATTGTGCAGGTATCCATTTACCTTCTACTGTTGTATAATTTGGTTGCGAATGTTCCTGCTATTGCTGATACTGCCAGTGTCATAGCTATTGCCGTTTTACTAATTTTTCTTTTTGCTCCCATTTTTAATCCCCCACTTTCTGGTTTTGTACTATTTTGGGTGTCTTAAATGTTTTTAGCTGGTCTTTTCCTTTATCCAGTACCACCTGTTTTTTTCACCTGTATTCCCCCTTTCCTATTATAAAATACATGTCAGCATATACAGATTTGCCATATAATTCTACTGGCAATCTGTATATTTTATATAATATATTATAGTATTATTTTCAAGTATGTTAGTACAAATGGACAATGTAGGGGTATAAATAGTTATTTTTTATAGTAAAAATGTAAATTATGGCATTAAAAATGTTATTTTCCTGCTATTTAACATATATAATGTACTATGTAATATTACGTATATTATTATAAATTTCCCCAGTATTTTCTATACTGTTCATTAAAATGCTGTAACCTGTATTTACTAATAGGGATTTTCTGGCCATCTGGCATAAGAAGGTCATTTTTATCCCGTCCTTTTATATGGGAAAGATTAACTATATAACTTCTATGTATATGACAGAACTGGCCATTCAAACTTTCCATTATATTTTTAATAGTGCCTTTATTACTTACCTTCCTGTCCTTTAATGTAAAAACCAGATTATTATGCTGGTTCTCTATATAGTAGATATCATCCCCTGTTACATATAAATCTTTGCCATTATCCTTTAATAATATAGTTGTGCTTTCCATACCTGTTACCACTCCTTTTCCCTGTACTCTGGCTGTTTCTCCACAAAACAGCATATTTATTCATCCTGGCTGCGTATGCGTGCTATTATACTCTCAAGTTCTTCGATTAGCTTGTCTTTCTCATCCTGGTTAATTTCTTTCCTCTTTCCATAACCAAGCATTGATAAAGCAATTTTTACTAAAGATGTGCTTTTTATACCATGTTCCGACAAAAGAACTGCCGCATACTCCTCTTTTGTAAGAGCTGGTACAAATTTTCTTGCATATTGGGTATTATTCCTTTCAAACCCATATATTTCAAGATATCCTTTGTCCAGTAAACTGTTTGCAATTCTAAAAAGAGTAACCTGTTTCAGTTTTTCTTTATAAAAAAAACCTGCTAATTCTGTTATTGTCAGCGGTTTTTTTTGTGTCCAGAAAATATCCATTACAATTTCTTCTTTCTGCGTCATTAATTTACTGTTTTTCATAAAATTAGCCATACCTTTCTAATATTTGCTGTATAAGATATAATAGTATATATTTATATCAATGTCAAGGTATCAAATTGATAGTGTAACTTTACTTGGGTATATGACAGGGTATATGTGTTTTAGCATTTTTTGATACATTAATATATAAACTTATGGCATAATATTAAATAATCATTTCCAACAGACAAAATATTATTTTTTGTTTTAACACAATCCAGCAATGGATGCATTAAAAAATACTTTTGCAGATATCTGGCTGCTTATGCTTGCACGTAATGCTTCTATATATTTCCCATTTGTTTTCCTGTGTTTTTTCTCCCATGTAACCATTTCTGTTGCACTGAAATATTTTTTTTCTTCTGTTTTTTCTGTAATTTTTTCCTCTTTCTGGTATTTTACAAGCTCCAGCAGGCTGCCACCATTTTTCCAGTAAACCCTTAACTGTGCCATTTTATCCAGCCCTTCCCTGCACCATCCCTTTGGCCTGGAACTTAAACGTGAAGAAAGCACATGGCTTATATGGCTTTCTGTGCTGCTTCCATTTATGCTTTCTTTATTTTTTACACGTCTTCTTATCCCCTGCCAGTTGTTTTTTATATATTTTAAACTTTCTTCCAGTTTTTTCTGGTCTTTTTCTTTCATGCCGGTTTTTATCTGTACAGCCCATCCTTCCAGTTCTTTGCGGCTGCCTTTTTCAATCCATCCCTGTATTTTTTTCCTGTTTTCTTCCCTTTTTTCCTCCGTGTCCCCTGCCAGGCGTGCCATCCTCCTTATGTATTTCTGTATATGGAACCCATCCAGTACAAACTCTGCCCCCAGTGTTTCCAGGCCTTTCTTCATCCATGCACCACCATCAGACTGGAAATAAATTTTTTCCATTTCTTCTGCTGCATACTGTTTCCCTATATATGTTTTTACCTCATTCCAGAGTTTTCCATTATCTTTACCACGGTAAAGCCCGCCAAAATATACTGCATTTTTTAATTCTTTCCTCTTCATGGCACTGTCTGTATACCCCTCATGTACGTACACAAGCTTCACAACCTGGTTATTATCCGCATGCCCCTTAAAACGTTTTATATCCCCCTTTTTCTTATGGAACTGCAGAGCAGCATGGTCCTCATCTGCTTCAACATACAGTTCCCTGGCTTTTCTTTTCCTGTCAGGCTCTTCCTGGCTTTTTACTGGTATTTCCATCCCACGTACATGGCGCATTACTGTTTCCCTGGACACACATTCCCCTGGGCAGGCTTCCCTGCCAGCTTTTTCATAACTTGTCTGTACTGCTTCTTCAAGGATGGCTGCTTTTACCCCATCAATCATACGGGCATGTGCACCAAGCCCAATGACCCTGTCAAGAAGGTATGCTGTTTCTTTTGTTTCCTTGTTTTTAAATCTTGTCCGTGTAAAACACAGCAGGCCCACAGGTGACATTATATTTTTCTGGCTGCGGTCTTTAACATGCCAGTGTATAACCCTTTTCATGCTTTCTTCCAGTAACATATTGCATTCTTCCAGTGCTTCAGTAATTATATGGCATCCAAAATCTAATACTATTTTTTTCACATTTTCTATATATTCATCAAAACACATTGGATTTGTAAAAAAATCTTTTTTAGTTTTTTCTAATTTAGGTATTCCATTTTCCAAAAAATACTGTATACTGTTATTCATAGGGACACCTTCTTTCTTTGTATTTTTTCGGTGATTATATTATACTACAAAGAAGTGTCTCTTTTCCATTTTTTTCTAAAAATTCCCCAAGTAAAGTTACACTATCTATCAAATTATCAAGAAAATTTATCATATTAATTTATGATAAAAATATAATTATACAATCCTGCTTTTCATCTGGCATGTTAGCAACTAAAAAGACCATAGCTATTCCAAATATTCCTTATAACACATCTTTAATGATATAGGCTAGTTTTATATTTAATATTTAATAAAACCATAATAAAAAGGTGTAAAACCTGTTATAACTTGCTTTGGCTTTACACCTTTACCGCTATTCCCGTAGCTTTTGAAATTTTACTTACTTTACCATTTTACTTATTTTACCATATTCCATAAACCATCTTTTAAAAATTTAAAAATAGAAATAAACCATGCAACATTACATACATCATAATGAGTTTTTTAAATAATTTGCATACTGTTTTTTAAAATTTGTTAATCTATGTCTGCTGACAGGGATTTTCTGGCCATCTGGCATAAGAAGGTCATTTTCATCCCGTTCCCTTATATGGGCGAGATTAACTATATAACTTCTATGTATATGGCAGAACTGCTGCTGGTCTTTTAAGCTTTCCAGCATACTCTTAATTGTCCCTTTATTAATTATCTTTTTGCCATCCATTGCAAAAACCAGTTTATTATTCTGGCTTTCTATATAATGGATATCATCTGCTTTTACATATACATCCTTACCATTATCCTTTAATAATATAGTTATATCATCCAAGCCTGTTACCACTCCCCTTTTTCCTTATATCCTGCCATCTAAAATACATATTTCCCTGGACTGGCTGCATAATTACTTATATTTATCCTTTATACTTGTAATCTATCCAGTCTGGGTCAACCCAGTAGCCTCTTGTAACATTCCAGCGGCGGTACTGTAAAACACCTCTATTGTATCTCCATTTTGTTTCAATTTCATCTGCATATGGCATACACACACCATCATCTGTATTATATACTGCAGCACTGGCACTAACAGAAGCAGCATTAAATGTATTAAGAATTACCACACCTGCCGCTATAGTTACAAGTACCTTTTTAATTTTCCTCATAGTTGCTTTCCTCCTCAATTATTTTAAGTCCGCTTTCATATACCAGTTTACCAGCTGTTTCTTTATCAATTATAGTTACATCACCTTTTTCTGATTTTAAAACATATGTACCATCAGCATATTTAACAATATAGCCATTTGAAGCTGTAAGTTCATATATAAGAGCTTCTGTTTCTATCTGTTCTGCTGATGGCTGGAAAGCTGTTTGTAATATAAATGAGTATGATAATACTATTAGACATATCATTATGCCTGTCACAGCCCATTTTCCAAATGGCCTGGTTTTCTTTGTTTTCATTCTGGAAATTAATGTAAATCTTTCCTTTATCTCCTGCATATTATCTTCTTCTGTTCCAAGAAGCCTTACCTTATTATGGCGGTCAAACAGCAGGCCATTCTGGTTTCTAAAAACTTTCAGTATAGTTTCAAGATAAGCAGCAGTTTCGTTATTGTTTAAATTCTTTATTACTATGTGGTCACAACGTAATTCAAAACTTTTCTCTAAACCATTTCTAAGAGAATATACAGATGGATTCCACCAGTAAACAGCACATAAAATATTTACCAGAACCTGTACAAGTAAATCATGGTTTTTTAAATGTGCACATTCATGGCTTAAAATATAATACAGGTCTTTTTCACTGTATGTATAATCTGGTATAAGGATTTTTCTATGTATAATTCCAAAACTTACAGGTTCATCTATATCAGGACTTACTACTATTTCTACTCTTTTATTATATATCTTTTCTATTATTTTCCTTGCTGTCTTTATATCCGGGCTTTTGGTGTTTACAGATAAATTTTTGATGCTATTATTGTAATCAAAATATATGTAAATCAACTCTGCAAGAATTTTAATTGCCCTGGCAATCCAGATAGCACAAAGAAAATGATATATGCAGATATGGCAGCTGCCAATAATAAATAATTCCCTGGTAAAAAGCCTGTACAGCTTGTTGAAAAAATCTGGCATACGTATTACCCTCGCCCATGAAAATTCAACAGGTATAAACATTCTTAAACCACAGAATAAATAAAGAAGCACTATTCCATAAACGCTGGATATATCCATAAAATAGTAATTCTTATGTAAAGCAGAAATAATTAAAATAAATATGCTGCTACATAAAACAGCCATAGCCAGTGAATAAAGAGTAAACTGCATCTCTATTCCTCCTGGTTGCGTATCTGGTCTATTATATCTTCAAGTTCCTGGATGAACTTGTTCCCATCTTCCTGTTTAATTTTTTTCCTCTTCCCTGTCCCAAGCATTGCCAAAACAACTTTTCCCAAAGAATTGCCTTTGATGCCACGTTCTGATAAAAGGAGTGCTGCATATTCCTCTTTTGTTATTGTTGGTGTAACCTTCCTTGCATACTGGGTATTATTTCTTTCAATTCCCTTTACTACAAGGTATCCCTTATTAATTAATCCTTTTACAACCCTGAAAAGAGTAACCCTGTTCCATTTATCTTTATCAAGAATATCCTCCATTTCTGTTATTGTCAATGGATTCTCCTGTGTCCAGAAAAACTCCATTAAATCCTCTTCTCTTTGTGTCATTAATTTGCTGTTCTTCATAAAAATTAACCATGCCTTTCTGTTTTTACAGATAAGGCTGCAGGCATAAATTATTTTTCAAAGTATTATCATCAAATGATACCAGCTGTATTTAATATGATAATACATATTTATGCTGATGTCAAGACAGCGGTTTTTTTAAATTAATTTACTTTTAATTAAAATCCATATACCTTGCAAAAATAAAAAACTGCATGGCCTTATCCGCAAATTGTGAGTATTTTTCTTCATTAATTATAGCAGGCTTATATGAAAATTTAAAGGAAAATAAGCAAATTTATCGTACTATTGTATGATTTATGGTAAAATGGAGATATGATAAAACTATTGGAAAGTGAGGGATAATTATGAATAAACCAATTCTTAGCCCCAGTTTTACGGTTGATGATATTCATAAGTTACGGGAATATAATTATGAGATGACAAAAGACATGACAGACCAGGAGAAGATGGATTATTATAATAAAAGAGGAAGGGAAGTACAAAGGAAAATACAGGAAAGAAAGCTGCAGAAAGCACAAGTTTAAAAGCAATATAAAAGGAAACCCTGCCACCACAAGGTTTCCTTTTATCTGCTATAATGCTAATGCGGAAGATGGGACTTGAACCCACACGCCGTTGCCGGCACATGAACCTGAATCATGCCTGTCTGCCAATTCCAGCACTTCCGCAGCCCGGTACTTAACAGTACCCATCTATAATATCAGATGGCATTACAGATGTCAATCAAAACTTTTAAATTTGCTTAAATAATTTTCCACTTATTACTTTTTACTCCGCGGGCATCTAATTGCAATGCCCTTTACACTGGCTGCAGTCACCGCCACAATGTGATTTGCCGTTCCTTTTATCCCTTACCATGCTGCGTACTGCAAGCAGTACACATAAAATAACTGCCATGCCTACAATAAATGTTCCCATAATAATCCCCCCTGCTGCCTTAGATATATTTTTTACACTATTTACATAATACTGTTCTGGTTTACAACTCTTTTTAAGTCTATATTTAATTTACTGCTCCCTTTATAAGGCCTGAAAAGCAGGTAAATAAACCCGGCTACAAACAGGAATGCCACTGCTGTCCAGATTCCAAAGCCGCCTCCTGTAAATAACATTCCAAGCTGGTAAATACAAAGCGATACTATATATGCAAGCACTGTCTGGTACCCTATTGCGGTAAAGAACCATTTAACATTATTCATTTCACGCTTTATAGCACCCATTGCTGCGAAACAAGGTGCACACAGAAGGTTAAATACAAGGAATGAATATGCAGAGAGTGCTGTCATTGCTGCACCAACTGCTGCCAGAAGGTCTGGTGTGTCTTCTGCTGCATCTGCACCAGCGCCAAAGAGTATGCCAAATGTTGTTACTACGTTTTCTTTGGCGATAAGCCCTGTAACTGCTGCAACTGCCATTTTCCAGTTACCCCACCCGAGTGGTGCAAATAATGGCGCTATTATCCCGCCTATTGCTGCAAGTATGCTTTTATCAAGCTGCTCCTCTTCAAGCATCATAAACTTCCCGTCCACAAATCCAAATCCCTGTAAGAACCACAAGATAATTGCCGACAGCAATATAATTGTACCAGCTTTTTTAATAAATGACCAGCCTCTTTCCCACATGCTCCTGAGCACGTTAGAAACTGTTGGCATATGGTATGCTGGAAGTTCCATAACGAATGGTGCCGGGTCTCCTGAAAACAGTTTTGTCTTTTTCAGTATAATTCCTGAACAGATAACTGCTGCAATCCCTACAAGCCAGGCACTGTATGATACCCACCATGAATTGTCAAATAGTGCCCCTGCGATTAATGCAATAATCGGGAGTTTTGCGCCACATGGTATAAATGTTGTGGTCATTATTGTCATTTTGCGGTCCCTGTCACTTTCAATAGTCCTTGAAGCCATAATTCCAGGCACACCACAGCCGCTTCCTATCAGCATAGGTATAAATGATTTGCCTGAAAGCCCGAACTTGCGGAAAATCCTGTCCATAATAAATGCTACCCTTGCCATGTACCCGCATGATTCTAAAAATGCAAGGAATATAAATAATATAAACATCTGTGGCACAAAGCCAAGCACTGCACCAACGCCGCCTATAATGCCATCGGTAACAAGGCCTGAAAGCCAGCCTGCACAGCCAATGGAATCAAGAAGGCGGCTTACGGCGTCTGGTATCCCTGGTATATGCAGTGCTTCAATCCCGAATAAATTCCAGCCTTCACCAAATACACCGTCATTTGCCCAGTCTGTTGCCCATGTGCCAACGGTTGTAACTGATACATAGTATACAATAAACATTACTGCTGCAAAAATTGGAAGTGCAAGTATCCTGTTTGTTACAATCTGGTCAATTTTATCTGATACAGAAAGTTTTTCTTTTCTGCCTTTTGTACAACATTCCCCTATAATTGAGGAAATATATGTGTATCTTTCATTAGTAATAATGCTTTCTGTGTCATCATCAAACTTCTCTTCCATTTCTGCAATTTCAGCAGATACATCTGGAAGGTTTTCTGCCTGTGTGGCAATTTTATCATCTCTTTCAAGAAGTTTTATTGCAAAGAACCTTTTCTGTGCTTCTGGTACACAAGAGCCAAGCTTGTTTTCTGCTTTTTGTATTATTTGTTCGGCATCATCTGAAAATTTATGTATGGCAGGTGCTTTTTTCTTTCCTGCCAGGGCGGCTGCTTTTTCTGCTGCTTCCATAATGCCGGTTCCTTTAAGTGCCGAAATGGCAACTGCCTCACATCCAAGTTTTTCCCCCAGTTTGCCAATATCTACTGCATCCCCTGATTTTTCAAGAAGGTCTGCCATATTTACAGCTATAACTACAGGAATCCCAAGTTCAAGCAGCTGTGTTGAAAGGTACAGGTTTCTCTCAATATTTGTTCCATCTACAATATTAATGATAACATCTGGTTTTTCACCTATTAAATAGTTCCTTGCTACTACTTCTTCAAGGGTATATGGTGATAAAGAGTAAATGCCTGGTAAATCCATGATAATGACATCTTTATGCCCCTTTAATTTTCCCTCTTTCTTCTCAACAGTAACACCAGGCCAGTTGCCAGTAAACTGGTTTGAGCCTGTAAGTGCATTAAATAATGTTGTCTTGCCACAATTCGGGTTGCCCGCTAATGCAATTTTAACTGCCATATTAATGCTTCCTTTCTTTCCGTTATACTATATGTACTATTGTTTTATACAACTACTTATTATATGTATATGCTATCTTTTATTAGCATCAACTAACCTATAACTAAAAAAATATATCCTATTCAACAAGGATTAATTCTGCATCTGCTTTGCGCAAAGACAGTTCATACCCTCTTACTGTTACCTCAACAGGGTCCCCTAAAGGCGCAACTTTCCTTACAAAGACTTCAACACCCTTTGTAATGCCCATATCCATTATTCTTCTTTTTACAGCACCCTCACCATTAAGTTTAAGCACTTTAACGGTATTGCCATTAGATACTTCTTTTAAAGTTTTCATTTTAAACCTCCATAATATACCATTAAATTTAGATTTCAGACCATAATTTTATTTGCCATATCTTTGCTGATAGCAACCCTTGAACCTTTGATATTTACTATAAGATTGCCGCCTGTTTCAGAAATAACAGTAACAATCCCGCCAGCAGTAAATCCAAGCTTCTCAAGGAACTTCCTGGTATCTGCCTTGCCCCCGGTTCTTTTAATCTCACACTGCTCACCAGCATTTATCATAGTAAGTGGCATAATGTCATCCCCCTTTTTCCAGACTGGTATTTTTCCTGTTTATATAAGTTAGTATAACCTAACGTCCATTAGTTGTCAATGATTATTTTAATAAAAATAAAAACCTGGCTATTACCAGTTAACAGCCAGGCATGGTTTATTTCTATATATTTTAAATTCTCAGTTTTGTAATTTGTATTTTGTATTATTTATTGTAACTGACTGTATATTATCTGTATCCACCAGACGGTTAAATACAAATATAAGCCCACCTTCTTCAGTGCCACAGGTATAGCTTGCATTATCTGTTTCTTCCTGGCAGGAATGTATCCCTTCCATTTCATGTTCATGTACAATATATTTTGTCCCGTCTTTATAATTTATTGAAACATAGTATGCGTTATATGGGTCATATGCCTCTTCTTTGGACAGCCCAGGCACTTTTTTCATATCAATTTTCATTGACAATGGCGAAATTTCTATAGTTCCATTGCTTTTGCTGGTAAATACAGATTTATCTGCCTGTGTTCCAGAAGGAAAAGTGATTGTGCTGTTCTTTATTTTATCTGTGTATTTTTTTAACTGGGCGTCACTGGCCTCAGCAAGTTCTTTTCTTGTGCATGGATATTCTTCTATATTAAGGGATACATCACTGCTAATATCAGAGTTTGTCATGTAATAATAGCAGTAAAGTAGGTCTTTTGATGATTTTTCAAGGTCTGTATATATCTTCCCGTCATAATTGCCGAAGTTAAAATAAAAGGTTGATTCATCAGAGAAACTTGCGCCCTTTGTTTCATTATAATCCTTATTGTAAACAAGCGCATCTACACCGCCTTTTTTCTCAAGAGTAAATTCCGCTACAGCAGCATTGCCATCATGTACAAATGATAAAACTGATAATTTTGTATCACCAAGTTTTTTAACAACCGGGTTATAAGATATACTGCTGCCAATTAATTTCTCTGCTTTAGTCGGGCTGGTGTCCTCAAATTCCTGTTTAGGATAAGTTACTTTACATGATGTGCCTTTTTCTTCATCATATAACACTTCTGTATGCTGTGCTATATTTTCTTTGCCGGCGCTTCCCCATATCCTGTTAAAAAATTCCCCGCCTGTTGCAGCATTAGTTATAACTGGTGCGGATACAATTAATAAAGCAGCAGCTACGGCGGCCTTTTTATATTTATTCTTTGATGGTGCATAAGCCTTCTTGCGGTATTCTTTAAGAAGCACTTCTTTATTCTTTTTGTATTTATCTGAAAATTCATGTTCCTCTTTTATGGCATCAAAATCTTTAATAGAAATATCAAACTGTTCCATATACATTACTTCCTTTCACTATAGTTTTAAGCATTAACTTTGCGCGTTCAAACCGTTTTCTTACATTTGCTTCAGTAATGCCAAGTTCAGCGGCGGTTTCCTTTACTGATAAATTTTTTACAGCAAGGCAGTTTACAACTAAATAATACTTTTCAGGCAGGCATGAAACTAATTCTTCTATATTGGTTTGTTCTTCAGTGCCATCTTCAGAAGATATATCTTTTATATCTGTATCACTTACTGGGAAACATATGATTTCCTGTTCCTTTTTCTTCTTATTATAAATATTGATTGAAGAATTTTTAATAACAGTTATCATATATCTTTTGCAGTCATCTGATTCTGGCTCTGCAAAATATACATTATGTTTCATAAGCTTTATAAAAGCTTCCTGTACTGCATCCTCTGCCAGTCCTTCGTCATGCAGCACGCTGTATGCCACATGGTACATTTTCTGTTCATATAGTTTATATGTTTTTTCAATAAACCTTACTGATGCCTTTTTACTGTGCATTATTACACCTCCCCTGTGCTGCTGGCATTGCAGCCCTTTTATTTTGTCTTACACTATATATAACCATTCTGTAAATGGATTTGTGACATTTCCATTTAAAAAAATTAAAAAAGACAGGAAAATATTCCCTGCCTTAATTCCTTATATTTCTAATTATTAATCCTGTTCCGGCTCTGTGCCTGGAAGATACCCTGCTATTTCACCATAACTGAAGAAATCATCATTTTCAAGTCCATATGTCTTGTCTGCATAGTATTCAAGCCAGTCAAGAAAATCCATTGTCTTTTTTGTATCCGGGTTAATTAGCGGGAACATGCCTGCATCATTTGCAAAGTCATAGTACCAGACAGTGCCATATGTATCTTTGTCATCTGAATTTACAACTAATATGCTGTACATCCCGCAGCCTTCATGGCACAGAAACAAAAACCCTGAATGATGGTCTTCAAGCCCCTCATACTCTTCATCTGAAAGCCTGTAAATATCCAGCGGCTTTTTTACAGTACATGGGAATTTCCCGCTTATATCCATATTATCAGAATAATCTGCCCGCCTGCTTTCAGAAAGGCTGTAGAACCCGTAAAATGGCTGTGAGCCGCCATCTGCTACTGTTGTTATAAACCTTCTGTAATCTTCTGGCAGCTTTATTCCATACTTTTCTTCAAACTTTGAAACCTTTTCTTCTTTAATTGGCTTATTCCATTCTGGCGGAAATTCACCACATGGATATTCAGGGTCTTTTTCTGCGAGTTTATCCATTTTATCCATTATTCTTTTAATACGCACACTAATATCCATTTTATCCTCCTTTTGGCTTTTATTCAAACATATATATATATTCCTGCGGCACATAGGCTTTTATATATATGCCATCACTGCGGTAATCTTCTTCTATTATCTGCCCGGTATTGTGTATTTCATTAATTTTGGCAGCTTCATTATAAGAAAATGTCTTGTCAACAAGACGCTTCCTGTCCATTATTACTTCTTCGAGCACATTTAAAAGCTCTTCTATCCCCGTGCCGTTCTTAGCAGAAATCATTACTGTTTTATCTGCCCTTAAATCTTTAAGTATTATGCCGTCATCTGCCAGGTCAGTTTTATTAAACGCTGTAACTATTTTCTTGCCATCAATTCCAAGCCTGTCCAGTGTGTCATAGACAATATACATCTGGGCATCCATGTCTGGATTGGAACAGTCTGTAACATGGAGTATTACATCTGAATACTTAGCTTCTTCAAGAGTCCCCCTGAAGGCCTGTATAAGATGGTGTGGCAGCTTCCTTATAAATCCTACTGTATCTGTAAAAAGAACTTTGCCGCCATTTTCAAATTCATACTTGCGTGTTACAGGGTCAAGTGTGGCAAAAAGCTTGTCTTCTGATAATACACCTGCATCTGTGAGCTTATTAAGAAGTGTTGACTTGCCTGCATTGGTATAGCCAGTAATGGCAATTACCGGCACATGGTTTTCCTGCCTTTTCTTGCGTGTAAGTTCCCTTGCATGTTTTACCTGTACAAGCTCTTTGCGTATCTGTGTAATCCTCTGTTTTATAATGCGCCTGTCCATTTCAAGTTTCTGTTCACCAGGCCCTCTTGTGCCTATGCCGCCTCCAAGGCGTGACAGCCCGCTTCTTCCGCCTGTAAGGTGGGATAAATTGTATCTTAGCTGTGCAAGCTCTACCTGCAGCTTTCCTTCACTTGTAGAAGCCCTTTGTGCAAATATATCAAGTATAAGGACTGTCCTGTCAATAACTTTTATACCAAGTGCTTCTTCTAAATTATGGTTCTGCGCTGGTGACAATTCATCATCACATACAACAGTATCTGCATTTGTACTGTATATAAGGCTTTTTAACTCTTCTATTTTTCCTTTGCCAATATACGTGCCGGGATGTATATTCTCCCTGTTCTGTATAACCTTTCCAACCGTCCTTGCCCCGGCAGTCTGTCCCAGTTCTTCCAGTTCAGTAAGCGACTGTAAAGTATCATCACAATCTGATGTTGCAACTGCAACAAGTATAATTTTCTCTTCTTCCAAAATAATCTCCTTTATTGATTTTACTGCTGCTTCTTTTTATTATTCTGGGCAAGCTGCAGTGTTTTAATACGTGTTTTTATAAATATAAGTTCTTTTTCCATATCCTTGTCACCTGGGAATTTTTTTAAATATAAGTTTGCAGACTTTTTTGCCTTTTTATACTTTCCCATCCTTTCATAAAGTATTACCCGGTTCTTTAGAAGCTGTATGCCTGCACTTGAAATCCCAAGTGACATTCCTTTGTCAATACAGCCTGATGCACTTTCAAAATCCCCAAGCTCTATATAGCATCCTGCCATCTGGTTATATGTATCTGGCGCTTTTTTGGCTGCACCTTTCACTATATATAAATTAAACTGTCCTGCTGCCTGTTTGTAATCCCCCTCTGCCATATACACAGCACCAATATAATATAATGCTTCATTACAGCCGTCTTTTGCAGCTTTTTGAAGTTCTGCCACGGCATTTTTATAATCGCCCTTGTAATAATACATCCTGCCCTTCTGCATTACTTCTTCTGCTGTCTTTGCCTTTATATCTGCCACTTTATTTAATATTTCTTCTGCCTTTTCATTATCACCCATGCGTGTATAAACATTGTATAGTGCAAAATAAGCATCATAACACCTGTTATCCTGCCCTGCTGCATCCAGATAGTCCTTTACAGCCTGGGTATCATCACCAAGCATTTCATGCAGCCTGCCCCTTGCCTTATATGTATCTGCACTTACATTATCACCTTTTATAATTTCATTGTAAATCTCCATGGCCTTGCCAGTATTTCCCATAAGCATATGGATATCTGCCTGGAAGTTCTTAATATTTATGTCTACAGATGGTTCTTCCCCGTACTCCAGCGCCTTGCCACATGCCTCCAGTGCTTTTTCATTGTCATTCATTCCATAATATGAAACAGCCTGCCCAAAATAAAGCCTTTTATTATTCTGCCTTGATATCTGGTTATCTGTGTCCTGGTATGCCATGCCAAATTGTTTAACGGCCTCTTTGTAACTGCCTGTCTGGTTAAGTGCCATTCCATATGCTATGTAATATTCCGCTTTTTCATTATTCTCCTTAATTGCATTCTGGAAATGTTCCAGGGAATCACTATATTTCCCGCTTTCCATAAGTTCTACAGCTTTATCGTACTCTTTCCCGGCTTTGCCGCACCCTGCAAAAGAAAAAAGCATACAGAAAAACAACAAAGCTGCTGCAAATGCCTGGCAAGTCTTATGCCCCATAACCTCTGGCTCCTTTCATAAACATTTTAAGCCATTCTCATTACCACTTCTGCTATTTCTTTCCTTTGTTCTTCCGAAAATGTTTTTTTATCCATAAGTTCTTCTGCAAATTCCCCTGTATCGCCGTCATTCCAGAATTGTAAATCTTCTTTAAGCATACGGCACCTGTAATCATGCCTTGTAACTAATATATGGTAATAAAAATACCTGCCATCCCTGTATTGTTCAAGAAACTTCTTTTTAACAAGCTTTCCCAGAAATGTTGAAACCGTCTGTGGTTTCCAGTTTTTTTTGTATTTTCCATTTGCAACTTCCATTATATGGGCAAGCCTTGCCCCGTCCCCCAAATCCCATACACATTTCATAATTATCTTTTCACTTTCCGTAAGTCCATTTACCTTCATTAAAAACACCTTTACCTTTCTGGTTGTAAAATTCTGTTAGTATGCAATATACACATGATAACAAATACAATCTGGCTTTTCAATTAATTTGATAAGAAATTAAGAAAATAAATAGAAAAGAAAAGATATTGCCATATTAACAGCAATATCAAGCTACGGTTACTTTATAATCTAAATAATCTAATGGTTTTTAAGTGTTTCTTTTAAATAATCTTCATATTTTTTCACAATAAGCTTCCTCCCGCTCTTCCTTATAGGTATCATCTGGTCATCAATCATTATAAAATCAGAGTCTACAATTCCTGCAACATACTGCATATTTACAAGGTAACTCTGGTGGCATCTTAAAAACCTGCTGTCTGAAAGTTTTTCCTCAAACGCATCAAGCTTGTTATATACCTTTACAGCGCCATGTGTAGTAGTATAAATATAGACTACTTTGTTATCAGATTCCATATGTATTATATCCTTATAAGGAATAATAAGCGGCTTGCGCTTTGACTTTACCTCAATGAAGTTATGGTTTTTCTGCAGGTGCTTCTGTACATAGTAATCAATTACCGCGCCAATCCTTAATATTTCATATGGTTTTAAAAGATACCCCATAGCATGTACATCATATGCAGCAATGGCAAAATCCTTGCTCGACGTGCAGTATACTATCTCTACTTTATCATCCATTTCACGTATAAGCCTGCCTGTTTCAATTCCGTTAATATCATCCATAAGTATATCAAGGAATATAATATCAGATGGATGGTTCTTATACCCTTCAACAAGCTCCCTTCCGCTTGTATATGAATTTATACTATATTCAAGACCCCTGTCTGTAAGAAGAAAACTTATAATTTCTTTAAGTATATCCCTGTCAAGTTCACTATCTTCACATATTGCAGCCTTAATCATCAGTTACGTCACTTTCCTTTCCCACTAAATAAACGCTAATTCTTTTAAATATATTAAAGGATACAAAAAACAGCTGTTTTTGTCAATAGTAAAATTACAATGCAGCCATATCTTCCTTTATAACACAGTTTTTTCCATGGCTCTTCCCATAGTAAAGCCTGTTATCAGCCCTTTTTATTACATCCTTTATATCCCCGCCCTCGCCAGGGCCTGCAACCCCGAATGTCATGGTAATCTTCACTTTAGCACCATCAGGGCTTATAACCAGGGTTTTTCTTATCCCGTCTGCTATTCTTTCTGCTATCTGTGCTGCAGTATCTTTGCCACACTGCGGAAGCATTACAAGTATCTCCTCGCCTCCCCACCTGCATACAACATCCCCGTTCCTGACAGATGTTTTAAAAACTTCCGCTGCAGATTCCAGCACACTGTCACCACATGCGTGGCCATATGTATCATTTACACGTTTAAAATCATCAATATCACCAAGAATCACAGAATAAGTTTCATTTTTACTTAATATCTCTTTATATTTTTCATTTATGCTTCTCCTGTTGGAAAGGCCGGTAAGTGCATCCTGCGTTGAAAGCACTTCAAGCTTCTGGTTCTTCTTTATCATAAGTTCTTCAAGTGTCCTTATCTGTATAAGGAATGTACTCATAAATGCAACAATAGTAATAACCACAAGCAGGTAATTTATAATATACATAATATCCCTGAAGAAACTGTTGCCAATATGGTACATAGGTCCAAACACCCAGCCTGCACACTTTGAAATTACAAAAACCAGCATTGTAACCAGCACATATATAACAGGCCTTACAAAATGCCTGGAATCCCTGAAAGAATATGCGGCATAATAAGCTATGGGTACCATACATACCATGTACAGCAAAAAGCCGCATGAACTGCCTACTGCAAATGTTGCGAGCATTGCATGTATTATCACTTCCGCATAACAAAGGTTAAATACTACATATGGGCTTTTTTCAAAACGGAGCCATATAAAACAGCCTATATATAAAGATACGCTTACTGTATTGACGGCTGCCATCATATATACGCCAAAATACAAAAACAGCATAAACAGCAGTGTATGTATACATGCCATAACTACTGTAAGATACAGGACAACCTGCTTCATTGTAAGCGCAATCTTAGATTCTCCTGAAATATAATCCCATAAGTTTTTCATATACCTTCCCCACACCTGGCACAGTTACAGTTCCCGTGAAACATATAACCCCTCCCCATTACAGACCGGCATAACGCATATAAAATACTGGCAAAAAAATAAAGCAGATAACGGGAATCGAACCCGCCTCTCCAGCTTGGGAAGCTGGCATTCTACCAATGAACTATATCTGCACTGGTATTATTATAACATATATAAAAATTTTTTCAAGTACTTTATCAAGAAATTTTATAACATACCTGGCATATCTGTATAATATGCCAGGTACTATGGCATTACTCTTTTTTATCCTTCCTGCCTGCATATATATTTTTAAGACATTCTGTAACAAGCTGTTTAAAAAGTGGTGACACCCTGTCTGCAGTTTCCTGTACTTCTTTATGTGTAAGAGGGTTTGCTGTAATGCCAGCTGCCATATTGGATATACATGAAATGCCGCAGATTTTCATTCCCATATGGTTTGCTGCCACTGCTTCACATGCTGTGCTCATGCCAACGGCGTCCGCCCCAAGTGCCCGGCACATGCGTATCTCAGCCGGTGTTTCATAATTAGGCCCTGTAAGCTGTATATATACACCTTCCTGCAGCTGGATGCCTGCAAGTGCCGCAGTACGTTTTATAACCTGGCGCAGTTCTTTGTCATATATATTCCCCATATCTGGAAAGCGTACACCAAGACTGTCAATATTTTCCCCAATTAATGGTGACGGCACAAAATTTGCAATATGGTCTTTTATTAACATAAAATCACCTGCCGCAAAGTCTGTATTAATGCCTCCTGCTGCATTTGTCAGGAATAAAACTTCTGCCCCCATAAGTTTCATAAGCCTTACTGGCAGCACTACATCACTTATATTATATCCCTCATAATAATGCACCCTGCCCTTCATGCACACAACCGGCACTTCCCCAACATACCCGAAAATATACTTTCCCTGGTGTCCTGGAACTGTTGAAACCGGAAAGCCCTCAATATCATGGTAATCAAGTTCTGAAACAACTTCTATGCCATCTGCATAGTCCCCAAGGCCTGAACCAAGCACCAGTGCAGCCACAGGCCTGAAATCCACTCTTTCCTTAAAACACCCATAACACTTTAAAAGCTTATTATATACTTCATTAGCCATAAATTTCCTCATTCCTGCGCTGCCTTTTGCGCATAATGCAATGTTTGTGCCGCAACGCAGGCACAAACTTGCCGGGTGAAAAATTTATTTTTCACCCTTACTTCTCCTGTCTGTAACTTTATTCTTCTATCTGGTTCAGTTTAATGCGTACAATCTTTCCTACACGCATTGCATCTGCATATGCAAGAAGCCTGTCCATCTGGTTGCAGTTCCTTTCAAGGAAATTGCTTATAATAAGTCCAAGCATTTCACCACCTATATCTTCACGGAAACGTATGCAGTCGCAGACACTTCTCTCCACACCATATACCCTTATGCTGCCATATGGTGTTTCTACAGTTTCCATATCCTGTTCAAATGCAAGGTTTGAATAATAATGCCTGCATACAGGGAAATTAAGCTGCATACGTGAACGGTCTGTCTTTAATGTGGCAACAGACAGCACTTCCGGCTCTTTCTCTATAAGGCCATGGTAATAACATGCACTGTCTGCGCATATAACAGCCCGCGGGTTGACCATACATGCTTCAACCAGCTTGTAATTCTCCGGCTTTCCGTTCTCCTCATCAACAAGCCAGTAGAAACCATGTGAAACATGTTCAACAATCCCTTTATTGACAAGTTCTTTAATCTGTACTGTGGTAATCTTTGAATCTTTTAATTCTGAAGCATTCCTGTAGCCATTGCCGCTTTCAAAGAGTGCAATAACCTTCTGGTATGTGCTAAGCAACATAATAAATTCCTCCTTTTCCCTAAAAACCAAACGTTTCTGCATAGATACATTATAAAATTTATTATATCACTTGTAAAGGAATTTGTAAACTTAAAATTTCATCCTGCTATTCCATTTCCAGTTTTGCCTGTATACAGCTGGTAATATTTCCCCTGCTTATCAATAAGTTCATCATGTGTGCCCCTTTCAATAATGCGGCCCTGTTCAAGAACCATTATGCAGTCGCTGTTGCGTACTGTGGAAAGGCGGTGTGCAATTACAAATGTCGTCCTTCCGCTCATCAGTCTGTCCATGCCTTTCTGTACAAGTTTCTCTGTCCTGGTATCAATGGAACTTGTAGCTTCATCAAGTATAAGTGCCGGCGGGTCTGCAACTGCTGCCCTTGCAATGGCAAGAAGCTGCCTCTGCCCCTGGCTTAAATTAGCGCCGTCACCTGTAAGCATTGTATTGTACCCGTCTGGAAGCCTTTTAATAAAGCTGTGTGCATTAGCAAGTTTTGCTGCGCTGGTTACTTCTTCATCTGTTGCATCAAGCTTGCCATACCTTATATTTTCCATAACAGTGCCTGTAAAAAGATGTGTATCCTGTAAAACTATCCCAAGTGACTGGCGCAAATCCTTTTTCTTGATTTTATTGATGTTAATGCCATCATAACGTATCTTGCCATCTTGTATATCATAAAAACGGTTTATAAGGTTAGTAATAGTGGTTTTGCCCGCACCTGTCGCCCCTACAAATGCAATTTTCTGCCCCGGTTTTGCATAGATTTCAATATCATGCAGTATTATCTTGTCATCATTATAGCCAAAATCCACATGGTCAAATACAATATCACCCTGCATCTTTACATAAGTAGTTGTATTGCTGTCTTTATGGTAGTGCCTCCATGCCCACATTCCTGTACGTTCCTTAGTTTCTGTAATATTCCCGTCTGCATCTTCCTTTGCATTCACAAGTTCCACATACCCGTCATCAGTTTCTGGCTGCCCGTCAATAAGCTTAAATATCCTGTCTGCACCTGCAAGTGCCATTACAACTGCACTAAGCTGCTGGCTCATCTGGTTTATTGGCATACTGAACGACTTATTAAATGTAAGGAAACTTACAAGTGAACCGACAGTAAAGCCGTTCACACCATTAAGTGCCAGGAAACCGCCTGCAATGGCACATATTACATAGCTTATATTGCCAATCTGTGCATTAACCGGCATAAGTATATTTGCGAATTTATTAGCATTATCAGCACTTTCAAAAAGCTGGTCATTAAGCCTGTTAAAACCTTCCTTGCTTTCTTCCTCATGGCAGAATACCTTGACAACCTTCTGCCCCTCCATCATTTCCTCAATATAGCCGTTTACCTTTCCTATATCCCGCTGCTGTGCAAGGAAATATGAACCGCTAAGCCCTGCCAGCTTCTTTGTTGCATAAAATGTCACGCCTACCATAAAAAGTGTAATAAGCGTAAGTGGTATGCTAAGTATAACCATATATACAAATACACTCACAACACTTACAAGGCTTGAAACTGACTGCGGTATGCTCTGGCTTATCATCTGGCGCAGTGTGTCAATATCATTAGTATATATTGACATAATATCACCATGTGCATGTGTATCAAAATATTTAACAGGAAGCGATTCCATTTTTGTAAACATCTCTGTACGCAGTTTCTTTAACATCCCCTGTGTCACATACACCATAAGCCTGCTGTATAAAAATGTGCCTATAATGCCAGCCCCGTAAAAAGCCCCGACCTGGCAGATTTTCGCTAAAAGCCCTGAAAAATCAGGATTTTCTGCCCTGGTTAATGGTACAATATAATCATCTATAAGGGACTTGGTAAACATTGTGCCCTGTGCACCTGCAAGCGCACTTACAATAATCCCTGCAAAAACAATAATGCAGTGCAGCCAGTAATACCTGAAAACATATTTCATAAGACGCATAAAAAGCCTGCCTGGGTTCTCAATTTTAGGTTTTGGCCTTCCCATGCCCCTGGCACCAGGCCCTTTAGGCGCTGGACCCATATTTTGTTTTTCCGCCATATCCAATACCCTTCCTTTCTTTATTTAAATGCCTCTTTTTGCCATTTTATTCATCAAAATCACCACTGCCGCTCATCTGTGACTCATAAACATCACGGTATATATCATTGCCTGCAAGAAGTTCTTCATGTGTTCCAAACCCGTCAACAGCACCATCTTCCATAACAATTATCCTGTCACAGTCCTTAATGCTTGAAATACGCTGTGCAATTATAATTTTAGTTGTGCCTGGTATTTCTTCGGCAAATGCCTTGCGGATTTTGCTGTCTGTTGCAGTATCAACTGCACTTGTAGAGTCATCAAGTATAAGTACCTTTGGCTTTTTCACCAGTGCCCTGGCTATGCAGAGGCGCTGTTTCTGCCCGCCGGATACATTAGTGCCGCCCTGTTCAATATATGTATTATAGCCATCTGGCATCTTCTCAATAAATTCATCTGCACACGCAAGCCTGCACGCATGTATGCACTCTTCATCTGTGGCATCTGCATCACCCCATCTTAAATTTTCTAAGATAGTACCGCTGAAAAGCACATTTTTCTGCAGTACAACTGAAACTTCATTCCTTAATGTTTCAATATCATAGTCCTTTACATTAATACCGCCAACATATACACCCCCGGCGGATACATCATAAAGCCTGCTTACCAGGTTTACAAGGCTTGATTTGGCACTTCCTGTACCGCCTATTATGCCTATTATTTCTCCTGGCTTTATATCCAGATTAATATCTTTAAGTACAGGTGTTTCTGCATCACTTTTATAACTGAAGCTTACATGTTCAAACCTTATGCTCCCATCCGGGACATCCATTACAGGGTTTCCAGGATTTGTTATATCTGCTTTCTCATTAAGGACTTCTGCAATACGTTCTGCACTTGCCATGCTCATTGTAAGCATTACAAATATCATGGAAAGCATCATAAGGCTCATAAGTATATTCATGCAGTATGTTAAAAGCTGTGAAAGTTCACCTGTAGTCATCTGCCCGCCTACAATCATTTTAGCGCCAATCCAGCTTATTAAAAGTATACATGAATAAACTGCAAGCTGCATGACCGGTGAGTTAAGGGAAATCATTTTTTCCGCCTTGACAAACATGTTATAAATATTGCCATTTGCCGCCATAAACTTATCTTTCTCAAATTCTTCCCTTGAATACGCCTTTACAACCCTGATTGCAGATACATTTTCCTGTACACTTTCATTAAGTGCATCATACTTCTTAAATACTTCCTGGAAATATTTCATTGTAAACTTAATAAGTGTAAAAAGGATAATCCCAAGAATAAATACCGCTGCAAGGTAAACAAGCGCAACCCTTGCATTTACATAGAATGACATTGCCATTGCACAAATTAATGATGCAGGCGCACGCATACACATGCGCAGTATCATCTGGTAAGCATTCTGGATATTTGTCACATCAGTAGTAAGCCTTGTGACAAGCCCTGATGTGCTGAACTTATCAATATTTGAAAAGCTGAATGTCTGTATATTCTCATACATGGCTTTCCTTAAATTCCTTGCAAAACCTGTCGAAGCACGGGAACCGTACTTGCCTCCCATTACGCCTGCCCACAGGCTTACAACTGCTGTAACTACCATAAGGCTGCCCATAATATAGATATGGCCCATATTGCCAGCTTCCACGCCATCATCAATTATAGACGCCATCATCAGCGGAATTATTGTTTCAAGAATAACTTCAAGAATCATAAATACAGGTGTAAGTATGGAATCTCTCTTAAATTCTTTAATATTCGCTGCTAAAGTTTTAAGCATACCATCATTCCTCCTTTTTTTAGCCATTCTAAAATTTTAACACAAAAAAATAATATAAAACAGCCAGTTTATATTATTTTAACATTTTTATACAATATCTGCACAATTTTCCGTATAACAGATACCTGGTTTATACTAACTACGGGATTTTATAAAGAACTTCCTCATTCTGTGAATAAATATATTGTAATATTTTTTCATTGAAATTATTATTTAATTTAATAAATGTATATTTAGTATCTGAAGGACTTTCAATTCTAATTTGTGGAAAAGCCCTTTCCTGGTTAAAACTAATCTCCATCCCGCCAAACATTGTATATGGTAAAATTATATGTACACCTGAAAATTCACGGTTTGTAACAGCTATATTTAAATTTTTCCATGTAATACACCCTTCCGCTGTTTTTAAAGAAAATGACGGGACAGAATATACATCTGCAAAATAATTATTTATTTCAGCATTATATGGTTTTTTTAAAAAATTAACCAGTTCTGCTTCACTTCTTCCAAAACCTGTTAACAAAAACTTATAATCCATCTTTCCTGATTTTGAAAATCTGTCTTTAAAAGTATCAATCCCCTGGCACCACACAGGAGTTGATGCGCCAGTATCAAATAATAAAAGCATATTTTCATATTTTACAACAGGTCTGTGCGTTCTTTGTAAAATATTGAACTTAAGGTTCATCTTTTACCTCCATTTCTGCATTCAGGCATTCAATTACTCCTATGTTCATATCATAAGTTGTTCTTTGTAATTCATCCTTTGATTTTTCATGCCACATTTTAATCTGTACAGGTGCTACATCTCTGTCAGTATATATTCCTAACAAAATACCGTCTATTATATCAGAACCTATTGTTAAATTGCAGTCTGACATTCTTACCCACATGCCTGGATATGCTTCTACTATCTCTTCCCAATTATACCTTTTTCCCAATTCTAATTCTTTATTCATATCCTCTGTCTCCATTCTGTATTTTTATGTGATTCTGTCCAACAGTGTTCATACTTCCAATGTAACATTATTCTGGCGCAGCCACCTGGCAACAGATTCACCCCATGCGTTTTCCAGTGACTTGTCAAGTGTAAAATTACTATTATATACCCCTGTTAAAACACATAATGTACCATTTTCATACCTTAGCTGTAAATGGAGTTCTGGTTTTTCCTGCATATAAAGCCCGTAAAAACCGCTGTCCTTTAAAAAAATGCCTGCGGTACTGTTATCTGCCTTTAAAGAAACCTTTAACCGGTAAGGCGTTTTCCTGCCTTTAATGTATTCAAAAAAAATCCCCTTAACTTCCTTCCACCTTACAAGTTCTGTAAAACCGCCTGTTTCACTGTTAATAATGCTTCTGTCTGTAATGTCACTGTCTGTTTCACCAGCATACCAGTTTTTGTTTCTTCTGCCATTTATTAGAAGCTTTGCATATGTGAGAACCTCTGCTTCCTCTAGTAAAAAGGCATCAAAAGCATCTTTTAGCAGAAGCAGTGACATGGCAGTCCTGATATCACTTATCTTAATTAAATTCATAAAAAAAACCTTTCTGTAAATAATAATAGCACGACAGATTGCCCTGTTACAATTAACAGTAACAGATAATGCGTTTGTCTTTAATATAAATTGGGTTCTGTAGCACCAGAAATTTATGCCTGTGTGCTGCCTGGCATAAAACCTGTAACTAAAAAAGCAGCACAGAAAAGAGGAGAGCCATGAAAAAAGATGCTAAAACAATGAAAGAAGTTGCTGAAAGATGTACACGTTACTGCTCATGCAGCAAGGACGGATGCAGGTGTGGTTCTGCATCAAACTCTACCAAAGGGGATAGTGTAACATGCCAGACATGTACACACTATGACCAGTCTAAGGTCTGTGACATTGATTTGTACAAAGAGATTGTAAAGAACCATAATCTCTAAAATACAAGGCATTAAGTAACAGGCTGGTAAGGTAAGCAGTTGCCATGTTCCTGGAGAAAACTTATTCCGGCAGGAGGCATGTTCCGCTGCAATGGCACATGCGGTGGTGATAATATCTCCTGTGGAATAATGTTTTCTTTGGAACACTGGAAACTGCCTGCCCATAAACTTAAAACCGCTCCCTTTACCGTCCTATAAAGACAACTACTGACCTTGGCGGCACTACTGTTTTTCTCTGCAGTTCCATTCCGTCTTTTTTAATTTTAGCCTGTCTTTTACGTTTCTTCCAGCTGTTTTTCTTAACAGGTATTTCATAAAACATATCATCATATGTTGTTATGGCTACATACCATTTTCTTCCATTGGGAAGGGAAGGAAGGTCAAATGTCTTTGATTCCCAGTACATATTAAATATAAAATAAATTATATCATCTGTCCCGCCTTCTGTATCTGCTGCATAATCACCATTTAACAAAATCCCCAGCATCCTGTTATAATTAGAATAATCCGCCCTCCATGCCTGTGTCCCGTGCACTGAAATTCCAGGAAGCCCGTAACCTTTGCTGTCTGACAAAGGAAGACCGTTTTCCTGCCATAATACAGGATGTTCTTTTCTGAACGCTATAAGCTTCTTCACATATACAAGTATATCCTCCCCACGTTTGTTATGCTTCCAGTCCAGCCATGTAACAAGGTTGTCATGGCAGTATGGGTTGTTATTGCCAAGCTGGGTATTGCCAAATTCATCACCTGCAAGAATCATAGGCGTGCCCTGGCTGCATAAAAGCATAATGAAAGCATTCCTTATCTGCCTCATGCGCATTTCAAGAACCGCCTGCTTTCTTGACCTGCCTTCTGCCCCGCAGTTCCAGCTGTAATTATAATCTGTACCATCCTGGTTTTTCTCACCATTGGATTCATTATGCTTTATATCATAAGATACAAGGTCCATAAGTGTAAAACCGTTTACATGTGTAATAAAATTAATAACAATGCAGTATGGCATATTGCGCTTAAAACGTTCCATAAAACTTCCTGTCATGCCTTCGTCACTTTTTAAAAACCTTCTTGCATCATTCATAAATCCTTCATTATATTCTGCCAGGAATTTTCCAGTATATTTTATGCCAGTGTTCTGCAAAAGCGCACTGTCCCAGTATGAGGCAAGTATCTTTACCCCTGAAAGCACAGGGTCTGAAACAAGCGCAACAGACGGCATGACTTCATTATTGATACGGAAGCCGTCAATATGGTAGTCCAGCACCCAGTTCCTTAAACAGTCAGTCATAAGGTATAAGTTAGTACCCGGCATGAAATATATATCCATAAGCACTTCTATGCCTTCTTTATGGAAGCTTTTGACAAAACTTTTAAATTCATTAACAGGGTTTCTTTTATCAGCTGCATATGCAGTCTTAGGCGAAAAATAATATGTATTTTCTGCCCCATATCCCCAGTAATTAAGCTTTATATGTTTAGAAGTGCCCATGCCAGTGCTTTTTACAGCCTTCTCCTCCATGCCAGGGCTTACAGGCTTTCCATTATAAACCCTGTATTCCTCCTGTACCTCGTCAAATTCATAGCATGGCAGCAGAAGCACCGCATTAATGCCAAGCTCTTTCATATATGGCAGCTTTTCAACAAGCCCCTTATATGTGCCTTTATGCTTTACGCCGGAAGACTGGTGTTTTGTATAACCTCTTACATGGAGCTGGTACAGTATGACCTCATTAAACTTCCTGCCAATCTGGCAGTCATCCTCCCAGTCAAAATCCCCAGGGCATATTCCTCCCCGGACAAGTTTCTGCTTATTGTTATTAACAGTCTTTCCCCATGAAGATTTGCCATGCAGGACCTGTGCATAAGGGTCTATAAATTCCCTTCCGTCTGCTTCATACATGTATTCAAAATCCTGTGACAATACCTGCATAATGCTGCGTCCGTCTTTACCACCGCCATTTATGCCAGTAATTACCACAAAGTATACCCCGCCTCTTTTATACTCATCTGTAAGGGATATCACACAGGCAGGTTCTCTTCTTCCAATATAGTAAAATTTCAGCTTACAGTCTTTTTCACATGGAAGGTATACAGAGAACTGCACGCCTGTGGCTGTCTTTATTACACCAAAAGACAATGTATCACCTGGTTTTATCTTAAAAAGATTATTCCCTTTTTCCATCCGCTCTCCTTAGAATTTAAATTTTGCTTACAGATTAGCCAGTTCAGTAATTACACGTTTTCAAAATACCAGCCTCCCAAATTTATGAAGACATATAAAAATGTAATTATTTACTTCCAGTATATCATATGTATATTTTACCCGCAAGACCACGGGATAAAACAATTACTATTTTATTATATATTAACATACTACTACATTTTTCCCATTCATGCAAAACGTAAGCAGCCCAAAATCATAAAATATTAAGATTATATTCAAAAAACCTTGCAAAATCGCCATTTTACTGTAAAATAGTAAAGGTTAGCACTAATATGTAATATAGAAAGGAATTATATGATATGATACAGTCAGCTAATGTCACATTACGCCTTGGCAAAAAGGCGTTATTTGAAGATGTTAACATTAAATTTACAGAAGGAAACTGCTATGGGCTTATTGGCGCAAATGGTGCAGGAAAGTCTACATTTTTAAAAATACTGTCAGGTGAAATTGAACCAACACAGGGTGAAATCATAATTACACCAGGACAAAGGCTTTCTTTTTTAAAGCAGGACCATTTCCAGTATGACAACTGCATTGTGCTTGATACTGTTATTATGGGCAATGAACGGCTTTATGCCATTATGAAGGAAAAAGAAGAAATATATGCCAAAGAGGATTTTACTGAAGAAGATGGCATTAAGGCAAGTGAACTTGAAGCGGAATTTGCCACAATGGACGGCTGGGAAGCAGAATCAGATGCTGCCACCCTGTTAAACGGGCTTGGAATACCTGCAGGACTCCACAACAAGAAAATGAATGGACTCCCTGCCAGTGAAAAAATCAAAGTCCTGCTTGCACAGGCACTTTTTGGCAATCCTGACATACTGCTGCTTGATGAGCCTACTAACCACCTTGACCTTGAAGCTATACGCTGGCTTGAAGAATTTCTCATTAACTTTGATAATACAGTCATTGTTGTGTCACATGACCGTTATTTTTTAAACAAAGTATGTACACATATTGCTGATATTGACTATGCAAAGATACAGCTTTATACAGGCAATTATGATTTCTGGTATGAATCAAGCCAGCTTATGATTAAGCAGATGAAAGAAGCCAATAAAAAGAAAGAGGAGAAAATTAAAGAACTCCAGTCATTTATCCAGCGTTTCAGCGCTAATGCTTCCAAATCAAAACAGGCTACTTCACGTAAACATGCACTTGAAAAAATACAGCTTGACGAAATGAAGCCTTCAAGCCGCAAGTACCCATACATTGACTTCAGGCCTGACCGTGAAATAGGAAATGAAGTCCTTACAGTGGAGCATATTTCCAAAACAATTGACGGCGTAAAAGTGCTTGATGATATTTCATTTATTATAGGCCGTGAGGACAAAGTGGCATTTGTAGGAAGTGATACCATTGCAAATACTACACTTTTCAAAATACTTGCAGGAGAAACAGAACCCGACAGTGGCTCTTTTAAATGGGGCGTAACAACAAGCTTTTCATATTTCCCAAAAGACAATACAGAGCTTTTTAACAGTGATGAAACCATTGTAGACTGGCTTATGCCTTTCTCCCCTGAAAAAGACCCCACATATGTACGTGGCTTCCTCGGGCGTATGCTTTTCCCTGGTGAAGACGGCATTAAAAAAGTAAACGTGCTTTCCGGTGGTGAACGTGTGCGCGTAATGCTTTCCAAAATGATGATACTTGGTTCTAATGTATTAATTATAGATGAGCCTACAGCACACCTTGACATGGAGTCCATAACTTCACTTAACAACGGGCTTATTAAATTCCCAGGTGTTATACTTTTTACATCACAGGACCACCAGTTTATACAGACAATAGCAAACAGGATTATGGAAATAACACCAGGCGGGCTTATTGACAAGATTACAACATATGATGAATATCTTGATAGTGATGAAATGGCACGTAAAAGGCAGATTCTATCAGTACAGACAGAAGAAAGTGATTAATCTGCCAGCAGCACCAGCGCTGCCTGCCACTGTTTACAAATGCGCAGGTTTCCATATTTCCCTTAAAAGATATATAAAACCTGCGCATTTTTTGGGCATAAAACTTATTCTTTTTTATAAAGCAGCTTTTCTATTATAAACCTTGGACGTTCTTTTACTTCCATATATATTTTGCCTACATACTCACCAATAATTCCAAGTGACAGGAGTATAAGCCCGCCTATCCCCCACAGGGATATAACAATGCTTGTCCATCCTGCAACTACTTTTCCCATTGTCCAGACAACAAGGAAATAAACCAGCATAAATATACTGGCTGAAAAAACCAGCATCCCCAGTGTTGTAATCATCCTTATAGGTTTTACACTGCATGATGTAATGCCGTCAACCGCAAATGATACCATCTTTTTAAGCGGGTATTTTGATTCCCCTGCAAAACGCTCATGGCGCTCATAATATACAACATCTGTTTCATATCCAATCATAGGGACTATACCCCTTAAGAAAAGGTTCACTTCCTTAAACTGCGAAAGCCCTTCCAGGGCCCTTTTGCTCATAAGCCTGTAATCAGCATGGTCCTCTATTGTATCAGCCCCCATAAACTTCATTACCTTATAAAATGCGTGGGCTGTACCACGCTTAAATACAGTATCCGTCGCCCTTGTCGAGCGCACACCATAAACAATATCCTTTCCTTCAAGGAATTTATCAATAAACTGCCCGATTGCGTCCACATCATCCTGCAAATCAGCATCAAGCGAAATTGCTGCGTCCGCATAATCTTTTGCAGTCATAAGCCCCGCAAGCAGCGCATTCTGGTGTCCCCTGTTATGTGCAAGGTTTATTCCTGTAAATATTGCATCTTCTTCATGGAGCTGCGATATTATATTCCATGTCATATCCTTAGAGCCGTCATTTACAAAAGCAATCCGGCTTTTAATGCTTATCTTCCCCTCTTCTATAAGGCCATACATAATTTTTTTAAGCTGCCCCGAAGTTTCAGGAAGAACTTCCTGTTCATTATAACATGGTATAACAAGCCATACAGTATTAGATTCCATATATTATAAAATTGCCTCCATTTAACTTATTATAACTGGCACTATTCCATCATGCTTCCAAGCACTTCATTTACAAGCCTGCCATCCGCCTTCCCCTTAACCCTTGGCATAAGCACCTTCATAATATTTCCCTTGTCAGAAACTGATGGCTTTCCAATAGAAAGTTCTGCCAGCACAGAATTTATAACTTCTTTTATCTCATCCTTATCCATCATTTTTGGGGCATATTCTTCAAGCACTTTTATTGTATAATTGCACTCATCAATGATGTCCTGCCTGTCTGCCGGCGTCATCTCAAGAGTTTCCTTTGACTGCTTAATAAGCTTTAAAACAACATGGTCTTCATCTTCCTTTGTAAGCTCAGCCATTTTATTTATCTTAAAATTCTTAAGCTCTGTAAGCAGGCTTGAAAGGACATTTTTCCGCTCCTTGTCCTTAGCCTTCATAGCTGCCATCATATCACTGCGCACTAAATCAATCTTTTCCATTATAAATCCCTCCATTATTAATTATATCCTTTTAACTGCTGCCTATACGGCAAATCCCTGCCATAAAACTACAGACGTGGCCCGGAACACTTTACATAAGGTCCAGGACACGCCTGTCTGGCTGTGTCTTAATAAAATTCCTTCTAACGCGGAACCTGGTAAATAATTGTTCCTGAAGGCTTATATTCTGCTGTACACAAATCAGCTTTCTTATTCTTTAAATCAGACTTCTTAATAACAAATTTAATATCTTTTGAACTGCCAGAATTTAATGATATCTTTTTATTCTTTACTTTTAATGTACCTATAGCCTTGCCAGAAGCATCATTTACCTTAATTGTAAGTTTCTTAATCTTTGTAGCCCTGTAGCCCCTGTTATTTAAAATGCTTGCTTTAAGCACAAGGTTTCCCTTACTGTCATAAAACATATTGTAAACCTGTACCTGTGAATTGCCCGCCTCAACTGATGAAGCATATCTCCTTGTTTCATTATACTCATTCTTCTGTACTGAAACTACACATGTAAGAACCTGTCCATCTGCTGTAGTAGCTGTAATTTTAGCTGAACCAGCTTTTTTAGCTTTAACCTTGCCAGAAGAATCTACTGTTGCAATATTGTTGTTACTGCTTGCCCATATAATATTACCATCTGCGCCCGAAACAGAAAGTTTCTCTGAAAAACCTTTTGTTAATGTAATTGAATTCTGGCTAAGGACTGCTGATGCTTTCTCCTGTGAAACAGAAAGGGCATATTCTGTATCAGCATTAAAATTCAATACTACTTTCCAGTTAGCGGCAACAGGGTCAGACATGCTTAAAGAATAAATATATCCTGCAATTCCAATGCTCTCAGCGGATTTCCATGAATCCTCTGTTAATGTAGCTGCACTGACATATTCATCATTCTGGTAAAATGACATCATTCCGCTTACCACCTGCGGAACTAATAAATCAACATAAACCGTATCTGAATCTTTTACTGTAAAATTATATGATACCTCTGTATTCGCTGTTGCCGTATTCTCTTCATATACAAGAGAAACTTCATCTGCTGCTTTAGCAGGTACAGGACTATATGTAATACTGCTGGCTGCCAGGGCAGCAGCGGCTAACACAGCCCATGTTTTTTTAATAATAATATTCATTTCTTTAACTTCCTCCATTCTGTGTCCCACACGCAAATTATTTTATAACAGGTAATAGTATAACAAACTTGCAACAATTTCACAAGATATTTTTAACAATTCGTACACATTTTAGTAATTATATATAAAAATCATGCAGGCCATTATAAAATTTGGTATATTTTCACCTTTTATGCGACATTTTCCGGCAAGATAAAAGAATACATGAATACACAGACACAAAAATAAAAGGCTATATAAACAATACAGCCTTAAACTGGGCTACAAGGATTCGAACCTTGAAATGCTGGAGTCAGAGTCCAGTGCCTTACCGTTTGGCGATAGCCCATTAAATACTAAATATACTTTGTCCAAACCAGAACACTTGCTTATTATATAATATAGTTATAAGAATTGCAAGCTTTTTTTTAAATTTTTTTCAATTCCCCAGATACACAGTAAGTCCCAGGTGTCCTGGCAGGCAATTATTTTCTGGCTGGAACACTGGAACACTGCGTTATATCTTAATATTTTTCTACAATTCCACCTTTATTTTTATATATGCTTTTACCAGGCACATACCCACGTACCATTGACAGCGGGTAAATATTTGTATTGCTTCCTATAATTGTACCTGGATTTAATACACTGTTACATCCCACTTCTACAAAATTGCCAAGTATTGCGCCCATTTTTTTAAGCCCGGTACCTATTTTGTCACCTTCATACCAGAGCGTGACCATAGTTTTATCAGATTTCACATTGGAAGTAATAGAGCCTGCCCCCATATGTGACTTATAGCCAAGTATGGAATCGCCGACATAATTATAATGTGGAACCTGTACATTATTAAAGAGAAGTACATTTTTAAGTTCTGTGGAATTTCCAACAACACAGTTTTCACCAACGATTGCATTCCCCCTTATAAATGCACAATGGCGCACTTCTGTATTCTTCCCTATTATACAAGGGCCTGTAATATGTGCTGTTGGTGCAATTTTAGCACTCTTTGCAATCCAGGTATTTTCGCCTTCCAGTTTATAATCTTCCATATCCAGCTTATTCCCAAGCTCTATTATAAAATCCTTTATTTTAGGAAGGACTTCCCATGGAAATTCTGTATCTTCAAATATCCCTGCTGCTATGGTTTCATCCATATTAAATAATTTTTTATTTTTTAATTTGCCATACATAATAAACCTCCGGTTCTCTACATATTTATTTATAATATGCAGCTGCTGCATCAAAGTATTGCCTTAACATATATGAATTATTAATATTCTTTACACCTTCAACACGCTTTCTAATAAAATCATCAAGTTTCTTCATATATTCCTCTTCTGTAACCTTTCCATCTGCAACAAGTGCAAGCCCTAGTTCCCAGCTTGCTGTAAGTTCAGGGTTAAGCAGTGAGCGTATTGAATTATTTACAATATCATAAACCATCTCGCCAATAAGTGCAGGTGTTATTATCTGTGTTTTTTTATTAAGCTTCAGATATTTAATCTTAACAAGCTTACTTAATATCTCTGCCCTTGTTGCACTTGTGCCAATGCCGCTTCCTTTTATCTGTGCACGCAAATCTTCATCTTCTATAAGCTGGCCTGCATTCTCCATTGCAAGTATCATTGAACCCGAATTATAACGTTTTGGCGGTGAAGTTTCGCCCTCTTTTATTTCTGTGCATATAAATTCAAGTTCCATTCCTTTTTTTAACTGTTTAACCATATTTATAAGGTTTTCATCAAATGTTTCCTGGCCATTATTACTTTCCGCAGGCTGGCTTCCTGTTTCTTTATTAGAAAATGAAGCTGTTGCAAGTTCAAGATACCCCTGTTTTACAAGCACCTTAAAACTGGCAAAAAACAGTTCTTTGCCATGCCTTAGTACAAGTGAAGTTTTCATATACTCCGCAGGAGGGTAAAATATACATAAAAACCTGCGCACTATTACCTCATAAACCCTTGACTGCATTATACCAAGGCTTTTTAAAGCCCCAAGCCCCTGCCCTGTAGGTATTATTGCATAATGGTCTGTAACCTGCTTGTCATTAACATACCTTGTCTTTGCAATATTTTTATAACTTTCATTATGCAGTATATTCTGTGCATATGTACTGGTAACAGAATAATTAACAAGCCCTGCAATATTTCTTTTTATTTCTTTGGCAACCGCTGTGGAAAGTACCCTTGCATCAGTCCTTGGATATGTCACAAGCTTTTTCTCATAAAGTTCCTGCACAATTTTCAAAGTTTCATCAGGACTTGTCTTAAAAAGTTTAGAACATGTATTCTGCAGCTCTGCAAGGTTAAATAATAACGGGGGGTTTTTCTTTTCCTTCTTCCTTTCCGCCTTCTCTATAACAGCTTTATTGCCTGTATATGGAAACAAATCCTTATTGCCGCCATTATCTGCCGCCAGCGTGCCGAAAGCCTGGCATAAAACTATTGCATCTTTTCTTTCCTTAAAACCATTTTCCTTATAAAGAAGTGGTGATTTAAAATAACCCGACCCTTCCACAGCCCGCCATTCCCCTTCAAATTCCTGGCCGCTATGGCTAAAACGTCCCACCACCCTGTAAAATGGTGTTTTAACAAAGTTTCTTATCTCACGTTCACGTTTTACAACCATACCGAGCACACATGTCATAACTCTCCCAGCCGATACCGCTGTCCATTTGCTGTTTTTAAGGTAATTTTTAACCGCATTCCCATATTTCAAAGAAAGCACACGTGAAAAATTAATACCTATAAGATAATCTTCCTTAGCCCTCAAATATGCAGATGCAGAGAGGTTGTCATATTCAGACAGCGGTTTCGCCTCACGGATTCCCCTTTGTATTTCCTCTTCCGTCTGTGAATCAATCCACACACGCCTTTTATCTTTACCCTCCGGGACTTTTGCCATCTGGTCTACAAGCCTGTAAATATATTCCCCCTCACGCCCCGAATCGGTACATACATAAATCCTTGCAACATCCTTCCTGTTCAAAAGGCCGGCCACTATTTCAAACTGCTTTTTGACATCAGGCACCAGCTCATAAAGAAAATTTTCTGGCAGGAACGGAAGAGTATCCAGCGACCACTTTTTTAAAGCAGGGTCATATATATCAGGATAACTCATTGTAACAAGATGCCCCACACACCATGTAACAATATATCTGCCCGATTCAAGATAACCATTCCCCTGGCTGCCCTTTACACCAAGTACCTTTGCAAATTCCTTTGCAACACTTGGTTTCTCTGCTATAAATAAATATTTATCCATACTAATAATTAATCCCTTTATAACTTAATTTGTGCATTTCTTTATACATGATGGCGATTTCACAAATTCCTTAAAAGCCTTTTCTGTAAAAATAACTGCCACAATAACAATGCCGGCAATACAGGCATACTTTACAATTTTAGTAACATTAATATCAATATTTACATTTGTCTTCTTATCCATAATAATCCTCCATTCTTGCCAAAATCCTTCCCTTCTAACTCAAATATCCAAGAACGTCACCACGTCCCATTACCATCCTGTACCCTGTCTGTTCTATGCGTCTTTGCAGGCATTCCACACATTGGGCGGACTCTTCACCTGTATATATTTTATTATCGTATAAACTGTATTTATCCCTTACAGAAACAGGCGAAAGGTTTGGCATAACAACATTTGCCCCTGCAAGAAGCCCGCGTTCACGCCCGTCAGGTGCAATAGTACCAAGCGCAGTTGTTGCAGGCAGCAGCACATAAGGAAGCATAAGCCTTATAACCCCAAGCAGGAAAAGTGTCTGTTCCAGCGTCCCGTTATCTTTACCCGCAAAAGGTGTATCTTTCTGTGAAATAAACGGCCCTGTTCCCACCATATGCGGCCTTAAACTACGCAAAAAATATAAATCCTCAACAATGCACTCTGGTGTCTGGAATGGAGAGCCTGCCATAAAGCCCGCACCCGTCTGGTATCCTATCTCTTTAAGCATAAAAAGGCATTCTTTCCTGTGAGCAAGCGACATTTCCGCAGGATGCAGCTTATTATAATGCCACCCTGCAGCTGTTTCATGCCTCAGAAGATACCTGTCAGCACCACTTTCATACCATGCAAGATAATCTTTATAATCCCTTTCGCCAACAGAAAGCGTTATTGCACAGTCCGGATGCTTCTTTTTAATATTTTCTATAATTATACAAAGCCTTTCCCTTGTAAAATAAACATCCTCACCGCCCTGCAGCACAAATGTGCGGAAACCTGTTCTGTAACCCTCATCACAGCAGTTATATATTTCTTCATCACTTAACCTGTACCTGCAGGCATTGCCATTGCCACGCCTTATGCCACAGTAATAGCAGTTATTGCGGCAGTAATTAGTAAATTCAACCAGCCCCCGTACATAAACATCTTTTCCATATATCCTTTCCCGCACCTGCCTTGCAAGCCGGAAAAGATACTCTGCATCTTCGTCTGTATGGCATGTTAAAAGCTTCTTAAGTTCTTCCCTTTCTGGCATCTGGCCGGCATAAAGCCTGTCAATAGTAAGCATACAGCCTGTTTTAACCTCTGGCATAATTAATAGCCTAACTCCTCTCCTACAAGTATTACCTTAATGCGTCCTGGAATACGTGACAGCCTTGTTATTACAATCTGCCCGCACATACAGCCAGGAACAAAGCAGTCCGTACACCTGCCAGAACTTGCACACGGGGTATCAAGCCCGAGCCTTACAGCATTCGGTGGCGCAGCAATATTCCTTGTACGCGAAACCGCTTCATGGACATCCCTTACTATTTTGTTCATTCCGGCAATAATTATTACATTATCCGGCCCATTACAAAGACACGCAACCCTGTTGCCATTGCCATCAATATTTACAATCTCACCATCCATTGTAATAGCATTAGAACTCCTGAACCTCCCACAGCTAAATCCACAGGATTCTAAAGATAACAATTTCTCATTATCTTATTTAAGAAGTCTGGTATTTAAGTTTCCACCTAAAATTTTAGGCAACCCTTATTCTTACCGGTGTGTCCAGTTCACCTCTATCGTATAAGACACTAAGGTCTACAACATTACTTTTTTTCAAAATATTTAATGCTCCGTTTACATCAGCATTTAAAGTTTTTCCATTAGCACATTTATACAATCCACGTTTAATTCTTTTTCCACTAAATGTATAAGTTTGTGGATTATCCTGGTTATATACAGGAATTATATCTTTATCAAAGAAACTGGCTTTTGAAGTATAGCTTTCTTCCTGTTCTATATACTTAATTCCGTATAATTTACATAGATATTCTAATTTTTCTCTTAACTTTCCAAAAGGGATATTTACAAAATTCTGATTATTCCGTTTTCCAATACCACTATCTCTTTGGAAAGTTTCATTATATCCACATACCAATATACCAATATCATTATTTAAACAATAATTTATAATAATTCTTGCACTTTTATTCATATAATCATTAACTTTATTGTTACGGTTTCTTCTAATTGTTTTCTGCCTGTCCGTGCAATTTTTACCAAAATCCTGTTTATCTTTAATGCCCTGTAATCTTGCATTTTCTTTATTAAACCATTGGTTTATAGATTTTAGTCTTTTTCCGTCTGTTATGAAAGATTTACCATTACTTGTTACACAAGTTGCAAGATTATTTATTCCAAAATCTACTGCAAGTGCGTTGTTTTTATTTAAATTACTTTGAATCTCTTTTACTTCATAACAGTATTGAATTTCAAAGTACCTTGCTTTTAATTTTGGTATTATTCTGATTTCTTTAATTTTCTTACCTGCAAGTTTTGGCGGAATATTTATAGTAATTACTTTATGTTCTTTCTTATAGCTTTGGGAATATGGAATTGTAAGCTGGTTTCCGTTTATTCTTACAAAACCTATAACCAATGTTGTAAAACTGTCTTTAGGAAGATATTTGGGGAGTTTAATATCTTTAAAAGAATATTTACCTTTCTTAGCCAGCTTTATTAAACCAAAAAACGATTTAAACATTCCGTCAACTTCTTTTAATATCTGCTGGGCCATATTTGAATTTAACAATTTATAGTTTTCAGAATTTTTAAGTAAGACATAATTTTCTTCATAGTTCAAATATTTCCCTTCGTTGAAATAATACTGTCTTACATTATATATAGCCTGGTTTGCTAAATTTTTTGCTATATGGCTTAGATTTTTTAAATTTTTATAATCTTCCTTTGATAACTGTTTTACCTGTTGTTTCATAGTTAAATATATTTTAACCATCTCCTTTTCTAAGAGATAATTATAATATATTTTACTGTAAAACACAATATTTTGCAAAAAATAATTTTATTTTTTATACGATGCAGGTGAACTGTTCACATCAGAACCCTGTCTTTAATCGTATTAGAGGTTGCCGTTCATACTGGAACGCTACTTCCAGCACAGTTCTCTTATGAACTTCTTACACTTTCATGTAAGCACAGGCTATATCTTATCCATATCCTATTTCTAAGACTTAGGCGAAACCACTTCCGGTACCAACCGCTTGTACCGTACTCCTCTCACGAAGGATAGCCGTTGAACCTTACCTTCCGGTCTTGGCTGCTGATTACCCATTGTTCCAACACTTAGGTTTTAACCTTATGTTATCCAGTTAATTTTTTCTGCTTTTGCCACATTCACGTTTATACCATTTAAGACTCCGTGGAGTGCATAGCCAGGTATTGCGTTGTAGTTTAACTAGCTTTAGGATTTCCCAGCAATTCAGTTTCTTAGTTGCGTAGCGTAGAACTACGGCTACATACAAATTTCTCTATATGCTTACTATATTGTGGCAATTCATCTCACGGCTAAAACCACGGGTGTTCCTGCCACTTCTAATAAAATAATAATCCGATGTAAAAATCCTGCCAGCCATCTCCTTTTTCTCTTCAGCAGACTTTGCCGCCATCCTGTCATAAAGTATATAATCATCAGACTCTTTCAAATCATCAATAAGCCCGATTTCATCCAGAGTGACAGAACCGCCCCATGAAATAGTACAGTCAGGCGTAAGAAAACGCTTTGCCTTCGCATTAGCCTCCTCCCTGTCAATACAATAATAGCCCTCAATGCCACGTAAATTAAATTTATTAATAATATTTTCCGCAAGGTTCTGGTAATTAACCTGCTTTGGTGTAAGGTCTAGTTCATTACTATCCATTATAATTATAATACCTCCTTTTTATTTTTAATAAATTCCATTATAACACAATATTATAAATTCTAAAAGACACAGCCTGCATAAAACAGGATAACCGCATAAAAAGTTATTACCAATAAAGGGTTTTTATAACCTGTTTT
>CAJTOK010000010.1 GCA_910577825.1 uncultured Lachnospiraceae bacterium | reverse complement strand
CCAGCTTTTTAACTGTGTGCCTTATAAATGTGCCTTTATGACTGAATAGTAACCGCAATTTAAAAAAAATCACCAAACCAAACTTGACAAAGTATATAAATCATACTAAAATATGTCATATATCTAATTATTTAATTTAAAATCCAAAGACTGTGATGGAGACGCTTTTGCAAGGCAATGCCATGCAGGCGGCCTTTCTTCTGGGAAGCCACAGTGAGCCTGGGATAGTGCGAACCAGGTGCATAAGCATAAGTATATGCCTGCATATATTTTATACTTTAGAACAAAGAAAGGATATCACTCCTGAGTTGCTTGTGGAACGCATAAAGACATTATTATTTTGTTGGTTTTGTTAGTACACTCCGCCGGTTCCTGCCGTTATACAGGTCATGTATCTGGATATGCCAGCATCTTAATGTTATTTATATCCACGTACAGCAGAATAGGTGGTTATGAATGTTTACGCTTTCATCCTGTTTATGCAGGGTGGAAGCTTTTTTACTTTACAGGGAATGTCCTGTTTCATTCCATTTCTATTCTAATTATTATATTTAATATTTAATTATTTAGGAAAGGAAGTAACAATATGTACGAAAAAGTTTCAACTGATTTAAACTTTGTTGCGCGTGAGAAGAATATTGGAAAGTTCTGGCGTAACCAGCAGATTTTTGAAAAGTCAATGAAGGCAAGGGAAGGGTGTCCTGTCTATACATTTTATGACGGCCCTCCTACTGCAAATGGAAAGCCGCATATCGGGCATGTGCTTACACGTGTTATTAAGGATATGATACCACGTTATAAGACCATGAAGGGCTATATGGTACCACGTAAGGCGGGCTGGGATACACATGGGCTTCCGGTGGAGCTTGAGGTTGAAAAGCTTCTTGGGCTTAATGGCAAAGAACAGATAGAAGAGTATGGAATAGAGCCTTTTATTAATAAGTGCAGGGAGTCTGTCTGGAAATATAAAGGCATGTGGGAAGATTTTTCCGGGACTGTCGGTTTCTGGGCAGATATGGACAATCCATATGTAACATATGACAATAATTTTATTGAATCTGAATGGTGGGCTTTAAAGGAAATCTGGAATAAGAAGCTTTTATATAAGGGCTTTAAAATTGTGCCTTACTGTCCACGCTGCGGGACACCGCTTTCTTCCCAGGAAGTGGCACAGGGGTACAAGCTTGTAAAAGAGCGTTCTGCAATAGTACGTTTTAAAGTAGCAGATGAAGATGCTTATTTCCTGGCATGGACAACGACGCCATGGACACTCCCGTCTAATACCGGGCTTTGTGTAAACCCTGATGAAATTTATTGTAAGGTTAAAGCCGCAGATGGTTACACTTACTATATGGCACAGGCACTTCTTGATACTGTGCTTTCCCGCCTTGCAGATGGAGAAAACGAGGGCAGAAAGGCTTACAAGATACTTGAAGAATATAAAGGCAAAGACCTTGAATATAAAAAATACGAGCCATTATACGGATGTGCTAAGGAATTAGCAGACAGGCAGCATAAAGAGGGATTTTTCGTAACATGTGATTCATATGTTACAATGACAGATGGTACAGGAATAGTCCATATTGCACCAGCATTTGGTGAAGATGATTCCAATGTAGGGCGTAAATACAACCTTCCATTTGCACAGTTTGTGGATGAAAAAGGAGAAATGACAGAGGAAACACCGTTTGCAGGGCTTTTTGTCAAGAAGGCAGACCCAGAGGTACTTAAAGACCTTGATAAGCGTGGGCAGCTTTTTGCCGCGCCTAAATTTGAACATGATTACCCGCATTGCTGGAGATGTGATACACCACTTATCTATTATGCACGTGAATCATGGTTTATAAAGATGACAGAAGTTAAGGATGACCTTGTGCGCAATAACAATACAGTAAACTGGATTCCAGATTCCATTGGCACAGGGCGTTTTGGCAACTGGCTTGAAAATATACAAGACTGGGGCATTTCACGTAACCGTTACTGGGGCACGCCGCTTAATATATGGGAGTGTCAAGGCTGCGGGTACCAGGATGCTGTTGGAAGCAGGGCAGAACTTGCAGAAAGAAGCGGCAATCCTGATGATGTAAACAGGGAACTGCACCGCCCGTATATAGATGAAGTAACGTTTAAATGCCCGGAATGTGGCGGGGTTATGAAACGTGTGCCTGAAGTTATAGACTGCTGGTTTGATTCAGGGGCAATGCCATTTGCACAGCACCATTACCCGTTTGAAAATAAAGATTTATTTGAACAGCAGTTCCCGGCACAGTTTATTTCAGAGGCCGTAGACCAGACAAGGGGATGGTTCTATTCACTTATGGCAGAGTCAACCCTTTTGTTTAATAAAGCACCTTATGAAAATGTTATTGTGCTTGGGCATGTGCAGGACGAGAACGGGCAGAAAATGAGCAAGTCAAAAGGAAATGCCATTGACCCGTTTGAGGCACTTGAAACTTATGGTGCAGATGCAATACGCTGGTATTTTTATATAAATAGTGCACCATGGCTTCCTAACCGTTTCCATGGCAAGGCAGTACAGGAAGGGCAGCGCAAGTTTATGGGCACTCTCTGGAACACATATGCTTTCTTTGTGCTCTATGCCAATATAGACGGGTTTGATGCAGCAAAGTACCAGCTTGAATATGATAAACTTGCTGTTATTGACAAATGGCTTCTTTCAAGGCTTAACAGCACTGTAAAGGAAGCTGATGGAAACCTTGCTGCCTACCGTATACCTGAAACGGCAAGGGCTTTACAGGAATTTACAGATGAAATGAGCAACTGGTATGTAAGGCGTTGCCGTGAACGCTTCTGGGCAAAGGGCATGGAGCAGGATAAGATTAATGCTTATATGACGCTTTATACTGCACTTGTAACAATTTCAAAAGCAGCAGCCCCTATGGTACCATTTATGACAGAGGAGATTTACTTAAACCTTGTATGCAGCACAGACAAAAATGCACCAGAAAGCATACATCTTTGTGATTTCCCTGTAGTTTGTGAAGATATGATAGACAAAAAGCTTGAAGAGGATATGGAAACTGTGCTTGAAGCAGTTGTTGCCGGGCGTTCATGCAGGAATACAGCCAATATAAAGAACCGCCAGCCTATAAGCAGGATGTTTATAAAAGCTGGTGCAGGACTTTCAGAATTTTATCTTGATATTATAAAGGATGAACTTAATGTAAAAGAAGCAATTATTAAAGATGATGTAAGCAGCCTGGTAACATACAGTTTTAAGCCGCAGCTTAAAACTCTCGGGCGCAGGTTTGGCAAAAATATTAATGCAGTAAAAGAGATACTTGCAAATCTTGACGGGCAGAAAGCGATGGAGGAGATAAATAGCACAGGAGAGCTTGTAATTACTGTAGATGGCAAAAAAGAGGCACTTGTGAAAGATGACCTTTTAATTGAATCAGCACAGATAGAAGGATATATTTCTGCTACAGGCCGTGGGATTACTGTAGTGCTTGATACAAACCTTACACCAGAATTAATTGAGGAAGGCTTTGTACGTGAAGTTATAAGCAAAATCCAGACAATGCGTAAAGATGCAGGCTTTGAGGTTATGGACCATATACGTATAAGTGTAAAAGATAATGATAAAATTACAGATGTTATAAAGAATAATGAAGATATAATTAAACCAGAAGTCCTTGCCAATGAAGCTGTATATGGTATGGCAGAAGGATTTACTAAAGAGTGGAATATAAATGGTGAAAAAGTAACACTCGGGGTCTTGAAACTGTAGATATATAAAATATCTGTTTTGTAATGCAAAAAGGATAGAAAACATGGCAGTTCCACGTTTTCTATCCTTTTTAAGGTATAAAAAATTGGCTGCCACATTTATTTTATAAAAATAAACGGGAAACCAAAAAGAAAGGAGTTGCCCCACAGCAGAGGGAGCTACTGTGGAGCCAAATGAAAAAAATGAAAAAGAATCTATTTCAAACATTAGTCAGTAAGCTTTTTAATAATTATTCCTTTATCTGTAAGTATGAATACATTATATATGGTAATTGTGTTCGTATTTTGTCCTAAATATGAACGATTTATTAATTTGTATAATTCTATCTAAATAAAAGATAAATTATATTTTGCCATATTTTTTTAGTACATCATGTATACGTTCAGCAGGGTTTAACAGCTCGCTTATCGACTGGTCATGGTTTAAAGTATCAATAAGAAGTGCAACATATTTGCTCATATCCACGTCAATGTAATAGCTGCGTGAAAGGACTTCTTCAGGCTGGTATACAAGGTTTGTTGTAAGTACATTGTCAATTAAGCCCTTTTCGTGTGCTTCATCAAATTTATCCATGCCATTTGTAAAGAGCCCGAAAGTTGCGGCTACAAATATACGTCTTGCCTTGCGGTGTTTAAGTTCTGTTGCAACATCTATCATGCTTTCACCAGAGGAAATCATATCATCAATAATTATTACATCTTTGCCTTCAAGGTCCTGTCCAAGAAATTCATGTGCAATAATAGGGTTGCGCCCGTCAACTATTTTACTGTAGTCACGGCGTTTATAGAACATTCCTATATCAATTCCAAGTACATTGGCATAGTATACAGCACGGCCCATTGCTCCTTCATCCGGGCTTATAACCATAAGATGCCCGGGGTCAATTTTTAAATCAGGCACATTTTTAAGGAGCGCTTTAATAAACTGGTATGTTGGCTGCACTGTTTCAAAACTTTTAAGGGGTATGGCATTTTGTACCCTTGGGTCATGTGCATCAAATGTAATAATGCTTTCAACACCCATCTGTGTAAGCTCCTGCAGCGCAAGTGCACAGTCAAGTGACTCCCTTGCACTTCTGCGGTGCTGGCGGCTTTCATAAAGGAATGGCATAATTACAGTAATTCTTCTTGCTTTGCCTCCCACAGCAGCTATAATACGTTTAAGGTCCTGGTAATGGTCATCAGGTGACATATGGTTTGTCTGGCCGCATACAGTATATGTAAGGCTGTAATTGCATACATCTACAAGAATGTACAGGTCATCGCCCCTGACAGATTCGCGGATAATCCCTTTTGCTTCACCTGAACCAAAGCGCGGGCATGCACAGTCAATTATAAATGATTCTTTATTGTATCCTGCAAAGCTTGAAGCAGCAGCGTGGCGTTTAGCCCTTTTTGCCCTCCAGCCGGTAATGTATCCATTGACTTTTTTGCCCATATCCAGGCTGCTCTCAAGCGTAAGTATGCCAAGAGAGCCATATGGTATTGTTTCTGCAAGTTTGTCATGTCGTTTCATATAAATGTCCTCCATAATGTATTATTTATGTTACTGTTTTAGGAAAGTGCTATTTTAACACGTATATCTTCCCCTGCTATCATATAAAAATTATAATATCCTGTAAAACGTGAAAAAATACGTTCATTATATCTGTCACGCAGTTCCTGAAAGGACAGGTTTGTAGAAATAATAACAGCCTTTCTGTTTAAATGCCTTTCTTCTATAAAATAGTATAACTGGGCAGAGGTAAAGCTGTTTACAAGTTCTGTGCCAAGGTCGTCTATAATAAGAAGTTCACTATCCAGTATATATGAAATCTGGCTGCCATACTGTTCTTCATTATTCCTCCCGAACTTAATTGTTTCAAGTATATCAAATAATTGTGGCGCTGTCAGGTAAACAACTGTGTGGGATGTATCAAGCAGGGCCTTGGCTATGCAGTGTGTTATAAAAGTTTTGCCTACACCGGTTTCGCCATAGAAAATAATATTTTTATAAATTTTATCAAAATGCCTGATATAATCAAGGCATATATTTTTAATCCTGATAATATTCTGCCGTGGTGTAAGTGAAAGGTTTTCATTGATTTGTGTATCATCATAATAACTTTCTGAAAATGTGCTGAAATTTTCATATTTGAGGACTTCCATAAGGTTGGAACTTTCATAAAGCAAGTCTGCCTTACGCTGTTTAAGGCAGTTACAAGGCGTGTTCCCTATATAGCCTGTGTCCTTGCAGGATTTACAGTTATATATAGGGGACAGGTAATCTGCCGGGTAGCCATTCATTGTTAAAAGCCTGCATTTCTTTTCCTGAAGTTTTTTCTTCTTATTAAGATAGGATAAATTTTCTTTAACATTATCACCGGGTCCAAGCAGCTGCAGGCGTGCATAATTTGCTGAAAGTTTAATAAGTTCTTCTTGTATTTTCTGTATTTCAGGAATTTTCTCACAAACTTCCGCATACCTTTTTTCTGATAAATGGTGGTTTTTAAGACGTGTCTGGTCGTACTGGTACATAATGTCCTTGTATTGTGCGTTGGAAATTCCCATATATAACCTCCTGGAAAGTATAGGGTTAACGTGCTAAAAGCTTTTTTTCAAGTTCATCAATCTCTTTTTTTGATACTTCACGCTGCATAAAGTTATTAAACTGGTTTTTATCCCGGTGGCTGTTTTGCTGTGTGCCGTCATACTGTTTTTTATCCGGTGCAGCCTTTTTTTTCTTAGCATACTCTTCATCTGCTTTTTTGACATCCTGTAGCGTATGTATATTGTTTTTATGCCACTTTTCAATAGTCCCGTTTGTATAGTTAAAATCTGCTTTCTGGAATTTTAACATAGTACGGTTACAGGCATCAAGCACAACTGAAAGGTCCATATGCCATTCATTAAGCCAGCGGCTGGCAAAGTCTTTCTCAGCCGGTGCAAGCGGACGCCCAAGGGCAAATGCCCTTGCTATAGCTGTATATGTGGCTTTATAATTGGAAGAAGCATTTTTGGCTTCTTCAGGTGTTTTTATATTCTGTTTATCCCATGAAAGTGCAACAGCCTGTATATAATTTACACTTGTTTTGCCAAGGGATATACAGTATTCATATAAATAAAGAAGCAGGTCTGGTGAAAAACCTAGGTCATCATATAAATATGAAATAAGCTGTACTTCTCCCGGTTTAAGCGGCCTGCTTACATAACTTTCTATTACACGGCTTGTCCATACAAAGTCATCATCACCAGAAAGCCTTTTAGTCTGGCTGGCAGTTATTTTTATATCCGGGGGTTCTTTTGTGGCAGCTGTATTTATGGTTTGTGGTGGTTCTGCAGGTTTTTCCGGGCTGGCAGTTTCTTTGGCAGGGATTTCCCTGGCGCTGGCTTTTTTCTGGCTGCCAGGGTTTAGTATTTCGATTCCTGTTATTTCACCATTATTTCCACCTTTAACCAGATGTATAAGGTGGTTTTTCTCCCAGTAATTAAGCGCCCTTAAAATATCTTTTTCTGTATTATCCATCTTATCTGCAAGTGAGGAAATGGATAAGTCCTTTTCACCTGTCTGGATACATTTTAAAAGGTAAATATATACCTTTACATAACTTCCATTAGCAGACAGCATATAATCTTCAATAAAAGCATTGTGTATATATGTTGTTGCAGGCGGATAGCCTGAGCATAGTAATATAGTGTCCATATTGTTATTGACTTCCTCCATAAGTAATACATCACTGGAAGCAGCATGTGTAATTATTTCCCCAGAAGGTCCTCACCGATATTTACAACGTCACCAGCCCCCATAGTTATTACCAAATCACCGCTGTTGCACTGGCTGTATAAGAAATCCTCTATTTCTTTAAATGAAGGAAAGTAATATGCTTTCTTTCCATGTTTTTCCATTTCATGCTGTAATGTCTGTGAGGAGATATCCCCCGGGTCATCTTCCCTTGCAGCGTATATATCGGCAAGTACAACATTTTCCGCAAGTGAAAGCGCACTGGCAAAATCTGATAGCAGGCTGCGTGTCCTTGTATATGTATGGGGCTGGAACACGCACCATAAATGTTTGTGCGGGTACTTGCCGGCAGCATTTAAAGTTGCCCTTATTTCATCAGGATGGTGTGCATAGTCATCAATAACAGTTACACCATTAAAAGTACCTTTGGTTTCAAAGCGTCTTTTAGTGCCTTTAAATTCAAAAAGCCCTTTTGCTATGTCATCTTCTTTTATGCCATAGTAATCAGATATAGCAATAGCTGCCAGGGCATTGCCTATATTATGGCTGCCAGTGACATTAAGTTTTATATGCCTGCCAGTGTTTACGCCTGATTTTACAATGTCAAAGCTTCCACATCCGTTTTCATCATATGATATGTTGCCGGCAGAATAATCACTTCCGCTGCCATCCCCAAAAGTGGCCACTTTACATTCCAGGTTATCTGTTATATAGGAAATGTTGTCAATGGTATTGTTAATAACAAGTATGCCATCTTCTGGGATTAGTTCCGCAAACCTGCGGAATGATGAGCGGATATCATCAATGCCACTGAAGAAATCAAGATGGTCAGCACCTATATTAAGTATAATTCCTGCTGTTGGGTGGAATTTTAAAAAGCTGTTTGTATATTCACATGCTTCTATAATAAAATTCTCTTTGCCGCCAATGCGCATATTTCCATTAATTGCAGCTAAAATTCCGCCCACAGATATGGTAGGATTCTTATTAGCAGCAAGATAAATGTGTGAAAGCATTGATGTTGTTGTTGTTTTGCCATGTGTTCCTGCTACAGCAATGGAGTTACTGTAATTTTTCATAATCTGCCCTGCCATTTCAGCACGCTCCATTACTGGTATGCCAAGTTTTTTAGCCGCCATAAGTTCCGGGTTTTCCGGGTGTACTGCAGCTGTATAGACTACAAAACTTATATCATTAGTTATATTTGAAGCGCTTTGTCCATATACTATATGGACACCTGATAAGCTGAGATGCCTGGTTATATTACTTTCTTTAATGTCAGAGCCATATACATCAAAGCCGTTTTTGTGGAGAAGTTCTGCAAAGCCGCTCATGCTTATGCCGCCAATGCCGGTAAAGTATGCTTTGCATGGTTTGTTTAAATCAATCTGGTACATGGTGCCACCATCCTATCTGCATTATTTTGCCTGGTTTATATTATATATATTATATATTATAATTATAGCCAATGTTAAAGAAAATACAATTCAAAATTGTGGTCCACATCTGCTATATATATATTATAGTAGAGAGCAGGCTTGTATGTAAAGGATTTGTATTCATAAAAACACAGTTTTGGCAGCCCTGCCTGTCCAGAACCGGATTCCAGTGCCAGCTTTTAGTCGGATTGCATAAAAATGTTAAAAAATTTTTAAAAATTTAGTAAAATTTATTCACAATTTGATATAAATATGTTATACTGTACTCGTAAGAAAGTAATATAAATTTGTTATGGGCGTCAGCAAATTTGTTGATGTTTTATATACTTAATTTTAAGTTAGAAGTATAGTTCCATATCTAAAACAACGGGGGTGAAAGCGTGATTAAAAAAGAAATGATAGCAATGTTACTTGCAGGCGGACAAGGTTCCAGGCTTGGAGTGCTTACAGCAGATGTCGCCAAGCCGGCAGTTTCATTTGGTGGTAAGTACAGAATTATTGATTTCCCGCTTAGTAATTGTATTAATTCTGGAGTTGATACGGTTGGTGTCCTTACACAGTACCAGCCATTACGTCTGAATACGCATATAGGTATTGGCATACCTTGGGATTTGGACAGGAATGTTGGTGGTGTATCCATACTTCCGCCGTATGAGAAGAGTACAAGCAGTGAGTGGTATACAGGTACTGCCAATGCAATTTTCCAGAACATGCGTTATATGGAACTCTATAATCCTGAATATGTGCTTATACTTGGTGGTGACCATATATATAAGATGGATTATGAGGTTATGCTTGATTTCCATAAGGCAAGCAAGGCTGATGTAACACTGGCAACAATTCCTGTTCCTATTGAAGAAGCAAGCCGTTTTGGCGTAGTTATAACAGATGAGCATAAGCAGATACAGGAATTTGAAGAGAAGCCGGAACATCCACGCAGCAATCTTGCTTCAATGGGTATTTATATATTCTCATGGCCTGTGCTCCGTGAAGCTTTAATAAAGCTTAGGGACCAGCCATCATGTGACTTTGGCAAGCACATTATCCCATACTGCCATGAGCAGGGTAAGAGGATATTTGCTTATGAGTATAACGGGTACTGGAAAGATGTAGGGACGCTTGGTTCTTACTGGCAGGCAAATATGGAGCTTATAGACCTTATACCTGTATTTAACCTTTATGAAGAGTTCTGGAAGATTTATACAAAGAATGAACTTGTATCACCGCAGTTTGTAGCAGAAGAAGCTGTCATTGACAAAGCAATTATTGGTGAGGCATCTGAAATATACGGAGAAGTACACAATTCCGTAATAGGTTCAGGTGTGTATATTGCACCAGGGGCAGTTGTAAGGGATTCAATTATTATGAGTTCCTCATCTATAGGTGAGAATACTGTTATTGACAGGTCAATTATTGCTGAGAAAGTCCAGATAGGTGCGAATTGTGTTCTTTGCACTGGTGAAGACATACCAAATAAAGTGAAGCCTGATGTATATTCATTCGGACTTGTTACTATTGGTGAAGACAGTATTATTCCAAGCAATGTCAGAATAGGAAAGAATACAGCAATTTCAGGTGAAACTGATATAAGGGATTATCCGGGAGGCATTCTTGCAAGCGGAGAAACATTAATTAAGGTAGGTGAAAAAATATGAGAGCAGTAGGTATTGTATTAGCCGGTGGCAATAGCAGCAGGATGAAGGAGCTTTCAAATAAGCGTGCAGTAGCAGCTATGCCTATTGCAGGAGGATACAGGAGCATAGACTTTGTGCTTAGCAGCATGAGCAATTCACATATACAGAAAGTAGCAGTATTTACACAATACAACGCTAAATCATTAAATGAACATTTAAATTCATCAAAATGGTGGGATTTCGGAAGAAAGCAGGGAGGACTTTATGTTTTCACCCCTACTACTACGCCAAAAAACAGTTACTGGTACAGGGGGACAGCTGATGCTATAGCACAGAACCTTGACTTTTTGAAGAACAGCCATGAACCTTATGTAGTAATAGCTTCAGGCGATGGAATTTATAAACTGGACTATTCAAAGGTACTTGAATACCATATAGCAAAGAAAGCTGATTTTACAGTAGTCACAGCAGATATTTCAGGCAGGGATGACCCAAGCAGGTTTGGTGTTGTTAAGACTGATGCAGACGGCAGGATAATTGATTTTGAAGAAAAGCCTATAAGTGCAGATGGTTCACAGGTGTCAACCGGTATTTATGTTGTACGCCGCAGGCAGCTTATTGAACTTATTGAAAAGGCTATTGAAGAAGAAAGATATGATTTAGTTAAGGATATTATTATAAGATATAAAGGCGTTAAAAGGGTGTTTGCATATCCAATTAATACTTACTGGAGCAATATCTCATCTGTTGATGCATATTTTAATACAAATATGGATTTCCTTAAATCAGATGTACGCAATTACTTCTTTAAAGAGTATCCAGACGTTTATTCAAAAGTTGAAGACCTGCCTCCGGCAAAATATAACAGCGGGTCATTTGTAAAGAACAGCCTTGTATCAAGCGGCTGTATAATCAATGGCAATGTAGAAGGTTCAATCCTGTTCAAGAAAGTATATGTTGGAAATAACTGTTCAATTAAAAATTCCATCATATTAAATGATGTATACATTGGAGATAATACACATATTGAGAATTGTATCGTAGAAAGCAGGGATACAATCCGTGCAAATACTAACTATGCAGGAGAAGATGGGAAAATTAAGATTGTAGTTGAGAAAAATGAGAGATATGCGTTATAAAACGGCCAGGATACATCCCATAGTGGCCAAAGGGGGTTATTAATGTGCAGATAACAGATGTAAGAGTGAGGAAAATCACCAAGGAAGGTAAAATGAAGGCTGTAGTTTCAATGACTTTAGATGATGAATTTGTTGTACATGACATCAAAGTCATTGACGGAGATAAAGGCTTATTTATTGCTATGCCGAGCAGACGTGCTGGAGATGGCGAATTTAGAGATATAGCGCATCCCATTAATTCAGAGACACGGGATATGATCCAGAAAGTTATTTTAGAGAAATATGAACTTGCTGTTGCTGAATTAGGAGAAGAAAGCAGTTCTGAACCAGAACAGCAGTAAGAAAGTAATATAACGTATACAAAAAGCGCCTTGTTCCCAGGCGCTTTTTGTATTATGGCTTTATATTAATAATTTATAGGAGGATTTCATTAACCGGGTTACATCTGGTTTACTTTAACATTGGATGGTATTGCAGCTTTTACAGTTAATCTGGCCTGTTTATTTACTACATTAATAACAGCGCCTTTTTTAATATTTTTAAAAGCATTCTTTTTTACCTGTGACAGGGAAGGGGATGTAATATTAACAGTTTTTAGTTTGGAACATCCCATAAATGCCTGTTTGCGGATAATTTTTACACCAGTCCTTATTGTTACTTTTGACAGGTTTTTGCAGTTATAAAATGATTTCAGTGAAACATCAGTTATGTTCTTGCGTATAATGGCTTTCTGTATCCCGGCCTGTCCCTTAAAGGCATTATCACCAATTTTAGTAACATTATAAACCACGTTTTTATATTTTACCTGGTTTTGTGCAGTAACCGTTGATAAAGAAACACCTTTTGCAAATCCTTTAAGTGCAACTGTATTTGTACCTGTTACCCTGTATATATATTTCCCGGCAGTAAATTTAGTACCAACAGCAAGAGGGGCAGGCGAAGGTGACGCTGAAGGGGCAGGCGGCTGGCTTGGAGTTACCGCACCACCTGTAGTAGTATCTGGCGGTGTAGTGCCTGGAATTACTGCACCGCCTGTAGTGGTATCTGGCGGTGTAGTGCCTGGAGCTGCTGTAGTCCCTGGCTGGTTATCATCTGATGCTGGAGGAGCAGGAGTGGCTGTTGCCTGCGGGCTGTTACTTGGGCCAGGTATCCACTGGTTCCCGCCTGCCGGGGGTGTTTCTGGTGGTGCAGGGGACGGTGTATTTACAGGGGATACCACGCCGCCAGTGGTTACTGAACCACCTGTTGTAGTACCTATTGTACCACCTGTAACAGTGTTAACTTGTATACTGTTTTGTACATTATCTGATGTGGATGTATCCAGGCTGCCAGATGCAAAAGCTGGTACAGGTGACATTGAAATTATTAAAGCCGCTGACAGTGCGTATGCAATACGTGGCTTTGGCAGTTTTATTTTAACCAGTCTATTCATATACAACATCTCCATTCTATTTTATTTTTATTTTAATCTGTAGCTGATGATTTGAACCAGTTCTTTGTATCATTTAACTATGCTGCTATAATAAAGTTTATTTATGGCTGTATTGTGGTAAAAATTAGGTATTTTATAGCAATAAATTTGTTATATTAATGGCTGTGCACTGCAAGACCAAAACAAAATCCTCCATTTAAAATAGATTTATGCCACTAAGATTGCGGCTGCTGAATGTCTGTAATTGCCAGCAATTTCAAAAAAAACCAAAAAAATTAAAAAAACCCTTGCAAAACGTAATAAAACAGTGTATAGTAAATGATGCTGTGACATTGATAGCGTTGAAGCTTGAGGTTGCTGCCTTGTGGAAACACCAGGCAGGTTTTCAGTGGAGCGAATGTCATGTTAGGAAACTGGCGGCAAGTCACTGTACAACAGGTTATTTGTAAGGGTAGTTACATGTTCTGGTAAGCCTGCATGGACACACCCGGATAAGTGTACAGTCACCACTTGTTGCGCTGGATATAGCAGGCCTGGCGTTAAGCCGGAATATTAGTCTGTAAAAGTGCGAAAAGGAGGCGGCTTTTTTTATGGCAACAAATGTAATGAGGATTACACTCAAGGCGTATGACCACAACCAGGTTGATCATGCAGCTGCAAAAATTATTGAAACAGTTAAGAAGACAGGTGCAAAGGTCAGCGGTCCTGTACCACTTCCAACTAAGAAGGAAGTAATTACAATTCTGCGTGCTGTCCATAAGTACAAGGATTCAAGGGAACAGTTTGAGCAGAGGACACACAAAAGGCTGATTGATGTTATCGCCCCTACACAAAAGACCATAGAGGCTCTTACAAAGATGGAAATGCCATCTGGTGTAGCAGTAGTCCTGAAAATGAAAGAAAAGTAATATTTAATAGGTAGAAACTCTTAGGGTTTATATATAAAAGCACAGTTTTTTGTTTACAAACTTGCACTTTATAGACCATCTAGGATGATTTCAACACCATGCGTCAGGCAGGATTTGAAATCCGCTGTAGATTAACAGGAGGTGCATTATAATGAAGAAAGCTATTTTAGCTACGAAAATCGGTATGACACAGATTTTCAATGATAACGGGGTATTAACACCTGTTACTGTACTCCAGGCAGGCCCATGTTATGTAACACAGGTAAAGACTGTCAGCAATGACGGGTACAGCGCAGTACAGGTAGGCTTTGTTGACAAGAAAGACAAAGTTATCACAAAAGATGCAACAGGAAAAAAGGAAGTTAAAAGGATTCATGGCGTAAACAAGCCGTTACAGGGACATTTTGCAAAGGCTGGTGTTTCTGGAAAGAGATATCTGAAAGAATTTAAATTTGAGGACGCTGAAGAGTATAAGCCTGGACAGGAGATTAAGGCTGGTATTTTTGAAGCAGGTGACAAGATTGATGCAACTGGTACTTCTAAAGGTAAAGGTTTCCAGGGTGCTATCAGGAGGCACGGGCTTCACAGAGGGCCTATGGGGCATGGTTCAAAGTTCCACAGGCATGCTGGTTCAAATGGTGCCTGCTCTGACCCGGGACGTGTATTTAAGGGAAAGAAGATGCCTGGACAGATGGGTAATGTAAGGGTTACAGTACAGAACCTTGAAGTGGTAAGGGTAGATGCAGAAAAGAACCTGATTTTAGTTAAGGGTGCTGTACCAGGGCCAAAGAAGGCATGTGTAATAATTAAAGAGAGCGTCAAGGCTCATAAATAATTCTTTTGGAAAGGAGGAATACACAGATGGCTAACGTATCTGTTTATAATATGGAAGGCAGCGAAGTAGGTAAGATGGATTTAAATGATAAAGTATTTGCTGCCAAGGTAAATGAACATTTAATGCATATGGCTGTAGTGCTTCAGCTTGCAAACAGGCGCCAGGGGACACAAAAGGCTAAGACACGTTCAGAAGTACGTGGTGGTGGAAAGAAGCCTTGGAAACAGAAAGGGACTGGCCATGCAAGACAGGGCTCAATAAGAGCTCCACAGTGGAAGGGCGGCGGAGTTGTATTTGCACCTGTACCAAGGGATTATTCATTTAAGATGAATAAGAAAGAAAAAGCAGGCGCAATGAAATCTGCACTTACAAGCAGGGTAAATGAAGAGAAATTCCTTGTCCTGGATTCACTTAAATTTGATGAAATTAAGACAAAGCAGATGGTAAAGGTACTTGATGCGTTAAAAGTAAATAAAGCACTTGTAATCCTTGATGGTGAGGATAATGCAAATGTAGCACTTTCAGCAAGGAATATTGCTAATATAAAGGCTATTACTGCTAATACAATCAATGTATATGATATTTTGAAATATGAAACAGTTATAATTACAAAGAGTGCTGTATCCAAAATTGAGGAGGTGTACGCATAATGGCAGATTTAAAATATTATGATATTATCCTTAAGCCAGTTGTTACTGAAAAGTCAATGGCTGCTATGGAAGAGAAAAAGTACACTTTCCTTGTACACACTGATGCAACTAAAAGCCAGATAAAAGAAGCTGTTGAGAAGCTTTTTGAGGGGACAAAGGTTGCAAAAGTAAATACAATGAATCTTGAAGGCAAGACACGCCGCCGTGGAAGGACATCAGGCAAGACAGCAAAGACAAAGAAAGCCATTGTAAAACTGACAGAGGACAGCAAGGAAATTGAGATTTTTGAAGGGCTTTAGGATTATTTAGAACAAGATATCGAAAGGAGAAAATGTCATGGGAATTAAAACATTTAACCCATATACACCTTCCAGAAGACACATGACAGTTGTTGACAGGTCTGAAATAACAGCAGACAAGCCAGAAAAGTCACTTACAGTGTCATTAAAGAAGAATTCCGGCCGTAATAACCAGGGCAAGATTACTGTCAGGCATCATGGCGGCGGTTCAAGAAGAAAATATAGAATAATTGATTTTAAGAGAAATAAAGATAATATCCCTGCAACAGTCAAGACTATTGAATATGACCCTAACAGAACAGCTAATATTGCATTAATTGCATATGCGGACGGCCAGAAGGCATATATACTTGCACCAGAAGGGATTAAGACAGGGCAGAAGATTATGAACGGCCCTGCGGCAGAAATTGAGGCTGGGAACTGCCTTCCTCTTGAGAATATACCAGTTGGTACACAGGTACACAATATTGAACTCCAGCCAGGGAAGGGCGGCCAGCTTGTACGTGCTGCTGGCAATAGCGCGCAGCTTATGGCTAAGGAAGGCAAGTATGCAACTTTAAGGCTTCCTTCAGGTGAAATGAGGATGGTTCCTATACAGTGCCGTGCTACAATCGGTGTAATCGGCAATGGGGAACATGCACTTGTAAATATTGGCAAGGCAGGACGCAAGCGCCATATGGGAATCAGGCCTACAGTCCGTGGTTCTGTTATGAACCCTAATGACCATCCACATGGTGGTGGTGAAGGCAAGACAAGTGTAGGACGTCCAAACCCATGTACTCCTTGGGGCAAACCTGCTCTTGGTCTTAAGACACGTAAAAAGAATAAACAGTCAAATAAATTAATAGTAAGAAGAAGGGATGGTAAAGCACTGGCAAAATAATATAAACCAGGCTTTATACCCCCGGTTATAATAAGCTGGTGGCAAAATTACCGGCAGAATGGAGGATATAATGTCACGTTCATTAAAGAAAGGACCTTTTGCTGATGCAAGCCTTCTTAAAAAGGTTGATGCACAGGTTGCATCAGGCAGTAAGCAGGTTATTAAAACATGGTCACGCCGTTCTACTATTTTCCCGTCATTTGTCGGACTTACATTTGCAGTACATGATGGCAGGAAGCATGTGCCTGTATATGTGACAGAGGATATGGTCGGACATAAGCTTGGAGAGTTCGTTGCTACAAGGACTTACAGAGGCCATGGCAAAGATGAGAAGAAGCGTTAATTAAAATAAATAGGTTAAATTAAGATTACTGATATAGACTTAATGCTGTGAGTGGCACATGCCACCATGGCTTAAATGTCTGGAAACTTGAAAGGAGGCTTTATCAATGGCAAAAGGACACAGGTCCCAGATAAAGAGAGAAAGAAACCAGAACCAGAGAGATACCAGACCTTCTGCAAAATTATCTTATGCAAGGGTTTCAGTCCAGAAGGCGTGTTTTGTGCTTGATGCCATCAGAGGCAAAGATGTGAAAACAGCAACTGGTATACTGGCATACAGTCCAAGGAATGCTTCACGTATTATATTAAAATTATTACAGTCTGCAGTTGCAAATGCTGAGAACAATAATGGTATGAATCCAGATGATTTATATATAGAAGAGTGCTTTGCAAACAAAGGACCTACAATGAAGAGAATAAGACCAAGGGCCCAGGGCAGGGCATATCGTATTGAGAAGAGAATGAGCCACATAACAATAATTCTTAACGAGCGTTAATTGTTTTATGGGTTTATGAAAGGAGATTAAAATGGGACAGAAAGTTAATCCTCATGGTTTAAGGGTCGGCGTTATAAGCGGCTGGGATTCAAACTGGTATGCAGAAGAAGACTTTGCAGATTTTCTTGTAGAAGATTATAAGATAAGGGAATTTGTAAAGAAGAAGTTATATAGCGCAGGCATCTCAAAAATAGAAATCGAAAGGCCAGCAGACAAAGTCCGTGTTATAATCCACACAGCAAAGCCTGGTTTTGTAATTGGAAAAGGCGGCGCTGAAATAGAGAAATTAAAGAAAGAGATTATTAAAGTCATAGGCCGGAAAGTAGTGCTTGATATTAAGATTATGGATATCAAGAACCCTGATAAACATGCACAGCTTGTAGCTGAAAATATCGCGCAGCAGTTAGAGAACCGTGTTTCATTCCGCCGTGCAATGAAATCTGCAATGGGCAGGACATTAAAGACAGGTGCAAAGGGCATCAAGGCAAGCTGTTCAGGACGCCTTGGCGGTGCTGATATGGCACGTACAGAGTTTTACAGTGAGGGAACTATTCCTCTCCAGACACTCCGTGCAGATATTGACTATGGTTTTGCAGAAGCTGACACAACATATGGAAAAGTCGGCGTAAAAGTATGGATTTACAATGGTGAGGTACTTCCAGCCAGAAACAATGCCAATAAGGAAGGGAGCGATAAATAATGTTAATGCCTAAAAGAGTTAAACACCGTAAGCAGTTCCGTGGCCGCATGACAGGAAAAGCGCTCAGAGGAAATAAAATTACAAATGGTGAATATGGTATTGTGGCATTAGAGCCAGCATGGATTAAATCAAACCAGATTGAAGCTGCCCGTGTTGCAATGACACGTTATATCAAGCGTGGCGGCCAGGTATGGATTAAGATTTTCCCAGATAAGCCAGTTACAAAGACACCTGCTGAAACCCGAATGGGTAAAGGTAAAGGTGCACTTGAATACTGGGTGGCTGTAGTTAAGCCAGGCCGTGTAATGTTTGAGATTTCAGGTGTATCAGAAGAAACCGCAAAAGAAGCTTTGCGTCTTGCAACACACAAATTGCCTATAAAGTGCAAGGTTGTATCCAAGGCAGATTTAGAAGGAGGTGCGGGCTGTGAAGAGTAAACAGTATCTGGAAGATTTAAGGAATAAATCTGTAGAAGAGTTAAATGAAGATTTAGTAGCTGCAAAGAAAGAGCTTTTCAATCTCAGGTTCCAGAACGCAACTAACCAGTTAGAGAATACAAGCAGGATTAAGGAAGTAAGGAAAAATATTGCAAGAATTAAAACAGTGCTCACAGCAAAGCAGCAGTAATGCCTTCAGGTGGTACGGTTATTGAAAGGAGGACACGCCAGTGGAGAGAAATCTTAGGAAAACGCGTGTAGGTAAAGTAGTCAGTGATAAGATGGACAAGACAATAGTTGTTGCAATCGTTGATAACGTAAAGCATCCGCTTTATAATAAAATTATTAAGAGAACTTATAAATTAAAAGCCCATGATGAGGAAAATACCTGCAAAATTGGTGACAGGGTAAGAGTCATGGAAACAAGGCCATTATCCAAGGATAAGAGATGGAGGCTTGTAGAGATAGTTGAAAGGGCAAAATAATCTATTTTTGCAGAATATGGAGGTTAAACATGGTACAGCAGGAATCAAGGCTTAAAGTAGCTGATAATACAGGTGCTAAAGAACTTCTTTGTATCAGGGTTATGGGCGGTTCAACAAGGAGATATGCCGGCGTTGGTGATATTATTGTTGCTTCTGTCAAAGATGCAACACCAGGCGGTGTTGTAAAAAAAGGTGATGTTGTTAAAGCAGTGGTAGTACGTACAGTAAAAAGTGTACGCCGCCCTGATGGTTCTTATATCAGGTTTGATGAGAATGCAGCAGTAATTATACGTGATGACAAGACACCAAGGGGAACACGTATTTTTGGGCCTGTAGCAAGGGAATTAAGGGAAAAACAGTTTATGAAAATCGTTTCATTAGCACCAGAAGTGTTATAAGGAGGTGTCATTGTGGCAACAAGTAAAATTAAAAAAGGCGATACTGTTAAAGTTATTGTTGGTAAAGATAAAGGCAGAGAGGGCAAGGTAACAGCCGTTAAGAATGGCAAAGTAATCATTGAAGGCATTAACCAGGTTACAAAGCATACAAAGCCTAGCCAGGCAAACCCGCAGGGCGGCATTGTACAGCAGTCTGCTCCTATGGACATGTCAAATGTTATGTATGTTAGCAAAGGAAAAGCTTCACGTGTAGGTTTTAAATTCCAGGATGGCAAAAAAGTCCGTTATGCAAAAGCAACGGGTGAAGTAATTGATTAATCTTAAGAAAGGAGGCTGTTAGCTTTGACTCGTTTACAAGAAACTTATCAGAAAGAAATCATTGATGGCATGGTTAAAAAGTTTGGTTACAAAAACATTATGCAGGTGCCAAAGATTGAAAAGATAGTTATAAATATGGGCATCGGGGAAGCAAAGGAAAACTCAAAGGTACTTGATGCTGCCATGAATGACCTTGCAATTATTTCAGGCCAGAAGCCTGTTACAACAAAAGCTAAGAACTCAATAGCAAACTTTAAAATCAGGGAAGGTATGCCAATAGGCTGTAAGGTTACTTTAAGAGGCGGAAGGATGTATGAATTTCTTGACCGTCTTATAAACCTGGCGCTGCCACGTGTACGTGACTTCAGGGGTGTAAACCCAAATGCTTTTGATGGCAGGGGCAATTATGCACTTGGTATCAAAGAGCAGCTTATTTTCCCGGAAATAGAGTATGATAAAGTAGATAAAGTCAGGGGCATGGACATTATAATTGTTACTACAGCTGCAACTGATGAAGAGGCTCGTGAATTATTGGCACAGTTCGGTATGCCGTTCAAAAAATAAGGAGGGAAATTTCATGGCTAAGACTTCTATGAAGGTTAAGCAGCAGCGCAAGGCTAAATTCTCTACAAGGGAATACAGCCGCTGCAGGATTTGTGGCAGGCCACATGCTTATTTGAGAAAATACGGAATTTGCAGAATCTGCTTTCGTGAGTTAGCTTATAAAGGACAGATTCCAGGTGTGAAGAAAGCAAGCTGGTAAGGAGGTAAAACTAAGATGATGACGAGTGACCCTATTGCAGATATGCTTACAAGAATCCGTAATGCAAATACTGCAAAGCATGATACAGTAGATGTACCTGCTTCAAAGATGAAGATTTCTATTGCAGAAATCCTCTTAAGGGAAGGTTACATTAAAAAGTTTGATATGGTTGATGCAAGCGGCATCAAAATGATTCATATTACATTAAAATATGGCGCAGATAAGAATGATAAGATTATCTCTGGTTTAAAGAGGATTTCAAAACCAGGGCTGCGTATCTATGCTGGCAAGGAAGAGCTTCCTAAAGTCCTTGGCGGGCTTGGCATTGCCATTATTTCTACTAATAAGGGCGTAATGACAGACAAGGAAGCAAGGAAAGCAAATGTTGGCGGCGAAGTTCTTGCATTTATCTGGTAAAAGCAGAATGTACGCTTAATATATAAACCTAAGAATATGGAGGTGCACGGCATGTCACGTATTGGAAAAATGCCTATCGCTATACCGGCAGGTGTAACTGTCGATATTGCAGAAAATAATAAAGTGACTGTAAAAGGACCAAAGGGTACTCTTGAAAGAGTATTACCAGCAGAGATGGAGATTAAGAAAGAAGGGGAAGAAATCCTTGTTTCAAGGCCAAATGACCTTAAAAAGATGAAATCACTGCATGGTCTTACAAGAACCCTTGTATTTAACATGGTTACAGGTGTAACAGAGGGTTATTCAAAAGAACTTGAAGTAAATGGTGTTGGTTACAGGGCGCAGAAGCAGGGCAAAAAGCTGGTTCTTTCACTTGGATATTCACATCCTGTAGAGATGGAAGACCCTGAAGGCCTTGAAGTAATAGTAGAAGGACAGAACAAGATTATTGTCAAAGGTATAGATAAGGAAAAAGTCGGACAGTACGCTGCCGAAATCAGGGAAAAGAGAGCTCCAGAGCCTTATAAGGGCAAGGGTATTAAATACGCTGACGAGGTTATCAGGCGTAAAGTTGGTAAGACAGGTAAAAAATAAGTAAAGGAGTGAGATACGATGATTAAAAAGCAGTCAAGAAGTGAAGTCCGCGCAAAGAAACATCTTAAAGTCCGCAAACGTATTTCAGGCACACCAGAAAGGCCACGCATGGCAGTATTCAGAAGCAATAACCATATGTATGTCCAGGTTATAGACGATGTTGCAGGGAATACTTTAGTTTCTGCTTCAACCCTCCAGGGTGAAGTTAAAGAAGGGCTTGAAAAGACAAATAATGTTGATGCTGCTGCAAAACTTGGCACTGTAATTGCCAAAAGGGCACTTGATAAAGGTATTAAAACCGTTGTATTTGACAGGGGCGGATATATTTATCATGGCAAAGTTAAAGCTTTAGCTGAAGCAGCAAGGGAAGCTGGCTTAGAATTCTAATAGATTTAGGAGGAAAACTCATGAAACGTACAATTATTGATGCCAGCCAGTTAGAGCTGGAAGATAATGTAGTAACGATTAAACGTGTAACCAAAGTAGTTAAGGGCGGACGTAATATGAGGTTTACTGCATTAGTAGTAGTTGGCGATAAGAACGGGCATGTTGGCGTTGGCCTTGGCAAAGCAGCTGAAATACCAGAAGCTATCCGCAAAGGCAAAGAAGATGCAACAAAGAAACTTGTTGAAGTTCCTATCGACCCAAATGGCAGTGTGCCACATGACTTTATTGGCAAGTTTGGCAGTGCTTCTGTGCTGATTAAAAAAGCACCAGAAGGTACAGGAATTATTGCAGGCGGCCCGGCACGTGCTGTACTTGAGCTTGCAGGTTACAAGAACATCCGTACAAAATCTCTTGGTTCTAATAACAAGCAGAATGTTGTACTTGCAGCAATTAATGGCCTTGATAACCTTAAAAGGCCTGAAGATGTGGCAAGGGCAAGAGGGATATCACTTGAAGAGCTTTTAAGCTGATTATTCCGCTTAAATGATTGGAGGCTAATTATGGCAGATAAGTTAAAAGTTACATTAGTTAAATCTACGATTGGCGCTATTCCAAAGCACCGTGCAACTGTTGAGGCATTAGGATTAAGAAAGCTTAATAAAACAGTTGAACTGCCTGATAATGATGCAGTAAGGGGCATGATATGGCATGTAAGACACCTTGTAAAGGTTGAAGAAATATAGTAAGGCAGGCAGGCTTTCTGCCTGTCATTAGTATTATATTTTATAATTATAGGAAAATAAATAAAAAGCGAGGGCATAATCCTGTGCCCGTATAGTGAGAAGCGGCTGGCATATGCCAGTCCGTATTACAGGAGGTAAAAAATGAATTTATCAGATTTAAAGCCAGCAAAAGGTTCTAAACAGAGCAATAATTTCAGAAGAGGCCGTGGACATGGTTCAGGCAATGGAAAGACAGCAGGTAAAGGACATAAAGGACAGAAAGCACGTTCAGGTGCACCACGCCCAGGTTTTGAAGGCGGGCAGATGCCACTTTACAGACGTATCCCTAAGAGAGGTTTTACAAACCGCAATTCTAAGGATATAGTTGCAATAAATGTTGACAGGTTAGAGAAATTTAATGATGGAGATGTAGTTACTATTGAAGCATTACGTGAAAAAGGCATAATTAGTAATCCAAAAGATGGAGTTAAGATGCTCGGAAATGGGGAATTAACTAAGAAGCTTACGGTCCAGGTTAATGCATTCAGTAAGAGTGCTATCCAGAAAATTGAGGCTCTTGGTGGAAAAGCTGAGGTGATTTAAGGATGTTCCAGACAGTCCAGAACGCATTTAAAATCAAAGAGCTAAGGAATAAGATTTTATATACCCTGGTTGCTTTGGTTATTGTACGTATAGGATGCCAGCTTCCAGTACCAGGCGTTGACGCATCATATATTTCAGAATGGTTTGACAGCCAGAATTCACTTGACTTCTTCAACCAGCTTACAGGTGGTTCTTTTTCATCAATGTCTATATTTGCATTGAACATTACACCATATATTACAGCTTCTATTATTATACAGCTCCTTACTATTGCAATACCAAGGCTTGAGGAGCTGCACAAAGATGGTGAAGAAGGCAGGAAAAAGCTTGCGGAATATACCAGATACCTTACAATCGGGCTTTCAGTAATGGAAAGTGCTGCAATGGCGGTAGGATTCGGAAAAAGCGGATACCTGACAGAAGGTGTAACATTTACATCAGTGTCCGTTATAATTGTTTCATTAACAGCAGGTTCAGCATACCTTATGTGGCTTGGTGAACAGATTACAGAAAGAGGCGTAGGTAATGGTATTTCGATAATACTTCTTTACAACATTGTATCAAGGGTGCCAGAAGACATGGCAAACCTTTATGAGAAGTTTGTAGCGGGTGCCAGTACTGTAACAAATGGACTGGTTGGTGCAGTTGTTATAATTGCTGTATTAATTGGAATGGTTGTATTTATTGTAATTCTCTCTGATGGCGAAAGAAGGATAAGTGTACAGTATTCCAAAAAGACACAAGGCAGGAAGCTTGTAGGCGGGCAGACATCACATATACCGCTTAAAGTAAATACTGCCGGTGTAATTCCTGTAATCTTTGCAGGTTCACTGTTTTCAATGCCAATAGTTATTGCAAACTTCGCAGGTGTACAGCCTGCATCAGGTGATGGCGCTTCACTGGGACAGAAGATACTGAAGGTGCTTAACCAGAATGCCTGGTGCAATTTTGAAAGCTTTGGTGAATTTAAATATACACTGGGACTTGTTATATATATTGGATTGCTGATTTTCTTTGCTTACTTCTACACATCAATAACATTCAATCCACAGGAAATTGCAATCAATATGAAGAAGCAGGGCGGCTTTATACCAGGAATAAGGCCTGGAAAGCCAACAACAGATTACCTGTCAAAGGTATTAAACAGCATTATCTTAATAGGTGCTATTGGATTATCAGTAGTAGCAGTTGTACCTATATTCTTCTCAGGTGCATTTGGTGCAGATGTATCATTCGGCGGTACGTCACTTATCATTATAGTAGGTGTTGTACTTGAAACATTAAAGCAGATTGAATCACAGATGCTTGTGCGCCATTACAGGGGATTTATAAGTGAATAAGCAGCATAACAGGGCTGTAAGTAAAAGGGCAGAACAACAGGGGTTTTGCCCTTTTGTAGTAATAATGCCGTATATAATTTTATAATTCTGCTTGTTATTTTGGCATAAAGATGATATTATAAAATTAGTTGGACATCCAGCTTGTTTTTTATGCCATAAGGGCTTAAATGGGGGTTTTTATGAACAAGAAGAAAATATTAACGGCAGACCTTGAAATAGGAATGGTTACTGCCGAAGCAGTTTACAATTTTTCAAACCATCTTATTATATCATCTAATACTACTTTAACTCCTGATATAATTGACAAGTTAAAATATTATTCTATAAAATCCGTCAAAATACTGTTGCCAGATGATAATATGGAAACTTCACAAAATGGTGGAAATTTAACTTATTTCCAGAAAATACAGCTTTCACAGGAATTTAAAATATTTGAAACAGAATTTAACTCATGTGTTAATGATTTTAAAGGTGAACTTAATGACCTTGTTGTAAAAAACGGTGAAGGCATTATTAACAATATGCTGGAACATGTTGATTCAATATTTAACCTATTGTAGCAAGAAGTCCCCCACTTCTAAAGTGGTGGGATGAATTGCGTCCTGTTGTAGTTCTTGACAAATAGAAAATAATATATTACAATAAAATCAGTCGAAAAACAGGAAAGGCTGATAGACTTATGGAACTAGATAACAATGCTCATTCGGTATTTTTGTTATACTATCATCTTGTACTCGTTGTGAAATATAGAAGAAAAGTATTCGATGATGAAATTTCTGACAGAGCTAAAGAAATATTTGGGTATATTTCGCCAAATTACAATATAACCTTGCAGGAATGGAATCATGATAAAGACCATGTGCATATTCTGTTCAAGGCTCACCCCAAAAGTGAAATAAGCAAATTCATAAATGCATACAAAAGTGCAAGCAGCAGGCTTTTGAAGAAAGAATTTCCGCAAATAAGACAAAAGCTATGGAAAGAATATTTTTGGAGTCAAAGTTTTTGCTTGCTTACAACAGGCGGAGCACCTATTGAAGTAATTAAGAAATATATTGAAACACAAGGACAAGAAAACGGGCAAAAAAAGAGGTGAAAATAATGGCAAACAAAGCATATAAATTCAGAATATATCCGAACGCCGGGCAAAAGATTTTGTTTGCCAGGACATTTGGTTGCGTCAGATTTATCTATAATAAAATGCTGTCAGATAAAATTAAGTATTATGAAGAAACCAAACAAAAGCTAAACAATACTCCCGCACAATATAAGGCAGAATTTGGGTGGCTTAAAGAGGTTGACAGTCTGGCACTTGCCAACGCACAAATGAACCTGCAAAAAGCGTATAACAATTTTTTCAAAAGCCCTAAAGTCGGATTTCCGAAATTCAAATCAAAACACAAAAACAGAAATTCGTACACTACAAATAACCAAAAGGGTTCTGTATCTATTGAGAACGGCTGTATTAAATTGCCTAAAATTGGGTTTGTAAAGTTAAAACAACATCGTCAGATACCATCTGGTTATAAATTAAAGTCTGTTACGATAAGCCAAAATCCAAGTGGAAAATATTATGCAAGTATTCTGTTTGAGTACGAAAACCAAGTACAAGAACAGGATTTGCATAACTTTTTAGGATTGGATTTTTCAATGCACGAACTATACAAAGACAGTAACGGCAATGAACCTGCGTATCCAGGATACTACAGAAATGCCGAGAAAAAGCTGAAACGTGAACAACGTAAATTGTCACTTATGCAGAAAGGCTCTAAAAATCGTAATAAACAGCGTATCAGAGTAGCTAAAATGCACGAGAAAGCAGCTAATCAAAGAAAAAATTTTTTGCATAAACAGTCAAGGCAGATAGCCAATGCTTTTGATTGCGTGTGTATAGAAAATCTTGATATGAAAGCTATGGCACAATGCTTAAATTTTGGTAAGTCTGTTGCTGATAATGGCTGGGGGACATTTGTAACATTCTTGCAGTACAAACTTGAAGAATCAGGCAAAAAACTTGTAAAAGTTGATAAATTTTTCGCAAGCAGCCAGACTTGTAGTGTTTGTGGTTACAAAAACACGGCAACTAAAAATTTTAGTATTCGTGCATGGGATTGTCCGAAGTGTGGCACTCATCACGACAGGGATATAAATGCCGCAATAAATATCAAAAATGAGGGTATGCGTATTGTAAACGTATAGCCAATACATAAAAACCGTGGGACACACGGGGTTAGCTCGCTTATGCTTAGTACAATAGTACTATCGAACGAGAACCGACTGTTAGCTTTATGCTAAAGGAAGCCCTCACCTCTTTAGGTGGGGGAGGATGTCACAAAGGCACGTAACCCCCTGCACCTTCTGGATATGATGCTTTGTATAAGAAGCTATGATGATATTACATATGCACATTCAATGAATGTAGCACTTATATGCAATATAATTGGAAGATGGCTTGGATTTTCTGAAGATGATTTGATGGTACTGGTTACAGCAGGGCTTCTGCATGATATAGGCAAACTTAAAATACCTCCTGAAATCATAAAAAAACCTGGAAGGCTTACTAATGAAGAATTTCTGGTAATACGTGGGCATCCCGGGTATGGCTTTGATATTTTAAAAAATAAGAACCTTGACAGCAGGATTGCCAATGCTGCCCTGCAGCACCATGAAAGATATGATGGCAAGGGTTACCCGGATAAACTTAAAGGCCCTGAAATTGATTTCTTTGCCTCAATAGTGGCTGTTGCTGATGTGTATGATGCCATGACATCCAACAGGTCATACAGGAAGGGAATATGCCCTTTTGATGTGCTTGAACAGATGGAGCGTGAAAAGGCAAGTTATGAGCCTGTTGTGCTGCATAAGTTTATTAATAATACTGCAGAATCATATATTAATAACGAAGTAATACTTTCTAATGGTGAGCGCGGGCGGGTAGTCCTCCTGAATAAAAATTTCCTTTCAAGGCCATTGGTTATTGCAGGCAGTAATACATATGACCTTTCAAAGACAGATGGTTTATATATAGAAAATATTGTATAACCAGCAAGAAAGCGCCCTGCCTGTGGCTTTGTCCCATATAAAGGCAGGGTGCTTCCTACAAATCCGGGATATATATATAAACTACGTATCCCCAGCGTAATATAAGGCCTGTTATAATAAATGCAGACTGTAAAACTATATCAGTCCATTTCTTTTTAAACGTCTGTTTACCAGTTTTATAATCCTCTTCAACAAGGTCTATATGGTTTGAAGATTTCCTGACAATAAAAAGATATCCTGCAGTAATAAAAAACCATATAAGAAACATGAAAAACCCCAGAAGCTGGTATAAGCCGTCACTTTCTGGTGAATAATATTCCGGGTTTCCTTTTGTATTGGCCAGTTTTGAAAATGAATAGTAAAGATAGTCAAGGGAAATATATCCCCATATAAGACTAATAACCGAGAACACAAGCCTTTTCCACCAGCACATCCAGAGTTCCTCCTGTCTTAAGCCTTTTATACGCACTGGCAGGTATTAAGCAAATGTATCAATATTCATGCCAATAAGGACAGTCCCTTCTGTTGCCATTCTATGGCGTTCATACATATTGCTGGTATCATATTCTGCCTTGCCAGATGCCATATATTCATTCTTAATTGAATCAATCTGCTTTGTACCTGCCGCCTGTATCCCTTCTGTATCATTACCTTGCTGGTATATAGCAGCAGGACGCTTCTGTTCTTCCCCTCTTTCAAGGCCTGGTAACTTCTTCACAGGCTTTACAGGATTAACAGGAACGTTATTTACATTGTTGTAGTTATTGTTATTAAATACATACAGCCCGTTTGCTGCCTTATTACTAGAAATTCTTTGTATAATCATACTACAGCCCCCATTCTGTTTTAAATTTATATTCTTTTTTATTATACTTCTATAAGAGAGGTATTTCAAGTTTTTTGTGTAATCTTCTTATTTTTTATTAAAACCAGTTAAAAGGCATATATATTATATGAAAAAAGAATTGGAAATGTTTACATGAAAAACTTGACAAGCTGCCTGAATCGTAATATAATTAGCAAATGTGGCGTGTTATATGCTGGAACCATAAGCCCCGGTAGAGCATCTACGCGCAATTATTATGTAGATAGAAATTCGCAGTGATTATGATTAGGAGGTACTGGGATGAAAAGTTATATGGCTAGCCCATCCACGATTGAAAGAAAATGGTATGTAGTTGATGCAGCAGGACATACATTAGGACGTCTTGCATCAGAAGTTGCAAGTGTATTAAGAGGTAAGAACAAGCCAATCTACACACCTCATATTGATACAGGTGATTATGTAATTATAGTTAATGCTGATAAAGTAAAGGTTACAGGCAAAAAGCCTGACCAGAAGATATATTATAACCATTCTGCTTATGTAGGCGGTATGAAAGAAACAACACTCAAAGATATGCTCGCTAAGAAGCCTGAGTATGTTATTAACCATGCTGTAAAGGGAATGCTTCCAAAAGGCCCGCTTGGACGCCAGATGTTTAAAAAGCTCCATGTCTATGCAGGTGAGGCACATGTACATGAAGCACAGAAACCAGAAGTTTTAGAAATCAAGGAAAGGGCATAATTGAGAGGAGGAAAATACAGTGGCAAATGTAAAGTTTTATGGTACAGGCAGGAGAAAAAGCAGTGTTGCCAGGGTATATTTAGTACCAGGTTCAGGCAGGATTACAATAAATAAAAGGGATATGGATGACTATTTTGGCCTTGAAACATTAAAGATAATAGTACGCCAGCCTCTTGAAGCTACAAATACAACTGATAAATATGATGCAAAGATTACAGTACGTGGCGGTGGTTTTACAGGCCAGGCAGGCGCTATCAGGCATGGTATTGCAAGGGCACTCCTTACAGTAGACGCAGAATACCGTCCTGTACTTAAAAAAGCAGGATACCTTACACGTGACCCACGTATGAAAGAGCGTAAGAAATATGGCCTTAAAAAAGCCCGCAGAGCTCCACAGTTCTCAAAGAGATAATTTTACTACAATTTTAAAAAGCTTTAAAAACTCCCAGAAATCCAGTATTTTTGGGGGTTTTCTTTATTTTTTAAGTGTCTGGTAATTTTCATAAAATTCCATAAATTGTACTATATATCACCATTTCCTGCTCTTCTTCCAGGTTCAAAAATATGGACTCCGCAGATTTTCCTGGACTATTAACATTTATGAATATATGGGTTATAATAGTATTTACAATAATACAGATTATGGAGATGGCTGGTGATTTTCTATTGTAGAAAAAACAACGCCAGGTGATAGAAAGGAAACTTTTTTAACCTATTGTAGCAAGAAGTCCCCCACTTCTAAAGTGGTGGGATGAATTGCGTCCTGTTGTAGTTCTTGACAAATAGAAAATAATATATTACAATAAAATCAGTCGAAAAACAGGAAAGGCTGATAGACTTATGGAACTAGATAACAATGCTCATTCGGTATTTTTGTTATACTATCATCTTGTACTCGTTGTGAAATATAGAAGAAAAGTATTCGATGATGAAATTTCTGACAGAGCTAAAGAAATATTTGGGTATATTTCGCCAAATTACAATATAACCTTGCAGGAATGGAATCATGATAAAGACCATGTGCATATTCTGTTCAAGGCTCACCCCAAAAGTGAAATAAGCAAATTCATAAATGCATACAAAAGTGCAAGCAGCAGGCTTTTGAAGAAAGAATTTCCGCAAATAAGACAAAAGCTATGGAAAGAATATTTTTGGAGTCAAAGTTTTTGCTTGCTTACAACAGGCGGAGCACCTATTGAAGTAATTAAGAAATATATTGAAACACAAGGACAAGAAAACAGGCAAAAAAAGAGGTGAAAATAATGGCAAACAAAGCATATAAATTCAGAATATATCCGAACGCCGGGCAAAAGATTTTGTTTGCCAGGACATTTGGTTGCGTCAGATTTATCTATAATAAAATGCTGTCAGATAAAATTAAGTATTATGAAGAAACCAAACAAAAGCTAAACAATACTCCCGCACAATATAAGGCAGAATTTGGGTGGCTTAAAGAAGTTGACAGTCTGGCACTTGCCAACGCACAAATGAACCTGCAAAAAGCGTATAACAATTTTTTCAAAAGCCCTAAAGCCGGATTTCCGAAATTCAAATCAAAACACAAAAACAGAAATTCGTACACTACAAATAACCAAAAGGGTTCTGTATCTATTGAGAACGGCTGTATTAAATTGCCTAAAATTGGGTTTGTAAAGTTAAAACAACATCGTCAGATACCATCTGGTTATAAATTAAAGTCTGTTACGATAAGCCAAAATCCAAGTGGAAAATATTATGCAAGTATTCTGTTTGAGTACGAAAACCAAGTACAAGAACAGGATTTGCATAACTTTTTAGGATTGGATTTTTCAATGCACGAACTATACAAAGACAGTAACGGCAATGAACCTGCGTATCCAGGATACTACAGAAATGCCGAGAAAAAGCTGAAACGTGAACAACGTAAATTGTCACTTATGCAGAAAGGCTCTAAAAATCGTAATAAACAGCGTATCAGAGTAGCTAAAATGCACGAGAAAGCAGCTAATCAAAGAAAAAATTTTTTGCATAAACAGTCAAGGCAGATAGCCAATGCTTTTGATTGCGTGTGTATAGAAAATCTTGATATGAAAGCTATGGCACAATGCTTAAATTTTGGTAAGTCTGTTGCTGATAATGGCTGGGGGACATTTGTAACATTCTTGCAGTACAAACTTGAAGAATCAGGCAAAAAACTTGTAAAAGTTGATAAATTTTTCGCAAGCAGCCAGACTTGTAGTGTTTGTGGTTACAAAAACACGGCAACTAAAAATTTTAGTATTCGTGCATGGGATTGTCCGAAGTGTGGCACTCATCACGACAGGGATATAAATGCCGCAATAAATATCAAAAATGAGGGTATGCGTATTGTAAACGTATAGCCAATACATAAAAACCGTGGGACACACGGGGTTAGCTCGCTTATGCTTAGTACAATAGTACTATCGAACGAGAACCGACTGTTAGCTTTATGCTAAAGGAAGCCCTCACCTCTTTAGGTGGGGGAGGATGTCACTGAAGAAATATATACTGGCAGCTGAGGCTAATGGAAAAAGACAATATAAAATACAGATGTAAAGATACTGTAAGATGTTATAAAATTTTATGGTTAAATGGCAGGTAACTAACAAATGGAATGAAATGATTTGTTAAGTCTTTTTCTATTTTGTAATATAGAAAAAATCCTTTGCATCATATTTTTAGATGTGTTATATTGGATTAGAAAGAGGAGTTATGTTAAACCCAAGTGAAGAAATTATGAGAGAACTTATACATGACCAGCGGACTAAAGATTCTATTTATGCTGCTGTTGTAAGTCCAGAAGGAGAAATTATTGCAAAGGGGCATACAACAGTAAATAAGGATAATGACCCGTCTGCACATGCAGAGATTAATGCAATACGAGAAGCATGTAAGATGCTTGGTTTAAGCAGGCTTGGGAAAGGATACTGGCTTTATACGACATTTGAACCATGTCCGCTGTGCAGTTCTGCAATTATCTGGGCTGGCATTGATGGCGTGGTATATGCTAATAACCCTGGATACCGTGGCAAAGAAGATAACTGGTCTTTTATACCATGCAGGGAGATGTTACAAAGAGGAAAATATTTACATCAGGTAAAACTTGTAGAAAATTTCCTTATTGATGAAATAAAGGATTATTTCCATTAATACAGAAATAGCAGACAGGTATAAACCAGAAAATGCAAAAAAGATAAAGGTATTTTATGGAAAGGAAGATATATGGTTAGCTATGTAGAAGAAATTGACTTAAAAAGCAGGATTAATCCGGTTACAGAAAAGGAATATTCCAGTGATTGTATAATTTTTGTTCTGGAGGAGAATGAAAATCCTGGTATGGTTTGTGGAAAGAGTGAGAATGGAATTTATACAGCCAGGATGGGGACTGGTAATTTAAACTGGAAAATGGCTGCAGGTGATTTTATTGATTATAATAATATAATGGGGCATGAAGCAGTTATGTGTATATCAAGCAAAAGGCTTGATGAAGTAAAAGAAGCATACATGGGACATTCTTATAATGAAAGAATATTAAGGGAGCATGAACCATATTTTTTAATACATAGCACAACCTATGAAAATGGAAAGGGAATTTTAGAGGATGGATATATAGGAAGCTGGAATTTACTAAAAAAGGAAAGAAAGATAACTGATTGTAGTAATGGCAAAACAGTCTGGAAAGATAATTATGGATATAAATAACCAGTATAAGACTGGAATAAGGTTCTATTTTGATGCGGTTAAAATGGCAGCAGATGGAATTACCAGCCGTGATGGCATACATATCAAGGTGAAGGAAAAATTGCCATTAAAACCTTATCTGTTATGGTGGGCAGACTGGAAAAAGGCAGGGTTAAAAGACCAGGTTTCAACTCCCGCAGAATTTACAGATAAAGCAAATCTGGCATTTAGAAACTATATGGTTTCTAACCTTAGGAGAGATTATATTGACTAACAAAGAAATATTAGAAATTGCGATGAAGCAGTCGGCAGCAGACAGTAACTGTAACTGGCTGGATTTTAAGGAAAAACAGAACAAGGTGGTTATTTCAGGTAAAAACAAAGATGCAAGGAAATGTATCAGGCTTCCATTTGTCTGTGATTTAACATCATACGGGACAAATATTGTTGCATCAGTTTGTAAAGAATTAGAAGGAATTGCAAAAGAATATATTAATAAATTCCAATTAGAGCATTGCTTTGAAACACCTAATTTGCATGAGTTAATGGACAGCATACGCCCATACGGGTATAATGTGTGTTTTATGGCGGAATATTCGCTTCCGGATACAGATATTTTACTTGGAGCAGGATTAGCAGACAAGCTACAGGCAGAACTTCTGGAAAGCGGTTCTTATGAAATACGCATAATGGGACAGGATGGCTTTAAAGACCTGTATACAGCACAATGGGGCAATGCACTTTGTAAGGAGCGTAAGGAGCTTGATGTAATTGCAGCAGGTGCATATAATAACGGGAAGCTTGTGGGGCTTGCAGGGGCTTCCAAGGACTGCCAGGCTATGTGGCAGATTGGTATTGATGTACTGCCAGGATACCGCAGGCAGGGAATTGCATCTGCACTTACAAGCAGGCTGGCTGTGGAAATATTAAAAAAGGGAATAGTGCCTTATTACTGCTGTGCATGGGCCAATATTGGTTCAATCCGCAATGCAGTTGCCAGCGGTTTCCGTCCTGCATGGGTACAGGTGACAGCAACACCAGTAGAAAAGATTAAAGAAATGAATACAAAAAAGTAGTTACAGGAAGATAATTATAACTATATAGAGGCAGGGGATTACCTGCCTTTTATCTGGTGGTTTAAGATGTGTATTATATCATTTATAAGTACAGTACATGCCATGCCATGCCTTTTACCAAATACTTTCCTGGATATTTTATCCCGTTGCATTTTATAATTATCTGCATAAGCCTTGCTGTTGTTTGCAAAATGTAATAAAGCATTTTGCAGTTTTTCCTGTGTTGCCACTTTTTCACCGGGTGTAAATTCATTATAATCAAAATATAATTCCCTTGAATTATCCAGGTATTTTTCTAAATCATAATTAAAAAATATAATTGGCTTTCCCAGTAAAAGATAATCAAAATATATTGATGAATAATCAGTTACCAGCAAGCTGGATAAATTTAAAAATATATATGGATCAGCATCAGCATCTATAACCAGTATATTATCAGCTTTTATACTTTTAAAACGTTTTTCAAGCTTTGACTTAGGGTGCAGCTTAACACAAAATAATATATTGTTTTCTGCTAAAAATTCCTGTAATTTTTCTATGTTCATTACATTAAAAAATTCCTGTTCACTTTCCCTGAAAGTAGGCATATAAAATACCATTTTATTATCCGGGCCTGCTTTAATAAAGCTTTTTATCTTATAAAGAAACTTTTTTTCATTTACTGCCAGAAGATTATCTATATTGCCAGAAACAAGTATGTCATTTCTTGGATAACCTGATGTTAGTACATTATCTGTATTAAAAGCAGATGAAAATATATTTCTTAAAAATTTTGAAGTAGTTAATACATAGTGGTGTGGTTTTTCATCTGACAGGTTTCTTGGAAAATTTTTAAACTTGCTAAATAAATCCTCCGGATGGCGGAATTTGTCAAATATATTATCTGCCTGGATTTTCTTTAATGGTATCCCGTGCCACAGGTTTACTTTTAATGCGCCGCCGCTCTGCCAGAAATTAATGTCTTTAGAATAATTATCAAATAAATACACCTTTCCCCTTAATGCAAATAAAATACCTTTTAATGAATGGTAATAATATGCCTCATAACCATTCTGTTCCAGGAAATTTACAATTTTTTTATTATGTGAAATCCATACAGGGCGTATTTTAAGCTTTTGTTTATGCTGGCTCATATATAAATATAAGTATTTGGGATTATCTGCAAACCTTTTCCCGAAAGTGCTTCCAAAAAGCCATATCCTTTTATTGCGTGGAAAAAGAAAAGACAGCCAGTAAACAGGCAGAAGCAGTAATTGTCCCCAGTATTTAAGAAATTCAGTTGCCTTGTACATAATAGCCTCCTTCAGAAGTAAAAGTATTAATATTTGCGGATAAAGCATACCATAAAATATAAAAGCATTCAATATTTTTTACTGGATTTGCAATATATTTTACTCTTGCAAGCTAATTATTTATATGTTATAATCCTGCTATATTATCAATGGCTACAGAAAGAGGTGGAAGGATGAGGCTTTAATTTACTTTTGAAACATGATGTATATTTTATTAGCAGGACCCTTACAGGGGGTACTGTTTATTCATGTTGCCAAAAGTGGATTATGGTTCTCATACTCCCTCTTTTTTGTTTTGCTGGGAATTATACCAGAACCAGGACCACTTGGCAGCAAGTGGTTTTTTTATTGGGGAGGTTTTAATATGGCAAGGATAAGTGTAACAAACCTTACATTTTGTTATGATGGAGGTTTTGACAATGTTTTTGAAGAAGTATCATTTTCTATTGATACCAGCTGGAAGCTTGGTTTTATTGGAAGGAATGGCAAGGGTAAAACAACTTTTTTAAACCTGCTACGTGGAAAGTATGAATATAAAGGGAAGATTAACATGCCTGTGGAAACTGGCTATTTTCCTTATGCAGTTAATAAAAAAATGCTGGCAGGATGTGCTTCGGATTTTATGTGGGAATTAAAACCTGGCTGTGAAGAGTGGCGTGTTATATGTGAACTTGATAAACTAAATGTAAATGCAGAGGTTTTATACCGCCCGTTTGGTTCTTTAAGCCATGGTGAACGTACAAAAGTTTTTCTTGCACTTTTATTTTCAGGGGAAAATGACTTCCTGCTGGTTGATGAGCCTACAGACCATCTTGACCATGAAGCAAGGGAAACCGTAAAAGAATATTTATGCCAGAAGAAGGGGTTTATACTGGTTTCACATGACAGGGATTTGCTTGATGCCTGTACAGACCATGTACTTGTACTTAACCGCAAATCCATTGAAGTACAAAGTGGCAATTTTTCAAGCTGGTGGGAAAATAAAATGAAAAAAGATAATTTTTCCAGAACTGAAAATAAAAAACATTTACAGGAAATTGCATCTTTAGAAAAATCTATAAAGCAGGCCAGACGGTGGGCAGAGAAAAGTGAAAATTCTAAAATAGGTTATGACCCAGTAAAACAGCATGACCATTCAGCAGGCACAAGGCCTTATATAGGGGCTAAAACCAAAAAGATGCAGAAACGCATAAAAAACTATGAACAGAGGGTTGGCAGGGAGATAAAGGAGAAGGAAGGGCTTTTAAAGGATATAGAAAATCCTGTGGGACTTAAAATAAAGCCGCTTGTATACCATAAAGAAACACTGGTTTCTGCAAAGAACCTTACCCTTGGGTATACAGAAGGAAAAACTTTGTTAAGGAATTTTAATTTTAAACTGGAACGTGGGGAAAGGATATTTCTGCATGGCAGGAATGGCTGTGGCAAAACAAGTTTTATTAAGGCAGTCATTGGAGTAAATAATAAAGAAGATTGCAACATTATTAAAGGCGGCCAGCTGGATACCGGGGCAGGGATTATAATTTCATACATTAACCAGGATACCAGTTTTTTAAAGGGGAATATTAAGAAGTTCTGTGAAGAAAAAGGACTGGAGGAAAGTCTTTTCTGTGCACTTTTAAGACAGCTTGATTTAGAACGTGTACAGTTTACAAAGCAGTTTGAGGACTATTCAGAGGGGCAGAAGAAGAAAGTCCTTATAGCTGCAAGCCTTATGACACCGGCACATATTTATATATGGGACGAACCGTTAAATTATATTGATGTTTTTACAAGGATGCAGTTAGAAGAACTGCTGCTGGAATTTAAACCATCCATGATATTAGTTGAACATGATATACGTTTCCAGGAAAAAATAGCAACAAGGGTTATTGAAATGTAAAAACAGGAATTGGGGATATTTATGAAAAATATAAAGCAGAGATTATAAAAAATTTTTAAAAAACTACTTGCATTTTCTTTTATTATATAGTATACTTTTATTCGTTCGGTGCTGGTGGACAGCACCACGAATAAATATGTGCGCGTAGCTCAGCTGGATAGAGCGTCTGACTACGGATCAGAAGGCCGGGAGTTCGAATCTTCTCGCGCACGTTTCCAAAACCTTTTCGTACAAAGTGCGGAGAGGTTTTTTATCTAATTAAGGAAATGCTGTAATGTATAGTCCAGACAGCAGGAGGGTTCTATGTTCCAGGCAGATGTATTAAAAGAGATAGCCAGAAATTCTAAGATAAAAAAAGATGAACCAATGTCACTGCATACTACATTCCGCATTGGCGGGCCGGCAGATTTCTATATTGAAACTGCTTATATTGAAGAATTGGTTAATATTATAAAGTACCTGCAAAAAGAGGGCTGCCAGTATTTTGTCATGGGCAATGGCAGCAACCTTCTTGTACATGATGAAGGATACAGGGGAATTGTTGTTTCCACAAGGGGGACAGAGGATGGCGGCATGTATGCAGCAGAAGGGCATATAGGCCTTGTAAAGATGCTTGACGGTGTTAATATATACCATGCTGGTGATTCAGGGGCAGTACAGTTTTTTACAGATAATGGTTATACAGGTGATGCCAGTTTTTTAAAGGATAAGAACCTTGTACATGCAGGCGGCGGCATTTTGCTTTCAAAGCTTGCCATGGCAGCAGGTGAAAGCGGGTTTACAGGATTTGAGTTTGCAGGCGGCATACCAGGTACGCTTGGCGGTGCTGTGGCCATGAATGCAGGTGCATATGGCGGCGAAATCAGGGATGTGCTGGAGGGTGTGCGTGTTATTACAGACAGCGGGGACATCAGGGTATTGAAAAAAGAAGACCTTGGGATGTCATACAGGAGCAGCATTATACAGAGAGAGAAAATGATAGTGCTTGATGCACTTTTTGCATTGGGAAGTGGTGATAAAAGCCAGATTCTTGGACATATGAAGGAGTTAAATAAAAGACGCAGGGAAAAGCAGCCATTGGAACATGGAAGTGCAGGAAGTACATTTAAACGCCCGGAAGGGTATTTTGCAGGAAAGCTTATACAGGATGCAGGGCTTAAAGGCTACCGTTATGGCGATGTGATGGTATCCGGAAAGCACAGCGGCTTTGTTGTAAATGTCGGGAATGGTACATTTGAACAGGCAATGGGTGTTATTAACCATGTAAAAGATGAAGTCAGGAGAAATTCTGGTGTTGAGATGGAGCTTGAGGTTAAAATAATATGAGATTTGTTATAGTTACAGGAATGTCAGGCGCTGGCAGGAGCTCTGTTATGAAGATGCTTGAAGATATAGGGTATTTTTGCGTTGACAACCTCCCGGTACGCCTGATACCTAAGCTTACAAAGATTGTGCTTGAAGAAAGTGCATCAATTGACAGGGCGGCTATTGGCATTGATATAAGAAACCTGCAGGGGCTTTCAGAATTTGAAGGCATACTGGAGGAGATGAAGGCCAGTGGCTACAGATATGAAATAATATTTCTGGAAGCAGAGGACAGTGTGCTTGTCAAAAGGTACAAGGAAACAAGAAGGAACCATCCCCTTGCACTGCAGGGGCGTGTTGACAAGGCGATAGAGGCAGAAAGGCAGGAACTTGCATTTATTAAAAAACGGGCGGACTATATTTTAGATACAAGCCATATGCTTATAAGGGACTTAAAAAAAGAAGTTGACAAGATATTCCTTGACAATGAAGAATATGAGAATTTCTTTATAACTATACTGTCATTTGGGTTTAAATACGGGATACCAGCGGATTCAGACCTTGTATTTGACGTGCGTTTCCTGCCTAACCCTTTTTATATACCTGAATTAAAGCCGCTTACAGGCAATGACAGGGAAGTATATGATTACGTAATGGATTTTGAAAATGCGAGGATATTTGAAAAGAAATTATATGAAATGTTAAGGTTTCTTGTACCTAATTATATTACAGAGGGCAAAAACCAGCTTGTTGTAAGCATAGGGTGTACAGGAGGCAGGCACAGGTCTGTTACTATTGCCAATGCCCTTTCAAAAGATATGAAGAAGCTGCCGTATGGCGTTAAGGTTGAACACCGTGATGCCGGAAGGGTTTAATAATTATGAAGCAGGACAGGATGTCATTTTCAAGTAAAGTAAAGGAAGAACTAAGGAAACAGGAAAGCCTGGCAAGACATTGCTGTATTGCGGAATTTGCTGCTTTATTTGCTTTGTCCGGGCAGGTTAAAAAAATGGGCAATGGTGACGTTTATATTAAAATCCAGACTGAAAACTTGACAGTAGCACAAAAATCTTATATCTTATTAAAGAAAACATTTCGTGCAAGGATAGAAGTAATAGCACGCCGCCATAACCTGCCAGCAGCTGCAGGAAGCTATTCTGTCTATGTATTCAGGAAGCGCGATGTGTTAAATATATTACAGGCTGTAAAAATAATTGATGGACAGGGAAAGCAGTGGGGAAGCTTGCCGGAAGTCCATTATCTGCTTGTACAGAATACTTGTTGTAAAAGGGCTTTTTTAAGAGGTGCATTTATAGCAGCTGGCTCTGTAGCAAACCCGGAAAAGGCATACCATCTTGAGATTGCAGTCCTTTCTGGAAAGTTTGCAGCCCAGATACGTGAAATCATTACTTCTTTTATGATTGATGCCAAGATAATTGAAAGGAAAAAGTATTATGTGGTTTATATAAAAGAAGGTTCACAGATAGTAGACTTCCTTAATGTAACAGGGGCACATATTGCATTAATGGATTTTGAAAATGTAAGGATAGTTAAGGAAGTCCGCAATTCTGTAAACAGGCAGGTAAATTGTGAAACAGCTAATATTGGCAAAACTGTTGCCGCTGCCTCAAGGCAGATAGAGGATATTAAATATATCCAATGTAATATGGGGTTTGGTAAACTGACGGAGGGACTGAAGGAAATAGCTATGCTGCGCCTTGAATATCCCGAAAGCCCGCTTCAGGAACTTGGGAGTATGTTAGGCAGGCCTATTGGCAAGTCAGGGGTCAACCACCGTCTACGTAAACTAAGTGATATTGCAAATCAGATGAGGGAGGAAGCTGGCGAATAAGCCGCTGCCCTGCTAAAAGGAGGAAAATAAGCAATGGTTACAAAGAAAATAAAAATTCAGATTCAGAATGGTCTTGAAGCCAGGCCGGTAGCTGTACTTGTGCAGGTGGCAAGCCAGTATAACAGCAGCATTTATGTTGAATGTGAAGATAGAAAGGTAAATGCCAAAAGCATAATGGGCATGATGGCACTGGGGCTTTCAGCAGGTGAAGAAGTGGTTGTGTCTGCAAATGGTGATGACGAGGAAAATGCGATGACAGATATTGTTAAATACCTCAGTGCTGCAAATGCCTGAGTATCTTTAAGTTCCTGCCAGTAATATCTGTTACATAAAGATATATAATTGTTATTATTTACAGCCATTCCAGTATGGAGTGGCTGGTTTTATTATAGAATAATCCAGATAAAGGAGGCAGAGTTTATGGCTTTTGTGCACTTGCATGTCCATACAGAATATTCCCTGCTTGATGGTTCATGTAAGATAAAAGAAATTGCTGTAAGGGCAAAAGAGCTTGGAATGGAGCATCTGGCAATTACTGACCATGGGAATATGTATGGCGTAATTGACTTTTACAAGGCAGCTAAAGATGCAGGGATAAACCCGGTAATAGGCTGTGAAGTTTATGTTGCTAAAGGTTCAAGGTTTGACAGGGAATTATCAAAGGGTGAGGGGCGTTATAACCATCTTGTGCTTCTTGCAGAGAATAATAAAGGCTATGCCAATCTTATGAAGATAGTTTCAAGAGGGTTTACAGAGGGGTTTTATTATAAACCAAGGGTTGATTATGAGCTGCTTTCCCAGTACCATGAAGGCATTATAGCACTTAGTGCATGTCTTGCAGGTGCAGTCCCTTCTGCAATACTGGATGGCACTTATGAAAGCGCTAAGGAGGAAGCATTAAAGCTTGAAAAAATATTTGGAAAGGATAATTTCTTTCTGGAATTACAAGACCACGGCATACCGCAGCAGGGCACAGTGAACCAGGCACTTTTAAGGCTTAGCCAGGATACTGGAATAAAGCTTGTTGCCACTAATGATGTGCATTATATTATGGAAGAGGATGCAGAAGCACATGATATACTGTTATGTATACAGACACAGAAAAAAGTGCAGGATAAAGACCGTATGCGTTATGAGGGCGGCCAGTATTATCTTAAATCAGAACAGCAGATGCTTGAATTATTTCCCTATGCAGCAGAAGCTGTAAGTAATACGGCACTGGTAGCAGAAAGATGCCATGTTGAGATTGAATTTGGCAACTATAAACTGCCAAAATATGATGTGCCAGAAGGGTTTACAGCACAGGAATATTTAAACAAACTTTGCCATGAGGGTTTTTATAAAAGGTACAAAGAGCCTTCAGCCGGACTTGAAGAAAGGCTTAAATATGAACTTGATACAATTAATACAATGGGGTTTACAGACTATTTCCTTATAGTCTGGGATTTTATAAAGTATGCAAGGGATAATGGTATAAGTGTAGGGCCTGGCAGGGGTTCGGCAGCAGGAAGCATAGTTTCATATTCGCTTGGGATAACAAGTATAGACCCAATTAAATATGACCTTCTTTTTGAACGCTTCCTGAATCCTGAGCGTGTTACAATGCCCGATATTGATATAGATTTCTGTTATGAACGCAGGCCTGAAGTAATAGAGTATGTTATGGATAAATATGGCAGGGACCGTGTTGTGCAGATAGTTACATTTGGTACACTTGCAGCAAGGAATGTTATACGTGATGTAGGCAGGGTGCTTGACCTTCCATATAATTATGTAGATGTCATTGCAAAATCAATCCCTATGGAGCCTGGCATTACAATAGACAAGGCGCTGGACATTAACCCGGAATTTAAACAGGTATATAATGAAGATGCCCAGGCAAAGAAACTGGTAGATATGGCAAGGAGGCTTGAAGGGCTGCCACGCCATACTTCCATGCACGCAGCAGGTGTGCTTATAAGCCCTGATGCTGTAGATGAGTTTGTACCGCTTTCAAAGGCATCAGACGGAACAATAACAACACAGTATACAATGGTTACGCTTGAGGAACTAGGCCTTCTTAAAATGGACTTTCTGGGGCTGCGTACACTTACTGTTATAAATGATGCAGCTGTTATGGCAGGGCTTGGCAGTGTCTATGACATGGAAATAGACTATGAGGACAAGAATGTATTTGACATGCTTGGCACAGGAAGGACAGAGGGTGTATTCCAGCTTGAAAGCGCAGGGATGAAGCAGTTTATAAAGGAGCTTAAGCCACGCAGCATGGAAGATATTATAGCGGGTATATCACTTTACCGCCCGGGCCCTATGGACTTTATACCAAAGTATATTGAAGGCAAGGAAAAAGAAGACAGCATAACATATGACTGCCCGCAGCTTGAGCCAATATTGTCACCTACATACGGATGTATAGTGTACCAGGAACAGGTTATGCAGATAGTAAGGAACCTTGCTGGTTACAGCTTTGGGCGCAGTGACCTTGTACGCAGGGCGATGTCTAAGAAAAAGACAAAAGTTATGGAGGCTGAACGCAAAAATTTTGTATATGGCAATGAGGAAGAAGGTGTTAAAGGCTGTATTGCCAACGGGATACCTGAAAATACTGCCAATAAGATTTATGATGAAATGATTGATTTTGCAAAATATGCGTTTAATAAATCACATGCTGCGGCATATGCAGTTGTTGCATACCAGACAGCGTACCTTAAATATTACTATTCTGTGGAATTTATGGCAGCACTGCTTACATCTGTTAAAACTAACCCAGGCAAGGTGCTTTCATATATTATGACATGCCGCCAGATGGGGATAGAAATAATACCGCCTGATATTAATGAGGGACATGGTGAATTTCATGTTTCAGATGGCAGGATAATGTATGGCATGTCTGCGATAAAGGGCATAGGCACGCCTGTAATTGCAGAAGTAAAGGCAGAACGTGAAAGGGGCGGAAAGTTTACCTCAATGCAGGATTTTATAACAAGGATGAGTTCTAAAGAAGCAAACCGCCATACTATGGATAACCTGATAAAATCTGGTGCGCTTGACTGCCTTCCTGGCAACAGGAAGCAGAAAATGATGGTGTATGGTGCAATAATTGACAGCGTAAACCGTGAAAGAAAAGATACAGTTGCAGGGCAGCTTTCACTTTTTGACCTGGAAAATACAGGGATTGAACATGCTAATGAAATACAATACCCTGATGTGGCAGAATATGACAAAGAAGAACTTCTTGCATTTGAAAAAGAAACATTAAGCATATATATAAGCGGTCATCCGCTTGAAGATTATACAGGGCTTCTTGGAAAAAACTGTACAAGAAATTCAATAGATTTTATTACTGATGAAGATACAGGTATGGCAAAAGTATATGATGGGGAAAATGTAATAATAGGAGGAATGATTACTAACAAAAGTGTTAAACTAACAAGGAAAAACACTACTATGGCATTTATTACAGTTGAAGATTTATATGGTTCTGTAGAAGTTGTGGTTTTTCCAAACTGCTATGAGAAAAAGAAAGAACTGCTAAACACTGATTCCAAAGTATTTGTAAAGGGCAGGGCAAATGTGGAAGAGGACAGGGCAGGCAAGGTTATATGCCAGGATATAATACCATTTGACAAAATACCATGTGAACTCTGGATAAGGTTTGAAAGCAAAGCGGAGTTTAAAGAAAAGGAAAACATGCTGTATGATAAAATATTGCCATATGATGGCAATGATACTGTATGTATTTATATTACAGAAGGGAAAATGGTTAAAAAGCTTCCTAAAAGCAGATGCACTAATGCAAGAAGAATAGTAAAAGAAAGGGTTCTGGAAGAATTTGGCGAAAACTCAGTTGCAATAAAAGAAAAGAGTATTGAAAAATAATCCATTTTATCGTACAATTCCATATATAGGAATAAGTTACTTTTGCAAGATAAGGAGGGCATTATGAGTTATGCAGTAAAAACTATCGGTGTATTGACAAGCGGGGGAGATGCCCCTGGAATGAATGCAGCCATACGTGCTGTTGTACGTACAGGTATTTCGTGCGGTTTAAATATAAAGGGTATACGTCATGGGTTTGCAGGCCTGCTGGAAGAGGATATAATTGATATGAACAATCTTTCAGTTTCTGATATAATCCAGCTTGGCGGCACTATTCTTTATACTGCACGCTGCCTTGAATTTAAAAAGAAGGAGTACCAGGAGAAAGGGGCAGAAATCTGCCGTAAGCATGGTATTGACGGGGTAGTAGTAATTGGCGGTGATGGTTCTTTTAATGGCGCAAGCAGGCTTGCAGAGAATGGCATTAATACTGTAGGAGTACCAGGGACAATCGACCTTGATATAGCATGTACAGAATATACGATTGGTTTTGATACAGCCATTAACACAGCCATGGAAGCTATTGATAAGTTAAGGGACACATCAGAATCACATGAACGCTGTTCCATTGTTGAGGTAATGGGGCGTACAGCAGGGCACATTGCACTCTGGACTGGTATAGCAAGCGGTGCTGAGTATATACTTACAACAGAGAAGTACCATGGTGATATCCAGAGGATAATTGGCAAGATTTTAGACAGGCGCAGGCTTGGCAAGAAAAACCATATTATTGTAAATGCTGAAGGTGTCGGAAGTTCTACAGAGATGGCAAAACTTATCGAGCTTGCAACAGGAATAGAAACAAGGGCAACTGTGCTTGGGCATATACAGCGCGGGGGCAATCCTACATGTAAAGACAGGGTGTATGCGTCAGCACTTGGCACAAAGGCAGTTGAGCTTTTATGTGAAGGCAAGACAAACCGCATTGTAGGATACAGGGGCGGCGAATTTGTAGACTTTGATATACAGGAAGCACTGTCAATGACAAAGGACCTTGACCCATATTTATTCCATATTACACATAAGCTTACTACAAAGTAATAATTTACTGTTATTATCCAATAATAAAATAAAGGGGGAATAATTAATTATGAAGAAGCTGGTTAAATTTGTAATGGGTGCAGCAGCAGTAGCAGGAACTGCATGTGGGGTTGTTTATTTACTGAAGAAAGTATTCGGGCTGGACTTGTTTAACAAAGATACTGATGATGACGATGATGGTTTTGATGATGGCTTTGATGGTATTGATGACGATGATGAAGAAACTGATGACAGGGAATATGTAACACTTGATATGGAAGAAGAGGAAGATACAGAAGAGAAAGCACAGGAAAAAGAACCAGCTGCTGCAGAAACAGACAGTGCAGAAACAGCAGCAGAGTAGTTACTGTGGACATGTGTTATACAGGATATACATCCTGGTAATTTGCCAGGATGTATATAAAACTGCATATGCCAGGTGGATTATCTGGGTCTGGCTGGTTTGTCATTGCGGTTTTTTGGTTTTATTTTCTGTGGGTTATAATGGTGGCTGTTAAATTCTATATCAGTTTCATCTGGTGCTACAACACAGGCATATGCAAGCATATCACCTTCCGGGAGTGATATTCCTTTAAGCCCTTTGCTTGTCTTTTTAAATTCATCCGCCTGGTTTAACGGGAACATAAGGACAGAGCCTTTTTCCGTTATCATCAGTATATTCCTGTTATTTTCTATAGTTTCCTCTACTGTGACCGGGTGCACACATACAAGGGTGTCCTCTTGTTCAAGCTTTGTTGAAGCTATTACAGAGCGGTTTGTTTCAAATTCTATTCCTGATACAAGTTTTACATAGCCTGCCCTGGATACAAATAAAAGCTGCGATTCAGATAAATCATCAAATGGTATATATGTTATTATATCATCTTTCCCTATTTTACAGAGTGTCTGTAACAGCACACCTTTATCCCGGCTTCTGGCTTTTGGTATGGCAAGGGCTTTTATCTGGTACATAGAACCTGCAGCAGAAAATATACAGAGTTTCCCTGTATTTTTCATTGGGATAATATGCGTATATTCCCCGAGTGTTTCAGGTGCAAGGCGTGAATAACTTGTTTCATCAAGTGATTTACAGTAGCCAAACCTGTCTATAACCACATAAATATTTTCTTCCCTGATTTCTTCAATATATTTTGCATTGCTGGCATTTTCAAGTGCAGTGCGCCTTTCCCTGCCAAACTGTTTTTTATATGTTTTAAGCCTTTTTTTAATGACTTTATGGAGTTCATTAACATCACCAAGTATCTTTTTATAATTAGTGATATTTGTTATAAGGGAATTGCTTTCCTGGTGCAGTTTCAGGAGTTCAAGCCCTATAAGTTTGCCAAGCTGCATGGAAAGTACCGCATCTGCCTGTTTTTCTGAAAAGTCAAGGCGTGCAGCTTCTTTTTCTGATTTCTTCGTCCTGAATTTTATGCCCTCTGTAATGCCTTTGGTAAGGCAGCCCTTAGCCTGTTTTATGGAACTGCTTCCCCTTAATATCTCTATAACCAGGTCTATTACATCAGCTGCTTTTATAAGCCCTTCTACAATTTCAAGCCTGTCATTTGCCTTTTCAAGCAGGTGTTCATACTCTTTGGTATAAAGCTCTTCCTGGAACATGACAAATTCATTAATAAGCCCTTTAAGAGTAAATGTTACTGGCTGCTTATTTTTAACCGCAAGCATATTTACGCCATATGTGTCTTCCATAGGGGTTTTCTGGTAAAGCCCGTTTAAAAGGTTCTGTATATCACGGTCTTTTTTAACCTCAATAACAATACGGATTCCCTCCTTGGAGGACTCGTCCCTTACATCATATATTTCATCAAATACTTTATCTTTGGCAAGGGAGGCAAGGCTTTCTAAAAGTTTTGTTTTATTGCCAGCCACTGTATAAGGAATCTGGGTTATTACAAGGTTTTTGCGTCCTGCACTGCTGTCTTCAGTTTCAACCCTGGAGCGTATTTTAATCCTGCCTTCACCTGTATCATAAATATTATAAAGGTCATCAGAGTTTATTATAGTACCTCCTGTCGGGAAATCAGGGCCTTTTATATACTTCATAAGCCCCCTGGTGGATATTTCCGGGTTATCCATAAATGCAATAACAGCATCTATTACTTCAGAAGTATTATGTGGCGGCATATTGGTAGCCATGCCGACGGCAATTCCCGTAGTGCCGTTTATAAGCAGGTTCGGGATTGTGGCAGGCAGTACAAGCGGTTCTTTCTCGCTTTCATCAAAATTAGGCCCGAATGGCACAAGCCCTTTATCAAGGTTTTCAAGAAGTGCCATTGCGCCATATGAAAGCCGTGCCTCCGTATAACGCATTGCAGCCGCACCGTCACCATCAATAGAACCAAAGTTGCCATGGCCGTCCACAAGCGGTATAGAAAGAGAATACTCCTCTGTCATATGTACAAGTGCATCATATATTGAACTGTCACCATGCGGGTGGTATTTACCCATTGTATCACCGACAATACGTGCACTTTTCCTGTGTGGCCTGTCCGGGCTAAGTGAAAGCTCATCCATTGCATAGAGGATACGCCTTTGTACAGGCTTAAGCCCGTCCCTTACATCAGGGAGTGCCCTTGCAATTATTACACTTACTGCATAATCACGGTAAGAATTACGCATTTCCTCTGAAAAATCAAGTTGTATTACAGGCTGTTCATTATATTTCATATTTACCTCATTTCTATTATATCTTTACAGCATTTTTATATATCAAGATTTGCATATCTGGCTTCTTCCATTATAAATTGCCTGCGTGGCGGTACATTGCTGCTCATAAGTGTTGTTGTCACCTCGTCTGCATCTACACTGTCACTTATTGAAATCTGTGCAAGCAGGCGGCTTCCAGGGTCAAGTGTTGTTTCCCAGAGCTGTTCTGCATCCATTTCACCAAGCCCTTTATAACGCTGTATGCTGGTAATTTTATTATTTTTATTCTTCCTGAACTTTTCAAGTTCAAAGTCATTAAAAATATATTCGGAGTTCTTTTTTTTGCCATTGGTATAATCCACTTTATAGAGTGGCGGAAGTCCCCTGTAAATCTTGCCAGAATATATAAGTTCAGGCATAAACCTGTAGAAAAATGTAAGCAGCAGTGTACTTATATGTGCCCCGTCAACGTCGGCATCTGTAAGTATTATAATTTTATCATAGCGCAGCTTGTTTATATCAAATTCATCACCAATCCCACATCCAAATGCAGCTATCATTGACTTGATTTCATTATTTAACAGTATTTTTTCCAGTGTCGCCTTCTCCACATTAATAATTTTGCCCCTTAAAGGAAGCACAGCCTGTGTACGCCTGTTCCTTGCTGTCTTGACAGTACCGCCGGCAGAATCACCCTCGACAATATAAACCTCACATTCTTCAGGTTTTTTAGAAGTACATGCAGCAAGCTTGCTTTTATTGTCAACATCATTTAACTGCTTTAAAACAGCATTCCGGGCTTTGTCGCCTGCTTTCCTGGCATTGTATGATTTAAGTGAATTATCAAGTATTTTGCGGAGTATATCCACATTTTTATCAAAATACCTTTGTACTTCTGTGCCAAATACATCCTCAACTGCGGTTTTGGCATCAGTATTGCCAAGCTTTGTCTTAGTCTGCCCTTCAAACTGCGGGTCGGGGTGTTTTATAGAAATAATTGCCACAAGCCCGTTCCTTATATCCTTGCCATCGAAATTTTCATCTTTATCCTTAAGGACACCAAGTTCCCTGGCATACTGGTTCATAACACGTGTAAGCGCTGTTTTAAAGCCAGTAACAAGAGTGCCCCCGTCAACAACATTTATCCTGTTGCAGTACGGGTTAATCTGTTCAGAAAAGCTTGTGGTATACTGGAAAGCTATTTCAACTTCAATATCACCGCTTGCACCCTCAATATATACTGGTTCATTATGCAGTACCTGTGCATCACGGTTAATATAATTTATAAAGCTTTTAATGCCATCTTCCTCAAGGTAAACCTTTTCTTCACCTGTATTTTCATCTTTAAATACCAGTTTTAAATTCCTGTTAAGGTATGCAATTTCCTTAAGTTTCTTTTTAATAACATCTGCCTTAAACTCCACAGTTTCAAAAATTTCAGGGTCAGGGTAAAAAGTAACAGTAGTGCCAGTATCTTTTCTGGCACATTTGCCACAAGGTACAAGCGAACCATATTTATCCAGCGGGGTAACAGGATGTCCGCCATTCTTGTACTCATCACGGTATACAAGCCCGTTCCTGCGCACTTCAACAACCATATGCGTAGAAAGTGCATTTACAACAGAAGAACCCACACCATGCAGCCCGCCTGAAACTTTATATGCAGAATTGCTAAACTTACCACCGGCATGGAGTATCGTATAAACAACACGTACTGTAGCAACCTTTTTAGCAGGGTGGATATCAACAGGCACACCACGCCCGTTATCTTTAATACAGATACCGCCATCTTTCTGCATTGTAATATGTATTTCATTGCAAAAGCCTGCAAGCTGTTCATCTATACTGTTATCAAGGATTTCCCATATAAGGTGGTGCAGCCCGCGTGGCCCTGTAGAGCCTATATACATTCCCGGACGCTTGCGGACAGCCTCCAGGCCTTCTAAAATTACGATTTCTTTTCCAGTGTATTCACTCATAAAAATCTCCATTCTAAAATATCTAAAACAAAATTACGAACAAACATTTGTATTATATACATAACTGGGCAAGAAAGTAAAGTGGTTTCTTCTTATTTATTGTGGGGATTTTTTAAGAAATTATGAAAATGGAATGGAACTGGATATATATCCATGGTAAAATAACATTAAATGAAAGGGGGATTTTATAATGGAACAGAAGGAATTAAAATGGGCAGTGCTTGGCACAGGGGTTATTGCCAATGAAATGGCACAGGTTCTTATAAAGGCAGGCAGGAAGTTTTATGCAGCAGGCAGCCGTACATATGGTAAAACAGTTTCTTTTGCAGAAAAATACGGGATTGGGAAAGTATATAATAATATCCAGGATATGTTTTTAGATAAAGATGTGGATATTATATATATCGCCAGCCCGCACAACACACATTACCAGTTTATGAAAGAAGCACTTATAAATGGAAAGCATATCCTTGTGGAGAAATCCATTACATTAAACAGCCGTGAATTTAATGAAATGGCGGCACTGGCAGAAGAGAAAGGTTTAATAATGGCTGAAGCAATGACTATATGGCATATGCCGCTTTATAAAAAACTGCGGGATATTGCAGGAAACGGGGAACTGGGAAAGGTACAGATGGTTACAGTGAATTTTGGCAGCTATAAAGAATATGACATGAAAAACCGTTTCTTTAATATGGAGCTTGCAGGCGGTGCACTTCTGGATATTGGTGTATATGCACTCTCTGCTGTACGCAGCTTTATGGACATAGCACCAGGAATGGCAGCAAGCCAGTGGCTTCCTTCACCGGCTGGCTCAGATGAACAGGCAGCAATTATTTTAAAAAACAATGATTCACAAATGGCAGCAGTTACACTTTCCATGCACTCTAAACAGCCAAAACGGGCAGTAATAAGCTGCATAAATGGTTATATTGAAATTATGGAATTTCCACGTGCCTCAAAAGCTGTTATTGTTGACGCAGTAACAGGCAGCAAAAGGGAATACACAGCAGGGGAAACGGACAAAGCACTGTATTATGAAGTAATGGATATGGAAGAAGCTGTAAAAACAGGTGATAAATCTGTAATGAAACTTTCACTTTCAAAAGATGTTATGGATATTATGACAGGGCTGCGTAAAGAATGGGAGATGAAATATCCAGGGGAAAAGTTGTAAGTTTTTTACAAAGTGTGCCATCTGGTGTTACAATAAAAATAATAAAAAGCTTATAGTACATACTTTTAAGAAAGAAGAGGAGTGTTTTATGGGGATGTATCTTAATCCTGGAAATAATTTATTTAAAAGGGCTTTAAATTCTAAAATATATGTTGACAAATCAGGGCTTATATCATATACAAATAGTATTTTAGATACAGAACAGGAGTTTGTCTGTGTCAGCCGTCCACGCCGTTTTGGAAAATCTATGGCAGCGAATATGTTAGCAGCTTATTATAGCTGTGGTTGTAATTCAAAAGAGCTTTTTGATAATCTTAAAATAAAAAACTGCAATACATATGAGGACAATCTTAATAAATATGATACTATTTATCTGAATATCCCAAAGTTCTTAGATAAGACAGATGATTTAAGGAAATTAGGAAATTGTATTGAAAATATTCTTACAGAAGAATTAAAAAATTATTTTACGGATTATGGCATACCAGAAACTGCAGATTTAAATACCATAATTTCCTATGTATCAAGCCATTCTGCTTATAAAAACAAAGGATTTATTTTTATAATTGATGAATGGGACTGTATTTTCCGGGAGGCTGTTGAAAATACTGGTGCACAGAAAAAATATTTAAATTTTTTAAGGAATATTTTTAAAGATAACGGAGATATAAAACTGGTATATATGACAGGAATACTGCCTATTAAAAAATATGGTTCACACTCAGCCCTGAATATCTTTGATGAATTTTCAATGACTGACCCCGCAATGCTGGCAGAGTATGCAGGGTTTACAGAGGAGGAAGTGCTGGAGTTATGTGAAAAGTATGGTTCAGACTTCAATGAAATGCAGTTCTGGTACAATGGTTACCTGTTTGATGAAAAACTGCATATTTACAACCCTGAGTCAGTAGTATCTGCTTTAACACGTAGAAAATTCCGAAATTACTGGACAAGGACTGAAACCTATGAAGCCTTGAAAATCTATATTGACATGAATTTTGACGGGCTGAAGGACAGCATTATTAAAATGCTTGGCGGAAGCAGGGCAAAAATTTCTGTTAATACTTTCCAGAATGATATGTCTGCATTTGCATCAAAAGATGATGTAATGACACTACTGGTACATCTTGGATATCTTGCATATAACTGCAGCACAGGGGAAGCTTCTATACCTAACCATGAAATACAAGAAGAATTTATTACAGCAGTTGGAAGTTCTGGCTGGGATGAAGTGGTAAAATCAATACAATTATCTGATGAGCTTCTGGAAGCAACAATTTCCCTTGATAACAAAACAGTTGCAAGAATAATTGATGAAGTCCATATGAATACAGTTCCAGTCCTGCAATACAACAATGAAAATTCATTAAGCTGTGTTATTACACTTGCTTACTACAGTGCAAGAAGGGATTATATACTTCAAAGGGAGTTACCAGCTGGCAAAGGGTTTGCAGATATTGCTTTTATCCCAAGAAAAAATTCTGGTAAACCTGCCATGGTAATTGAACTTAAATGGGATAAAACCGCCAAAGGGGCAATATACCAGATAAAAAATATGCTGAAACTCTAAAACTATACCAGAAAGAGATATTGCTTGTAGGGATTAATTATGATAAAAACACTAAAAAACACCAATGTATTATAGAAAAAATAGATATATAAACAGTATATCTTAACGTTCTAATACGCCCTGATTTTCTATAAATCCAAATAAAAAATTATAATGCCAGTTGATATATAGTAAATGGAATTGAAAACTATATTCTTTAACTGGCTTGTTGTTGTGCTATGTTTAAATATGGTTTTAAAATTGCTTAGAAATAAAATGTATATGTTGCTGGAATATAGATTTAAAATTGCCTGGAACATTTAGAAATTATACAAAATTTTATGTCCTTTATATCACAAGTATAATTGACCCGGGGGGTATATGGTATACTACAAATACGTATGTAATAACCTGCCAGTGTGGCCTGGAACCAGTTTCAGTATTGATAATAATGGATAAAATATGACAGATATATATGGATAAAAAATATAAATGTGAAAAGGAGTGGAATAAAAAATATAAATTTGTTTTCAATAGCTGGAATTTGTGGACAGCGGCATTATGACAGGCAAAAGGAGAGGAAAGTTTAAAAGGAGGAGTAATGAGTATGGTAAAAAAGCATTTATTAAAGAAAGGAATAGCCTGTCTGTTGTCTGTAGCAATGGTGCTGACAGGTACAGGGGGTATACCAGGCGGGACGAAAACAGTTAGTGCAGCAGAAGCAGGCACACAATTGACGGATAATGATATTAAAGATTTATATCAAAATAAATCAAATAGCAGAGTAACAGTACATGACCCTTCTGTAATTAAAGCAAATGATGGAAAATATTATATTCATGGTACACAACAAGGATTTGCTACTACAGATGATTTAGTTGACTGGACACAAAGTGAAGTAAAATATGCAAAAGAATTAGAAAATATTTTTGCAGATGAAAAAGAAAGTTGTAATGTAGATGCTTATTTTCGTGCATACGGGAAGGATGATGGGACAAAATGGGAAGTTCCAGGGAATTTATGGGCGCCAGATATTATCTATAATCCTGATATGGGGAAATACTGCATGTACCTGAGCCTTAACGGAAAATGCTGGAATACAGCTGTGGTTTTATTAACATCTGACAATATAAATGGACCATTTGAATATGCAGGACCAGTTATATTTTCAGGATTTACAGATGGAAATGTAACAGTAGAAAATGGTGCAGGTGGAAATACTAATGTACAAAATGCTAAATATACTAATACAGATTTAAAAAAGGTATTAGACGCATGTGGTTCTAACATTGATAATACAGATACTGATGGAGATGGGCTGCCAGACCGGTATGAAGGAAAAATTGTTAATAGTAAAGGTATGGACGATTTAATAAACAATACATATGGAGTTTATTTTCCACATGCTATTGACCCTAGTGTGTTTTATGATGAATCAGGAAAATTATGGATGACATATGGTTCATGGTCCGGGGGAATCTATATATTAGAACTGGATGGAAATACAGGCTTAAGGGACTATAGTAAATCATATGATTTAACATATTCAAATCCTGGCAATGCAGGAACAATTACATCAGACCCATATTTTGGAAAAAAGATTGCAGGCGGGTTTTATGTATCAGGAGAGGGTCCTTATATTGAGAAAATAGGAAAATATTATTATTTATTTATGTCTTATGGGTTTTATGACCCTACAGGCGGTTATGAAATGAGGATTTTCCGTTCAGAAAGCCCAGATGGGCCTTATGTGGATTCTAATAATGTAAATGCTATTTATGATGAAGCCCAGATAAATTATGGGCCTGCGGCACAGACTAACCGTGGTGAAAAGCTAATGGGGAATTACCAGTGGGATAATATGGATGTTGCAGAAGTTGCACAAGGCCATAATTCTGCTTTTGTTGATGATGATGGACGCACATATGTTATATATCATACAAAGTATAATGATGGGACTTTTGGGCATACTGTCAGAGTACATGAATTGTTTTTAAATGAAGATGGCTGGCTGGTTGCTGCCCCATATGAATTTTCTGGTGAAACAACATTAGGTTCAACGGCCTCTTGTGTAAAAGGCAGCAATAACCAATACATTGTGACAACAACAGATTATAATACAACATCCTGGGCAGAAGCAGATGTTGCAGGTGATTACCAGCTTCTGGTACATAAGTATAAAGTAAACCATGCTAGTTATGAGGTTGTAAAGCCTGTTGATATTACATTAAATACAGATGGAACAATTACAGGTGCTATGACAGGAAACTGGAAATGGTCATCAAAAGGGCAGCCATATATTACAGTTACAGTTGACGGAACTGCTTATAAAGGAGTATTTACAAACCAGGTTATTGATGGCTCAACAGTAGAAACATTATGTTTTACTGCTATGGATACAAAAACTGGTGTTAATATCTGGGGGAGCAAAAAATTAGCAGATAATGTTGCAGTTGCAAAGAATGCTGTAAAATTTTCAGCAATTATTCCTGAAAATACTTATACAGATATAGAATTATCTGATAAGACTACAGATGATGTTATTGTTAAATGGTTATCTTCTGATGAAAATATCATTAGTACAACAGGAAAAGTAACAGCACCTTCATCCGATACAGAAATTACGTTGACGGCAAGGCTGTCTAAAGGGAATTGCTATTATGATAAAATATATAAAACAACAGTAAAAGCTGGTGGAATCAGTAGTGCAGACATTGAAACAGGGCTGGCTGCAGATTATGACTTTGAGGGTGATGGATTCCTTAATAAGGCAAACAATATCCAGCGTGGTACAGCAATGGCACTATCTGCTGGAACAAAACCATCAATAGAATATAACAGTGAACATGGAAGTAAAGTTTTACATCAATACTTTGGATTTCCAGCTGGAAATAGCACTAGTTATGTACAATTTCCAAATCCACTTAAAGGAAAAGATATAAATGGAGCGACAGTTTCTCTTTGGGTTAACCGGACGAATGATGATGTATGGGATGCTATATGGTCATTTTTTGATAAATTCAATATTGATGGCAGAGAATTAGAGAAAAGGTTATTTTTAACACCAAATGCTTATCTAGGATTTAATGCTGTTGTTCCTGATAAAAATGACCCAGAGAAGCCGCCTGAAGTGGATTGTTGGTTTGACTGTCATCAGCCAAATAGTATAATAACAAATAAAATTTCTATTAATGAATGGAATCTTATTACAGTTTCTATGGATAGCAGTGGTTTTGGAATTTATATAAATGGGGAATTGGTTTTTACAGAATCAAAAAATGAAGCATTTGGCAAAGGTGAAGATTTTACTGGATACCAGCTTGTAATTGATTTAATAAAATCATCTGCTAATTTTTATCTTGGTTATGGTTCCTTTTGGGGTTCTTCACCATTATTAATGGATAATCTAAAAATTTATGAAAGGTCATTGACTGAAGCAGATGTTGCAAAATTATATGCTGCTGAGAGAGAAGAAGTAAAAGAGAATTTAGAATCAGGTGATGGCTATATAGCAGAAGTAGGAAATGATAGCTATAATCTTGAATGGTATGATTATACAAAATTTTATGGAACAGAAGTTACTGGAGATTTTCAGATAAAATATAATTTTCATAATTCGTCACAGGAAGCTCAAGTTTGGCATAATTATGCAATAGCACTTACTACAGATTTGGCAAGTACCCAGCAGGCAGTAACAGATTGGTATCTAAGGGCAGATAACTATAGTAATTCGAGCTTTACAGGTACTACACCAGAATATAGTGATACATATGGTTCAGAAAGTTTACAAAAAATACTAAAAGAAGCAGATATTGATTTAACAGTTACCCGTATTGATAAAAATATTACCATAAAAGCAGTAATTACTTGTAGTGATAGAAAAACTTATGTACGTACAGCTACAGCAGAAGGATGTCCGACAGATGATATGAAAGTATATCTTGGTGGCCAGGATTGTCATCTTGAAATTTATGATGTACAAGTATTATTATTCAGGAGTATAAATAATGCTGATTATGAATATGGTTCAACAGTAATAAATAATAATTCTTCTTCAAATGATAAAACACCTGTATATCAATGGTATAAGAGTGATATACAAATAACACCAGAAAATGCTCTTTCTTTAATAGATGGAACTTTATCAGGAGCAACAGCAATTAATGAAGCAACAAATAAAGATTACCAGATTCAGGCAGATGATGTTGGCAAATATATTGCTGTAGTTGTTACTACAGAAAATGGCAAACCTGTTACAGTTTCTACATTGCCTGATAAGGTGCAGAAAAAGAAATTATCTATTTCAGAATCTGTTGCACAAAGTAAAATATATGATGGTACAGTAGATGCAACTATTTCTTCTGTTAAATTTACAGGAATAGTTGGAAATGATGATATTGCTTATGATACAGCAGCTAAATTTATAGATGCCAATGCAGGAACAGAAAAAGAAATAACAGGAACTGTTACTTTGAAAGAAGCCAGTGCAGATTTATATATTGGAAAATGATAAGTTTACTACTAAGGCTGATATTGAAAAATCAGCCGTTACACCAAATATGCCAGAAACATCTATTAATGTACCAAATACTAAGAAAAAAATTGGTGATATAACTTTGCCAACAGACTGGATATGGCTTGCTGGGGATGCAGAAAAGGAAATACCAGAAGATAGTGTAATAAAAGCCACAGCAATATATAATGGAGCTGATAAAGGCAATTATGTAACAGAATCAGTAGAAATTACAATTCAAAAAGTAGACTGTGTGCATGAAGAAAAAGAAACAAGAAATGAAAAACAGGCAACCTGTACAGAAGCAGGATACTCTGGAGATATTTATTGTACATTTTGTGGGATTCTTATTTCTGAAGGAAATATAGTTGAAGCTATTGGGCATGATTATGAAGTAGTAATAATAAAACCTGCAACTGCAACAGAAAATGGTATCCAGGAGAAAACCTGTAAGAGATGTGGTGATAATTATACAGAAGAAATCCCTAAAACTGGCACAGATATACCAACGCCAACCCCAACTCCGGCAGGTAGTACATCTACCCCATCACCAACAGGCAGTGGCTCAGGTGGCAGTTCAGGTGGTGGTGCATATATACCAGCCCAGCCGATTACACCAAACCAGCCAGGACCAGGTACAGGTTCATCTTCAAACCCAGGCACTTCACAAGTTCCAGCACCAAGTGTAGTACCAAGTGCTTCACCAGTACCTTCAGCAACACCAGCTGCATCACAGACACCAGCACCTGGTACTGATATCAAGGTAGATGAAGAAACAGGGGCAGTTACTGAAACCACTACAAGTACAGATGGCAATAAAACAATAGTTACTGAAAAAGTAATTATGCCTGATGGTTCAGAAAGTGTTAAGGAGACTGTAACAGAAGATACAGGTGCTTTGACCAATGTAACAGAAACATTAACTGACAGCAGCACTAATTCAGTTCTTGTAACTAAAGTTACATCTGATAATGATGGCAATGTAATTAATGCCAGTGCCGTGGTTTATACAGGTGATTCTGATACAGCCAGCCAGTATTCTGTTAAGACAGTGATACCTAAGAGCTATTTTGAGAATGTAAAGGATGCAGGGCTTGCCAGTGTTGATATTTATGTTGAAAAGCCTACGGTTGACAGTGTTAAGGAAAAGACCGGGCCTAAGATGTTAATTAAGATTGCTGTACCAGATGTGGGTGGTGTTTCTGTAGGGAAGGTAATAGTTACAAAGGACAGTATAGAAAGTGCGAAGGGAAGCAGCAAGAAGCTTGTTGTAAAAATCCAGAATGAGAACCCTTCAAAGTCTTATACAGTGACTATACCACAGAGCCAGCTTAAGAAAATGAACCAAGAGATTAATGTGTCTGTAAAGACGGGCAAGGTATCTGGAATGGGCAGCAGCAATAAAAAGAAAATAAACAAGATTTTATCTTCAAACAAGGCTGGTGAGGATAATTCCTATACTATGTCCATTGCTTCTAATAATACAAAGGGCGGCATAAAAGTAACAACACCAGCACTGCTTCCGTCTGCAAAGCAGGGTGATAAAGTTTATGTGTATTCTTATAATAAAAAGACTGGAAAGCTTGAAGAAGTTCCAAACAGCCAGACAAAAGTTATTAAGGATGGTGAGGTTGCTGTTGAAGGCTTCAGCGGGAATACATATGTTATTACAGATAAGGAATTAAGTGGCAAAAAGGTGGTTAAGCTTCTTGACAAGGCAAAAGTTTCAGTTGGCAAGGCTTCTGTTAAAAAAGGAGGCAAAACAAAGGTAAAACTTGACCTGGGTACAGGGCTTGTTGCAAAACCAAGTGTAAAGAGCAGCACACCTTATGCAAAGCAGGCAGCAGTTGTTACATATAAATCTTCTAATCCAAAGAAGGTTAAGGTGTCCAAAAATGGTACAATTACTGCAAAGGGCAAGGGAAAAGCAGAGATTACTGTAAAGATAAAATTAGCTGGAGGAAAGGTTAAGAAAGTTAAGAAAAATATAACTGTAAAATAATAAAACAAAAATACTAAAAAACAAATACTAAAAAATAAATATTAAAAAACAAAGCAAAAAGCACCAGGATTACAAGGCATTTAGGAATCCTGGTGCTTTGTGTTATTCTGCTGGATATATGTTTACTCACCTAACAGTTTTTCCACTGAAGCAAGTTTTACACAGAGAACAAAAATTTTGGCGGCTTCCAGCATTTCTTCAGGTGAAGGGAATGTAGGGGCAATACGTATATTGGAATCTTCCGGGTCTTTTCCGTAAGGGAACGTTGCACCTGCACCGGTAAGGACTACACCCAGGGCTTTACATTTTGCAACAATGGATTTTGCGCATCCTGGCATGGCATCAAAGGAAATAAAGTACCCCCCTTTTGGTTTAGTCCAGCTGCCAATTCCAAGCCCTGCCAGCCCGGCATCTAAAATATCAAGTACGGCTTCAAATTTAGGGCGGAGAAGTTCACCGTGTTTCTTCATATGGGCTTTTAGCCCGTCTAAATCTTTGAAAAACCTTACATGGCGCAGCTGGTTAATCTTATCATGCCCTATAATCTGTGTTGTCATCTGTTTTTTAATATCTTCAATATTTCTAAATGATGTAGCAACTGCAGAAATACCAGAGCCTGGAAAGCTTATTTTGGAAGTTGAGGCAAATATGTATACCATATCCGGGTTCCCTGCCTTTTCACATTCCTCCATAATGTTTAAGATTTCATCCTGGTCATCTTCATATAAATGATGTATGCCATAAGCATTATCCCAGAAAATCCTGAAGTCTGCTGCCTTTGGCTTCAGGTTTGCAAAACGCCTTACCACTTCATCAGAGTAAGAGATACCTGTAGGGTTGGAATATTTTGGCACACACCAGATTCCCTTTACAGCTTCATCATTATTTACATATTTCTCTACAAGGTCCATATCCGGCCCGTCCTGTTTCAATGGAATATTAACCATCTCAATCCCAAATAATTCAGTAATCTTAAAATGCCTGTCATATCCAGGTACCGGGCATAAAAACTTAACCTTGTCCAGCTTGCACCATGGTGTAGAACCATTTACACCCATAAGCATAGAGCGTGACACGGTATCATACATAATATTCAGGCTGGAATTGCCACATACAATTACATTGTCCTTTTTCACTTCCATCATATCGGCAACCAGCCGCCTGCATTCGCCGATACCATCCCAGTCACCGTAGTTTCTGGTATCATTTCCCAGAAGGGTATTCATATCTGAACTGCTGTTAATAACATCTAACATAGGCATAGACAGTGCCAGCTGTGAAGCGCCAGGTTTGCCCCTTGCCATATTAAGGGACAGCCCTTTTGCTTCTTGTGTTTTGTATTCTTCTTCCAAATTCTTTTTTAATGCCCGGAGTTCGTCCTGGCTCATATCTTTGTATGCTTTCATAATGTAACATCTCCCTTTCAATATTTTTAGTAAAATGGTGTTACGGCTGCGATTATTAACAACACTGGAATTATAACATACACAGGGCTGGAACACAAGTTTATGGTTGCTGTTTATAGGGTGCATGGCAGCTTTTGCAAATAAAAATACCAGGATAGTTTCCAATGCGGCTTTTACATTCTGGCATAATGTGTTATAATATTTAACTAACAGGGTATTTCCTTGCAGAATGGAGAATGATATGTACCGTTTTTATGTAGGACAGGATAATATTTACGATAATTATATTGATATTACAGGCACAGATGTAAACCATATTAAGAATGTACTGCGTCTTGGAAAAGGGGACTGGGTTATTGCATGTGATGGCAGTGGCAGGGATTATATTTCAAGGATTACCAGTACAGAGAACAGTATTATAAGGCTTTGTGTGGAAAAGGTACAGGAGTCTGGCACAGAGCCCGGAACAAAACTTGTATTATTCCAGGGACTTCCTAAAGGCAGTAAAATGGAGTTTATTATACAGAAGGCTGTTGAGCTTGGCGTGTCAGGAATTGTCCCCGTTATAATGAAAAGGTGTGTTGTAAAGCTTGATGCCGGCAAAGCGGTTAAAAAGCAGGAACGCTGGCAGAAAATTGCAGAAGCAGCAGCGAAACAGTCGGGAAGGGGCATTGTGCCAGAAGTACATGCAGCTGTAATGTTAAAAGAGGCATTTGACATAGCTGCCAGCTTGGAGTACAATATTATACCATATGAGTTACAGGACGGAATGGAGAAGTCAAGGGAAATTATAAAAGAAGCCTGCAGTAAGAAAAGCGCAGGTATTTTTATAGGGCCAGAGGGCGGTTTTGAGAAGGAAGAAATAGAAGAGGCCATAAAAAGGGAAATAAGGCCTGTTTCCCTTGGTAAAAGGATACTGCGTACAGAAACAGCAGGAATGGCAGTTTTATCTATTATGATGTTCCAGATGCAGTAACAGGCAGGAGAATTAATATAGTGAATGGAGATTATTTTTATTATGGAAGCGTATCTTGATAATGCAGCAACTACCCCTGTTTTGCCAGAGGTCTGTGATATTATGCTTAAAGTGATGAAAGAGGATTATGGGAACCCTTCATCAAAACATACAAAAGGCATGGAAGCGGAAAGATATATTACAGGGGCAGCAGAGGATATTGCGGCACTTATGAAATGCCAGCCTAAAGAAATAGTATTTACATCAGGTGGCACTGAAGCTAATAATATGGCGCTTCTGGGGGCGGCCGCTGCCAATACAAGAAAAGGGAAGCATATTATTACTACAGGCATAGAACACGCATCAGTACATGAAACGCTTTCCCACCTGGAAGAGCAGGGTTTTGAAGTTACATACCTTCCTGTAAACAGCAATGGCATATTAGACCCAGATGTGCTTGCAGATGCTATAAGGGAAGATACAATACTTGTGTCAGTTATGTATGTAAATAATGAAACCGGTTCTGTACAGGATATAGGCAGGCTTTGCAGCGTGGTTAAAAAGAAAGACAGCAGCATTTTATTCCATACTGATGCAGTACAGGCATATGGAAAATACAAGATAGTCCCTAGAAAACTTGGGGCAGACCTGCTTTCTGCCAGCGGGCATAAGATACATGCGCCAAAAGGAAGCGGCTTTTTATATATAAAGGACAAAACAAAGATAAATCCTTTTATATACGGGGGAGGACAGCAGAAGGGGATGCGCCCGGGTACGGAAAATGTCCCGGCAATAGCAGGGCTTGGGCTTGCATCAAAGATTATATATGGAATGGCAGACAGAATAGAAAATTTATATAATCTAAAAGAAAAGCTTATTGGAAGGCTTAAAAAAATTGATGGTGTTACAATAAACGGGGCAGATAATATTCCGTTACAAAAAACAGCGCCGCATATAGTTAGTGCAAACTTTGAAGGGATAAGAAGCGAGGTGCTTCTCCATGCACTTGCTGCCAAAGGTGTATTTGTATCTTCAGGCTCTGCCTGTTCTTCAAACCATCCAGGCATTAGCAGCACGTTAAAAGCCATTGGTGTAGAAGATGCACTTCTTGATTCATCATTACGGTTCAGTTTTTCGGTATTTACTACAGAAGAACAGGTGGATTATGCAGCAGATGTATTAGAAGAAGAACTTCCTGTTTTAAGGAAATTTACCCGCAGATAGATTATTAACAGATTTAACGGAGAATGATATGGTACAAGGATTTTTATTAAAATATGCAGAAATAGGCATAAAAGGGAAGAACCGGTATAAGTTTGAGAATGCTTTATGTGAACAGTTAAGGATAAAGCTTTCTAAAATAGACGGTGATTATAATGTAGTGCGTGGACAGGGGCGGATATATGCAGAAGCGGCAGGGGATTTTGACAGTGATGAGGTAATAGAGACACTAAAGAGAGTGCCCGGGATATCAGCAATCAGCCCTGTAGAAGTTGTAGAAGATAAATCATGGGACAATGTAAAAAAAGAGGCAGGGAACTTTATAGAGAAGCAGTATAATAATACAGACTTTTCATTTAAGGTAAAATCAAAGAGAAGTGACAAGCATTATATATATACATCACCAGAGATATGTATTGAAATGGGGGCATATCTTTTAAGCCGCTTTGAAGGTTTAAAAGTAGATGTGCATAACCCGGATGTATATATATGGGTTGAGATAAGGGACAAGGCATATATTTATTCCAAAGTATACAAAGGTGCCGGCGGGATGCCGCTTGGGACAGCAGGAAAGGCAATGCTTCTTCTGTCAGGCGGTATAGACAGCCCGGTTGCAGGGTATATGATATCTAAAAGGGGCGTAAACCTTGATGCAGTATATTTCCATGCACCCCCTTATACAAGTGAACGTGCCAGAGAAAAGGTTGTAGCACTTGCAAAGCAGGTATCACGTTATGCAGGCAGGATACGCCTTTTTACAGTTAATTTTACTGATATACAGATGTATATTTATGAGAAGTGCCCGCATGAGGAACTTACTATTATAATGCGCCGCTATATGATGCGTATAGCAGAAAGGCTTGCTGTCCATAATAAATGTATAGGGCTTGTTACAGGTGAAAGCATAGGGCAGGTTGCAAGCCAGACAATGCAGAGCCTTGCAGTAACAAATGAAGTGTGCAGTATGCCGGTGTACCGCCCGCTTATAGCATTTGATAAGCAGGATATAGTAAATATTGCAGAGAAAATAGGGACATTTGAAACATCAATACAGCCATATGAGGACTGTTGTACAATATTTGTGGCAAAGCACCCGGTGACAAAGCCGGAGGCAGAGGTTATAAGAAATTCAGAGAAGAAAATAGAAGAAAAAATAGAAGAAATGTTAAAAATTGCAATTAATACAGCTGAAATTACAGAAGTGGACGAATAGCTGGAAGTAATAAAAGAGAACACCTTCTGGTGTTCTCAGTAAATCCCTGTTAATTTAAATCCAGGACTTTGTACTGCCATGTTATTCAATAATGTATGGCTTCAGTGTTTCGAGTATGTTATCAATCCTATCATCATCATGGATATTTAAATCAATTGCCTTTGAAAGGTCAAGGCTGAAAATACCCATAATTGATTTTGCATCTATAACATATCTTCCAGATACTAAATCAAAATCTGTGTTAAACTTAGTAACATCGTTTACAAATGCTTTCACCTTATCGATTGAGTTTAAAGAAATCTTAACAGTCTTCATGCTAGTTACCTCCCTTTGTTTTTTGTAACTGTTTTTACTTCTATATAGTAACATTACGGCAGGAAAAGTCAATATACAATCTAGCCAAAATTTGGGGCATTAAACTAGCCAAAAATTAGAAACGGGCAAATAAATAGTTACTATTTAACAGATATAAAATTGGAGGTAAACAATGAATGTAGCATTTTTAACACTAGGATGCAAAGTAAATTTTTATGAAACTTGCAAAATGAAAAAATTATTTGAGGAAGCAGGACATATTATTGTGCCATTTGAGGATTATGCAGATGTATATATTATAAATACATGCACTGTTACTAATATAGCTGACCGCAAATCAAGAAAAATGCTGCATAAAGCAAAAAGGCTTAACCCATATGCTGTTGTTGTGGCAGCAGGCTGTTATGCAGATTCTGCCATAAAAAAGGGTGAAACAGATAAAAGCATTGATATATTTATCCAGAATAAAGAAAAACCAGATATTGTAAATATCGTATGTAATGAAGCGGCAAAAAGGAAACAGCATAAAGCACCAGCAAATATAAACAGTATAAACCGCCAGCTTCCAGACAGCCATACAAGGGCATATATCAAGATACAGGACGGGTGCACCCAGTACTGTACATACTGCATTATACCATATGTAAGGGGAAAGCTTAAAAGCCGTGATGTGGAAAGCGTTGTTAAAGAAGCAGAAGGGCTTGCTGCAGATGGATATAAGGAAATTGTAATTACAGGTATACATATTTCATCATATGGTGCAGTTACAGATAATGCAGGGGAATTTGTAAAATTACAGGGCAGGCCGCTTCTTGCCCTTCTTAAAGAATTAAACAAGATAGATGGCATAGAAAGGATACGGCTTGGTTCGCTTGAACCCAGGATAATAAGTGAAGGTTTTATTAAGGAACTTTCTTCTATGCCTAAAATATGCCCGCATTTCCATTTATCGCTGCAAAGTGGTTCAGATACAGTCCTAAAAAGGATGAACAGGCATTATACTGCCAGCGGGTATCTTGACGGCCTTTTTATAACAAGGAAATATTTTGACAATCCTGCAATAACTACAGATATAATAACTGGGTTTCCAGGGGAAACAGAAAAAGAGTTTGAAGAAACAATGGATTTTGCAAAGAAAGCAGGATTTGCTAAAATACATGTATTTAAATATTCAAGGCGGCATGGCACAATAGCAGATAAAATGGACGGGCAGGCAAGTGAGAGTGTTAAGTCAGAAAGAAGCGCAAGGCTGTCAAAGCTTGAGGAAGAGCTTGGGATACTGTACCAGGACAGTGTTTTAAAAGAATATGAAAAAGTGCTTTTTGAAGAGATAACAGAGATTAATGGCAGGAAATATATTACTGGTTATAATGAAAGATACATACGTATTGCAGTACCGGCAGAGGGTATCCCTGGTGTTAGCCGTCTTTGCAATACTATTGCAGATGTAAAAATTACAGGAAGAATTAACAGTGGGATATTAACAGGATGTTACAGCCAGGAAACAATTTATTAATATAAAAACCAGAATAATTAAAAAATAGTTGTTTTTTCAGTGCAGATATATTACTATAGTGGTATAAGGGTTTGTACGTGAAAGAATGGAGGTTAGTTCCTTTATGCAAGAGATTAATAATACACAGTATTTCAAAGTCCAGAAAGAACAGGAAATTGAGGTAACAGATGTTATTGCAAGGATTTATGAAGCTTTAAGGGAAAAAGGGTATAATCCTGTAAACCAGATTGTGGGATATGTAATGTCAGGTGACCCGACGTATATTACCAGCCATAATGGTGCAAGAAGCCTTATAAGGCGTGTAGAACGTGATGAGATAATAGAGCTTCTTTTAGATTTCTACATTAAGAATAATTTTGAAAGCAATGAATAGGTTTGTGCTGCAAAGGTACGGCATGGAGGGTTTTTATGAGGATTATGGGACTGGACTACGGGGACAAGACAGTAGGGGTAGCAATTAGTGATGAAATGCTTCTTACGGCACAGCCTGTTGAAACCATTAAAAGAGAGCGTGCAAATAAATTAAGGCAGACATATGCCCGTATAGAAGAACTTATAATTGAATATGATGTTGAGAAGATAGTAACAGGCCTGCCATTAAACATGGATAATAAAGAAGGCCTGCGCTGCCAGCTTACACGTGAGTTTGCAGAAACACTTGGAAGGCGCACAGGGCTTGAAATTATATTCCAGGATGAAAGGCTTACAACATCTGCAGCTGGTGCAGTTCTTGAAGAAGGCGGTGTACGTAAGGAGAAACGCAAGGCATACATAGATAAGATTGCGGCATCTATGATTCTGCAGGGATATCTTGACGCCCGGACAGGAAAGAGTAATTAGTTTGAAGAGGAATTATAAATGGAAGAAAAACCGGATTTGATTGAATTTACATCAGAAGAGGGGGATACTGTGCTCTTCTCTGTAGCTGGACAGGTAAGCATAACAGGTACTGATTATCTTCTTGTTACAGACAGCAACGGGGACGGTGACGGGGAAGATGCCTATATTTTAAAGAAATTAAAGGATAAAGAAAGCCAGAGCATATATGTGATGGTTAGTGATGATGAAGAACTTTCTGCTATTTCAAAGGTTTTTGAGGAAACGCTTGAAGATATAGATATTGAAATGGAAAATTAAATTTATTATATATGATAGTAGCCGTATTATGACAGTCTTAATTTAACCTTTTGTTACTATAGCAGTTAATATTTTTATTAAGCCCTGCGCGGTAAAGCCAGATAAAACACAGGGTGGTAACAAAGCAGGCAACAGAATATGGAGTAAAAGGGGTTTATTAAGCCTGCCTTTATATGGATATTACCAGGAATAATAGGAAAGGCAGGATATTTTAGTGAAGAAGGAAAACGGAACAGAAACAGAATTTTTATTTGGCGGGACTATATATGAAACAGGGGAAGCCGCCAGAAAAGTTACACAAAAGGCTGCACAGGCAAGGAAAAGGGCGGAGAAGTTTAAAAAGCCACTGGCAAAGAAAGGCAATGGTGAAGAAAAAAAGCCAAAGAACAGTCTTGGCAACGGTTTAAAGATTATACCACTTGGCGGGCTTGAGCAGATAGGAATGAATATTACAGCTTTTGAGTATGATGATACTATTATAGTAGTTGACTGCGGGCTGTCATTCCCGGAAGATGATATGCTTGGGATAGACCTTGTTATTCCAGATATAAGCTACCTGAAAGAGAACATTGGCAAAGTAAAGGCATTTGTTATAACGCATGGGCATGAAGACCATATTGGCGCGCTGCCATATGTGCTTAAAGATATCAATGTACCTGTTTATGCTACAAAACTTACCATGGGGCTTATTGAGAACAAGCTTAAAGAACATGTGCTTCCAAGGCCTGTTAAGCGCAAGGTAGTTAAATACGGGCAGTCAGTAAACCTTGGCTGCTTCCGGGTGGAATTTATAAGGACAAACCACAGTATATCTGATGCAGCAGCACTTGCAATATTTACACCTGCCGGCATTGTTGTGCACACAGGTGACTTTAAGATTGATTACACACCTGTTAATGGTGAAACCATTGATTTGCAGAGGTTTGGCGAACTTGGCAAGAAAGGCGTGCTTGCGCTTATGTGTGACAGCACCAATGTAATGAAGCCAGGATATACAATGTCAGAAAAGACAGTAGGCAAGACATTTGACAATATATTTGCAGATAACGAGAAAAGCCGTATAATAGTTGCAACATTTGCTTCTAATGTTGACCGTGTGCAGCAGGTAATTAATTCTGCTGAGAAATTTGGGCGTAAAGTAGTAGTTGAAGGCAGGAGCATGGTAAATGTTATAAGCACTGCTACGGAACTTGGATATCTTGATGTACCTGGAAATATTATGATAGACATGGAGGAGATGAAGAACTATCCCCCAGAGAAGCTTGTACTTATAACAACAGGAAGCCAGGGCGAGGCTATGGCGGCACTTTCACGTATGGCAGCAAATATACACAGGAAAGTGTCAATAGAGCCAGGGGATACTGTTATATTTAGTTCAAGGCCGATACCTGGCAATGAGAAGTCAGTTTCAAAGGTTATTAATGAACTTGCGGAAAAAGGGGCAAAGGTAATAGTACAGGATACGCATGTGTCAGGACACGCCTCACAGGAGGAAATTAAGCTTATATATACACTTACAAAGCCTAAATATGCAATCCCGGTACATGGTGAATACCAGCATCTTAAACGCCATGCAGAACTTGCACAGGAGCTTGGCATACCAAAGGAAAATACAAAGATACTTTCATCAGGTGATGTGCTGGAGCTTACACAGGAACATGCGGCGCTTATAGGGAAAGTGCAGGCGCAGGGCATTATGGTTGACGGCCTTGGTGTAGGTGATGTCGGCAATATTGTGCTCCGGGACAGGCAGCATCTTTCTGAAAACGGGCTTATTATAATAGTCCTTACCCTTGAAAAATATACTAACCAGCTGCTTGCAGGGCCTGATATTGTATCAAGGGGGTTTGTGTATGTGCGTGAATCCGAGTACCTTATGGATGAGGCAAAAAACATTGTATATGCAGCCCTGGAAAGATGCCTGGACAATAATGTATCAGACTGGACAAAGATTAAAACAGAGGTAAAAGACAGCCTGAGCGACTACCTCTGGAAGAAGATGAAGAGAAACCCTATGATACTTCCTATTATTATGGAGGTTGAATAAAATACAGGGGATTGGTATATAAAGAAAGGGTGGTTTTAGTGCAGCCAGAAGAATTAATGGAAAGCCTTATTAAAGCAGTAAAGGGGACAAGGGAGTATAACCAGTACCATAACCTTTTAGAACATGTCAAAGAGCAGCCTGAATTATATAACAGGATTGGCGAATACCACAGAAGAAGCCTTGCAATGCAGATGTCTGAAAGTGAGAATTTTATCCATGAAAACAATAAACTGCAGAAAGAATACCATGATTTGCAGAATAACGCACTGTCAAATGAATTTTTCTCTGCTGAACACCAGTACTGCGTAATGATACGCAGGCTGCAGGACCAGTTTCTTGAAGGCATAAAGATTGAAACGGATTTTTTGGAGGTTTAGTTTGAAAAATATCCAGAAAAGCAGGTATATGCTCCTTATGCTTAGGAGAAGCCTGTATATTGTAGTAAATATACTGGTTGTTATAGTTGCCGCCTATGGTACTTTTTATATATGCCAGAGAGCCTATAACTTCTGTTATGGCATATCAGGGCCTGTAGTAAAGGAAGAAGCCCCTGGGCAGGATATAATATTTGAGGTAAGGGGCATGGATTCCATGAGCAGTGTTGCAAAAAGGCTTGAAGAAGAAGGCATTATTACAGACAGATACGCATTCTATATACGTACAAATCTTATGGATGCCAATAAAACTATATTAAAAGCTGGTGTATATACACTCAATACAAGCATGGATTATGGGACTATTATAAGCCAGATTACTTTTAAGGAATAGAAACAGGGAATAAAATAATGGTTATTGATGAAAGACTGTCAACATATATAGACTCACTGTCCTGGGATATACCAGCATACCTCCAGGAAATAGAAAAAAATGCACTTGCAGCAGAAGTACCTGTTATAAAGCGTTCTACACAGACACTGCTTGCATTTTTCCTAAGAATGGCAAAACCAGCTTCTGTCCTTGAAATCGGGACAGCGGTTGGTTTTTCAAGCCTGCTTATAAGTGAGTATACCAGGGAAAATGTCATTATAGATACTATAGAGAAAGTTCCAGCAAGGATTAAGGGCGCAAAAGAGAATTTTAATAAATATAATAAAGAAAACAGGATAAACCTGATTGAAGGTGATGCCAGTGAAGCCCTTAAATCACTTGTGGCAAAGAAAAAACAATATGGTTTTATATTTATGGACGCCGCAAAAGGGCAGTACATGAACTTTGTAAAGCCAGTATATAACCTGCTGGTTACAGGCGGCCTGCTCGTAACAGATAATGTATTACAGGATGGTAATATACTGCAGTCACGTTATGCAGTAACAAGGCGTGACAGGACAATACATGGCAGGATGCGCAAGTACCTGTACTACCTGTCACATTCAGAAGAATGGGATACCATTATAATTCCTGCAGGAGATGGCATTGCCATTTCTGTAAAAAAAACCAAGGGGGACTAATATGTTAGCAAATGGAAAACCTGAGCTTCTAGTGCCGGCAAGCAGCCTTGAAGTACTTAAAACCGCTGTTGTGTACGGGGCTGATGCAGTATATATTGGCGGTGAAATGTACGGGCTGCGTGCAAAGGCAAAGAACTTCTCAATGGAAGATATGGAAAAAGGCATAAAATTTGCACACAGGCATGGCAAAAGGGTATTTGTAACAGCTAATATAACAGCACATAACAGGGATTTAGAAGGGGTGCGCCAGTATTTTGGGGAATTAAAGGAAATAAAACCAGATGCACTTATTATATCTGACCCGGGCGTGTTTGCCATTGCAAAACAGGTCTGTCCCGGAATAGAAATCCATATAAGCACACAGGCAAATAATGTTAATTATATGACATACCTGTTCTGGCAGCAGCAGGGGGCAAAAAGAGTGGTATCTGCAAGGGAACTGTCATTAGAGGAGATAAAGGAAATACGGAAGAATATCCCGGACAGCCTTGAAATAGAAACATTTGTGCATGGTGCAATGTGCATATCTTATTCGGGAAGATGCCTTCTTAGCAATTATTTTACTGGACGGGATGCAAACCTCGGGGCATGTACACACCCATGCCGCTGGAAGTATTATATAATGGAAGAAAGCCGCCCAGGCGAATACCTGCCTGTAGAGGAAAATGAGAGAGGCACTTATATATTTAATTCAAAAGATTTATGTATGGCAGGACATATACCAGACCTTATAGAAGCACGTATTGACAGCTTCAAGATAGAAGGCAGGATGAAAACAGCCCTTTATGTAGCAGCTGTAGCAAGGACTTACAGGCAGGCAATAGATGATTATTATAAATCACCAGAGTTATATAAATCACGTGTGGATTATTATATGGATGAAATTTCCAAATGCACATACAGGCAGTTTACAACAGGGTTTTTCTACGGGCCTGCCACACATGATGCACAGATTTATGACAATAACACATATGTACAGGGATATACCTATCTCGGGACTGTGGGACAGGCATCAGAAGACGGGTATGTACCAATAGTACAGAAGAATAAATTCTGCGTTGGCGATACAGTTGAAATTATGAAACCATCAGGAGAAGATATTACAGCCTGTGTAAAGGATATGAGGGACAAAAGCGGCGCACATATTGGCAGCTGCCCGCATCCGGGACAGGAAATAGAAGTGCTTTTTGACGACAGGGCAGAAGAAATGGATATAATCCGCGTAAAGTCAAAAAAACAGGGACTGTAACCAGTCCCTGTTTCGTTATAACCCTGTCTGAAAATCAAAAAACTTTTAAAATAAATCTCTTTATATAAAAATTAAGATGAATCCACGCATTGATTATAACACGCAAAGCAAAAAGAAGGAATTAACCAACTTTTACTACGTTAGAAGCCTGTGGCCCTTTCTCCCCGTTTACAACATCGAACTCAACAGCTTCACCTTCGTCAAGGACTTTGAAACCATCCATCTGGAGTGCTGAAAAATGTACAAATACATCTTTGCCTGTTTCATCTGAAATAAATCCAAATCCTTTTTTTGCGTTAAACCACTTAACTGTACCTTTCATTTATAATGCCTCCTAAAACTGAAAAAATATTAAAATGCTTTGTTCCTGGACAAAGCCTGTAGCATATTTAATTTATCATATATTTGGTGAAGTGTCAATGGAAAAATGGTACAGGTTTCTCTGTTTTTTGTGGTAAAGCAGTATTGTAATTATTTATAAAAGCATATATAATAATTTAAATTGTGCTGTTTTTGCTGTTACAGGATATGGTTTCAAGTGTGTGGGGGAATATATGAAGAAAATTTTAATTATTGAAGATGATAAAAAACTTAGTAACGGGATATGCCTTGCATTACGTAATGATTATTATTGTTCACAGGCATATTCTTTAATAACAGCAAGGGAATTTGATGTGAAACAGTTTGATTTAATACTGCTTGATATTAATTTCCCAGATGGAAGTGGCATGGATTATCTTATGGAAATCCGCAGGGAAAGCAATGTTCCTGTTATACTGGTTACTGCCAGCAATATGGAGATAGATATTGTATCAGGGCTTGAACAAGGGGCAGATGATTATATTACTAAGCCATTCAGCCTCATGGTACTGCGGGCAAGGGTAAATGTACAGCTCCGGGACAGCAGGCAGGATACAGGCATTTTTAAAGATGCGGATTATTACTTTGATTTTTATAAAATGGAATTTTTATATAAAGGAAGTCCTGTATGCCTGAGCAGGACAGAGCAGAGGGTTTTACGCTGCCTTATAGAGAACAGGTGAAAGAGTGTAAGCAGAAACCGGCTTGTTGATGAAACATGGCAGGGGGAGGCAGAATTTGTTGAGGAACATGCACTTACTGTTGCAGTAAACAGGCTCCGGAAGAAGCTTTGCATTAGCAAAAGCCAGCCAGAGCATATAAAAACTGTATATGGGGTGGGTTATATATGGTAAGCTTATTTTTAATTTTGATTTGTATTGGGATTACAGTATATTGTGACATCCTCCCCCACCTAAAGAGGTGAGGGCTTCCTTTAGCATAAAGCTAA
>CAJTOK010000009.1 GCA_910577825.1 uncultured Lachnospiraceae bacterium | reverse complement strand
CTGTTAAATGACAACAGGCTTTTAGAAGTGCTTAAAAATTTATGAAACGGACGTGTTCAGGTGTTATAAAACCATTGACAAATTATGAAATATGTAATATACTGCCACATAAGTCCGATTTCGGATAAACGAAAGAAGGTGGTGCTATATGGAAGAAGAAAATATAAATAAAAAGCTTTCGGAATATAACAGTATCCTAAAAGAGAACGATGAAATATACCATAAAGCTGCAAAAAAAATCGGGATTTCTGATTGTGCTTTTTTAATATTTTATATAATGCGTGAGAAAAAAGGGGTAGTTACGCAAAGCACTATATGTGATGTATTTTGCCAGCCTAAACAGACTGTTAATTCCGCACTTAAAAAGCTTGAAAGTGAAGGGTATATAAAGCTTGAAGCAATAGCTGGCGGACGCAGCAAACAGATAAACCTTACTAAAAAAGGAAAGAAGTTTGCAGAGGAAACAATAGATAAAGTTATTGCAGGTGAGCAAAAAGCCCTTTCAGGTTTAACAATAGAAGAGCAGGAGGCTTTTCTCAGGCTGTTCCGTAAGTTTACAAAGCTTTTAAAAGAAAATATAGAAGGAGGGCTATAATGGCTATACAATTATCTGACAGGTTTACATTAAAGAAATTATTACGCTTTTGTTTACCCCCAATTATAATGATGGTTTTTACTTCAATTTATGGTGTAGTGGACGGGCTGTTTGTATCAAACTTTGTAGGCAAAGTACCATTTGCTTCGGTAAACCTTGTTATGCCATTTATTATGGTAATAGGCGGTTTTGGGTTTATGATTGGTACTGGCGGCAGTGCCCTTGTTGCCAAAACAGCTGGCGAAGGTGATAAAGTTAATGCAAACCGTTATTTTACAATGATGGTAAAGCTTACAATACTTTGTGGGATTGTGCTGTCTGTTATAGGGATTATATTTACAAAGCAGATAGCAGTATTTCTCGGGGCAACGGAAGCAATGCTTGATGACTGCATTGTATATGGAAGGATAGCATTATCATTTAATACAGCTTTTATGCTGCAGAATGTATTCCAGACTTTCCTTACAACTGCTGAAAAACCAGGGCTCGGCCTTCTGGCAACAGTAACAGCAGGCGTTACTAATATGGCACTTGATGCTATATTTATAGGGGTTTTAAAATGGGGTGTTGCAGGCGCAGCACTTGCAACAGGAATAAGTGAATGTATGGGAGGGATTCTGCCTTTAATTTATTTTATACGTCCCAATAACAGCCTTTTACAGCTTGTAAGGACAAAGTTTGAAATAAAAATACTGTTAAAAGCATGTGCAAATGGCTCATCAGAACTTATGTCCAATATATCATCATCATTTGTAAGTATGCTTTATAACTTCCAGCTTTTAAGGTTTGCAGGGGAAAACGGCGTTGCGGCTTACGGTGTGCTTATGTATATACAGTTTATTTTTATAGCAATCTTTATCGGGTATACAATAGGGACATCACCAATAGCAGGCTATAACTATGGTGCAAAGAACCATAAAGAATTAAAAAGCCTTCTTAAAAAAAGCTGGCTGCTTATGCTTGCAGCAGGAATTATAATGATGTGCCTGGCACAGATACTTGCATTCCCGCTTGCAAAGATTTTCACAGGATATGATAAAGAACTGTTTGATATGACAAAACATGCTTTTGGTATATTTTCATTTTCATTTATCCTGGCCGGGATAAATATTTTTACATCCTCATTTTTTACAGCACTAAATAACGGAGGGGTTTCAGCGGCAATTTCATTTTTACGTACATTAATATTCCAGACGGCTTCTGTACTGGTGCTGCCATTAATATTTGGACTTGACGGGATATGGTGTGCAAATGTGGCTGCAGAAGTATTTGCATTTATAATATCGCAGGCATTTCTTTATATTAACAGGAAAAAATACCACTATATGTAGAGAAAAGAACAGCCTTATCCATACACATGATGGACAAGGCTGTTTTAATTGTAAAACATCAGGTTTTATTATTTCTTTCTTACTGGAATCCACAGTTCACAGAACAGGCCTTTTCTTCCTTTTTCAAGATATACTTCATAATCTGTTTCTGCTTCTGGCACATATCCCATCTGTGGCAAAAATTCTTTGTAGAATTTAGACCAGGTGTCACCAATGCAGCCGCCATCTTCACCGATACAGTCAAATACAACATATGTTCCCGGTTTCACATCCCAGATGCTGTAACCTGCTTTTTCCATTTCTCCGGAATCAAACTTTTGTGTATCTTTATCAATTAAGACACCAATTCCATATTCAAATGTATCCGCTCCTTCTTTGGCTGGAGAGCATAATCCGTATAAGTCCCGCTTTCCTTCCGGGCGCAGGCTGCGGACTGGTTCTATAAGATTATTATTATGGCATTCTTCCCAAAAACCAGGAATATCATGGTTGTCCCCGTCATTGATAATTTCATTTTTAAAACTTCTGGCCAGTGCAATAAATTTCTGTTCTTTTGTTTTTACAATTCTGTAATCCATGCTTTTACCACCTTCCACAGTTATTTTAATAATAAGCGGATTGAAAAGTACAAGTTTTGCAGATTTTTTCCTGGCAAATTTAGGCGCAATTCCGTGGAATCTTGTAAATGCCTTGGTAAAACTCTCTGGGGTTTCATAACCATATTTCACCGCAATATCAGTTATTTTAACACTGGTTTCCACAATTTCCCTGCCAGCTAAAGATAACCTGCGGTTACGGATATAGGCGTTAGCTGTTATCCCTGTAAGAAAACTAAATGCCCTGTGGAACTCATAGCCTGAAATTCCCACATGTTTTGCTACATCTTCATAGTTAATTTCTTCCATAAGATGCTCTTCAATATAAGTAATTGCCTGTTGGACTGCTGCTATCCACTCCATGCTTTTCCCTCCTGCTGGAATCTATTATAGGGACAATTTAAAATGGCTGCATTTCCCGGCTTGCGGATATTTGTCAGGTTTTAAGCGGCTTAAAAGATATGTGTGAGATAATCTATTAAAAGACAGGCCGCAAAGGCTGCAAGGCCGCTTCCAATAACCAGTAAAAATGCCTGGTACGGGCGTTTGGCCTTTTCCTGTACTTTGGTAATTTCATCAAGGCTTTTTCCTTCATCAAATGCTACTATTTCTTTCCATGTATGTATATCGTATGTTTTCTTGATTTTTTCAATTTTTATTGCAAAAAACAATGAAGCCAGGTATATTATCCCCCAGGGGATAACTGCATAGAATCCAAGCCATCTGGCAAGTGGCACAGCCAGTATAACAGATGCTATTAAAAGAACACCAAAAACTGCAGCATATCTGTTAAATTTTTTAATTTCACTTTCTTTAATTTTAATTTCTTCTTTCATAATCACAATATCTCCTTTAATAAGATTGTCCAGAGATACATTAAATAATGAACCCAGTAACAACAGGCTGTGTATATCAGGATAGTTTTTATTATTTTCCCAGTTAGAAACAGTCTGCCTGCTTACAAAAATTTTGCCAGCCAGTTCTTCCTGTGAAAGTCCCATGCCATTCCTGTATTTTTTAATCTGTGTGCCAATATTCATTTTAGGTTCCATCTGCTTCCTCCTTCCAGTAAAATTTGTACCTGCCAGACTATATAAACCATGCCATAAGGAAAGTAAAATTTCTACCAAAAGTATTTTACATAATATATTTTATAATGTCAAAAGTGTTTTACATCCCCAGTTTATAAGGCTTTACAGTTATATATACGAGGTATTGACACAGAAGCAGCCAGATACTATAATTAATAAAAATTGTGGGATATTCTTATGGAGGAAGATAAATGAGAGGAATGTTTGATATTGACAGTCCCTTAATGAATGTACTTAATAAGGCTATGAATATAGTAATTCTAAACCTGTGTTTTATTATAAGCTGTACTTCAGTTATTACAATTGGTGCTGCTATAACAGCAATGTACAGTGTTAATCTTAAAATGGTACGTGATGAGGAAACATATGTATTTTCACTTTACTGGAAAGCTTTCAGGAGGAATTTTATACAAAGCACAATGTGCTGGCTTTTAGCTGTGGCAGCAGGTCTTATTGTTGGCATTGATTTCTGGTTTACCGGGAGCATGGAAGGGGCTGTAAAGAATATTTTTTATGTAATAATGTTTGTTTCAATGGTGGTATACAGCGTTATAATGATTTATGTATTCCCATATATGGCACGGTTTGAAGATAAACTGGGCACATGTATTAAAAATGCACTTGTAATAGGGGGAGCTAATGCAGGATATACATTTGCCATTATGCTTATTATACTTGCAAGCGTGGCAATTACATTTTACAATCCGCATGTTATGTTACGTGCATTGTTTGTATGGCTTATATGCGGCTTTTCATTAGTATCATTTATTAATTCTTTTTTCTTAAGAAAGGTCTTTGACAAATATTAAATACAAACAGCATATGGCAGGGCATATAATTTTATAGATGGCAATCTTTTACAGGCACTTGACCATAAAGGCATATTATACTATAATCCAGTTAATGGAAACAGAAAAGGTATTTTTATAGAAAAGGAGAACAGGATATGGGATATGAACTGACTAAAGAACTGGAAACAGGGAATGTAATAATTGATAATGAACACAGGGAGCTTTTTAAAGCTGTAAATAATATTATTGATGCCTGCAGCAAGGGGCAGGGACGGAATATAACAGCTGCTGCCATAAAGTTTCTTTTAGAATATGTGGATAAGCATTTTGCACATGAAGAACAGCTGCAGAGGGATAATAAATACCCTGACATGGCAGGCCATAAGGCGTTCCATGAAAGCTACAAAAAGCAGCTGAAAGAAATTGCTTCGCAAATTCCTGCAAACAATCCGGCAATAGCTGACCTTGTAAAGCTTAACGGGCATGTAGCTGTACTTATAAACCATATACGTATTGAAGATAAAAAACTGGGGAATTTCTTAAAACAGAAATAAAATTATATACATATTTAATTTACAGGGAGATATAAATGGAAATTACCAATTACTTTACAAGCAGCAGCAAAGAGCACTGGAAAAAGGAAATTGGCAGGGCAGTCTGGGTTGCTGCAAAGTTCCTGTTACAGATGTTAAATGAAAATTCTGTTGAAAAACATATAGGCAAAGATGCAAAACTGTTTTTATTAACTGATGGCACAAAGCTGGTTTCTTTTTGCACACTTGCGGAAAAAGATGAAATAGAAGCGCCAGGACTTAAACCCTGGATAGGATTTGTCTTTACTTTTCCAGAGTACAGGGGAAAACATTATGCAGGGAAATTAATAGCCCATGCCTGTAAAACTGCATCGGAGATGGGAGAGAATGTTATTTATATTTCAACAGATGCAACAGGGCTTTACGAAAAATATGGTTTCACTTTCCAGTGTATTATGGACAGCATATGGGGAGAAAAAGCAAGGGTTTACAAAAAAGTGCTTTAATATTTATAAATAATTTTATATTATACGTGGCGACAGGCAGGACATAGTTCCTGCCTGTTATTTTGACATGCAATTTATAAACTGGTATATGCCATTTTATAAATGTTATTTTTGAATTATATTATAAATTTTATCTTTAAAATTTGTTGAAAATGTATAAATTTATTGTAATAATAAAAAACTTCTTTACGAAATAATAACTTTAAGTTATTATATATTTAGTCCTAAATATAAGTTATATGTTTACAGTCTTATAAGGAAATTGCAAAAGGGGAACAAATGGATTGCCGGCAGATATTTGCTGGCAGATTGGAGGAGAATTTGAAAATTGCTTTTTGGAGTAATGTAAGAGGAAGAAGTGGCGTAACTACTAACATGGTGTGTATTTCAGCACTGGCAGCTATAGCAGGGGCAGGGAAATCGGTTTTGTTAGAAAACCATTACAGCTATAAAAATATAGCCAGTATGGTTCTTCCAGGAGAACAAATAGAGCAGCTTAAGGAAAGTGGCAGGTATTATAACAGGGAAGGAATTGAGTATGTACTGAAGGGCCTGTATTCCGGGGAAGATGGCAGTGAGCTGTTACGCCATGCAACAATGCCGTTGTTATATACGAGTATGTACTACCTGCCACAAAGCTATATCATTAACAAAGAGGTCTTTAATTATGAATTTAGCCTTGTTTATAAAAAGTTATTTTATAATCTAGAGGTTTTTTCAGACAATGTGTTTATAGATACAGAGCGTAACGAAAACCTGAGTTCTAATGCTATTTTAACCGAAGCTGACCTTGTAGTTGTAAATCTTGTACAGGACAAGGTGGCATTAAGGGAGTTTTTTGATAATTATTCATCTATACAGGAAAAGTCTGTTTATCTTATTGGCGCATACCAGCCAGAACTTTTATTCAATTACCGCAGAATATGTTATGAATACCATATCCCAAGGGACAGGATTGGAATTATCCCATATAATATTGAGCTTTCAGAAGCTATGTCAGAGGGGCGTATATTACAGTTTTTGAACAGGAATTATGAGAAGGCGTCAGGCAGGGAAAATGATTATTTTATGCGCCACTGTAAAAAGTCATCTATGATGGTAAGGAAAAATCTTATAAATCTCCGTAAAAGAAAAAAAGAACACTATACAAGAAATTATATAAGCAGTTTTAATCCATCTGCATTATAATTTATACTGCACACCGCTGGAATTTGCAGTAAACTACAACGAAAGACCGCCAGCCATCTATGCCTGCTTTAGCTGGAATAGTAAATTCTGGCGGTCTTGAGTTTAAATAACATGCACAGTTTTAGTGCCTGCACCATAGGCACTGGAACTGTGCATGGTTTATATTTGCCACGTTTTATAGTTTAAAGCAAAATCATTTTGACACCACTGGTAAAAAAGTGTATAATAGGAAAAATGCGTAAAGCTGTAACATTTACCAGATAGGAGGGTGCAAAATGGCAGAGTATACCAGGCAGGATATACTTGATATTATAGAGCGGGAGGATATAGAGTTTATACGCCTCCAGTTTACTGATATATCAGGCAGGCTGAAAAATATGGCTACAACTATTAAACAAATTGACAAGATTCTGGACGGGCACTACAGGTTTGACTGCAAAGCTATTGACGGGTTTGGTGGCACAGGATATGAAGAACTGTTCCTTGTCCCGGACCTGGATACATTTGTTATTTTTCCGTGGCGTCCACAGAACGGTAAGGTTGCACGTTTTCTTTGTGATGTTGTAAAACCTGATGGTACACCTTTTGCCGGTGACAGCAGATATATATTAAAAAAGGCTGCCAAAGAGGCAGAAAGCATGGGATTTAGCTTTAAGACAGCTATTAAAAATGAATTTTTCCTTTTTGACATTGGGGAGAACGGAGAGCCGGCCAATTATTCAAGTGAAAAGGGCGGCTATTTTGATGTAGGCCCGGCAGACTGCGGGGAGAATGCAAGGCGTGACATGGTGTTATATTTGTCAGATATGGATATAGATGTTGAAACTTCATACCATTCAGATGAAGCAGCACAGCATGTGCTTGATTTAAGTTATGCACCTCCGCTTGTGATGGCAGACAGCATTATGACGACAAGGCTTGTAGTACGTACTGTTGCCAAAAGGCATGGGCTCCATGCAACATTTATGCCAAAGCCGGGTGAGAATGTAAAAGGTTCAGGTGCACATTATATATTTTCACTTGACAAAGACGGCAGGAATATATTTACAGACCGTGGGGACAGGTTTGGCATAAGCAAAGAAGGCTATTCTTTTATGGCAGGGATACTTAAACATATTGCTGGCATGTCACTTGTAACCAATCCTATAGTTAATTCATATAAAAGGCTTGTGCCAGGCTATCTTGCACCTGTTATGGCAGGATGGTCGGGCACGGATGCAAGCCCGCTGATAAGAATGTCATCAATAGGCCCGGACGGCGGCAGGGTTATACTTAGAAGCCCGGACGGCGCTGCAAACCCTTATCTTGTAATTGCCTCCTGCCTGGCAGCAGGGATGGAGGGCATGAAAAACAAGCTGGAACCGCCAGCATGTATGGAGGAACTAAGTAAAAAGGAGATTAAGAATGTCCAGATACTTCCAAGGACCCTGCATGAAGCAGTAAAGTTTTTTAAAAAGGACAGTTTTATACAGGAGGTGCTTGGATACCATATCCCAGGGCAGCTTATAAAGGCTAAGGAGATGGAATGGGACGAATATTGCAGGCAGGTTACATTATGGGAAACAGAGCACTATCTTTCTGCTATATGATTTATAACAGACAGGAGGTTTTGTATGGCGGCAGTAATAGTTGCGTTTCCAAGGTTAGAAGATGCAAAGAAGCTAAAAAAACTTATTATGCGCAATGGTTATGATGTATGCCTGGCATGTGACAGCGGTGCACAGATAGCCAGTGCAGTAAACCATTTAGACGGAGGGATAGTAGTATGCGGGTATAAATTTACTGACATGCACTATTCTGAGATAAATAATTACCTGCCAGAGGGTTTCCAGATGCTTCTTCTTGCTTCGCCTGCAAAACTCGCAGACTGTGATGCAGGAATAATGTGCCTTGCAATGCCTTTTAAAATGCAGGACTTGCTGGATACACTGGAAACAATGATGATACAGTATAACCGCTGGCGCAAAAAGCAGAAAAGCAGGCGGGAGGGCAGGAGTGAAAGTGATAAAAAGGTAATTACAGCGGCAAAGGAACTTTTAATGGAGCGTAACCATATGACAGAGAATGAAGCCCACCGCTATATACAGAAAATTAGCATGGACAGTGCAACCAATATGGCAGAAACTGCCCAGATGATAATAGAACTAAAAGGAAAGGAATGGGAATTATAATATGAAGGCGTTTCTTATTTTAGAAGATGGGACCGTATTTGAAGGCAGAAGCATTGGTGCGGCAGGGGAAGTTATTTCCGAAATAGTGTTTAACACGTCAATGACAGGCTACTTAGAGGTACTTACAGACCCAAGTTATGCAGGACAGGCAGTAGTAATGACATATCCGCTTATAGGTAATTATGGTGTAGCATATGAAGATATGGAGTCACTTAAAGGATGGCCTGACGGGTTTATAACCAGGGAAATTTCCCGTATGCCAAGTAATTTCCGTTCAGAAGATACCATACAGCATTTTCTTGAGAAAAATAATATTCCAGGCATATCTTCTATAGATACACGTGCACTTGTAAAAATCCTGCGTGAAAAAGGCACTATGAACGGGATGATTACAACTAATGAAAATTACAACATTGGTGAAATCCTGCCAAAGCTTAAAGAATATAAAGTTACAGGCGTTGTAGAAAAGGTTTCATGCAGGGATATACAGAAATATATGCCTGGTGACATTGGTTCTGTAAAGGCAGAAGCAGACAGGAATATTGCAGTAATTGACGTTGGCACTAAGAAAAATATCATACGCTGCCTTTTAAACAGGGGATGCAGCGTAACTGTATACCCATGCAGTTTTAATGCAGATGAAGTAATAGCATCAAAGCCTGACGGCATAATGATTACAAACGGCCCTGGTGACCCGGCAGAGTGCACTGGCATTATAGAACAGGTCAAAGTGCTTGCAGGCTCAGGCATACCTGTCTTTGCAATATGCTTAGGACACCAGCTTATGGCACTGGCACATGGTGCAAAGACCTATAAAATGAAATATGGCCACAGGGGTGCAAACCATCCTGTAAAGGACTTAGAAACCGGCAAAGTGTATATTTCATCACAGAACCATGGCTATGTAGTTGACCTGGATTCCATAGACCAGAATATTGCAAAACCCTGGTTTATTAATGTAAATGATGGTACAGCAGAAGGGCTTTCTTATATAGGCAGGCCTGTTAAAACGGTACAGTTCCACCCCGAAGCAAATGCAGGCCCAAAGGATTCAGAACTTTTGTTTGATGAATTTATAAAGATGACAGGAGGGAATAAATAATGCCAAAGATTGACGGGATTAAGAGAGTATTAGTAATTGGTTCAGGACCTATTGTAATCGGACAGGCTGCCGAATTTGACTATGCAGGCACACAGGCGTGCCGTTCCCTTAAAGAAGAAGGGATGGAAGTTATACTTGTAAATTCCAATCCTGCAACTATTATGACAGATAAAGACATTGCAGACAAAGTTTATATTGAACCGCTTACTGTGGATGTGCTGCAGCATATTATTGAAACTGAGAAACCTGACAGCCTTCTTCCAAACATGGGCGGGCAGGCAGGCCTTAACCTTGGCATGGAGCTTGCAGAATCCGGCTTTCTTGACAGCCACGGCGTAAAGCTTCTTGGAACTACAGCAGAAACCATACGCAATGCAGAGGGGCGCCAGGAGTTTAAAGACCTTATGGAAAGGATTGGCGAGCCATGTGCAACATCAGAGCTTGTAGAAAATATAGAAGATGGCATTGCATTTGCAAATAAAACAGGCTACCCTGTTGTGCTGCGCCCTGCTTATACACTTGGCGGTTCAGGCGGCGGCATTGCTAATAATGAAGAAGAACTTGTGGAAATATTAACAAACGGTTTAAGGCTTTCCCGTGTAGGGCAGGTTCTTGTGGAGCGCTGCATTGCCGGCTGGAAAGAAATAGAATATGAAGTAATGCGTGACAGCAACGGCACATGTATTACAGTCTGCAATATGGAAAACCTTGACCCGGTTGGTGTCCATACAGGCGACAGCATTGTAGTTGCACCTTCACAGACCCTTTCAGACAAAGAATACCAGATGCTGCGTACATCTGCACTTAAAATAATAGATGAACTTGGAATTACAGGCGGCTGCAATGTACAGTTTGCACTCCACCCATCATCTTTTGAATACATTGTAATAGAGGTAAACCCACGTGTAAGCCGTTCTTCTGCGCTTGCTTCCAAGGCAACAGGATACCCTATTGCCAAAGTATCCGCCAAAATTGCGCTTGGGTATACACTTGACGAGATACCAAATGCAGTTACAGGCAAGACATATGCAAGCTTTGAACCTGCACTTGACTATGTTGTAGTAAAAATACCACGCCTTCCATTTGATAAATTTATAAAAGCTAAAAGGACACTTACTACACAGATGAAAGCCACAGGCGAGGTTATGAGCATATGTACTAACTTTGAGGGCGCACTTATGAAAGCACTCCGTTCACTTGAACAGCATGTGGACAGCCTTGAAGGGACTGCATATAAAGATAATACTACAGAAGAAATAGAGGAAATGCTCCATATAGTTGATGACAGGCGTATCTTTGTTGTAGCAGAAGCCATAAGGCGTGGCATACCATACAGTAAAATCCATGAAATAACAATGATTGATGAATGGTTTATTGATAAAATTGCAATACTTACAGAAATGGAGGACAGCCTTAAAAATGCCAGTGAACTGGACAGGGAGCTTTTATATGAAGCAAAACGCCTTGAATTTCCAGACTGCGTAATTGCACCATGGACAGGAAAGACAGAGGAGGAAATTAAAGAACTCCGCTATAAATGGGGCATTAAGGCAGCATTTAAAATGGTTGATACCTGTGCTGCTGAATTTGCATCAGAAACCCCGTATTACTACAGCTGTTTTGACGGGTTTAATGAAGTAGAGGATATTTCTGGCAGGAAGAAAATCATGGTGCTTGGTTCAGGGCCTATACGTATCGGGCAGGGCATTGAATTTGACTACTGTTCAGTACACAGTGTATGGGCACTTAAAAACGAGGGGTATGAAACAATTATAGTTAATAATAACCCCGAAACAGTAAGTACAGATTTTGACATAGCTGACAAGCTTTATTTTGAGCCGCTTACACCAGAAGATGTAGAAAATATTGTGCGCCTTGAAAACCCGGACGGTGCAGTAGTGCAGTTTGGCGGGCAGACAGCTATTAAACTTACAGAAGCGCTTATGAAAATGGGTGTAAAAATCCTTGGGACAAGTGCTGAAAACGTTGATGCAGCAGAAGACAGGGAACTTTTTGATGAAATACTTGAGAAATGCTGTATACCAAGGCCAAAAGGGCATACTGTATTTACAACAGAAGAAGCATTAAAAGCTGCCAACGGGCTTGGATATCCCGTGCTTGTAAGGCCTTCATACGTACTTGGCGGCCAGGGCATGAAGATAGCAGTATCAGACAATGATATTGAAGAATATATGGCAATAATCAACCGTTACCACCAGGAACACCCTATACTTGTAGATAAATACCTTATGGGCAAGGAAGTTGAAGTTGATGCAATATGCGACGGTGAGGATATACTTATTCCTGGCATAATGGAGCATGTAGAGCGTGCAGGCGTACACTCCGGCGACAGCATATCCATATACCCGGCACAGTCACTATCAGAGAAAATCCAGAAAGTCATTGTTGATTACACAGGCAAGCTTGCACGTTCGCTTAATGTAATAGGGCTTATAAATATACAGTTCATTGTTTACAACGGTGATGTATATGTAATAGAAGTAAACCCGCGTTCAAGCCGTACAGTGCCATATATAAGCAAAGTTACAGGAATACCTGTTGTAGACCTTGCCTCACGTGTAATACTTGGCGCAAAAATTAAAGAACTGGGCTATGGGACAGGGCTTGCACCAAAATCAGACTACCTTGCCATAAAAATGCCCGTATTTTCATTTGAAAAACTGCGTGGTGCAGAAATAAGCCTTGGGCCTGAAATGAAATCCACCGGGGAGTGCCTTGGCATATCAAGCCAGTTTAACGAAGCCCTGTACAAAGCATTTCTTGGTGCTGGCATAGATTTGCCTAAATATAAGAAAATGATACTTACTGTAAAAGATGCAGATAAACTGGAAGCAGTTGATATAGCAAGACGTTTTAAAAAGCTTGGCTATGATATATTTGCAACAAGAAGCACAGCAAGGGTATTAAATGAAAACGGGGTGCTTGCAATACCAATAAACCGTATAAACGAAGAAGCCCCTACATTAATGGATTTGCTGTTAGAACACCAGATAGACCTTGTAGTAGACACACCGACCTATGATGATAAAATGAAAGATGGTTTTATAATACGCCGCACAGCAATAGAAACAGGCGTAACATGCCTTACATCACTTGATACAGCAGCAGCACTTTTAACAAGCCTTGAAAATTCAGATAAAGGCCATCTGTCAATTATAGATATAACATCTATAAATAAAAAGCACTTTTAAATAAAAACACTAATACCAGGGCTGTCCGTATATATTATGGGCAGCCTTTTTATAATGGCCTCTCTAAATGTTAGACAATAAATACAATATATGCTATTATATTACCAGAAGGGAGCATATTTATGTTTTACAAAGAAAACTGCAGGTACTTTAATACTGTAAATAACAACTGTTACTGCAATGCTGGAAAAATAACAGATTCTGGGTGCAGCCCGTCATGTAGCATGTTTGAACTGCGTAATAATATTAACAGTTTATACCAGAAACCTGGTGAAATTACAAAAAACACCAGTAGACAAGAAACCAAATATTCACATGACAAAAGCATGAAAGGCCTGTTAAAATTTACAAATTTTACAGGATTCCTATTATCACGTGTAATAAAAGAACTGGAAGGCATAAGCCTTGAGGAATTTAAACGCTGCACAGGAGGCAGGGAATTTCTGGGACAGGAATCTACTGAATACGGAAGTCCTGAAACAAAAGATATACGGTTAGACCTTGTAATAGAATATGATAATTCAGGGGAATTACGCTTGCGTATTGATACAGAACCACAGACGTCACAAGAATCATATTCAGAGGAGCGTGATGAATCATATTCATTAATTGCCAGGGCAGTTTATTATGGAGCAGTGCTTTTAGCAACAGAACTGCAGACAGAAGAGGAATACCATAAAATCAGGAAAGTTTACAGTGTATGGATTTGTTATGAACGTCCTGTGCCTGGTATAAGAGAACCTGTACTAAGGTATAGTATGCAGCCTGAAAAAGAATACAGGTACTGTACAAAAGATAAATCTGGCAGGGATTCAATTTATACTAACCGGCATAAATTTGATGATGGTGACTTAATAAGCATAATAATGATATCTGTTAAAGATATTGAAAATGCTGTCCGGTCTGGCAAAGATGGTTATAAAGGTGAATACAATTTTGATGTTTTAAATGATTTGAATTTATTATTATCTACAAACATTACTAATGAAGAGCGTTTTGAATTTTATGCTAAACAGTCCATTGATAAAGGAGGTAGTGAAACTGTGACAGTATTTGAAAAATCGCAGATGGAGATAAGAACACAGGCAGATATGATAACCGCCCAGAAGAATGAAATCGCCGCCCAGGCTAATATGATAATATTACAAAAAAATGAAATCGCCGCCCAGAATGATATGATAACCGCCCAGAATGACAAAATAACCGCCCAGAATGACAAAATAACTGCCCAGAATGACAAAATAACTGCCCAGAATGACAAAATAACTGCCCAGAATGATAAAATTGCAGAATTAATTAGTAAAATTGCAGAGCTGGAGGCAATTCTTAATTCCAGGTAAAGTAATATAATATTTTTTATTTGATACTTTTTAGATGCTTTTATGATACAGGATTGTAATTAAAAAGAATTAATATAAATGCTAAAGATTTGTAACATTTATATGTTACTATACAAAATGTACGTTTGGATTTTAGGCAAAAACAGGGTTACTGCACATATGTGGTTAATCTTGGGAAAGGTATGATTTATTATGAAAAAGCTGTATAAAATATTAGCTATAGCAGGCACAATGGGTATATGTGCTGCCGCAATCCTGGGCGGGGTGTATGGTTTTAATTATTATACAAAACAGAAAGAAGCCAAGGCGGCAGCAGCTGAACTTAAACGCCGTGAGGGGGTAGTAGGGAGCTACAGTGAAATTTCTTATGGAAATAAAATGTTTGGTGATATGGATTTATCAGGCATGACCGTAGAAGAAATTGCAAAAGTCCTTAAAACAGAAAGCCGGGTTTACAAAGACAGGAAAGTAAAAATAACTGTCGATGGCAGGAAATATAATTACTCAATGAAAAAGCTTGGGGAGAATATTTTTTATAAAGCTTCTGATGGTTCAAAATTCCAGCTTGGTGAAGAGGAAAAGATTGCAAATATTATTGTCAACATGGATAAGGACAAGGGAATGCAGGAACAGTATAATATTATTAATGGTGGAAGCAGCCCTTCGGAATATTCAGTAGATATAGAATGTAAATACAATAAAAAGAAGCTTAATGAATTTACCAGAAAGTTAGATGAAAACCATGTAAAAGCTGTTACCAATGCAAGAATCAGCAAAGATGGCAGCATTATAAAACAGGAAGAGGGCAGGGCTCTTGGACTGGATAAGATTAAAAAAGAACTTAAAAAGTACCTGAAGTCAGAATCCAGGGAAAACTTTAAAGCCCAGTATAAGACAACAGCCGTTAAACCTGAATGGAAGAAAGATGACCTTAAAAAAGTCAATACAGTTATAAGTGAATTTTCTACAAGCTTTGTCAGTTCTTCAAGCAGGGGGCATAATATCCAGGTCGGGGCTTCACGTATTAACGGGACGTTCCTGCTGCCAGGTGAAAGGGTTTCTTTTGACAAGGCTATACATGACAGTTCAGACGGGCAGGGCTTCCAGGCAGCTGGCTCTTACCTTAACGGGCAGGTAGTGCAGACAGAAGGCGGCGGCATATGCCAGGTATCCACCACAGCTTATAATGCCCTGCTTATGGCAGGCATAATACCAGTAACAAGGCTTCCGCACAGTATGCCAGTACATTATGTCCCTCTCGGGCTTGATGCAGCAATTTCAGAAGGCGTTAAAGACCTTGTAGTAGAGAATACATATGATGTGCCAATTATTATAAAAGCTTTCACACAGGGAAATACACTTACATTCCAGATAGTATCATATGAAGGGGTGCTGGGGGATTACAGTTACAAGCCACGTGCAGTACAGCTTTCAAGCCTTAAAGCGGAGGCATACCTTGATATATATAAAGGCGGGCAGCTAAAAGAATCCAAATTCCTGCATACTGATACATACAGGGCAGAGAGCTGACAGATATTTTATAACAGACAATAATAAAAGAGGCTATAATGCCTCTTTTATTATTAATCCTGTTATTTCACGTATCTGCAGCCCATGGCAGTGTATAACCTTATCCGCATATTTTTCATAAAGGGGTACTCTTTCGTTATATAACTCTTCCAGGGTCTGGCCTTTTTCCATTGAAACACCACGTTTTTCTAAATTGCCAAGCCTTCTTTTAATGTCCTTATAAGGAAGCTCAAGATATAAAACCCTGCCAGCAGCTTTTAAATTCTGCATTGCTTCTTTTCCATAAACAGCACTTCCGCCAGTTGCAATAACTGATTTATCCGTATGTATAGAACTTATAACATTATTTTCAATAGTATTAAACCCTGCTGTGCCATATTTTTCTATAATATCCTGCAGGACCATTCCCTGGTCTTCCTGTATAACTAAATCAGTATCAATAAATTTATAGCCAGCTGCTTTGGCAAGTACAACACCAACTGTACTTTTGCCAGCGCCAGGCATGCCAATAAGTATAATATTATCCATATATTCTCCCAAAATGCTTGTTCTGTATTATTTATATATATTTGCTGGTATTTTACTATTCTTTTGCAAATGTGTCAATTATTTTTGCCGGCTGTAAAAAGTTACCATCCATACCGCAGCCAGCAGCAATTTGTGAAACAGACATAGAAATGCGCAGTACTGGACTTGACTAAGACATGTAGTTTGGGGTATAGTATAATAGTTGTTATAAAAGGGGGTTCTGGTTTTTGGATTGTATACAAGAATACAATTATATATGTATACATATAAAACCAGAAATGTAGTAATATACTGGTGCAGTGAAAATTTATAATGTTGCAAATATTATATATGGAGGTGCTGTTTATGGATAATTATTCTATGATGGCTTTAAGCGAAAGGCTTGATGCAGAGTTTGACGGGCTTGTAGAAGAATGTATGTCATCAAGCCAGATTGATTTAAGCCTTTACCAGGAATATGATGTTAAAAGAGGCCTGCGTGACAGTACAGGAAAAGGTGTGCTTACAGGGCTTACAGAGATATCTGATGTAACTGGTTATGATGTTGTGGGAGGTGTGAAAGAACCTGCTGACGGACGGCTGTATTACCAGGGGTATGATGTAAACAGCCTTGTCGGGAATGATATGTCAAAAAGATTTGCATTTGAGGAAACCACATACCTGCTTTTATTTGGTGAACTTCCAACAGAAGCACAGCTTAAAGTTTTTACCGGGGTATTAGGAAGCCTTGAAGAGCTTTCAGGTACATTTGTAAGGGATGTAATTATGAAAGCACCAAGTGCAAACCTTATGAACGGGCTTCAGAAAAGTGTACTTACATTGTATTCATATGATGCAAACCCGGATGATATATCTGCATCTAATGTACTTAGGCAGTCGTTACAGTTAATAGCCAAGCTTCCGCTTATATCTGTTTATAATTACCATGCCTACCGCCATTTTACTTATTTTGACAACCTTGTAATAAAACCGCCCCTGCAGGGATTTTCTATTGCAGAAAATATCCTTCATATGTTAAGGCCTGACGGGAAATATACACAGCTTGAAGCAAGGGTCCTTGATGCTGCGCTTGTACTCCATGCAGAACATGGAGGCGGTAATAACTCCACGTTTACAAACCATGTAGTAACTTCATCTGGAACAGATACATATTCAGCGGTTGCAGCGTCAATAGCTTCATTAAAAGGGCCGCGCCATGGCGGTGCTAACCTGAAAGTACAGCAGATGTTTAAAGAGCTGCATGAAAATGTATGTGATATAAATGATGAAGATGAAATAAGGGAATACCTTAAAAAAATACTAAGAAAAGAAGCATTCGACGGTTCGGGGCTTATATATGGCATAGGCCATGCTGTATATACCTTATCAGACCCACGTGCCAGAATACTTAAAGACTATGCCGGAAGGCTTGCAAAGGCAAAGGGAGAAGAAGCAACTGCAGAGTTCCATCTCCACACAACGGTTGAGCGTATAGCCAAAGAGCTTATAATGGGAAGAAACCATGTGCTTAAACCTGTATGTGCCAATGTTGACTTCTACAGCGGGTTTATATATTCAATACTTGGCATACCAGAAGAACTTTTTACACCTTTGTTTGCCATTTCAAGAATTTCAGGCTGGAGCGCACACCGTCTTGAAGAAATTGTAAATAAAGGCAAAATAATACGCCCGGCATATAAATTTATCGGTGTACATAAGGAATTTAAAGAAATTGGCAAAAGATAATTGTAAGAAATAATAATAAAAGATAAAATAAAGTAAATTATATAAGGAGAATTAACATGTTACCAACAAGCACTATTGCAGTATTAACTGCATTTGTACTTTATCTTGCTGTTTTAATTGGCATAGGAATCTGGTCAATGAAAAAGACTTCAAGCACAGAGGACTATTTCCTTGGCGGCAGAGGGCTTGGCGGATGGGTTGCCGCCCTTTCCGCACAGGCATCTGACATGAGCGGCTGGCTGCTTATGGGGCTTCCTGGTTCAATATATGCACTTGGGACGGGGCAGGCATGGATTGCCATAGGTTTATTTATTGGGACTGTATGTAACTGGCTTTTTATATCAAAAAGGTTAAGGCGTTATACAATAATTGCGGGCAATTCAATGACGCTGCCGGAATTTTTTGAGAACAGGTACCATGACAGGAAAAAAGTAATTTTAACAATATCATCAATAGTAATAGTAATATTTTTCCTTGTTTATACAGCTTCTGCGCTGGCATCAGGAGGAAAGCTTTTTAATGCAGTATTTGGGATTGACTACCATATTGCACTTGCAATAGGCGCAGTGGTAATTCTTATTTATACATTTCTTGGCGGTTTCCTTGCCGTATGTACAACAGACTTTATACAGGGAATGCTTATGCTTGCCGGGCTTATGGTTGTTCCAATACTGGCATATTCATTTATTGATGGAAGTTTTAAAGAACAGATTGTGGCAAGCGGGATTACAGGTTATACACCAGATGGGTATTATAATGATTATATGAGCCTTTTTTCCAATGGAGGAAAGCCATACAGGTTTATTGACATACTTTCGCAGCTTGCATGGGGGCTTGGATATTGCGGGATGCCACATATACTTGTACGCTTTATGGCAGTAAAAAACGAGAAAGAACTTAAAAAATCAAGTGCAGTTGCCATTATATGGTGCTTTTTATCACTGGTTTCTGCCTGTATTATAGGTGTACTTGGCAGGGCATACTTTGGAAGCAATGTACTTGAAGACTCCGAAAATGTATTTATACAGATGATAAACAGTGTATTTAATAATAACCTTGCACTTCCATTTATTGGCGGTATTTTTATATGCGGCATACTTGCTGCAATAATGTCTACTGCAGATTCACAGCTTTTAGTATGTGCTTCTTCTGTATCAAAGGATATCTACAAAAATATAGTAAAGCCGGATGCAGATGATAAAAAAGTACTGCAGGTAAGCAGGATTACAGTTATAGCAGTAGCAATGCTTGCATTTATAATAGCATGGGACCCTGAAAGCAGCATAATGGGGCTTGTATCTGATGCGTGGGCAGGGCTTGGCTCTGCATTCGGGCCTGTAGTTGTTGCATCACTTTTCTGGAAAAGGACAAACCTTTATGGTGCAGTTGCAGGTATTGTATCAGGAGGGCTTACAGTTATTATATGGGATTATATACCACTTGCAGGAGGGCAGACAATATATGCAGCAACAGGAATTTACTCACTTCTTGTTGGGTTTGCAATTAGCTTTTTATTTATAATTGTATTTAGCCTTTGTACAAAAGCACCAGGCAGGGAAATACTTGATGAATTTGAAAAAGTCCAGAAATTTGCTGGATAATAAATAATAAAAATAATATTAAAATTCCAGTATTTGCTGTGCTGGTTATAAAAGCCGGAATAATATTTTCTCCTTGTGCCATACTAATGGTGCAAAAATAATTATCAAAATAACAGAAAGGGAGAAAATATGAGAAAAAAAGCTTATTTATTTATTACGGCAATGTCACTGTCAGTTATGCTTTTTAGTGGATGTGGCAACAGGAATAACAATAATTCTGCTACATCCCCTGATACAACAAACGGAGCTAATGGAAATAATGACAATGGCAGCAGGGATGACAGTGTTGTTGATGACCTCGAAGACGGTGCAGACGACATTATCGACGGTGCAGGCGATGCTGTAGATGACCTGACAGGCAATGATAATGGCGGCACAGGTACAACAGGCGGTACTGGCAATGGCACAGGCAGCACAGGAACAACGGGTGGTACAGGTACTGGCACAGGCAGCACAGGTACTGGTGCAGATACCAATGATGATAATATAAATGATAAAAATAATGATGCTTCCAAAGGGGATAATAAAGGAGGCACTACAAACAGGACAGATGATAATAACGGGACAACAAGTAATGATAATAAAACAAATAATAAAAGATAAGTTTATCTTTTCCTGTAATTTTTAAAAACCTCCTGGACATTAGTGTATAATTATGCAAAATGCACTTATGTCCAGGGGGTGTTTTAAGATATTTGCCAGATAAATATCCTAAAAGGGTACAAGATGAAAATTATTATACAGAACTATGGATTCCAGTAAAAAAAAGTGGTAAAATAATAATGCTTTAAAAAATACATATAAAAATAAGCTGGAGGAAATTCATGGACTGGACAAAGTTAAATATGGCAGAAGTTTCTTATTACTGTAAATCACCAGATGTGGATTTTGTCTGTTATCCGTTTAGCTGCCAGATGGAACAGATTATACTTATGTTTTACTATTATGGGATAAAACAGTTTACAACCGTGGATATACAGGAATTTTATAAAAAAATGCAGATACCAAAAATGAGAAGTGAAGGAATTATAAAACCTGCTCCCGGACAAATAAAGAAAGCTGCAGGACGTATGGAAAATATTAGATTTACAGATGATGGCGTTTTTGAGATAATTCCTGCCAGAAACGGGCTGTATTTGCCTTTTGATACCAGCCTTTATACAGATGATATAAAAAAAGGATACCAGAAGAACAGAATCTGCCAGGGGGACTGTTAATACCTATGAAAATGCAAAAATTTAAAAGTAAATACAATTTGTTACCAGTTTTATTTTTCGTCAGTATAATGACAATTATATTTAATAAAACGACAGTTAAGGCATATGAGCCTGCAAAAACATTACCTGATATAAATGGGATGCCATATAGGGAAGCTTTTATTGCTGTAGCAAAATCCCAAATAGGATACAAAGAGGATAAAAATGGTGAAACTGTTTATGGGGCATGGGCTGGAGATAGTAAACAGGCATGGTGTTCAGAATTTGTTGCGTGGTGTGCAGAACAAGCTGGAATACCAGAAACAATAATTCCTAAAAAAAGAAGTGCTATTGGTTATAGAAGTTTTTTTAAAGATAAAAATAGTTTTTATTTATTAAAAAATGGGGGCTTCACTTCTTCTTGTGGATGCCAGGAAGCTGCAATGGGAATTTTATCCTTAGATAATCTTGAAAAGGGCGATATACTGCTTATGGATAACCATACCTGCATTTTCTTATATATGAATGGAAACAAAATCTATACTTTAGATGGAAATAGTGGTGATGAAGTATGTGAAAGAGATAAAGATGTAAGCAGGATTCATGGTGTCTGTAAACCAAATTTTGAACAAACAGACACCTTATTTATTTCAGAAAATAACGGAACAAAATATGTTACAGATAGATATGGAAATCCTATACATGGTTTTTTTTCTTACCATGAAAATTCATATTATGCACAAGAAGATGGTTCTTTAGCTTGTAATGAATTTATTAAAAATGGCTGGTATTATGCGTCAGCGGACTGTTGTATACAGACAGGGGAATTTACAGCTGCTGGTAAAAAATATATAGCAAATGAAACTGGACGTTTATATAAGAAAAGTGGTAAGTTTAAATATAATGGAAATTATTACTATGCTACAGAAGATGGTTCTTTAGCAAAAAATGAATTGGTTTCCGGTTCATGGTATGCTACAAATGATTACACACTTCTTGCTAAAGATTCCATAATAATTGAAGATAAAAAATATTTTTTAATAAAAACGCTGAATTAGAGGGTATTTATAATATTAGTAAAGATAAATCGATTGTAAAATATAATATAGATGCGGATGATGAATATAATGTTTTTAATTTAAAAAATATTAAAATTCCTAAGAAAATATTAGTGAAAAAGGGTGCAGTGTTAAAAATATGTAATGCCAGTATTTACTTAATAGCATATAATGGGTGTAAGTATGTAAAAAACAAAATTAAAGTAAATAAAAATACAAAGTTAAAAATACTGATAAAAATGAATGGAAAAATGAAAACTTATAAAGTAAAGCTAAAAGTAAAAAAATAAGTTTATATAAATTCCGTTTAAGGAGTAGAAATGGTTGTTGACAAAAATACAGAAGTAAACTATTTTTTTGTAAAATCAGGATATGCAGGAGGATTAACACCTTTATTAGACGAAGACGGAAATACTGTTATTACTGGACAGGATTTGAAGGGGTGGCTGTATGTTACATATTGCAATTTGTGATGATGAAAAATATATGTCAGATAAAATAAAAGCAATGGTATCAGACTTCTTTTGCAGGAAGAATGTGGGAATAGCAGTCTGCCAGTTTTCAAATGGTGAAGAGTTATTAAGATATAATAAACAAATTGATATTTTATTTCTTGATATCCAGATGAAAGGCATTAATGGAATGGAAACTGCAAAAAGGCTGCGCCAGAAACAGTTTAAAGGTTTTTTGGTTTTTATAACTATACTTGCAGAAATGGTATTCCAGTCTTTTGAAGTGCAGGCATATGACTATCTTGTAAAACCATTAAATGAAAAGCATTTTGACAGGACAATGGAGCGCATATTTACGTCAGTGCAAAGTTTTAGCAGGGCAAATTTACTTGTACAAAAGGGGTATGAAAGCCGGATTGTTTCTTTTGATGATATTATTTTCTGTGAAATTATTAACAGAAAAATTTACCTGCATTTAATTTCATCTGAAGTTATTGACTTTTATGGAAAGATTGGGGAACTTGAAAAGAAATTTGATAACCGGTTTTTTAAATGCCACAGGAGTTTTTTAATTAATTTAAAATATTTAAAAAGTTATAAAAATGGTACTGCATATATGGAAGGGGGCAGCAGGATACCTGTTTCAAGACTGCGTGGCAGGGAGTTTTCAGATGTGATTTTACAGTATATGAAGAATATATAGGAGGTTTTTAAATGCCTGCTTTCATGGACTTTTTTAATCTATATATTATAGTATTTATGCAGATAATTACAGGTTTTCATTTTTTTACAAAGTTTATTGGAAAGAGGGCAGACCTGTTTTATTATTTATTATTTGCAATATCCGGGACTATTTCCATAACACTTATACAAAATTCCAGTATGGCAGATTTTATAGTATATATACTGCTGCTTATATTAAGTGGCATTTTTATATACAAGGCAGAAATTGTGGAAGTGGTTTTATATGCTGTCCTTACAGCTGGGATTTTGCTGCTTTGTTATGGGGTTTTTAATTCAATACTTGGGATTTTATATCCATTTATAATTTGCTTTGATAACAATATTTCCGGGATTTTATTTATTTTAATTGGAAATATGGCGCTTCCTGCCACAATTCTTTGTTATAAAGCTTTGCATAAATATTTTTCATATAATGAAACGGTAAAGAGCCGTTATATACTTATGGTTTTTGTCCCTGTTTTAATTTTATTTCTGGCAGCGGGTTATATAAGTTACAGGTTTTATACTAATGTGGACACGGCAGATGGCATTTTAAATACAAGACATTTATATCTGCTTGTAATACAGCTTCTTGGAATATCAAGCCTGGGCTTTGTTTTATTTGCCTATAAAAAACTTCTGGAAAATTTCCGTTTAAATACAGAACTTTCGCTTCTTTTGCAGGAAGAACATTTATTAGGGCAGTATGCAGAAGAAGCAAGGATTAACTATGAAAAAACAAGTTCTTTCCGCCATGATATTAAAAACCATATAACAATAGTAAAAGAACTTCTGCAGGATGGAAAAACAATGCAGGCATTAAATTATATAAAAGATATGGAGGATATGGCAGCAGGAATGTCATTCACGTATAATACAAATAACCCGGCATTAAATGTCCTGCTTTGTAATAAACTTGGCATGGCAAAGGATGCCGGGGCAGATGTACAATGCTTCCTTGTGCTGCCATACCCATGCGCTGTGCGTGATATTGATTTCTGCATTATCCTGTCAAACCTGCTTGATAATGCAGTAAATGCCTGCAAAGAAACAGCCTGTATGGAAGAGAAATTTATTTATGTTACAGGAAAGAAACAGGGGGATTTTATTTTAATAGAAGTCCGGAACAGTTTTAATGGAAAAGCTGTATACAGGGAGGGCACAGGGCTTTCAAATGCCAGGTCGGCAGCAGCAAGATATAACGGTACAGTAAATATAAGTATACAAGATAAAACATTTACTGCCAGTGTACTGCTTGCCATAAAATAACCATTCCACAACATACAGAAAACATTCCACAACATAATGCTTGATTTGCCTTTAATGAAAACCGAAAGAATTATTGTAATAAAAATTTAGCAGGAATTAAGGAGGTAAAATTTATGTTAGGTGGAATTAATGGAAGTTATAATTATTACAGAGATAATACTGTATTACAGGGAAAACAGGGGCTGGAACCTGGACAGGATTTAAAAGAGGAAGACATTAATGCAGATGATACTAAGGACGGGCATGGAAAAGTACCTGTACCACAAGACCAGTATATTAAGGACAGTGAAGAAGGAAAAAAACCTGCCGGGGTATATTATCTGGGAAAAGATGAAAATGGAAAAAAGAAAATCTTTTTTAACAGCCCGGAAAAACCAGCAGAAGAATGTACTGGAAATACAGATGGCGTTGACCGTGAAATAGAAAAATTAAAGGAAAAAAAGGAAAAGCTGGAAAAACAGATAAAAGAAGCTTCTGGCAATGAAGAGAAAGTTAAACAGCTTGAAATGGAACTGGCACAGGTAGAAAGTGAATTAAGCCAGAAAAACAATGATACATACAGGCGCAGCCATTCTTCTTTTACAAGTAAAGCGTAGGGATTAAACCTTGTTTTTTATTTCTAATTTTTAAGAAAAACGGAAAAGCTTATAGATACTTTTCCGTTTTTTGCCCTGTTATTGTATATAATAACTGTCAGATAAAATATTTTTCTATAATTCTTTTTACCACGCCTTTTTCAATTTCAAAGAAAAATGGCATTTTAGGATGTGAATTTTTGTAGGTTGCAAGATACTGGCGGAAAATTTCTTTATCTTTTGTGTATGTAAGTTTTACATTATAATGGCGTCTGTAAGTACCAATAATATTTTTATTATCTTTAAACTGTTCTTTCCAGTCAAGAAACATAAATTCTGTATTTTCATCTATTCTCCATGTGGTGGCAGCTTTAACCGGGTTATTAATATAATATCCTGGAAGAAGGTCATATTCCATATCAAGTCCCAGTTCTTTTATGCGGCTGGTATTATTATAATCAATATATTCGGCCGGGTCAGTTATAAGGGCATCCTCTGTCATTCCACGTACAAAGGCACAGTCCATTGTATATATATAACTGCCATCTTCCCATGCCTGCCACCATTCTTCTGGTTCTTCAGTTTCTTCTGGCTCTGTATTATGTACAGTTTTATCTGCTGGTACATCCTGTTTTTTTTGTGCCGGGCTGCCTCCTGCAATTAAAAATGCTGCTGCCAGGATAACTGCTGCCATTATAGTTACTGGCACTGCTGTTTTTTTGTATTTCATAATATGTTTAATACGGCTGCCAGTTTCACTTTCACCAAATGCAGCAATAGTTTTTATGGTATTTTTCCTGCCAGATGCAAGTTTTAGCAGGGATGCAGAATATACAGCCCTTATATCGCCGCCAGCTTTCTTTATAACAGCTTCATCACAGGACATTTCCATATCTTTTTCAGACAGATGGAATGCAAGCCATACAAGCGGGTTAAACCAGTGTATGGCGAGGGCGGCAAATGCCAGCAGTTTAATAATATAATCCTTCCTGTGTATATGGACCTGTTCATGCAGTATAATATATCCCTGTTCAGAAGCAGAAAGCTGGGAAGGCAGGTAAATCTTTGGGAACAGTATGCCGCATACAAACGGTGATGTAATATAGTCAGATAAAAAAACCTGCCTGTTTAACGGGACTGCTGCTAAAAGATACCTTCTAAGGCGTACCAGTGGTACGATATTGCATAATACTATAATAATAATTCCTGCAAGCCATATTACTGCAAGCCAGGATAAAAATATACTGCTGGCAGTTTCTGGAGCTGTATTTTCTGGCATATTGTTATTTTTATCTGTAATCTGCATTTGTGGTACAGTTTTTTGTATATTTGATGTATTTTGGAATGGTTTTTCTGTATTTATGCTTCTCTCTGCAGTTTTATCAATAGTACCTGTAAAATGCAGTACAGATATATGCGTAAATAACGGCACTGGGCATAAAAGCCTTAATAGTACAATACCCCATAAAATGTAACTGAAAATCTTCGGGGCTTTAAATAACATTGCCCTTGCAATAAGTACAACAAGTATTGCAATGCTTCCAGTAAAACTCATTTTTAAAACTTCCTGTAATAATGTGCCAGCCATAATTAATCCCCCCTGTTATCTTCAATGATTTTCTGTAATTCCATAATTTCCTGTTCTGATAATTTTTTACGTTTTGTAAATGCTGCAAAGAATTTTGGCAGTGAACCTGCAAATGTATTATCCACAAATTCTTCACTTTGGTGTGAGAGGTATTCTTCTTTGGATACAAGTGAAGTAACAATGCTGTTATTATTCTGGAAAAGCCCGCGTTCACATACCCTGCGCAATATAGTATATGTTGTGGACTTTTTCCATTCCAGTTCCACTGCACATAATTTTACAAGTTCATTTGAAGGTAATGGTTCATTTTTCCAGATAATTTCTGCAAATTTCATTTCAATTTCACCTAATTTATATTCTGCCATAGAAATCCCCCTTTTATTCTGGTTTACTATTAGCCGGCCATATATTTAGTTTACTCTCAGTAAACTAAAATGTCAACTGTTATTTTGTATTTGCCAAAATAAAATAAAGGAAATAGGGAACAGGCGTCGAATATGTATATTAGACAGGTTTCTGGCTTGATGGCGGCTTGAAAGGGGTGTGTGTTATGCCATGGTATACAGAAGAACAGATTGAGGAAGTAAGGGCTGCCAATGATATAGTAGGTGTTATTGGCAGCTATGTAAAACTTAAACGTTCTGGTGGCAGCTATACGGGTTTATGCCCGTTCCACAATGAAAAAACACCTTCTTTCTCAGTAAACCCGGCAAGGCAGATATATAAATGCTTCGGATGTGGTGCAGGCGGAAGTGTAATAACATTTGTTATGGAATATGAGAACTATACATTCCCGGAGGCACTTGAAACACTTGCGGAAAGGGCAGGGATTACGCTTAAAGCGGATGAAACAGACAGGCAGCATAAAGAACAGGAAAGTATAAGGATGAAGCTTCTTGAGATAAACAGGAAAGCAGGAAGCTTTTATTATGCAGTTCTTAAATCTGCACAGGGAAAAACGGGGTATAGTTACCTTAAATCAAGAGGGCTTTCTGATGAAACTATAAGGCACTTCGGGCTTGGCTATGCAGGACAGGGCAGTATGAACCTGTACAGATTTTTAAAGCATGAAGGGTATAGTGATGATATCCTTAAAGAAACAGGGCTTTTTAAAATAGATGAGCGTGGTGCATATGACAAGTTTTTTAACCGGGTGATATTTCCGATAATGGATGCAAACAGCAGGGTAATAGGTTTTGGCGGCAGGGTTATGGGTGATGCAAAGCCTAAATACCTTAATTCCCCGGAAACAAAGCTGTTTGATAAAAGCAGGAATCTTTTTGGACTTAATTATGCAAAGCTTGGCAAGAATAAGAATATGGTGCTCTGTGAAGGGTATATGGATGTAATAGCGTTGCACCAGGCAGGGTTTACAAATGCAGTTGCATCACTTGGCACTGCACTTACAATACAGCAGGCAGGCATGATAAAAAGATATACAGATGAAGTTCTTCTTACATATGATAGTGACCAGGCGGGGCAGAAAGCCGCACTCCGTGCAATACCAATTCTCAGGCAGTCAGGCATTAATGCCCGTATTATCCATATGGAGCCTTACAAAGACCCCGACGAATTTATAAAAGGGGCTGGGGCAGACGGGTTCAGGGACAGAATGGATAATGCGGAAAACAGCTTCTTTTTTGAAACAGGGATAGCAAGGAAAGAATATGATGTATCAGACCCGGAACAGAATACAAAGTTTTACCATGCCATAGCTAAAATACTTCTGGGATTTGAGGACAAAGTACAGCGTGAAAATTACTTAGAAGCGGCAGCAGCAAAGTATTCACTGCGGCGTGATGATTTGAAAAGCCTTGTAGTGCGTTATGGGACAAGCATGGCGGGAAATACAGGTGCTGCCATTATACAAAGGAATGCCAGGGCAAAGAACAAAAAAGAAGACCAGGGCATAAATTATTCATATAAACTTCTGCTTTCACTAATAATAGAAAGGCCAGGTTTATATAAACAGATAAAAGATATTGTACATGCGGGGGATTATTTTGGTGAGCCTTACAGTGAAGTAGCCCGGATGCTTTACAGGCAGCTTGATGCAGGGGAAGTAGTGCCAGCAAGGATTATAAACCATTTTAGTGAAGCAGATGTACAAAATACAGTGGCAGACATGTTCCAGACAGGGTTTGCCGCAGAACTGGGGGACGGGGAACTTGAAAAAGCACTTAATGAACTGGTAGTGCGGATTAAGGAGTACAGCATAGATAAACGTACAAGGGAGCTTACAGACATGAATGAATTAAAAAGCCTTATACAAGAGAAGAAAGCTCTTCAAACACCAGCAAAATTGCATATTTATCTGAAAGATGGTTAAAGTATAGCGTAAGGATAAGAAAGGAAGGAATACTATGGCAACAGGAAGAGAACCAGCAAAAGATATTAAAAAAGCAAATAATACAACTGAAAAGGCTGCTGCTGGAAATAAAAGAAGGGTACAAAGCAGAAGCCAGAAATCCACAAAAGCTTCTTCAAAGAAAAATCCAGAAGCGGCTGAGGAAGAGAAGAAAAGATTCCAGAGGAAGCTTATAGCGCTTAAAGAACTTGCAAAAAGCAAAAGGAATGTACTTGAACTTGCAGAGATAAATAATTTCCTTGCAGATGTGGAACTAGATGAGGAAAAAACAGAGAAGGTAATAGAGTTTCTGGAAGCAAGCGGGGTAGATGTATTAAGGATACCTGATGACAAAGATACAGATGATGATATGATACTTGAGCTTGAAGCAAGTGGTGAAGTACCTGATGAAGAAGAAATAGAAAATATTGATTTGTCGGTTCCTGATGGTGTAAGTATAGAAGACCCTGTGCGCATGTATTTAAAAGAAATAGGAAAAGTCCCGCTGCTTTCTGCAGAAGAAGAGGTTGAGCTTGCCAGGAAAATGGAAACAGGCGATATGGAAGCCAAGAAAAAGCTTGCAGAGGCAAACCTGCGCCTTGTTGTAAGCATTGCCAAAAGATATGTAGGGCGTGGCATGTTATTTCTTGACCTTATACAGGAAGGAAATTTAGGGCTTATTAAGGCAGTAGAGAAGTTTGATTATAAAAAAGGCTATAAATTCAGCACATATGCTACATGGTGGATAAGGCAGGCAATTACAAGGGCCATTGCAGACCAGGCAAGGACTATACGTATACCAGTCCATATGGTTGAAACCATTAATAAGTTTGTAAGGGTACAAAGGCAGCTTTTACAGGAGCTTGGGCGTGAGCCATACCCGGAAGAAATAGCAAAATATATGAGCATGCCTGTTGACAGGGTACGTGAAATACAAAAGATTTCCTTAGAACCGGTTTCCCTTGAAACCCCTATAGGTGAAGAAGAGGACAGCCATCTTGGCGATTTTATACAGGATGACAATGTGCCAGTACCGGCAGAAGCCGCTGCATTTACACTTTTAAGGGAACAGTTAGAAGAAGTCCTTGGCACACTTACAGAAAGGGAACAGAAAGTGTTAAAACTGCGTTTCGGGCTTGAAGACGGGCGTGCAAGGACACTGGAAGAAGTTGGCAAGGAATTTAAGGTAACACGTGAGCGCATCCGCCAGATAGAAGCCAAAGCACTGCGGAAATTAAGGCATCCGAGCCGCAGCCGCAAGCTTAAAGATTACCTTGAATAATATAAAACTTTCAAAAAGGCTTGAATGTATTGTTTCCAATGTAAAATCTGGCGGGATAGTAGCAGACATTGGATGTGACCACGCATTTACATCTATATGCCTTGTAGAAAGAAAGCTTGCAAAAGGCGCTATTGCAATGGATATAAATAAAGAACCTTTAAAAAGGGCTAAAAAACATATAACAGAAGCAGGCATGGAAGAATATATTTTAACAAGGCTTTCTGATGGTGCAAAGGAATTAAAAGAAGGCGAAGCAGATACAATTCTTATAAGCGGGCTTGGCGGTGCATTAATTACAGATATACTGTCAAAAAGCCTTAATATAATAAAAACATCAGAAGAACTTGTGCTTTCACCACAGTCAGAAATATATCTTGTACGGCATTTCCTGCATGATAACGGATTTAAAATTGTACATGAGGACATGGTAAAAGAACAGGGGAAATTTTATGTAATTATAAGGGCGGTACAAGGTGAAGAACATTATAAAGAAGAAGCAGGCTATATATACGGTGAATACCTGGCTGGCACTAAAAACCCGGTTTTAAAAGAGTTCCTTATTAAGGAACAGAAACGTATAGAAAATATACTGGACAATTTTGTAATACAGGAAAAAAGGAAAGGCACACTTTTAAAGGAGTACAATATGATAAAAAGTATTCTTTATAAAACAGGTTAATTATTTAGTGAGGTAAAATAATGGTAAAAGTTAAAATAAATGGTGTGGCAAAAGAATATAATGACAATATTACATATGGGGAACTTGCAACAGAATATAAAGATATATGTGACTATGATATAATACTTGCAAGATGCGGCGGCAAGCTTATGGAGCTTAATAAACGTGTAAGCCAGGACTGTGAAGTGGTATTTCTTGATACATCATATGACAGCGGGCACAAAACTTATATAAGGGGTGTAACACTCCTTATGCTTAAAGCATTTTATGATATAGCGGGTGAAAGCCTTAAAAATATATTTGTAAGGCACGCCATAGGTGACGGCATTTACTGTGAAACAGAAGGGATAAAACTTACAGAAGAATTTATTAATAAAGTGCAGGAGAGGATGCACTACATAGTAGAAGAGGATTTGCCAATAGGAAAACGTTCCATTGATACAGAAGATGCAATAAGCATCTTTGAAGATTACGGGATGTATGATAAGAAAGAACTTTTTGAGTTCCGGCGTGTATCAAAAGTAAATGTATACACATTAGATGGATTTGAGGATTATTATTATGGATATATGCCAGCATCCACAGGCATACTTAAATATTTCAGTTTACAGCTTTATGGCAAAGGCTTTATTATAAACATGCCAAACAGAAAAACACCAGATACCATTAATGCCTTTGAACCAAAGCCAAAACTTTTCAATACACTGCAGGAATCGGCAAAATGGGCAAAAATGGCTGGTGCTGATACTGTCGGCGCATTAAATAAAGTTATATCACAGGGCGGCATAACTGACCTGATACTTGTACAGGAAGCATTACAGGAGAAAAAAATAGCTAAAATAGCAGAAACAATAGCATTGGACAGAAGCAAAAAGTTTGTAATGATAGCAGGGCCTTCTTCATCAGGTAAAACATCATTTTCACACAGGCTTTCGGTACAGTTACAGACATTCGGGATAAAACCACGGCTAATATCGCTTGATAATTATTTTAAAGACAGGAAAGATACGCCAAAAGATGAAAACGGCAATTATGACTTTGAATGCCTTGGGGCAATAGATATAGAACTTTTCAATAAAGATATGGTAACAATGCTTAACGGCGGTACTGCAGAACTGCCAGAATTTAATTTCCTGAAGGGGGAACGTGAGTATAAAGGCAACTTTATGAAACTTGGCCGTGATGATATATTTGTAATAGAAGGAATACACGGATTAAATGACAGGCTTTCATATTCCCTGCCAAAAGAAAGCAAGTTTAAAATATATATAAGTGCACTTGCACAGTTAAACATTGATGAACACAACAGGATTTCAACCACAGATGGCAGGCTTATAAGAAGAATGGTAAGGGATGCACGCACAAGAGGAACGGGAGCTGCTGAAACAATAGCTATGTGGCCTTCTGTAAGAAGGGGTGAGGACAGGTATATATTCCCGTTCCAGGAAGAAGCAGATATAATGTTTAATTCATCACTGATATATGAACTGGCAGTTTTAAAACCATATGCAGAAAGCCTTTTGTTTGGAATACCAAAAGATGTGCCAGAATATATAGAGGCAAAAAGGTTCTTGAAATTCCTTGATTACTTTATAGGCATAAGCAGCGGGGATATACCAAAAAATTCACTGCTCAGGGAATTTGTAGGAGGAAGCATATTCAATGTATAGGGGCTGGCAATTTTAAAAATACTGGAAATATAAAATCTAAGGAGGAATTTTATGGCAGTTATTATAGATGGAAAGAAAGTTTCACAAGAAATAAAGGATGAAGTAAAGAAAAGGGTGTCTGCCTTAAAGGAGAAAGGCAGGGAAGTAACCCTTGCTGTTATACAGGTTGGCAATGACCCTGCGTCTACAGTCTATGTTGGCAATAAGAAAAAAGCATGTGAATACACTGGCATACGTTCACTGGCATATGAAATACCAGAGGAAACTACAGAGAAGGAGCTGCTGGAACTTGTAGGTTCGCTTAATGAAAGGGAAGATGTAGACGGAATACTTGTACAGCTTCCGCTTCCTGGACATATTAATGAGGATAAAGTTATACAGGCAATAAACCCGGATAAGGATGTAGATGGTTTCCATCCGCAGAGTGTGGGGGCGCTTAGTATAGGGCAGCCTGGTTTTGTATCATGCACGCCAGCAGGCATTATAGAACTTTTAAAGCGTTATAATATACAGATAGACGGCAGGGAATGTGTTGTTATAGGCAGGAGCAATATTGTAGGAAAGCCTGTTTCAATGCTTCTGCTGCGTGAAAACGGTACTGTTACAGTATGCCATTCACATACAGCAGATTTAAAGGAAGTAACAAAAAGGGCAGATATACTTGTTGTGGCAATAGGAAAGGCAAAGTTTATTACAGCAGATTATATTAAAGAAGGTGCAGCTGTTATTGATGTAGGCATGGACAGGGATGAAAACGGGAAACTCTGTGGTGATGTTGATTTTGGCAGTGCCGTAGAAAAGGCAGGGGCAATTACACCTGTACCTGGCGGTGCCGGCCCTATGACAATAGCAATGCTTATGAACAACTGTGTATATTCTGCAGAAATGAAATTACAGGAATAACATAGTAATAATTTAGAAAGGCTGGTTATCAGCGTGGATATTTGTTTTATTTCACTTGGATGTGATAAAAACCTGGTTGACAGTGAAATGATGGTAACATCTTTAAGGAAATCAGGGTATAATATAGTGTATAATGCAGAAGAAGCAGATATTATTGTTGTAAATACATGCTGTTTTATCGGTGATGCAAAGGAAGAAAGCATAAATACACTTATTGAAATGGCAGGATACAAGGAAAACGGGAAGTGCAGGCTGCTTGCTGCCACAGGCTGCCTTGCACAGCGTTACCATGAGGAGATTAAAAAAGAACTACCAGAGGTTGATATAATTATTGGCACAACAGCATATGAAAGCCTTATAGAGGGCATACAAAGCGCATTAGGTAAAAACGGTACTACAGAGTGCCTTAAAAGCATTGACTACCTGCCAGAGCCGCTTACAGACAGGGAGGCCATGGCTGGCGGGGGCTATGCTTATCTTAAAATTGCTGAGGGCTGTGATAAATGCTGTACATACTGCATTATTCCAAAAGTAAGGGGCAGGTACAGAAGCGTACCAGTGGAAAACCTTGTAAAACAGGCAGTACACCTTGTAGAAAACGGGATAAAAGAAATTATCCTTGTAGCGCAGGAAACTACTCTTTATGGCAAAGATATCTATGGCAAAAAAAGCCTTCCGGAACTTCTTTACAAGCTTTCAGAAATAGAAGGGCTTAAGTGGATAAGGATTTTATATTGTTACCCGGAGGAAATAACAGACAGCCTTATAGATGCAATAAAAGAGCTTCCAAAAGTGTGCCACTATCTTGATATACCAGTGCAGCATGGTGCAGACAGCATACTAAAACGTATGGGAAGGCATACAGACAGGGCACAGCTTGAAGGGATACTGGAAAAATTACGTGGAAATATCCCGGATATAGCACTGCGTACAACAATAATAACAGGTTTCCCTGGGGAAACGGAAGAAGATTTTAAGGAATTAAAAGAGTTTGTAAAAAAAGCAAAGTTTGACAGGCTCGGGGTATTTACTTATTCACAAGAGGAAGATACACCTGCTGCAGAAATGCCATGTCAGGTGTCTTCAGATATAAAGGAAGCAAGGCGTAATGAAATAATGGAAATACAGCAGGGTATTGCATTTGAAAAAAGCCAGGCACTGGCAGGCAGGGAATTTGATGTAATTGTTGAAGGGTACCTTCCAGAAGACGAAGTTTATATATGCAGGACATATATGGATGCACCGGATGTAGACGGATATGTTTTTGTAACATCTGGCTGGAATCTTATGTCAGGGGATTTTATAAAAGTAAAAATTACAGGCTCAGATGGATATGACCTGGTGGGTGATGTTGTAAATTAAAAAGGGGGATTTTTTATGAATTTATCTAATAAAATTACAATGCTTCGTGTAATTATGATACCTTTTTTTGTGTTTTTTATGCTTACAGATATTGTAAAGTATTCAAATTACATAGCTGCCCTTATATTTATACTGGCAAGTCTTACTGATACATTAGATGGCTATATAGCACGTAAATATAACCTTGTATCAAACTTTGGCAAATTTATGGACCCGCTTGCAGATAAACTTTTAGTGAGTGCTGCCCTTATATGCTTTATTTCAATACCGGGAAACCCTATGCCTGTATGGGGGGTTATAATTATAATTAGCAGGGAGTTTATAATAAGCGGCTTCAGGCTTGTGGCATCGGATGCAGGCGTAGTCCTTGCAGCAAGCTGGTGGGGCAAGATTAAAACAGTGGTACAGATGGTTATGTCAGTGCTTTTAATATTGGATTTTGATGGTATATTTATAAATACCATAGAATTTGCATTTATCTATGCAGCTATAATTTTAACGGTAGTATCACTTGCGGATTATCTTATTAAGAACTGGCGTATAATGAAGGATGGCAATATGTAAAATAACGGGAAAGGCGGGCAGGTTATGGAAACTGTGGCAGAAATTGTAAAGCTTCTTAAAGAACAAAAAACCCATATTTCAACGGCGGAATCTTTAACGGGCGGAATGCTTGCATCATGTATTGTCAGCGTGCCAGGTGCTTCAGAAGTATTTGAGGAAGGATATATAACATATTCCGATGCGGTAAAACATAAGGTACTTGGCGTAAGTGAAGATGACCTTAAGAAATATACTGCTGTAAGCCCTGTTGTGGCAAAGCAGATGGCAGAGGGGGCAGCAAGGGTGTCAGGCTCAGGGCTGGTAGTAGCAACAACCGGCTATGCAGGGCCAGATGCGGCAGAAGACGGCACACCGGCAGGAACGGTATATATATGTGTATATTATAAAGGGATAGCTGATACCAGGAAATACAGTTTTAAAGGAAGCAGGAATAATGTGCGCCAGCGTACAGTGGAAGAAGCAGTAAAACTTGTGCATGGTTTGCTGGTTTCTTAAAGTTTATTTACTAGGAAGATAATTATAACAATACATGAGGTGAGAAAATGGCTATTCATAATAAATCGCATTATAATCATGCGCTTATGTCATTAAATAAAATGCGTAAAGATAATACACTCAAACATAAAACAGCAGCAGACTTTACCAGGCCAGAAAAAATAATGTTATGCCTGGATATAATGGACTGTTGTGGTTTTCTTAAAACGCTTCCTGATAATTCTGTCCAGTTAATTTGTATTGACCCGCCTTATAATCTTGACCTTGCAGGATGGGATATTTATGATAATTATATTGAATGGGCAAAAAAATGGCTTGATGAAGCTTACAGGGTTCTTTCAAAAAATGGCAACATGGTTATTTTTGGCGGAATACAGTTCAGGGATTTAAAATCAGGTGATTTAATTGATATAATACACCATGTAAGGCAAAATACAAAATTTAAACTGGTAAATACAATTATATGGCATTATAAAAATGGCATGTCTGCACACCGGTATTTTGCAAACAGGCATGAAGAAGTAATCTGGCTCGCTAAATCAGATGATTATTATTTTGATTTAGATGCAGTAAGAGAACCATATACAGAGGAAAAACTTAAAGCCGCATTAAAAGACAAGCGTTTAAATCCAGAAAACACAATGAAGGGCAAAAATCCGACAAATGTATGGGAAATCAACAGATTAAATGGCAATAGCAAAGAACGTACCGGACACCCGACACAAAAACCTGTTGAGATTATTAAACGTTTTGTTAAAGCACTTTCATATCCAGGTTCAGTTGTACTTGATTTTTTTGCAGGCAGCGGAACTACAGGACGTGTTTGTATTTTAGAAGGACGGCATTGTTTAATGTGCGATAATGATAAATCTTCCATTGGTTATTTTAACAAACATCTTGAATTTATGCAAAAGCTCGGACAAAATACAGATTATAACTGCATAGATAATGTAGAAGAATTTTTTGCAAAATTAGAAGGAGAACAGCAGGGTGAAAGGGAAACAGCAATCTGACAGGCTGGCAGTACAACAAAAAGCATCATATGGTGTTATTGGAATATTTGATGAAGAAGCACAGAAACATGACAGAAAAGTTTCCAAAAATTCTAAAATTGTAATATGTAAGCTTCAAGAAGAATTTCCAATGCTGGTTTTTAGATATAGAAAAAACATTTTGAAAAAAGAAATAAATGAGGCATTACACAAAATAGATGACAGCCTTGGGCAGACTTTGTTTTTACAAAGTGCAAATATTATCCCGGATGGCGGAATAATTGAAGTTAAGGACGATAATGGAGAATGGCATGTTGTGCTTGTTTCAGAAGCAAAATTCCAAGGTAAGGATATTGATAATATAAAGGCTGGAATTAAAGTTGGAAAAAATAATAACCAAGATTTAATGGCAGCAGGAAATGCCATTGAACGGGCACATAAAAATATTTGTGAAATTGCTAATTATATGTTATCAGAACCCTATTTTCCATATATTTTATTTTTAGAGGGGTCAAACTTCTTAACACATGATATTACAATACAAAGACCTGATGGCAGTGATTATATACTGCATTATGACAGTGGCACATTAAACAGGCTTGACCGGCTTACTGCCGCAAATTATGGCATGGAAATTAATACCAACCTGTGTAAAAATAAATTTATATTTTGCAATAACAGGACAATAATGTTGCAGGCCGCTTCTATATATACACAAGGTGATGGCAGCCATTGGAAAAATTGTGATATGATAGATATTATGCTTGATATTGCCCGTACATCTCTTAATATGTTAGGTAATGTTCTTTTTAAGCAATTAACAAGTAAGCAGCAGAAATAATAATTGTTACTTTTACTTTCAAATCAGGAATACGGAGAGAAATATTGGATAAACAAATTAAAATTATCGTAATTGGCGGAGGGGCGGCAGGGATAATGGCGGCTGTGGCGGCAGCAGATGCAGGTGCAGAAGTCCTTATTGCCGAGAAAAATGAAAAAATTGGCAAAAAGCTTTATATAACAGGAAAGGGCAGGTGTAATATTACAAATAACAGTGGTATACAGAACCTGCTTCTTCATGTTGTATCAAACCCAAAGTTTTTATACAGTGCATTTTCTGCAATGGACAGCCAGAAGTTAATGGATTTTCTGGAAAATAACGGGTTAAAGCTTAAAACAGAGCGTGGCGGCAGGGTATTTCCTGTTTCGGATAAATCTTCTGATGTTATTAAGACATTTAAAGATATGCTTGAAAAAAGACATGTAAAAATTTATTATAATACAGAAGTGAAAAATATAAATATAAAAGACGGGGTTTTTAAAAGTGTGGATATTAAATCCGGCAAAAGGCTGGAAACAATCAGGGCAGATGCTGTTATAACTGCAACAGGGGGCGTTTCATACCCGTCCACTGGTTCTACAGGGGATGGATACAGGTTTGCCACAAATACAGGACATAATGTTAAAATGCCATCACCATCACTTGTGCCTGTAAATATTAGAGAGGGTTTTGTAAAGGAACTGCAGGGGCTTTCACTGCGCAATGTGGAATTATCCCTTAAAGACGGGAAGAAAGTTTTATATAGAGAAATGGGCGAAATGCTTTTTACACATTTTGGGATAAGCGGGCCTTTAGTCCTTACGGCAAGCTGTTATATGTCTGGAAAAGACGTTGCGGGCATGGAATTTATAACAGATTTAAAACCTGCATTGACAAAACAGCAGCTGGATGAGAGAATATTAAGGGATTTTTCAGAATGTAAGAACAGCTGTTTTAAAAACAGCCTTGGAAGGCTTCTGCCAGCAAAGATGGTGCCTGTTATAACCAGGCTTTCTGGAATAGATGCGGATAAAAAAGTCCATTCAGTTACAAGAGAGGAGAGAGCCGGGCTTGCAGGCCTGTTAAAAGGGCTTGTAATGACGCCAGAAAGCATAAGGGGGTTTAATGAAGCAATTATTACCAGGGGTGGCGTGATGGTAAAGGATATTAATCCTGCCACAATGGAATCTAAAAAAGTAAAAGGAATGTATTTTGCAGGGGAAGTAATTGATACTGATGCCATGACAGGGGGATATAACCTGCAGATAGCATGGTCAACGGGATATCTGGCAGGCAAATCCGCTGCGGGCTGCACAGTCAATAATAAATAATTAACAGGAGATAGCAGTTATGCACAATATAGCAATAGACGGGCCTGCTGGTGCAGGCAAAAGCACAATAGCAAGGCTTGCAGCAGAAAAACTTGGTTTTATATATGTTGATACAGGCGCAATGTACAGGGCAATGGCACTTTATTTTATAAGGAAAGGCATAGCCAGCGGGGATGAAGCGGCAGTACAGGCAGCATGTGGGGATATAGATATTTCCATAGAATACCAGGATGGGGAACAGATGGTAATATTAAATGGTGAAAATGTAAATGCTTTTATAAGGACAGAACAGGTAAGCATGGCAACATCAGATATTGCCAGGTATCCAGCAGTAAGGGCCAAACTTCTGGATATACAGAGAAACCTTGCTGCGGTTAAGGATATAATAATGGACGGGCGTGATATAGGCACATGTGTGCTCCCGGATGCAGAAACTAAAGTTTACCTTACTGCAAGCGCAGATGAAAGGGCAAGGCGCAGATATAAAGAACAGAAAGAACGTGGCATTGCCTGTGATATAGAAATGTTAAAACAGGATATAATTAAAAGGGACAGGCAGGATATGGACAGGGAAACATCACCTTTAAAACAGGCAGAAGATGCTGTGCTGCTTGATACCTCGGATTTATCAATAGAAGATGCTGTAAATGCAGTAATTAACATATACAGCAGCAAAAAGGCAGCAGGCTAAAGTTTTTATGGTTATAATCCGATTAAATAAAAAGGGGCGTATACCAGTAATGAGGAAAGTTACAGTTGCAAAAAGTGCAGGTTTCTGCTTTGGTGTTAAAAGGGCAGTGGACATGGCATATAAAGAAGCTTCAAAAGGCGGCAGGGTGTTTACATTAGGGCCGCTTATCCATAATGAGCAGGTAGTATCTGACCTTGAAAGCAGAGGCGTAAAAGTTATAGAAGATGTAGAAAGCCTTGATGAAGGCGGGGATGTTACAGTAATTATACGCTCACATGGCATATCCAAAGAAACATTAAAGAAACTGGAAGGGAAAAATGTCCATATAGCAGATGCAACATGCCCGTTTGTTTCCAAAATACACCATATAGTAGAGGAAAAATACAGTGAAGGATACCATATAATAATAACAGGGGATGCAAAACACCCTGAAGTTATTGCTGTATGTGGCTGGTGTGAAGGCCATGCGGATATTATCGGGAGTACAGAAGAAGCAGAAAAATATAGTAATTATAAGGGACAGAAGCTATGTGTTGTTTCGCAGACGACATTTAATTACAATAAATTTCAAGATATAGTTGATATTTTAGCGAAAAAGAGTTATGATATACTTGTTATGAATACAATTTGCAACGCTACCGAAGAGCGTCAGACAGAAGCGGGTACTATTGCGGGGCAATCCGACGCGATGTTAGTAATAGGTGGAAAACATAGTTCGAACACGCAGAAATTGTTTGAAATATGCAAAGGAGCATGTCCGGACACATATTTTATACAGACACTTGATGACCTGGATTTGAAGAAACTTCAATCTTTTCGTAGCGTGGGTATTACTGCTGGGGCATCGGCTCCAAATAAAATAATTAAGGAGGTTCAATCATATGTCAGAAATGAACGATGAATTTGGACAGTTATTGAAAGAAGAAAACTTAGTAACAATCCACAGTGGGGAGATTGTAGAAGGGACAGTTATCAGCGTTAAGGAAGATGAAATCGTTTTAAACATTGGTTACAAATCTGATGGCATTATTACCAGGAATGAATACAGTAACCAGTCAGGTACCGACCTTAGGGAAGTAGTTAAAGAAGGCGATAAAATGAGTGCCAAAGTCCTTAAGGTAAATGACGGTGAAGGACAGGTACTCCTCACATACAAGCGTCTTGCCATGGAAAAGAGCAACGAGCGCATAAGGGAAGCATTTGAGAACAAGGAAGTGCTTAAAGCTACAGTTTCAGCCGTACTTGCAGGCGGTTTAAGCGTAGTGGTTGATGAAACAAAAGTATTTATACCTGCAAGCCTTGTATCAGATACTTATGAAAAAGACCTTTCCAAATACTCAGGACAGGAGATAGAATTTGTCATAAGTGAATTTAATCCTAAAAAGAGAAGGATTATAGGTGACAGGAAGCAGCTTCTTGTTGCGGAGAAGAAGAAACTCCAGGAGGAGCTGTTCGCAAGGATAAACATTGGTGACACAGTAGAAGGTACAGTAAAGAACCTTACAGATTTTGGTGCATTTATTGACTTAGGCGGCGCAGACGGGCTTCTGCATATTTCAGAGATGTCATGGGGACGCGTTGAGAACCCTAAGAAGGTATTTAGTGTAGGTGACAAGACAAAGGTTCTTATTAAAGATATAAAAGATGACAAGATTGCACTCAGCCTGAAATTTGAAGACCAGAACCCTTGGTTAAATGCTGATGAAAAATACAGCACAGGTTCAGTAGTTAAAGGAACTGTTGCAAGAATGGCAGATTTCGGTGCATTTATTGAACTTGAACCTGGTGTAGACGCACTCCTGCATGTTTCACAGATTTCAAAAGAGCATGTTGACAAACCATCTGATGTACTTAAAACAGGACAGGAGATTGAAGCTAAAGTAGTTGATTTCAATAAGGAAGACCATAAAATCAGTTTAAGTATTAAAGCTTTATTAAATGATTCACAGACGGATGAGGAACCTGCCGGTGAAGATGTAACTGAGTAATTATTTTTTCCGCCAATCCGTAAAGAGTAAACGGATTGGCGTTTTTTCGTGGAGGTATATGAAAAATGGGTGATTATGAAAAATTCAAAACCAGAGTATACCAGCTTACAAAGATTGATTTAAGCTGTTATAAAGAAAGACAGATGAAAAGGCGTATAGATTCACTTATCAATAAGAGGAAAATCAGTTCATATGATGAATATATAAATGCTATTTCAAAAGACAAGGAACTTCTTGATGAATTTGTAGCCTATCTTACAATAAATGTTTCTGAATTTTACAGGAATCCTGAACAGTGGAAATTACTTGAAAATGAAATGTTCCCATATTTATTTGAAAAATTCGGAAGCAGTAATGTAAAAATATGGAGTGCTGCCTGTTCTACAGGTGATGAGCCATATACACTCGTTATGCTCCTTGCCAAATTTATCCCTATGAACAGAATAAAAATTATTGCAACGGATATTGACAGGCAGGTACTTGAAAAAGCACAGATTGGTGTTTATGATGAAAAAAGCTTAAAAGGGCTTCCTAAAGAATACATTACAAAATATTTTACCAAAACAGGCACAAGGAGTTACCAGATTTCAGATGAAGTAAAAAGATGTGTTGAATTTAAACAGCATAACCTTTTAAAAGATACATACCCTTCAGGCTGCAATATGATAGTATGCCGCAATGTAATGATATATTTTACAGAAGAAGCCAAAGACGAAATATACAAAAAGTTTAACGCTGCACTTAAAAAAGACGGCATACTTTTTGTAGGAAGCACAGAACAGATAATATCCCCTGGAAATTCAGGATTTTCAACATTTAAATCATTCTTCTATAAGAAAATGTAAATTGTATAAGGAAACATAAATAATAAGACTGCCTGTTTTATTTATATAAAGGCGGTCTTATTTTGTACCAGGATTATTTATGGTTTTTACATAAGGTCTATCATTTTTAATATTCTGCTCTTTTTTTCTGTATTACAGTTCTTTAATTTCTTTAGGATTTCATTATTTAGCATCTGGTCTGTCTGGCAGTCAGTCTGGAAAGTATATTCTTTCTCAATAAAAACATCCACACTGCACTGGAGTATATTGGCAATCTTTACAAGTACAGTTAAAGAAGGATTTGCACGGCCACATTCAATATTAGAAATATGGCTTGGGTTTACATCTAAATAATTTGCAATAGCTTCTTGTGTAATTCCAAGATAATTACGTCTTTTTTTAATATTTATACCAATCGTTTTAAAATCCAAATCTGTCATATAATATACCCCTTTCCATATTTCTGTATTTACATTATTTTAATGAAGTATTTATTGCAGATTAACAAGGTAATACAAATAAACATTAGCTATAGCTAATGTTTTCCGCTAAAACTGACGATAATACAAAGGAAATATTGCTATAAGATATTCTGGAACGCGAAGGGAACATAAGATATGACATATACATCGTTTGCTTTTTATATATTTGTAATTCTGGTACTGGTTTTATATTATATTATGCCATTACAAACCAGATGGGCCATCCTGCTGGCAGGAAGCATAATATTTTACTTTATAGCCTATAAAACCGGGTGGTGGATTATTTTGGGAACTATAATACTGTCTTATGGTGCAGGTATTTTTTTACAGTGGCTTACAGCAGATTTATATATAAAAACAGGCAGAAAACTGGCTGTTAAAAAACTAAAAAGAACTGTATTGGTTATAACAATAGTTATAATAGTATTTCCGTGGTTAATAATTAAAAACAGCAATTTTATTATAGTTTATATTTTACATATGGAAGAAATTCCATGGGTAGTCCCAATGGGAATATCTTTTTATACATTACAGATTGTATCTTATTTATCAGATATTTATACGGGGAAAATAAAAGCACAGAAAAATTTTGCAAAATATACATTATTTATCCTGTTTTTCCCACAGATAGTACAAGGGCCAATACCACGTTACAGCCAGCTTAAAAGCCAGCTTTACACAGGCCATTTATTTAATGAAGATACATTTGTAAAAGGGCTGCAGATGGTTTTATGGGGATTTTTCCTGAAGTTTATGATTGCAGACAAAGCAGCAGTAATTGTAGATAAAGTTTTTGGAGAGCCTGAGGCTTATACAGGGTGTTACGTGCTTGTTGCGGGTATTTTATACAGCATAGAATTATATACAGATTTCCTTGCATGTGTAAAAATATCACAGGGTGTAGCAGCTTTATTTGGCATAACACTGGTTAATAATTTTATGCGCCCGTATTTTGCAACATCTGTTAAAGATTTCTGGAGAAGATGGCATATTTCACTCAGCAGCTGGCTGCGTGATTACATCTATATACCACTTGGCGGCAGCAGAAAGGGCAAAAACAGAAAAAATTTAAACCTGGTTATTACATTTACAGCCAGTGGAATCTGGCATGGTGCAGGATATAAATTTATATTCTGGGGCTTGATGCACGCAGTATACCAGATTGCAGGAGGAATTTTTAAACCTTTACAGGATAAAATATACAGCCTGCTTAAACTTCCAGAAAATATAAAAAAAGCAGTACAGCAGGCAGGGGTGTTTTTTCTGGTTATGTGTGCATGGGTTATATTCCGTGCAGACAGGCTGAAGACAGGGATTTCCATGTTAGAAAGCATGTTTAGTGTACATAATATATGGATATTTTTTAATGATGAAATATTTGCACTTGGTTTAAACTGGAAAGAATGGCTGGTTCTTTCCATATCAGTCCTGGTATTTGCAGTTATAGGAAAAAAACAGGAAAAAGGTACAAGTATCAGGAAAAATATTTTAAAAAAACCTGTGTATATACGGTGGGCTTTTTATATTTTTGCAGTTATAGGGATTATGGTTTTTGGCACATATGGATTTGGATTTAATGCACAGGATTTTATTTATGGAGGGTTCTGAAAAATGAAAAAGCACCAGGGGTTTATATGTAAATGTATAGTTTTTATATGTATTTTAAGTGTGTGTGTAAAATATATATACCAGTTAATAGTACCAAAATTCTTTATGGACAGTACATGGCCAACTACATCTACATACCTTGGTTTTTACCAGATGGAAGAAGATACAGCAGACGTATTATTTTTTGGAAGCAGCCATGCAGCATCATTTTTCATACCACAGGAATTATATAATAATTATGGGATTACAAGTTATAATCTGGGGTGTGAACAGCAGAATCTTGTTACATCATATTTCTGGTTAAAAGAAGCACTTAAATACCAGCATCCAAAAGCAGTTGTCCTGGAATGTTACATTTTGTTTACATATACTGCAGAAGAGGCATTGAACACAGCTGAAAGCTGTACGAGGAAAGCTTTTGATTATATGAAGTGGTCTCCGGTAAAAATGGAGGCAGTAAAAACAATTTGCAGGCTGGATACACAGCAGTCTTTATCCAGTTATTATTTTCCAAATATACGTTACCATACAAGGTGGACAGGGCTTATGGAAAATGATTTTAAATTCAGGGAAATGGAGAAACATTATGAATTAAAAGGTTATGCACCACTTTTAACATCTTGTGGGCGTGAGGATTTCCAGCCATTTGAAGTTACAGCAGATGTAACAGAAAATAATGTGGAGATGGTTTCCCTGATGAAAGAATATTTAGAAAAAATAACAAAACTTTGCAGGCAGGAAAATATTCCATTAATCCTTGTTAAAAATCCCTCTACAGCAGGAAGCATAGAAAAATATTATACAATACAAAAATATGCAGATGAAAATGGTTTGTTGTACATTGATTTTAATGAAAAAAATTTATATGAAAAAATAAACTATAATTTCAAAACAGATAATGCAGATGACGGGCATGGCAATATATGGGGAGGGATAAAAATAACAAATTATATTGGCAGGATATTAAAGGAACAATTTGGAATTGAAGAAAGAACAGATTTGCAATGGGAGGAAACAAGAAAATACTATAAAGAAAAAACAGAACAAATGAAAACAGATTAATAAATACAGGTTAAAATGCTTCCAATAATTTAAAAATATGTTATAATATACAAATAGCATAACGTTAAACAAAGGAGCTGCAGGTATGTTATTTGGGAAGAAGAAAAAAGCAAGGCAGGAACTGGATGGTTTATGGCGCTCTATGGAGATGGCCTGTGAAAATAATTATAAAGATATGGCGCATGAGTCTTTAAAGGATTTTGAGGAGAATCTTGAAAGGTATTATGCGGACGGGGCTATACCACAGGAGGAATACCGGAGCAGAAGCCGTAAGCTGGAGGAGAAGAAAACGGAACTTAAAGGCTATGGACATAACCAGCATATTGGCTGGTAAATATACGTTTGGATTTAAAAGCTGCCAGGGCAGCTTTTTTTAATGTATAAAATGCAACCAGTTAACGGAAAAGCGTACATAATATATAGAAACTTTTAAAGGAGGGAGGGTAATTATTAATGGAGGATTATGAAATTGTAAACCTGTACTGGGAACGCAGCGAAACGGCTATCCATGAAACTAAGAAAAAGTACGGGCACAGGATTGTTTATGTTATTAGAAATATACTGCTGCTGGAACAGGATGTGGAAGAATGTGTAAATGATACTTATTTTGGGGCATGGAATGCAATGCCGGATGCAAGGCCTGGATATTTATCAGCTTTTCTTTGCCGTATTGCTAAGAACCTTGCGCTTAAAAGATACAAATATCTTCTGGCGGATAAAAGAAACAAAAGCCTGGAAACTGCTTTTGATGAGCTTGAAGGGGTTATTGGGACGTTTGATATAGAACAGGATATAATTATAAAACAGGCAGCAGAAGCGGTTAATGTATTTCTAAAAATGAAAAAACCCCTGCACCGCAAAATTTTTGTAAGAAGATATTATTTCTATGATTCTATTGATGGAATTGCAGCACATTTCCATCTTAGTAAAAGTGCAGTAAAATCAATTTTATTCCGTATAAGGAAAGAATTAAAAAAATATCTGGAAAGTGAGGGACTTGTATGAAAGACAAATATAAGAAGTTATATAATATTATGGAACTTCTGGATGACAGTTTTATTGAAGAAGCACTGGAAGAAGAGAAGGGCATACGCAGGTTTCCTTTATGGAAATGTATTGTGGCAGCTGCGTGTGCCTGCATTTTAGTAATGGGTTCTGGTTTGTTTTTATCTAAATATAAGGATAATAAAAGCCAGAACACTGGTAATGTGCAAACTGGCAAAAAACAGAATGAAATGCTTCCTGGAATTAAATATGAAAAAAATATTGCAGATAAAAACAGCCTTGAAAAAATTGTCTGCAGTTTTATATCAGAAGGGGGAGGCGGAGGCGGTGGATGGCTTATTGTAAAATCATTTGAAGATGTAGCGTCTAAAAACCCTACCAGAAATAATACAGGCGGGATTACAGAACTGCCAGTATTTAAAAACGAGGACGGGCTTTGGAGTGATGTAAAAGACGGGCAGGATTTTAAAGAAAGTGAAATATATTTTGAAAACAGGTTATACGGGGAAAAAAGGGATTATTTTTATGACGGGACTCTTGGGGGCAGATGGGGTGTCTGCTTCAGGTCGGACAAACAGGAAAGTTTAACAGACCAGCTTCTTGAATATACGTTTTACCGTTTAAATTTCAGGTTTTACGGGGAAGAAGGATGGGGATATGATATAATGAAACCGCCATCTGGCACTGGAAAAATGTATCCTGTAATTTCTTTGGAGGAAGCAGAAAAGAAGCTGCGCAACGGGGAATTTTTTTCACATGATGCCTATGCTGCGGATGTGGCAGGGACGGCACAGGTTTTATCCGTTGAGCTGGAATATATGACAGAAAAATACCAATTTTATTTACAGCCTTTTTATAAATTTACAATTACAGATAAAAGCTGGTATAAGGGGTTATATAAAATTATGGAATCACAGGGATGCAAAAACCCAGAGGAGTATATGCCAGTTAGTGAAGTTTATATTCCTGCTGTACGGGACGAATATCTTGATATAAGGGAGAAAGCAGTGCTTAGGACAAATTAAAGGTTGTGTTTTTGCCAGTGATAGCGTATAATAGGGAAAATATTATAAATATGGGGGCGAAAAATGGCTTCATGGATGGTTCATCTTCGGATTGCAGAAATACTTATAGAGGAATTTAAAAATCTTGAAAAGACGGAATTTATTGTAGGGAATATTGCACCTGACAGTGGTGTCCCAAGTAGTGACTGGAGTTATTATACCCCGTCAGGCAAAGTTTCACATTTCCGTGATGAAAACAAGAATATACGGATTGATAAATATATAGAAAAGCATTTTACAAAAGAAATGCAGGAAAGTTATAATTCCAGGCAGTATTCTTTTTATCTGGGATATCTTATACATCTTATGACAGATATTTACTGGAAGGAAAACATTGCAGATGTATGTATGGAAAAACATAAAAAAGAAGCAGCAGAGGATATATCTGGATTTATATGGAAAATGAAAGCGGACTGGTATGACCTGGATTTTCTTTATATTTCTAAAAATCCGGACTGTAAAGCTTTTGAAATCTATAAAAATGCAGAGGGGTTTAAAAATACATATATGGATGTATTTACAGAAGATGCTTTTGACAGCCGCAGAAAATATATAATAGAATTTTACAGTGGAAAAAGAGAAAATTTAGAGAGGGATTATCCATATCTGGATGAAAGGCATATGGACCAGTTTGTTAATGAAACAGCTGGTTTGCTGTCAGGCTGGATGAAAGAGAATGTAAAGCAGGCTGGCAGGTAAAACAAATGCCGGAAGACGCTGTAATACCTGTTATATGCCCATGCTAGTGAAATGAATTTAAAAGGCCCTTTATCCCGTCTTTTTTAAATATTTCTTTATAATAAGCGGCTTCTTCCTTTATCAGCCCGTCTATAACCTGTATGCCAAGAAGTTCTACAGGTGCTTTGTCATCTGTTAGTATATGATTTCCCGGATTATATTTTATAAGGCTGTCTGCTGCCTGCTGCATAAGGTTATATAGTTCATTGTTTTTTATTGTTTTAATATTGTTTTGGAATATGGCATACATATCTTTATTGCCAGATGCAAATAGTTCCCTGTTTGTGGAATTTGGGATATCAACTGTATAAACTTCACTAAATACCGAAGAAATTGTATCAGAAAGATACTGGTTAATATTGCCGCTGTTATTATTGTACATATTCATATTTACTACCATTACGCCATTATCTTTAAGGTGCTTTTGTACAAGTGTAAAGAACTGTATGGAGGACATCTGGAACGGGATGGTGATATCCTGGTAGGCATCTACCATGATAACATCGTATTTTTTGTCTATAGCATTTAAAAATGCCCTGCCATCATATGTTGTTACATTGATATCATCTGGAAGATGGAAGTATTTTCTTGAAAGCCACGTTATCTTTTCATCAATCTCAACCCCGCTTGTTTCTATACTGCCAAAATATTTCCTGCACTGCATGGCATATGTCCCTGTTCCCATGCCAAGTATAAGTACTTCCATATCTTCTGGCTTTTTATCTGTGCCTGCTGCCATAAGAGGTGCAGCAAGTGCATAGTCATAGTACATGCCAGTAAGCCCTCCGTCTTTCATATAGACAGACTGTACGCCAAAAAGCACATTAGTGGAAAGTACAACGTTTCTGTCTGATTCTTTAACCTGCAGGTAATTATAGACAGATTCGCCTTCATATGCCAGCCCGCTTTCCCAGAATGCAAATGAGTTTCCAGAACCAGCTGTACAGCATATGGCAAATATAATTACGGGAATTATGGTTTTCTTCTTAGATATATTGCTGTTTGCAAAATAAACAAGGCAGAGTGCAGCCAGGATTCCTGCAAATATAAGCAGTGTAATGCTTGTCCCCACAGCTGGTATTGATATAAATGTAGGTACAAAAGTGCCTATAATGCTTCCAGCCGTGTTAAATGCGCCTAATGTCCCTACAATCCTGCCACTGTCTGAAAGGCTTTCTACACAGTATTTTGCGAGGGAAGGTGTAACTGTGCCCAGCAAAAAAAGAGGGAATGCAAAAACCAGCATACAGGCAGCAAATGCGGCAATTATAAGAAAGTTGCTGTCTACTGTAAATATAAGGAGTGCTGATACACCTAAAATAATATATTTGCCAAGTACAGGTATAGCTGCAATCCATATGGCAGCAATTAATATCCTTGTATAAAGCTTTCCCGGGTCAGGGTTTTTATCCGCACTTTTTCCGCCATATACATTGCCAAGTGCCATTGCAATCATTATAGTACCTATAATAATAGTCCATACAATCTGTGAAGAACTGAAATAAGGCGCTAAAAGCCTGCTTGCGCCAAGCTCTACAGCCATAACAGACATACCGGCAAAAAATTCAGTAAGATATAGAAAAATTTTGTTTTTAAGTATTTTTTCTTTATTCATTATATATTACTCCATATGACATAAATTTGTAATATTATACCACTTTTTTCAACAATAAAACAGGGTGGTTTAACAAAAATTTAAAAATATGGTAATAAAATAATATTGATATCCGGACGCCAAAGTAATATACTGTTGTATAAGGAGCGTTATAATTTCTATTAACTATAATCAATAACTATAATAAAAATAGAGGGCAGTGTGGTTATGAGAAAAAAAAATAAAAAAAATCAACTGGATAACGAAGCAGCAACTATTGAAAGTACAAGTATAAACCCAGGGTTCGGGCTTGGCAGTATGCCACTAGATGGAAGGACAGGCAGGAAAAAAGGTTTTTTAAAGAAAGTCCTGGCAGTACATGCTGTTATCTGTGTACTGGGTATTATTGGATACTTTGCTGGTGTTGTATATTATAAATCACATTTTTTTAATGGGACTAATGTATACGGCACAGATGTTTCACAGATGGAAGTGGAAGATTTTGAAAAGGGGCTGGAGGATTATTCACTTAAAATAATACAGAAAGATACAGATGGCGGGATATTTGAAGAAGAATTTTCAAGTGATGCGCTTGGCGTAACTGTTTCTTCAACAGATGAACTTGTAAAGATTATAAAGGAGCAGAATGAATGGATGTGGCCTATGCAGCATAGTGCGGTTTATGCAGGGAGGCCAGCATTTATAGGCTGTGATACAGAAAAGATAAGGGAAGCAGTTAAAACTTTAAGCAATATGCAGAAAGAAAATACTGTAAAGTCAAAAAATGCGTATATCTCTGGTTATGAAAAAGGTAAAGGTTATAAAATTATAGATGAAGTTATAGGAAACCGGCTTGATGAAGATGCAGTTGTACAGGCAGTTGAAAGTGCAGTTAAAGGCCTTAAAACAGAGATAGACTGTGAAGAACTGGGGCTTTATAAAAAACCATCAGTTACTTCAGATGATAAAAAACTTAATAAAGTCCTTGACAAGCTTAATAAGTACACAAGCACAAATATTGAATATGAATTTGGTGATAATACAGAAGTGCTTGATGGTGATACAATTAACAAGTGGCTTTCAGTTAAAAAGAACAAAGTAGAGATTGATGAAAATGAAATATCAGAGTTTGTTGCATCTATCAGGAAAAAGTATGATACAATTTTCCGCCCACGCAAGTTTAAAACGAGTTATGGACAGACAATTACAATAGCAGCAGGGGATTATGGATGGTGGACAAATACCCCCCAGGAGATAAAGGAACTTAAAGAACTTATTAAAAAGGGCAAACAGGGAAAAAGAACCCCTTGTTATTACCAGACAGCTGATAAATATGGAAAGCGTGATTACGGCGATACTTATGTAGAAGTAAACCTTACAGCACAGCATGTTATTTTATATAAAAATGGTGAAATCCTTCTTGAAACAGATTGTGTTACAGGAAACAGCGCACGCGGTTTTGATACACCAGCAGGGGTATATGGCATTACATATAAACAGCGTGATGCTACATTGAACGGGGAAAATTATTCCACACCTGTAAGCTACTGGATGCCATTTAATAAAAATATAGGCCTGCATGATGCGGGCTGGAGAAGTTCATTTGGTGGTGAATTATATAAGACAAGCGGTTCACATGGCTGTGTAAACCTTCCGCCAGAAGCTGCCAGAAAGATATATGAAGTGGTAGAAGCAGGGACACCAGTAATATGTTATAACCTGCCTGGAAGCAAAGGCGGCAATATAGCCTGAAAAATAATAACATATAAATTAAAAAACATGGCTACAGTTAATGTATGCCATGTTTTTTATGCAGGCCGTATATATTACAGTGTATCTGACAGTGCTTCCCATTGTTCCATAAGTTCTTCAAGCCTGTTCCCGTTAGCTTCATGTTCCCTGGAAAGCTCTTGTAATAACTGTATATTTGTACCATTAGCCGGGTCCTGCAGCTGTAAATCAATTTCTGCATTGCGTGTTTCAAGCTGCTCTATTTCTGATTCGGTTTTTTTAAGTTCATTTTCTATTTTCCTAAGCCTTGCCTGTTCTTCTTTCTGCTGCTGCCAGCTTAGTTTATTGCCAGGCACAGGGCTTTTGCCGGCTGTGTCCCTGCTGTCTTGTAAAACGGTGTTAAGCTGTGCCCTTTCGGCATCCTCTTTTTTTTCAAGGTAATAATCATAATTTCCGGGATAGTTTACTATCTGTTTCTGTGTAAGGTTTAATATTCTTGATGCAGTTGTATTTATAAAATACCTGTCGTGTGATACATATAAGACAGTGCCTTCAAAGTTATTAACTGCATGTTCCAGTATTTCCTTGGAATCAATGTCAAGGTGGTTGGTAGGCTCGTCAAGCAGCAGGAAATTGGCATCTGAAAGCATAAGTTTTGCAAGTGATACACGTCCCCTTTCGCCGCCGCTTAAATTTTTAACCTGTTTAAATACATCATCACTGGTAAAAAGAAAAGCTGCCAGCACATTGCGTACCTGTGTATTATTCATATCAGGGTATGTATCCTGTATTTCTTCAAATAATGTTTTTTCAGGGTGGAGTACCTGGTGCTCCTGGTCATAATATGCCACCTGCACATTAGTGCCAAACTTTATCTGTCCGCCAGAACTGGCCGCTCCCATAAGGATTTTAAGTATAGTGGTTTTGCCTGTGCCATTGTCACCAATTATTGCAACATGTTCACCTTTTTTTATATCAAAACTGATATCTGAAAAAAGTCCATGTGCCCCGTAGCTTTTAGAAAGCCCTTTTACTGAAAGCACATCATTACCGCTTTGTATACGTGGTTTGAAAAGAAGGTTCATTTTAGTATTTTCTTCTGCAGGTTTGTCTATGCGCTCTATCTTATCAAGCATTTTTTCACGGCTCTCTGCCCTTTTAATGGACTTTTCCCTGTTAAATGATTTAAGCTTTGCAATAACTTCTTCCTGGTGTTTTATCTCTGCCTGCTGGTTAAGGTACTGTTTCATAAGTGCATCAAGGGCAGCCTGTTTTTTCCTGGAATACTCTGTGTAATTTCCCTGGAATACACTGCATTTTGCCTGCCTTAGCTCAATTACTTTAGTAACAATTTTATCAAGAAAATACCTGTCATGCGCAACAACAAGCACAGCACCTTTATAATTTGCAAGGTATCCTTCAAGCCATTGTATTGAATTTATGTCAAGGTGGTTGGCTGGTTCGTCAAGTATAATAAGGTCCGGGTTTTTAAGAAGCATCATTGCAAGGGCAACCCTTGTCTTTTCACCGCCGGACAGTGATTTTACAGGCTGGCTGTAATCATCTTCATTAAAACCGAGCCCTTTTAAAACACCTGTAATTTCACTTTCATACGAATAACCGCCAATCTGTTCAAAATGGTGTCTTGCCTGGTCATATTGCCTGATAAGGGATTCAAGCCCTTCACTATCTGCATTGTCCATCTGTACTGATAAATCATCAAGCTGCCTGCCAAGCTCTGCGACTTCAGGCCTTGCATTATGGATTTCATCTAAAATGCTTCTGTCAGAATTATATTCCTGGTTCTGTGCAAAATACCCTACGGAAATATCTTTGCTGATAATAACTTCACCGCTGTCTGCTTCCAGTTCATCCATAATAATTTTTATAAGCGTGGATTTGCCAGAGCCATTTATCCCTACTATTGCTGCTTTTTCATTGTCATTTATATGAAAAGACACATCACTTAAAATAACATCCGTTAAAAAGGTTTTGGTAATATGGCTGCATTGTAAAATCATATAATACCCCATTTCTGCATAAAAAATTTTAAAATAATTTATTATTATAGACTAATATCCGGAAAAAGGCAAATTAAATGATATTCTGATAAAAGTTGACCTGTTATGCAGCATATGTTATAGTTTTATAAAAGCTGGTATTGTACAGACAGGAGGATATTTATGCGCAGTGTGGAAGAGATGTATAATTTAATTATGGATATTGCAAATACAGATAACAGGATTTTAGCAGTATACATGAATGGTTCAAGGACGAATAAAAATGTGCCGGAGGATATTTTCCAGGATTATGATATTGTATTTGTGGTAAAAGAAACAAAAAGTTTTATTGAAGATAAAGAATGGATTTATAATTTTGGAAATATTTTATATATGCAGTATCCAGAAGAAAACCCATATTATCCAAGTGATAAGGAAAATTGTTATGGCTGGCTGATGCAGTTTGATGACGGAAACAGGATTGACCTCCATGTGGAAACAATCCAATACGCCAGAAAAAATATTTTAGAAGATAAGCTTTGCAGGATTTTACTGGATAAAGAAAATATACTGCCAGAAATACCAGAAGCAACAGATGAAGATTACCATATAAAGAAACCATCAGAAGCACAGTTTTTAGCATGTGCAAATGATTTCTGGTGGTGCACTAATAACCTGGCGAAAGGACTATGGCGCAATGAGATGCCATATGTACAGGATATGGCAAATTTTGTTGCACGCAAACAGCTGGAAAGAATGTTGTCATGGAAAGCAGGGATAAAAACGGATTTCAGTGTAAGTGCTGGAAAGTCTGCAAAGTATCTGTATAAGTGGATTGGACAGGAGGAATACCAGCAGTATTTAAATACATATTTTAACGGGAATACAGAAGAAGCATGGAAGGCAGTTTTTTCTATGTGTAATTTATTTAATTCTGTGGCGGAATTTGTGGCAAAGGAATCAGGATATACTTACAACAAAGAAGAAGCAAAGGCAGCAGAAGCATTTTTAAAACATGTAAAAAACCTGCCAAAAGATGCAAAGGAAATTTACTAAACTATATAAAAAGTTAAAAAAATCCCTGGAATTTAAGTTCCGGGGATTTTTTAATTGTATAGCAAACCAGCAATATCAGGAAAATTAATGTATAAATCATTATATATATTAACCTTTATTTTGTCATGGAAAGTATGTGCAACTGCCCTGAACTTGTCTTTTTCAAGGTAATATACAAATACTGTCTGTTCTAATGGGTCAACAATCCAGTATTCACGTACCTCCGCATCTGCATACAGGTTAAGCTTGTGTATATAATCATGGCTTGCAGTTCCCGGTGATATAATTTCAATAATCCAGTCTGGTGCACCTGTACAGCCACGGTCAGTTAATTTACTGTTATCACATATAACACTTATATCTGGTTCTACTATTGTTGGCCTGTCTTCAAACAGTTTGACAGAAAATGGCGCAGGATAAATCTGGCATGAACCGCCTTTTGATTTTATATATTGTCCAATAGTAATATGCAGTTCGGATAATATTTTCTGGTGTACCCTGCTTGGGGCTGCCTGGTAATAAATCTGCCCGTCAATTATTTCTGCCCTGGTATCTTCAGGTATGTTGTAGTAATCTTCTTCGGAGTAAAATTCCTGCATTGGTAATGCCATAATAACACTTCCTTTCATTTTTCTTATTGTGGTACTGTTATTATACATTATTAGATAAGTATTTGCAATTTATAAATCTGTTTAACCCCGCCAGTGCTTGTATCCTGTCTTTAATTTTATAAAAGAAACGGCCGTTTCTTTTATAAAATAAGGATACTATGCACTGTTGCGTGGGTTACCGTAGCGGAAGCGTACCTTTGTGTGAAATTTCTGGCGCTGGCATGAAAACCGTCCATCCCCGCCATTCCCACAAAAACATATAAAAGGTCTAGTGTGATATTTTTAATAAAAAATACTTGCTAAATTCACTTGAAAGTTATATTATAATTGTTAAGTGGATGAAAGTGGGGGAGAAGACATACCATTGGCATAAAGGGCAGAACGGCCGTTCCTGTCCAGTACCGCCAGAGCCTTGGAAGTGCTTTTGTTATTACACGGAGGCTTGATGGATGTCTTTTTCTTATCCGTTACGAAAGTGGCAGGTTTTTGTGGACAAGCTGCAGGAACTGCTGCCGGATTAAAAGACAATTTACAGCATTGACCAGGAGGCTGCTATGGAATTTGTACATAAGCCGGTTATGCCTGAAGAAGTCCTGGAGGGGCTGGCAGTAAAACAGGATGGCATTTATGCAGATGGTACAATGGGCGGGGCAGGGCATGGCTATATGATATGTAAAAGGCTTGGTGCCGCTGGCCGGTATATAGGCATTGACCAGGATGCAGATGCTGTAAAGGCAGGCACAGAAAGGCTGCGGGAGTTTGGCAGCAAGGTAAAAATTATAAGGGGAAATTACTCTGATATGGTACCAGCCCTTAATGGGATGGGTATTGAAAAGGCTGATGGCATACTTCTTGATTTAGGGGTTTCGTCATTCCAGCTTGACACAGCAGAAAGAGGTTTTTCATACCGCATGGATGCACCACTTGATATGCGCATGGATAACAGGCAGGAGCTTACGGCTGCTGATATTGTCAATACGTACCCTGAAAACAGGCTGTTTCATATAATAAGGGATTATGGCGAAGACAAGTTTGCTAAGAATATTGCGAAGCATATAGTGGCAGAACGTGCAAAATCGCCAATCCTTACAACAGGGCGGCTGGCAGAGATTGCAGGCCAGTCTGTACCAATGAAGTTTAAAAAGCGGGGCGGGAACCCTGCTAAAAGAACTTTCCAGGCAATCAGGATAGAAGTAAACCATGAACTCGATGTGCTTTCAGGAAGCATTAATGGCATGGTTGACATTTTAAAGCCTGGCGGAAGATTTTGCATAATTACGTTCCATTCACTTGAGGACAGAATTGTAAAACAGGCTTTCCGCAAAGCAGAGAACCCATGTATATGCCCGCCGGATTTTCCAGTGTGCGTGTGCGGGAATGTGCCTAAAGGCAAAGTAATAACCAGAAAGCCTGTAATTCCAAGTGAAAAGGAGATGGAACAGAACCCTCGTTCCAAAAGCGCAAAATTAAGAATTTTCAGACATAATTAGAGGAGGGATGTATATGGCGGACATATCAGGCCGGCGGGTGGGAAGACAATACAGGCAGAATACACATGCCAGGAATACAAGAAATTATTATGATGGCATTGATGGAAATACAGTAAGGCAGTTAAATGCTGTTCCAAAGAGAAGGGAACAGGAAGTACCAGGGCAGAGGCCGCGCAGGCGTCCGGAAAGGCAGCCGGCAAGTATGCCAGGGATTGACCTGGTGTCATTTATATTTATGTTTTGTGCTTTATGTGCTGTGATGTTTGTTGCATTTGCATATATCCATACACAGAACCAGGTGCGCAGCATGAAAAAAGAAGTTGTTGCAATGCAGGCAGAGATTGAAGAACAGCAGGAGAAAAATAGTATAAAGTACAATGAAATTATTGCAAGTACAGACCTTGCTGAAATATATAAGCGTGCAACAAAAAAGCTCCATATGGTTATGGCTGATGGCAATAAGGTATATAAATATAAGAATAAGAAGAGCGATATGGTAAAACAATACGCAGATGTGCCCGGTTCAGGGGATTAAGAAGGTATTTTATGGCAAGGAAAGCATCAGATACAAGAGGAAATGTACGTGTAGCAAAGAAGTTTATGTATGCAAGGCTTTTATTTATATTTGCAATGGTATTAATAGCATTTACCCTGCTTATGGCCAGGATTGTCTATCTTGGCAAAAATAAAGGTGATGCGTATGAGAGGAAGGTACTTGCGCAGCAGAGTTATATAAGCAATGTAGTACAATATAAAAGAGGTGACATTACAGACAGGAACGGCAACAAGCTTGCAACAAGCATTAAGGTCTATAACCTTGTAATAGACCCTAAGCTGCTCCTTTCTGATGAAGAATTCCAGGAACCTACAATGGATGCACTAAATAAGGCATTTGGAATACCGGCCCGCAAAATTAAGAGAATCCTTAAGAAAAACCCTTCATCACAGTATTATGTAATGAAGAAATTCAGGCATCTTGGCGCAGACAGTGTTGAAGAGTTTGAAAAACTACAGGAGAAAGACAAAAAACATATAAAAGGAGTATGGCTTGAGGAAGAATATGTAAGGAATTATCCATATTCAACGGTTGCATGTGATGTAATTGGTTTCTGTAATTCCAATGAAGATGGTGCATGGGGCATAGAGAAGGAGTATAATTCTTCACTGACTGGTTCTTATGGCAGGAGTTACGGGTATTTTGATTCAGGGCTGGAACTTGTACGTACTATTAAGCCGGCTGTTAATGGCCACACAATAGTATCTACAATAGATGTTAATATACAGGGCATACTTGAGCAGCATATGGAGAAGTTTGAGAAGAACATAGGTTCTGAGAATATCGGCTGTATTATAATGAACCCCAATAATGGCGAAATATATGCAATGGCATCATACCCGTTCTATAATTTAAATGACCCAAGGGATTTGTCAGATTTTTATTCTGAAAACCAGCTTGAGAAGATGAGTGAAAAAAAGAAGCTTGAAAACCTTAATGCACTCTGGAGGAACTACTGTATAAGTGATTCATATGAACCAGGCTCTACCTTAAAGCCGCTTACTGTGGCGGCTGCACTGGATGAAGGTGTGACTTCTGATGGCAGGTATTACAGGTGTGACGGCGGGCAGCAGGTGTCTGACAGGTATATCAGGTGTGTTGCATATGCAAAGGGCGGGCATGGGTATACAAGTGTCTGCCAGGCGCTTAAATGGTCATGCAATGATGTGCTTATGGCACTTGGGAAAGGCCTTGGCAAGACAAAGTTCTTAGATTATATTAATAATTTCGGCCTAGGCAGGAAAACGGGGATAGACCTTCCAGGCGAGGCTTCAGGTGCAGTCTTTACTGAGAATACAATGGGGCCTGTGCAGCTTGCAACTTCAAGTTTCGGGCAGAGCCAGACTGTTACAATGGTACAGATGGCAGCAGCATTTTCTGCAATAGTGAATGGCGGCACATATTACCAGCCGCATGTGGTTAAAGAAATTAATACCGAAGCAGGTGCAGTTGTTTCTTCTAATGATAATATGCTTGTAAGGCGTGTTATAACAGAAGAAACAAGCAAGATTCTTAGAAACTATTTATATAAGACCGTTTCAGATAAAGACGGTACTGCAAGCCCTGCAGGGGTTAAAGGATATGAAATAGGAGGCAAGACTGGTACTGCTGAGAAACAGCCAAGGGGAAAGGGCAATTACCTTCTTTCATTTATTGGCTGCACGCCTGCTGACAAGCCTGAAGCAGTAATTTATGTAATTGTAGATGAACCCCATGTTGAAGACCAGCCACACAGCATTTATGCAACGGAATTTGCAAGTGATGTAATGAAGGATATACTTCCGTTTCTTGGCCTGTATCCGGACAAAAGTGTTAAAAAGTCCAAGAAAAACCCGGCTTTAAAGATAAAATTACCATCAACTAAGGACGGCAGGCTTATTGAAGCACCAAAGGGCGGCTTTTCCAATAAGGATTATGGTGTGGCAGGGCAGTGATGCGGGGGCAGGCACTGGCAGGAATATTTTTCATAAATGTTAATAAGCTATAGTAATAAATTATATATGGCAGTTTATATTATGAAGAATTGTAAGACGGCGCAAAGACAAAGGCTTATATTTGCTTATGTTATGGTCTGCATATTAACACTTGCGTTACTATGCAGACTTGCTTATTTAATGCTTGGCAAGGCAGATTATTATGGTGCAAAGGCAAAGGATGTACAGCAGAGGGAAAGGAGCATTAAAGCTGAGAGGGGCATAATTTATGACAGGAATGGCGTTGTGCTTGCTGGCAATAAGCCGGTATCCACAATATCAGTAATACACAACCAGATTACTGACCCTGAAAAGGTTATATCCGTTTTGTCAAAGACACTTGGCATTGAAGAAGAAAAAGTACGTAAAAGGGTTGAAAAAGTAAGTTCTATTGAAAGAATAAAGTCAAATGTTGACAAGAAGACATCTGATAAAATCCGTGACATGGGCCTTGACGGGGTAATGGTGGATGAGGATTATAAAAGATATTACCCATATGGAAACCTGGCATCAAGGGTTATAGGTTTTACAGGTGCAGATAACCAGGGGATTATCGGGCTTGAAGTAAGTTATGATTCATACCTTAAGGGGGAGGACGGCAGCATACTTACAATGACCAATGCAAGGGGCATTGAGATTGAGGGCAAAGCAGAGGACAGGATTGAGCCTGTGGCTGGGAACAGCTTTTATACAAGCCTTGATATAAATATACAGAAATTTGCGCAGCAGGCTGCAGAAGATGTACTGGAGGCGAAGAAGGCAAAGAGTGTACGGATAATAATGTTAAACCCGCAGAACGGGGAAATATATGCAATGGTTAATGTACCAGAATTTGATTTAAACAAGCCATATGAAATAGACGGGCAGGAGAACCTGCCACCAGAAAAGCTGAATGAAGAGCTTAATAAAATGTGGCGCAATGGCTGTGTAAGTGACACATATGAGCCAGGTTCTACATTTAAGGTATTTACTGCAACATCAGCACTTGAAGCAGGGGTTGTAAAAGAAACAGATACATTCAGCTGTCCCGGGTATAAGCTTGTTGAGGACAGGAGGATAAGATGCCATAAGGTTGCAGGGCATGGAAGTGAAACATTTGTACAGGGGGTACAAAATTCATGTAACCCTGTTTTTATGGAGGTAGGGGCAAGGCTTGGCACAGATGGCATGTTTGAATACCTGGATAAACTGGGTATACTAAAAAAGACCGGCATAGATGTGCCTGGTGAAGCTGCTACAATAATGCACAAAAAGGAAAATGTGGGTGCTGTTGAGCTGGCTACAATGTCTTTTGGCCAGTCATTCCAGCTTACGCCAGTAAGGCTTCTGTCAACAATAAGCGCTGTAATAAATGGCGGGACACTGGTAACACCGCATTTTGGTGTAAGCATAGAAAGCAGTGATAAAAGTGCTGTCAGGAAGTTTAAATATGATAATGCAGAAAATATAATATCCAGGGAAACATCTGAAAAAATGAAAGCAATACTGGAAACAGTTGTTTCAGAAGGCGGCGGAAGCAAAGCTTCCGTTGATGGCTATAAAGTCGGCGGCAAAACCGGGACATCAGAAAAACTTCCGAGGAGCAGCAATAAATATATAGCTTCATGCCTTGGGTTTGCCCCTGCCAGTGACCCTGTTGTACTGGCCCTTGTGCTTATAGATGAACCAGAAGGGATATACTATGGAGGACAGATAGCAGCACCAGTAATATCAAAGCTTTTAGATGATGCACTGCCTTATCTCGGGGTTACAAGGGGAAAAGTGCCGGAAAAAGAAACAAAAGAGCCATAAGGCAGGGGATTTTTATGGGGATGTAATTAAAAATTTAGAAAATACGGTTGATTTATAAGGGAGGTTGGATTACAATTAGAGAATTGTAGTTATACTGTTCTTTACAGGAAACAGACGGAGGCTGGTTATGGATTACATGAGTACGGTGATACCCGTGCTTATGGCATTTGCCATAAGTGTAGTGTTGTGTCCCATAATAATACCTTTTCTGAAAAAAATGAAGTTTGGACAGTACGTCAGGGATAACGGCCCGCATGCGCACCTGAAGAAAGCAGGGACGCCTACAATGGGCGGGATTATTATACTTGCATGCACCATAATTACATCGCTTATGTATACAAAGGGGAACAGTGAGATACTTCCAGTCCTTTTTGCAACGGCAGGATTTGGCATGATAGGTTTCCTTGATGATTATATCAAGGTGGTAATGAAACGTTCACTAGGGCTTAAGCCATTGCAGAAATTAGTATTACAGGCAGCTGTGGCGGGGGTTTTTGTTTATTATTACCTTGTAAAGCTTGGTTATAAACCGGGGTTTCTGGTGCCGTTTACCGGCGGGATAAATAATGGTTATTATGTAACAATGCCGCTGCCAGTATTTATAGTATTTGTATTCTTTGTAATGCTTGGGACTGTAAACGGGACTAATTTTACAGACGGCCTTGACGGGCTGGCGTCAAGTGTTACATTACTGGTTGCAATATTTTTTACGGTTGCTGCTTCTGGCATGAAAAGCGGGATAACGCCTGTTACTGCTTCAGTAGCAGGTTCACTTATGGGCTTTTTGCTTTATAATGTGTATCCTGCAAGTGTGTTTATGGGTGATACAGGCTCGCTGGCACTTGGCGGTTTTGTATCATCTGCCGCACTTATGCTGGAACTGCCATTATTTATTGTAATTGCTGGTGCAGTTTACCTTATAGAGGTACTGTCAGTGATAATACAGGTGGTTTATTTTAAACTGAGCGGCGGCAGAAGGTTCTTTAAGATGGCACCAATACACCACCATTTTGAACAGTGCGGCTGGTCAGAAACAAAGGTTGTTACAGTTTTTTCCGCATTTACCGCTGTAATGTGCCTTATATCGCTTGTTTCATTATACCTGTAAAAAAGTACAGCCATAAAATTATATTGTAAATTAACAAAATAAGGAATGAGGAGTAATATGCAGTTAGATGATAAAAGGTTTTTAGTTGCTGGTACAGGCAAAAGCGGTGTTGCAGCAGTATCGCTTCTTTCAAAAAAGGTTAAAGCAATGGACGGGAAAGGGGCAGGAATTATTGTTCTTGAAGGCAATGGCAGTCTTTCCAGGGAAGAAGTCCTTTCCAGGTTTCCTCCAGGGACAGGTTTTAAACTGGTAATTGGCGAAGCAGATGACGGCATACTTGATACCGTGGATATAGCTGTTATAAGCCCCGGAGTACCCATAGATTCGCCGCTTGTATTAAAGCTTAAGGCAAAAAGGATACCTGTATGGGGCGAAATTGAGCTTGCATATGTGTGCGGGAAGGGTAAAGTGTTTGCCATAACAGGCACTAATGGTAAGACTACTACCACAGCATTAACAGGTGAAATAATGAAGACATACTTTGATGATGTGTATGTTGTCGGCAATATTGGAATGCCATATACAGAATATGCGGCGGATATGGGGGATGAATCTGTTACGGTTGCAGAGATAAGCAGTTTCCAGCTGGAAACCATCCATTCATTTAAACCTGTGGCAAGTGCAATACTTAACATTACACCTGACCATTTAGACAGGCACCATACAATGGAATGTTATATAGATACAAAAGCACGCATAGCCATGAACCAGGAGCCGGGGGATATCTGTGTGCTTAACTATGAAGATGCTTATTTAAGAAAAATTGCAGGCAGTATTAATGCTGATGTATTTTGGTTCAGCAGCGGGCATATATTAGAGCAGGGGATATGGCTTGAAGAAGGGGATATAATATACTGTGGCAGAGATGGCAGGCGCACCAGGGTCTGTTCCATACATGACATGAAGCTTTTAGGGAAGCATAATTATGAAAATGTAATGGCAGCCACAGCCCTGGCAATACATGCAGGCGTGCCAATGGACTGTATAAGGAAAGCCATAAAAGGGTTTAATGCAGTAGAGCACCGTATTGAATTTGTACGTGAGGTAAATGGTGTAAAGTATTACAATGATTCAAAAGGCACTAACCCGGATGCCGCAATAAAAGCAGTAGAAGCCATGGTAACAAAAACCGTTGTTATTGGCGGGGGATATGACAAACAGGCGTCTTATGGTGAATGGATTGCTTCGTTTGGTGATAAGGTAAAATGCCTTGTGCTTATAGGGGCAACGGCAGATAAAATCGCGGATGCCGCCTTAAGTGCAGGATTCCAGAATATAATAAAGGCTTCTTCACTTGAAGATGCTGTAAAGATTAGCAGCAGGGAAGCAGGAGAAGGGGAAGCTGTGCTTTTGTCCCCTGCCTGTGCAAGCTGGGGCATGTTTAAGAATTATGAAGAAAGGGGCAGGCTTTTTAAGGAATATGTAAACAGCCTGCCAGAATAGAGGAAGGGGGAATTGGCAGGATGCCCGGTACAGCCGCCAGACGTAAGAAAAGTTATATAAAGGCGTTTACGCAGTATGATTATATGCTGCTTTTTATGACAGTCTGCATAGCATTATTTGGTGTACTGATGATATACAGTGCTGGTTATTACAGGGCTTCGACATTTAACCAGCCATACCGTTTTGTAAAGTCACAGCTGCAGGGGCTTGGCATTGGCTTTGTGCTTATGATTATTATTTCAAAAGTTGACTACCAGATATTTATACAGAGAATAACAAGCAAAAGGTATTCACTGTCCCTTACACATCTAGTATACCTTGTGGCCCTCGGGCTGCAGATAGCTGTACTATTTATCGGTGATGAATACAACGGTGCAAAAAGGTGGATTACCATTGGCCCGGTACAGTTCCAGCCTTCAGAAATAAGCAAGATAGCCGCTATACTTTTTATTTCATATGCAGTCTACAGGAACAGGAAAGCCCTTGACAGTTTTGCAGGATTTTTATCTGTCATGGCATATATGATGCCGCTGGTTGCGCTTATTGCCAAAGAGAATTTAAGTTCTGCAATAATAGTAGGCGGGATATCAGTGGGCATGTGCTTTATAGCAAGCAATAAAAAAGGGTATTTTATAGTATGTGTCCTGGTGCTTGTGGCAGTAGTAGTGCTTTACATAATGTTTGGCGACCCGTTCAGGATGAAACGTATACAGATATGGCTTAATGTTGAAACACACCCTGATGCGCAGCAGATTAAACAGGGGCTGTATGCAATCGCCTCCGGCGGGCTTTTTGGCAAAGGCTTAGGCCAGAGTATGCAGAAGCTGGGGTTTATCCCTGAGGCATATAATGATATGATATTTACGGTAATATGCGAAGAACTTGGAATAGTAGGTGCAGCACTTGTAATAATGGCATTTCTTGTGTTATTCTGGCGTATAGTATTAATAGCCTGCCATGCACCCGATATTTTTGGCACAATGCTCTGTGTAGGTGTAATGGTACAGCTTGCAATACAGGTTGTAATAAATGTTGCAGTAGTGACAAATTCCATACCTTCAACGGGTATACCGCTCCCATTTATAAGTTACGGGGGGACATCCGAAATGATAATGATGGCAGAAATGGGTCTTGTACTTGGTGTTTCAAGGCAGATAAAACAGAAATAAGACACAGAAGGATTGGCGATGGAGCGCTTAAAAAAGATATTATTAACTGTTATTTTTTTATTTTTGGTTATATGTGTACTATATTTTGCATTCCATATAGATACAGTTGAAGTAGAAGGCACAGAAATCTATACAGATGAGGAAATAAAGGATTCTGTATTTAAATGGAAATTTATGGATAACGGGCTTGTATTAAGGCTGTATAACAGGTATTTCCAGACAGGCGGGCTTCCGTTTGTTGAAGATATAGATATATATTATGAAGGGCGCAATAAGGTTGTGCTCCATGTATATGATAAAACTATAAGCGGCTGCATTAAATATATGGGGCAGTATGTATACTTTGACAAGGAAGGCAGGGTGCTTGAAAGCCTTCCCAGGCGGAGGAAGGATGTCCCTGTAGTGACAGGGATTAAGTTTGGTGATTTCTCCATAGGTGAAAAGTTCAAAGTTGAAGACAGTACACTGTTTGATGTTATAATGAATGTATCACAGCTTATAAGCCATTATAACATAAGCGTCAAAAGGATACATATTAATAATGGTGATGTAACAGTTTATTCAGGTAATGTACAGGTACACCTTGGGGAAAAGAAAATGTACAACGACCAGTTTGCAGCACTGTCAGAGGTACTTGTTACAACAGGCAAAAAGAAGCTTAGTGGTACTATAGATATGGAAAATTATAAAACTGGTGATAAAATTGTGCTTAAACAGAACTGAGGTGGCTTTTCATATCACTAAGATTAAAAAAAAACAAACATTCTCTTGATTATTCTCCAATGAATTAGTATTATATATGTTAGGGAAATATGAGATTGCATGATTGAAGGAGGAGCAACGTTGTTAGAGATAAAGACAAACGAGGCAGATTTAGCCGCAAAAATTTTGGTTATAGGAGTTGGCGGTGGTGGAAACAATGCGGTCAACCGTATGATAGAGGAAGGGATACAAGGTGTGGAATTTGTCTGTATTAATACAGATAAGCAGCATCTTCTGAATTGCAAAGCCCCTGTCTGCCTCCAGATAGGGGAAAGGCTTACAAGGGGGCTTGGTGCAGGGGCTGACCCGGGCGTTGGAAAAGCCGCCGCAGAGGAAAACCGTGAGGAGATTACAGAGATAGTCAAAGGTGCTGACATGGTATTTGTAACATGTGGCATGGGAGGCGGCACGGGTACAGGTGCAGCGCCTATTGTTGCAGAGATATCAAAGGAGCTTGGCATACTTACTGTAGGGATTGTAACCAAACCTTTCCGTTTTGAAGCAGGAAGCCGTATGAAAAATGCCATTGCAGGAATTGAACAGTTAAAAAATAATGTGGATACACTTATTATAATTCCTAATGACAAGCTTTTAGAGATAATTGACAGGCGCACGTCAATACCTGATGCACTTAAAAAAGCAGATGAAGTATTGCAGCAGGGTGTACAGGGCATTACAGACCTTATTAATGTGCCAGGGCTTATAAACCTTGACTTTGCAGATGTGCGTACCGTTATGAAGGATAAGGGCATAGCACATATCGGGATTGGTGTGGGAAGCGGCGACAATAAATGTGTTGACGCTGTTAAACAGGCGATTTCAAGCCCTCTTCTTGAAACAACCATTGAAGATGCATCTCATGTTATTATAAATATTTCAGGAAGTGATGTAGGATTACAGGAGGCAAGCGAGGCAGCATTGTTTGTTGAGGACCTTACAGGGGAAGACAGCAATATAATCTTTGGTATAAGCGATAATTCAAGCACAGATTTTGTACAGATAACTGTTATTGCAACAGGGCTTGAAACAGAGCATAACAAGCAGCAGGCACAGCCCAAAGCGCCATTTATAAAAGCGGCAGGGACTGCTAAATCTGGTTCATTACATAAGGAAGGGCAGGCATCACAGTTTAATAATACACAGCAGGTACAGCAGCCAGAACCTGAAAAGTTTAAAATGCCATCACCTTCATATAACAGGGCAGATGACGGTGGTATAAAGATACCTGAATTTTTGCAAAGAAAGAAATAAATATGAAAATGATTACATATTATAAATTAATTAATAGTCCGGGCTTAGGTTTTGACAGTGTAAGTCCGGACTTGAATGTTTAGGGGGATTATATGGGAAAATTAAGGACAAACTGCTGTATTAAGGTGCTTCTTATATTTGGGGGCATTATACTTATGCAGTTTTTTGCAGCCTTTATATATATATTTACAAGTATTTTTATTAAGGTATTTTCAGGTGCATCTTATGCTGATGTGCTGGACAGTGTTCCAGGAACAGGACTTACAAGCACAGACAGCCTTATGTGGATATCTGCAATCAGTGCCTCTCTTTCAATGGCATGGTGCCTGGTTCTTTATCTGCGTTCAAGCTGGCGTGTAAAAGGCATGGATTACAGGAAAGTGTTTTCACCTGCAAATATTGCTGCCATAGCTGCTACAGGGCTGGGGGGCTGCATAACACTTACAGTATTTTTATCAATGCTTATAAACATGTTCCCGTCTTCATTTAATAATTACAATGAACTTATGTCAAACTTCGACAGCAGCGGGGGAATAATTACATTTGCTTATGTACTGGTAATAGGCCCGGTATCAGAAGAACTTATATTCCGTGGTGCAATATTTGACAGGCTGCACCTGGCATTCCCTTTCTGGACAGCTAATGCACTGCAGGCACTATTATTTGGCGTGTACCATATGAACCTGGTGCAGGGTATATATGCTTTCCTGCTTGGAATGGTACTTGGAATGGCAGTTTATGCAACAGGCAGCATATTATGCTCGGTAGCAGTGCATATAATATTTAATTCAACTTCGTACATTATACAGTTCCTTTTTAACGGGGAGTCTGCAGTTATGGCGGTTTTGTTCTTATCCTGTATTATAATATCAATAATTATGTTGGCATTTGGACTGCGTTATTATATAATTAGATGTAAAGAAAAATACAAATGGGAAACAAATAAAGGAAGGGGATAAATTTATGGTGGAAAAACTGGACAGTTTTGAACAGTTTGATAATGTATTTAAAATAATCTCAAAATGTACAGATGACTATTTGTTTATATTAGATTTTATAGAAGACCATTATAATATTACAGAACGTGCAGCAGAGGTATTTAATATTCCCGGCCCTGATTTTTACAATGCCACGGAAACATTAAATAATGTTGTCCATCCTGAGGACAGGGAGATGCTTTCTGATAACCTGGGCATGATTAAGGCAGGGAAAAGCAACGGACATGACCTTGAATACAAGTGGCTTAATAAAAATGGCAATCCTGTCTGGATAAGCTGCCGCGGGCAGGTTATCCGCAATGAACAGGGAGAGGCACATTTTCTTGTAGGCAGGGTATCAGAACTTGGCAGGAAAAACAAGATTGATAATATAACAGGCCTTTACCGTGAAATAAGCCTGCACCAGAATATAGCCCAGATGGAAAAAAGCAGTACCAATGGATTTCTCCTGCTTATAGGGATAGATAACTTTAAAGATATAAATGAAAGATATACTAAAGAAGTAGGAAATTCAACATTAAAAGGGCTGGCAAAGTGCATTAAAAAGGCGGCAGGCAGCACGGCAGAGATTTACCGTATGAGCGGTGATGAAATTATGGTTTTGTGTAAAGATATTGTTTCTGATGGCATGGACCCTGCCAAAAATATGTACAAAAAGATAAGGGCAGCAGTTAATGAGAGTATAGGTGAGAAGGGGTACAGGCTTTTCTATACAATATCAGGCGGGTATGTGTATTTTACAGAAAAAGATAATTTCGGGCTTAATTATATTGAAAAAGCAGAGTTTGCGTTAAGGATTGCAAAGATACGCGGCAAAAATATGTGTATATGTTACAAACAGAAAGATTATGATGAATATGTACAAAAGCTTGAAATGCAGGAGGCATTAAGGAAGGCTGCTGAAAATGGTTTTGAAGGCTTTGAACTTTATTACCAGCCTATTGTAAATATGGAAAAAGCCTGTATTTATGGGGCAGAAGCACTTTTAAGGTGGCGAAGCGGGAAGTTCGGCATGGTTTCACCAGGCATATTTATACCACTTCTTGAAGAAAGCGGCCTTATAATACCAGTAGGACGCTGGGTTATTGAAGAAGCCATGCGCCAGTGCCTTAAATGGCAGGAAAAATGCCCTGGCTTCCGGGTAAATATAAATATTTCATTTGTCCAGCTTAAGAAAAGCAATGTAATAAGTGATATTGATTCATATATTGAAAAATACGGATTTAGCAGCAATAATGTATTGTTTGAAATTACTGAAAGTGGTGAACTGGAATCAGGTTATGCCACGCAGAATATACTCGAAGCATTCCACAGAAGAAGTTTAAACCTTGCAATAGATGACTTTGGGACGGGCTATTCAAACCTGCGCTATATTAAGGAAATGATGTTTAACCTTGTAAAAATTGACCAGGCATTTATAAGGGGGATAAAATCCAGCCAGTATGACTATATGGTAGTTAAACAGTTTACAGAACTTGCACACAGCCTGAATTTAAAAGTGTGTTATGAGGGTGTTGAAACAGAAGAGGATTTTAAATGTGTAATGGAACTAAAACCAGACTATATACAGGGGTTTTATTTTTCAAAACCTGTGCCTGTAGCGGAATTTGAAGAAAAATTCCTTGGAAAAGAAAATGTATATTAATTTTTATATGTTAAATAACTTGTGAGGGTTTTTAGATATGGATAAAAATATTTTCAGGATAAAAAAATTTATTGCATTATTCCTGGCAGCAGGCCTTGCATTAACAGGGTGCAGCCAGGCTGCACTGCAAAAGGCTGGAACAGGAAAAGAAAACAGCCAGGTTAATAATACATCTGCACAAGGCCAAAAAAACCTTGAAATACATTTTATTGATGTAGGGCAGGGAAGTTCTGCACTGGTAGAAAGTAACGGGCATTATATGCTTATAGATGGCGGTGACAGCAAATACGCATCAAGGGTAGTTTCTTACCTGGATGACGAAAATGCCAGGAAGCTTGACTATGTTATTGCCACACACTATGATGCAGACCATTTAAATGGCGTAGTTGGCGCACTGGAAGCGTATGATGCCAGTGTTGTAATAGCCCCGGATTACAAGGCAGAGAGCAAGATTTACAAATCATTTACCAATGTTATAAAAGAAAAGGACATTAAGATTACATATCCGGAAACTGGTAAAAAATATAAAATAGGTGATGCAGAATTTACAATACTTGCGCCAAATGATACACATTATGATGATGCCAATGATTATTCAGTTGCAATTAAGCTTGTTAATGGGAACAATACATTTATCCTTACAGGTGATGCAGAGATTGAAAGTGAATATGAAATGCTTGAAACAGGAATTGACCTGTCATGTGATGTATATCTTGCAGGACACCACGGCAGCAGGTATTCTTCTTCTGAAGCATTTTTACAGGCAATGCAGCCGGAAAGCGTTGTAATAAGCGCAGGTAAAAATAACAGGTACGGACACCCTTCAGATGAAGCAATGGCAAGGTTTAACGCAATGGGGTGTGATATATACCGCACCGACCAGCTTGGTGATATAATTGCAACAAGCGATGGAAAGAATATAACATTTAATGTTAAAAAGTCTTCCGGGGGAAGCAAAAAGAAAAAGAATGGCACTACAAAGACAAAAGGGGACTTCGTAGGAAATGTTAATTCCAAAAAGTTCCATGAAAAAGACTGTGGTTCAGTTCCTGATGAAGAAAACAGGGTGTATTTTAGTACAGCAGATGAAGCAGAAAATGCAGGGTATGAGCCTTGTGGTAACTGCAAGCCGGAATAGCATTATAAATATTTTCTTTATATTTATAGAAAGGGAAAAAGCCAGGAGAAATGTATAATGAAATTGATTGGGATAAAATAGATGTAACTACAGAGCCGCCCACAGAAGAACCAGCCAGACAATACTATTTCATGGCAAAATGCAGGGAGTGGGTAAAGGGGTTTGAACAGGAAAATGGCCGTTTGCCTGCCGCGTGTATCCAGACCTTCGGCTGCCAGATGAATGCAAGGGATTCTGAAAAAATCCTTGGTATCCTTAAATGTATTGGATATATGGAAACTGGTTCAGAGGATGCAGATCTTGTTGTGTTTAATACATGTACTGTCAGGGAAAATGCCAATCTTAAAGTGTACGGGCGTATCGGGCAGCTTAAAAAGTATAAGGCAAAGAACCCTGGAATGGTAACTATGGTCTGCGGGTGCATGATGCAGCAGAAAGAGTCTGTTGAAAAGATTAAGAAAAGTTACAGGAATGTTGATATAATATTTGGCACGCATAATATATATAAATTTGCTGAACTTCTTGCAATGAAACTGCTTGACAGTCCAGACAGCAAAAAGATGGTAATAGATGTATGGGAAAATGCCATGGAGATTGTGGAAAGCCTGCCAGCTGAAAGAAAATATCCTTTTAAGAGTGGTGTAAATATTATGTATGGCTGTAATAATTTCTGCAGTTATTGTATAGTTCCTTATGTGCGTGGCAGGGAGAGAAGCAGGAAACCAGAAGATATTATTGCAGAAATAGAAGGGCTTGTAAAAGATGGGGTTTCAGAAGTTATGCTGCTTGGCCAGAATGTCAATTCCTATGGCAAAAACCTTGAAAAGCCTGTAACTTTTACAGAGCTCCTTGAAAAGGTGGAACGCATAAACGGGCTTAAACGTATACGTTTTATGACTTCACATCCAAAGGATTTGTCAGATGGACTTATAGAATTTATGGGACGTTCAGAAAAACTTTGCAGGCATATACACCTTCCTCTGCAGTCAGGCAGCAGCAGGCTTCTTAAAATTATGAACCGCCATTATACTAAAGAAGATTACCTTCTGCTTGTGGATAAAATAAAAAAGGCTGTACCAGATATTGCAATTACAACCGATATAATAACGGGCTTTCCTGGTGAAACAGAAGAGGATTTTAATGAAACACTTGATGTAATAGAAAAAGCCTGTTATGATAATGCCTTTACATTTATATACAGCAAACGTACAGGGACACCTGCTGCATCAATGGACGGCCAGGTACCAGAAGATGTTGTAAAGGAGAGGTTTAACAGGCTGTTAGAGGCAGTACACCGCAGCACAGCAAGAAAGGCGGCGCAGTACCTGGGAAAAACTTATGATGTGCTTGTTGAAGAAGTTAATGCACAGGAAGAGGGATATGTAACAGGAAGGACAGGGCAGAACTATCTGGTGCATTTTAAGGGCAGCAAAAACCTTATAGGAAGAATTGTACCTGTAAGATTATGTGAAAGCAGGGGGTTTTATTATTATGGGGAATTAGCAGGGGATTAGCATGGGAAAGAAAAATATTTTAACAAACCTAAGACAGAAGCAGGAAGCAAGGGAACACCAGATATTAAGCAGATATGCTTCATTTGCAGACCAGACACAGGGAAGGGACAGGCAAGAGCCGCAATGTGATATAAGGACAGACTACCAGCGTGACCGTGACAGGATTATCCACTGCAAGGCATTCAGGCGCCTTAAAGATAAGACACAGGTTTTTCTTTCACCAGAAGGCGACCATTACAGGACACGCCTTACCCATACGCTTGAAGTGGCGCAGAATGCAAGGACGGTTGCAAGGGCACTTATGCTTAATGAAGACCTTGCAGAAGCCATTGCACTCGGGCATGACCTTGGACATACACCATTTGGCCATGCAGGGGAAAGGGCATTAAATGAAATAACAAAAGATAGTGGCGGTTTCTGCCATAACATGCAGAGTGTAAGGGTAGCTGAAAAGCTCGAAAAAGGCGGCATGGGGTTAAACCTCACCAAAGAAGTAAAGGATGGGATATTAAACCACAAAACTGCAACAGAGCCACATACACTTGAAGGTAAAATTGTGCGTTTTTCAGATAAAATCGCATATATTAATTCTGATATAGATGATTCTATACGTGCAGGAATAATTTCAGAAAAAGAAATTCCCAAAGAACTGTCAGATATACTGGGTGACAGCAATAATAAAAGGCTTAATACACTTGTGCATGATATTGTAAAAAACAGCGCAGGCAAAAACGGCATATATATGTCAGAAGAAGTTAATAAAAGCATGTCAGGGCTTAGAAGCTACCTTTTCCAGAATGTTTACAGAAACCCGGCGGCAAAAGGGGAAGAACAGAAAGTAAAACATTTAATATGGCAGCTCTATGAATACTATATAAAGAATATAGAAAAACTTCCAGATGAATTTATTGATATGATAGAAAATGGGGAAACAAAAGAAAGGGCAGTATGTGACTTTATTGCATGTATGAGTGACAGATATGCAATTAACCTTTATAAAGAGATTATGATACCCAAATCATGGACTGTAAAAAGCATGGAACACAGGTAAACTGGAAGTAAAAAAATTTAAAAACCCCGGAGTGGCGGCTCTGGGGGTTTTTGGTTATTATATTATCCAAGGTGTTTATTGAGTTTTTATCAAAGCTAAAAATGCTTTCATTATTAATCTTATGGTATACAATTAACAGGCAATCTATAAAATCTAAAGAAATTGATGAATATATATTGTGTGAACTACCCATTGTCTAAAGCCAATGGGCTTCCTGCTTCGCAGACCTCGC
>CAJTOK010000008.1 GCA_910577825.1 uncultured Lachnospiraceae bacterium | reverse complement strand
AATTCATCCCACCACTTTAGAAGTGGGGGACTTCTTGCTACAATAGGTTAAAACAGGATGGATGCCAAATTAAAACAGGATGGATGCCAAATTAAAACAGGATGGATGCCAAATGAAAAGTTTGCTGCAATGGTAGACCCTATGTCACATATGCTTTTGCCGCTCCTTATTGCCTATACAGGCGGTGAGGTGGTTGCAGGCAAACGTGGCGGTATAGTTGGTGCGATTGCATCTATGGGCGTTATCGTTGGTTCACCGGACACACCAATGTTTATAGGTGCTATGATAACAGGCCCGTTGTCTGGATGGATTATTAAGCAGTTTGATAAGAAGATAGAAGGGCATGTTAAAGCTGGTTTTGAAATGCTGGTAAATAATTTCTCTTTAGGAATTACCGGGGGCATTCTTGCATTAATTGCTATGACTGGTGTTACACCGCTTGTAAATGTATTAAGCAATGCCATGAGCGCAGGTGTTAATTTCTTTGTAGAGCACGGGCTGCTGCCTCTTGTAAGCCTTTTTATCGAACCAGCAAAAGTATTATTCCTTAATAATGCAATTAACCAGGGAATATTGTCGCCAATGGGGATACAGCAGGTAACAGAAGCAGGAAAATCAATATTCTTCCTTCTTGAAGCAAACCCGGGCCCGGGGCTTGGCGTACTTCTTGCATACTGTATAGCAGGAAAAGGAAGTGCTAAAAGTTCTGCACCAGGAGCAGTAATAATACATTTCTTTGGCGGCATACATGAGATATATTTCCCTTATATACTTATGAACCCCTTGTTATTGCTTGCAACAATAGCAGGCGGCGCATGTGGTGTGTTTATGTTTACAATGTTTGATGTGGGGCTTGTATCTGCAGCATCACCAGGAAGCATAATTGCAATACTTGCAATGGCAGAACGCCATAGTTACCTGGGGCTGGTAATTGGTGTGCTTGTGGCAGCAGTGGTTTCATTTGCCATATCCCTCCCTATACTTAAATTTATGGGAAAAGATGCTTCATTAGAGGAAGCACAGGCAAAGAAAGATGCCATGAAGAGCCAGGCAAAAGGAATACCAGTACAGGGCAGCAATGTGGCGCCAGCTGGCAAAATAAGTAAAATTGCATTTGCATGTGATGCAGGAATGGGTTCAAGTGCTATGGGTGCAACAGTCCTTAAAAAGAAAATAGCAGAAGCCGGCATACCGGGCATTGAAATAATACATACACCTGTGTCATCAATTCCTGCAGATGTGCAGATAGTAGTAACACACAGGGATTTAGGGGAACGTGCAGCACACAGCAATCCAGATGCAAGGTTAATCCTTATAACAAACTTCCTTGCAGCTCCAGAATATGTGCAGTTAATTGAGGACTTAAAAAAGACAAATTTATAAGGGGTTTAAATAATCCAGGCTGTATTATAAAATAGAAAAAGCAAGAGGAAACTGTCAATAGTAGTTAATCCGCTAAACATTGACAGTTTCTTTATTTGATATTAGAATCAATGGAAAACATAAGGGGGCGTTGGCAAATATGGGGGAATATAGCAGTATAGGCATTGTATGTGAAGGCGGCATAGGTTCAAGTGCTATGGGTGCTGCCATGCTTAGAAAAGTCCTTAATGAAAATGGCATGGAATATATAAGTGTAAAGGCATATGGCAGGGAACTGGCAGGCCTTGATACAAAACTGCTTATCTGTGGGAAGAATTATTACAACAATGTAAAAGACCAGCTTCAAGGAATGGAAGTTTTACTGGTAGAAAGCCTTGTACATAAAGAAGAATACCAGGCGCTGGTTTTGCAGCTGGCGGGGCATGGAAAAATCTGAACCAGTAGTAAATTTAAAGAAAGGAATGGCTGTTGCAATGAAGATTTTATCAAGAGCAAAACAGATATTAAAAATATTGCTTACAGAAGAAGAAGCAATTCCTGTTAAGTCCCTGGCAGATAAAATTGGTGTAAGCAAGCGTACAACCCAGAGGGAACTTGAATATATAAATTCATATCTTAAAGGATATGATATAAAATATTTCTCAAAAACCGGTGTAGGAATATGGCTTGAAGGGACAAGGGAAGAGAAAAACCGCCTGCTTTCTTTTTTATGCAGGGAAGAAAGCCCTGATGTGCCCAATAAAGAAGAACGCAGAAAACGGCTTATATTAGAAATATTAAAAGAGAAAGGGCTTAAAAAACTGTTTTATTACAGCAGCCAGTTTGGCGTAAGCGAAGCAACAATAAGTACAGATTTGGAAGCGGCAGGGGAATGGCTTAAAAACTTTGGGCTTGATATAAAGAGAAAACCGGGAAGCGGTGTATATGTGGAAGGTACAGAAGAAAACTACCGAAAGGCAATAGGGGCATTTATCAATGCCAATCTTGATACAAGGATGCTGCGTGAATCTTATGAAAATACGGATGAAATCCCTGGAAATTATGATTATGCCAGAAAAAGCGGGATGTATGGAATACTTGATGAAAATATTATGAAAAAAGTAATGGAGTGCATTAACAGCATTGATGATAAACGGGTTGCATCACTTACTGAAAATTCATATATGGGGCTTGTTATACATATATCTATTGCAATTAACCGGATTATGAAAAATGAGGTTATGGAGGAAGGCAGTAAAATAGAAAAAGATATTATTAAAGATATTGATTATTCACTTGCCCGGAAAATCGCTGTAAGGCTTGGTGAGGATTTTGGAATAAAAATACCAGAAATCGAAGTAACATATATCTGGCTGCATATTAAGGGTTCTAAACATGAGAAAATACAATATGGCACTGCACAGGCAGGCATGGCAGGGGGAAAGCAGCTGCGGCAGCTTGTTAATGAAATGGTAGATGCCTTTGATAAGGAAAATGCCTGTCTTCTTAAACAGGATGATGAGTTTTTACAGGGGCTTCTTGCACATTTACAGCCAACAATTATAAGGCTTGTACATGGTATGCAGATACATAACCCCATGCTTGGTGAAATTAAAAAAAGTTATGCCAGGCTGTACCAGAAATGTGAAATAGTTGCAAATGTACTTGGTGAAAGCCTTGGCAAAAAAGTACCAGCAGAAGAAACAGGTTTTTTAACAGTACATTTCGGGGCTGCCATAGTAAGGCTTGAGGGCAGGAAGGAAAAACTCCGCAAAGTACATGCTGGTGTAGTATGTTCAAGCGGAATTGGCATTTCAAGGCTTATGTCAACAAAACTTAAAAAAGTATTCCAGAATAAAATGGTGCTGTCAACATATGGCAAAAATGATGTAACACCATACATTATAGGAAAAACGGATTTCTTTATTTCAAGCATACCACTTGAAATAGATGATGTGCCTGTATTATATGTAAACCCGCTTTTGAATGAAAAGGATATGGAAGAAATCAGGCATTTATTTTATAAATATGAAAGGCTTCCGCAGAAGCATGAGGAAACAGGCTCTTTCCAGGAACAGCTTGACCAGATTAACCAGATGGCAGCACAGATAAAACTCCTCCTTAAATATATGGGATTTTTTAAAGTAAACGGGGAGGTATCCTTTGACAGGCTGCTGGTTATGGTTGGCGAAGAAATATCACCGTATTCTGACAGGCGCGAAATGATACGTGAAGCACTGCAGAGAAGGGAAGAAATATCAAGCCAGATTTTTGCTGAATTTGGTTTTGCCCTCCTGCATACAAGGACAAAAGGTGTTGTAAGGCCGGAATTTACCGTGTGCACCACACATGACAGAAAACCCTTTAAAGACCCTTATTTCAAGGGAATACAAGTAGTCCTTGTAATGCTTGTGCCAGAAGATGGGAATATCCCAGTAAATAATGAAATAATGGGGTATATAAGCAGTCTTTTAATAGAAGAAGCAGACTTTATGGAAGTACTGCAGAATGGTGAAAAGGAAGATATAAGAAATATGCTTTCCATGTACTTAAAGAAATTTTTTAATAATTATATTTCCAAAATGTAACCATAACCCAAAACATAAAAATGGCATTATCAGATAACGCCAAATAAAAAGGTCTTTTAATTGAAAAGACCTTTTTTATTGGGTTATAATGTACTTACAAAGAAGAAAACAGAAGGCCTGGAAGGCATTAAAGAAATGAGGAGGTATAATATTATGTTATTTAAATCTAAAAAGAAAGCAGAAAAAAAGAAACTGTTGTACCGTGAAAATATCCGTGTAAACTGCAAGGCAAAGACGCAGGAAGAAGTTATAAAGGAAGCAGGGCAGATGCTTGTTGATGCAGGATATGTCAGCCAGCCATATGTAGAAGCAATGCTAAAAAGGGAAGAAAGCTGTTCTACTTTTATGGGCAACGGGCTTGCACTTCCGCATGGCGTTGAAGAAGCCAAGAAGGATATTAAAGAGTCAGGAATTGCAGTAATGACATTCCCGGAAGGGACACCATGGGGTGATAATACAGCAAATGTAGTAGTAGGGATTGCCGGTGTTGGTGAAGAACATTTACAAATCCTTTCAGTAATTGCAGAGAAAATGCTTGATGAATCTGTGGCAGAGAAACTTGCAAATGGTGATATTGATACAGTTTATAGTATTTTAGGCGATTAAATAAAGCCTTTTACGGAAGGAGAGTGGAAACGTGATAGTAACAGTAACAATGAATCCTGCGATTGACAAAACAGTAGAAATTGGCTGTTTACAGCAGGGCGGTTTAAACCGTATAAGTAAAGTTGAGTATGATGCCGGTGGAAAAGGCATTAACGTTTCAAAAACAATTTATGAACTTGGCGGCAGAAGCATTGCAACAGGATTTCTTGCTGGCAATGCAGGGCGTACCATTAAAAATGTACTTGATGAAAAAGGCATAGAAAATGATTTTGTATGGCTTAGCGGGGAAACCAGGACTAATACAAAAGTATTTGAAGAAAACGGGATGGTTACGGAACTTAATGAGCCAGGGGCAGTACCGTCGGAACAGGAATTAAAAGAGCTTATGGATAAGCTTGAAGGATATGCAGGCAAAGATACATTATTTGTACTGGCAGGAAGTGTGCCTAATGGAATGGATAAAAGTATTTATGCAAGCATAACAAAAGCCGTACATGGAAAAGGTGCAAAAGTCCTTTTGGATGCGGATGGTGAACTTTTCAGTAACGGGCTCAGGGAATTACCTGATATTATTAAGCCAAACAGGCTTGAACTTGAAGAATATGCTAAATTTGATTATAAGGCATCAGAACAGGAGATAGCTGGTATTGCAAGAAGGCTTATTGAAAAGGGCATAAGTACAGTTGCGGTATCTATGGGCAAATGCGGTGCAATGCTTTTAAAGAAAGATTATGAAGCCAAAGCCCCGGCATTGTCTGTGAAAGCACATTCTACAGTAGGTGCAGGAGATGCAATGGTAGCAGCAATTTCATACGCATATGAAAACGGGCTTGATAATGATGAAACATTAAAGCTAGGCATTGCAACATCGGCAGGTGCAGTAACTACTATAGGCACAAAACCGCCAGCTAAAGACCTTGTAATGAAATTAAAAGAAGACGTGGTTTTAGAACCAGTAGATTAATAATGCTGCCAGATGGCAGGGAAAAGAGGTATAGATTATGAAAACAAAAGCAGTCAGGATGTATGGCGCTATGGATGTAAGGCTTGAAGAATTTGAGCTTCCAGAGATTAAAGATGATGAAATTTTAGTAAAGGTAATGAGTGACAGTATCTGCATGTCAACATATAAATTATTGCAGCAGGGCAAGAAACATAAAAGAGCACCACAAAATATTGATACAAACCCGGTTATTATCGGGCATGAATTTGCAGGCATAATTGTAGAAGTGGGTGATAAATGGAAAGACCAGTTCAAACCTGGTATGCGTTTTACACAGCAGCCAGCACTTAATTACAAAGGAAGCCTTGCTTCACCAGGTTATTCTTATGAATATTTCGGGGGTGCATGTACATACTGCATTATACCACATGAAGTAATGGAACTTGGCTGCCTTATGCCATATGATGGTGAAAGCTTCTTTGAAGCATCACTTGGTGAACCTATGAGCTGTATTATAGGGGGATACCATGGCAATTACCATACCAACAAAATAAACCATGACCTTGCAGGCGGCACAAAAGAAGGCGGGAATATAATTATCCTTGGAGGCTGCGGTCCTATGGGGCTTGGTGCAATAAGCTATGGCATACAGTTTGAAAACAGGCCAAAACGCATTGTAGTAACAGATATAGATGATGCAAAGCTTGCAAGGGCAAGGGAAGTTATCCCGGAGGAAAAAGCAAAGGAAAACGGCGTTGAGCTTTTATATGTAAATACAGCAAATATGGCTGACCCTGTAAAAGAACTGCGTGATATTACAGGAGGCAAAGGATATGATGATGTATTTGTATATATCCCCAACCGGAAAGTTGCAGAGATGGGTGATAAACTTCTTGCATTTGACGGCTGCATGAATTTCTTTGCAGGGCCTTCAGATAACCAGTTTATGGGTGAAGTAAACCTTTATAATGTGCACTATATAAGTACACATATAGTAGGCACAACAGGCGGCAATAACGACGATTTAATAGAAGCAAATACACTTGCAGCCAAAGGGAAAATTGAACCGGCAGTTATGGTTACACATGTAGGCGGTATTGACAGCATTGCAGAAACAACAAAGAACCTGCCAAATATACCTGGCGGCAAGAAACTGGCATATACACAATTTGACATGCCGCTTACAGCAATAGAGGACTTTGAAGAATTAGGAAAAACAGACCCGTTATTTAAGAAACTTGATGAAGCCTGCAAGAAAAACAGGGGTCTTTGGAATGTAGAAGCAGAGAAAATTTTATTTGAACATTTCGGGGTTTAAAGGAGGGTTATTATGGTATCAAAAAAAGTTACAATTATAAATCCATCAGGAGTACATGCAAGACCTGCATCAATTTTATCAAAAGCAGCAACAGAATGTTCTTCAGAAGTGTTAATTATACATGGTGAAAAGAAAATCCAGCCCAAAAGCATATTAAACCTTATGGCAGCTGCATTAAAAAAAGGTACTGAAATAGAAGTGCAGTGCAGTGGTGAAAATGAAGAAGAAGACTTAAAGAAAATCACAGAGCTTATTGAAAGCGGGCTTGGGGAATAAAATGTGGGAAGATGTTCTAAATTGACAGTGCGTTACGCCCGCACTGCCAAAGAACATCTAAGTCCCGCATTGGGAAGATGCAAAAGCAGCATTTTCATAAATTATTTAAAGTGTGGAAAAATATTATATGGGGGATTTTATGGAAAAAATATATGTTGAAAAAACAGCGTCCAGAGGAATTGCAGTAGCAAAAATCTATAAATACGAAGAACTTGATTTAAAGCCTGTGCAAAGTAAAATCCTGGAACAGGACAAGGAAGGGCAGATTAATAAATTTCTTGATGCAAGGGAATGTGTACGTGGGGAATTAGAAAAGCTTGCAACAACTAATGAGATTTTTTCTGCACACCTGGAAATGGTTATGGATTTTACATTAGAAGACAGTGTTAAAAGCAAAATTAATGATGAGGCAGATAATGCAGAGAGCGCAGTTAGTGAAGCAATTTCAGAAGTTGCCGCAGTTTTTGAAATGATGGATGATGAATATATGAAAGAACGGGCATCTGATATAAAAGATGTTGGCAAACGCCTTATGGCACAGCTTAAAGGGGTATCGCTTCCAGATATAGGAAGCCTTAATGAAGAGGCAGTAATCCTTGCAAAAGATTTATTTCCTTCAGATACCGTAAAGATGAATACAGACTATGTCAAGGGCATTATTACAGAAGAAGGCGGGGTTACAAGCCATGTTTCAATAATTGCCAAAAATATGGATATCCCGGCACTTGTGGGCGTAAAAGGGATACTGGATAAATTAAATACAGGTGATATTGTTTGCATGGATGCAGGTGAAGGTGTTATTATAATTTCACCTGAAGAAGATGTGTTAAATGAATACAGGCAGAAAAAACAGGAATTTGAAAATGAAAAACAGCGTCTTAAAAAATTAAGGGGCAATCCTGTAGTTACAAAAGATGGCAGGAAAATTTCACTTTGCATCAATGCTGGCAATGCGGAGGATATTGAAAAGGCACTTCCTGTAAAGATGGACGGCACCGGGCTTTTCAGGAGTGAACTTCTATATATGGAAAAGACGCATTTCCCAACAGAAGAAGAACAGTTTGAAGTATATAAACGTGCAGCAGAACTTTGTCCACAGGAACTCACAATACGCACACTTGATATTGGCGGGGATAAAAAACTTCCATACTTTGAATTTGAAAAAGAAGATAACCCGTTCCTTGGCTGGAGGGCAATCCGCATATCACTTGAAATGAAAGATATGTTTAAAGAACAGCTGCGTGCAATACTGCGTGCAAGTGCTTTTGGCAATGTGCGTATAATGTTCCCTATGATTATATCACTGGACGAATTAAGGGAAGCAAAAGAAATTGTGGAAGAATGTAAAAGGGAACTGCGCGGGGAAGGCAAAGCATTTTGTGAAGACATAGAAACCGGAATGATGATGGAAACACCAGCAAGTGTAATTCTGGCAGAAGAATTTGCAAAAGAAGCAGATTTCTTCAGTATAGGCACAAATGACCTTACACAGTACCTGCTTGCAGTAGACAGGGGAAATAAAAAGATAGCAGATAAATATTCTTATTTCCATCCTGCAGTGCTTAATGCCATAAAACATATTATTGATGCTGCACATAAAGAAAATATAAAAGCTGGCATGTGTGGTGAAATGGCAGGGGATATAAAAGCAGCAAAAATTTTGCTGGAATATGGCCTTGATGAATTCAGCATGTCAGCAGGGAGTGTTGATTATGTAAGGGAAGAACTGTTAAAACTTACAGGGGCAGTCTGAATTTTAAACATAATAATCTGTATAAATATGCGCAGTTTCCAGAAACAGGGACTGTGCATATTTTTAGTATCCGGGTAAAGACGTTATATTGATTTTGTTTTTGTTAAGTGGTAACATATTCTCAACTATTTATGCTGCTGGAAGCGGCAGGGGGGATTTTTATGGAATTAAAAGACGAAAAATATATGAAACTGCTTGCGGAAAAATTTCCTTCTAAGCAGGCTGTATGCAGGGAGATTATTAACCTTAGTGCAATTTTAAACCTTCCAAAAGGCACAGAGCATTTTATGAGCGACCTGCATGGTGAATATGAAGCATTTTACCATATTTTAAATAACTGTTCAGGTGTTGTAAGGGAAAAAGTACACCTTTTATTTGGTGATATCCTTACGGATTTTGAACAGCAGGAAATATGCACTTTAATTTACTATCCACGGGAAAAGCTTGAAATGCTGCGTAAAAAAGATGTCCTGACAGATGACTGGTACCGCATGGTATTAAACCAGCTTATTGAGATTGCAAAGCTGTTATCTTCAAAGTACACAAGGTCAAAGGTAAGAAAAGCCATGCCTGGTGAATTTTCTTATATTATTGACGAACTTCTGCATGTACAGAAAGATGAAGATGATAACCAGGTGCTTTACCATAGTAAAATTATCGACACAATTTTAGATATTGAAAATGCAGATGAATTTATTGTAGCACTGGCAGGTTTAATTAAACAGCTTGCAGTAGACCACCTGCATATTGTAGGGGATATTTTTGACAGAGGGCCTTATGCAGATAAAATACTTGACCTTTTGCAGGGCTACCATTCACTTGATATTGAATGGGGCAACCATGATATACTGTGGATGGGTGCAGCATCAGGAAGCCTTGCATGTATTGCCAATGTTATACGCAATAACTTAAAATACCAGAATACAGAGATACTTGAAAGCGGGTATGGCATAAGCCTGCGTTCACTTGCTTTATTTGCCGTACAGGCTTATCCCGGAAAAAACCCTATGGACGCAGCATTAAAAGCAGTTTCTGTAATTTTATTTAAACTTGAAGGAAGCATTATCAGGCGCCATAGTGAATATGGAATGGACGACAGGATATTCTTACATAAAATTAATTTTGAAACCGGCGAAGCCACAATAGATGGAATTAACTATAAAATGAATGATATGGAATTTCCAACCATTGACAGGGAAAACCCCTATAATTTATCAGATGAAGAAAGCGATGTTATGGAGGAACTCAGGTCGGCATTTTTAAACAGTGTACGTTTACAGTCACATATAAAGTTTCTATATGAAAAAGGCAGCATGTACCGTATATATAATGGCAACCTTTTGTACCATGGCTGTATTCCAATGGACGGTACAGGGAACTTTGAAGGCGTCCAGATGGGTGATGAAACCTATAAAGGCAAATCTTATCTTGATTATGCTGATAAAATGGCAAGAAGGGCATATTACAGCACACATAACAGCAGCGCCAGGGATTTTATGTGGTATCTGTGGGCTGGCAGGAAATCGCCTCTGTGTGGCAGGAACTTAAAAACATTTGAGCGTACATTTATAGATGACAAAAGTACATGGAAAGAAGAAACCAACCCATATTACATGTACTATAAAGAAGAAAAAACCTGCAATATGATTCTGCGTGAATTTGGCCTTTATTCTAGTATGTCACATATAATTAACGGGCATACACCTGTAAAGACAATAGAAGGGGAACAGCCAATAAGGGCAAATGGAAAACTTATGGTAATAGATGGCGGTTTCTGCAAAAACTACCATGAAACAACAGGAATTGCAGGATATACACTGATTTACAACTCACACGGGTTAAGGCTTAAAGCACACCAGCCGTTTGAAAGTGTATACCATGCACTTAGCCAGAATAAAGATATTAAATCAGAATCACAGCTTGTAGAAACTGAAAAATCACGTATACTTGTAAGGGATACAGATAACGGCAAGCATATTATCAGTTATATTGCAGACCTGAAACAGCTTTTAAATTATTATAACTAATATTCCTGTATATTAAGGGATATAAAAAGAACATAGACATGTCTTTTTATATCCCTTTACACATCCAGATATGCAGGCACTATTTGTCCAAACCTCTAAAGAAATCCAAAATCCAGCAAACTCCTTGTAATGTCCCGCCTTATATGGTAACATGTGTATAAAAACCCAAATAATGCAGGAATATAATATAAACCTGTATACTGGTTAAGAAAGGGGATTATATAGTTTTATGATAATTGATTATACTTATATTTTAGTTATAGCCGGCGCTATCCTGTGCATGATTGCATCAGCCAATGTAAATGGCACTTATAAGCGTTATGCAGGTCTTTACAATTCAAGAGGGCTGCGTGCAGAAGATGTGGCACAGATGATTTTAAGCAATGCAGGCATATTTGATGTAAGAATTGAACGTATACAAGGAAACCTTACTGACCACTATTCACCACGTGAAAAGGTGCTGCGCCTGTCAGATTCTGTATATGGTTCAGCTTCAGTAGCTGCAATAGGTGTAGCCGCCCATGAGTGCGGCCATGCCATACAGCACCAGAAAGGCTATATGCCAATTACAATACGCAATGCCATAGTGCCAGTAGTAAATTTTGGTTCAAATGCAGCATGGCCTGTAATTGTGCTCGGGGCAATGATAAATAATGGCATCCTTGTAAATGTGGGAATAATCCTTTTCAGTTTTGCAGTATTTTTCCAGCTTATAACACTTCCCGTTGAATTTAACGCTTCAGGCAGGGCATTAAAGATTTTAAAGGAACAGAATATACTGCAGGGCAGGGAACTTTCAGGGGCAAGGAAAGTCCTTGGTGCGGCTGCAATGACATATGTGGCTTCAATGGTTGCAATACTTCTGCAGTTATTAAGGCTTTTAATGATATTTGGAAGAAGGGACAGGGATTAGGAAACAGGCTGTCAGTAAAGCCAGCATTTTATGGGGGTGCATATGGGAAAAACTGGTAAAAATATAATTGCAGTATTATTATGCCTTCTGCTGCCTGCAATTTATGCAGGATGTGCAAAGAATAATAATGTAAAGAATAACAATAATATCCCGGACAATACAGGGGCTTCTTCTGGAAGCGGGCTTCCTGCAACCGCACCACCCACAGGCAGTACAGAAAACAATAACAGTGTACAGGATAAAGAACCCGTGGAAGCAGAAATAAATGTTTCACGCATTGACGGGTTAAGTGAAGATTTTATGTGTGGTGCAGATATATCAAGCATTAAATCTGAATATGAAAGCGGCGTAAAATACTATGACTTTGATGGAAATAATCTTGCATATTCACCAGAAGAAGGCGAAAAAGGTTTTTTCACATTTTTAAGGGAATGTGGCATTAACTGGGTGCGCATACGTGTATGGAACAGCCCGTATGATGAAAATGGCAATAAGTATGGCGGCGGGGTTAATGACTTAGAAACAGCAATGGAGATAGGAAAGCTTGCAACAGATGCAGGCATAAGGGTGTTTATAGATTTCCATTATTCAGACTTCTGGGCAGACCCCGGCAAATACCAGCCGCCAAAGGAATGGAAAGATATGGATATAGATGAAAAGTCACAGGCATTAGAGGTTTATACTGTTGAGAGCCTGACCCGGCTTATAGATTATGGTGTTGATGTCGGCATGGTACAGATTGGAAATGAAACTGTAAACGGGCTTGCAGGTGAAACGGAGTGGAAAAATATATGCAGGCTTATGGATGAGGGCAGCAAGGCGGTACGTTATGTTGCAGACACAATGGAAAAAGAAATCCTTGTTGCCCTGCATTTTACAGATATTTCAGAAAGCAGGTACAAAAATATTGCAGATACACTGGAAAATGAACAGGTAGATTATGATGTATTTGCAACTTCATATTACCCGTTCTGGCATGGTACAACAGAAAATTTAACTAATATAATGAAATTAATTGCAGAAGAATACGGCAAGAAAGTAATGGTTGCAGAAACGTCTTATGTATACACTTTAAAAGACGGGGACGGGCATAAGCAAAGCATTGGCAAAGACAGCAAAGTATCCCTTGCATATGATGTGTCTGTACAGGGACAGGCAGACGCCATAGCAGATGTAATACAGGCAATAGTAAATACAGGGGAGGCAGGGATTGGTGTATTCTACTGGGAACCAGCATGGATTCCCGTGCAGGTATACAATAAAAAAGATAAAAATGCCAGGAAGATATTAAAAGAAAACAAGAGAATCTGGGAAGAAAAAGGTTCTGGCTGGGCAGCTAAGGCGGCTGGTTCTTATGATGCAGAAGATGCCGGGAAGTGGTATGGCGGTTCATCGTGGGATAACCAGGCACTTTTTGGGTTTACAGGACATCCCCTGGCTTCAGCATGTATATTTAAATATGTTTTTACAGGAACAGTACAAAAATAGCCTCTAAGTGTGGCTTTTTTTGTAATATTTTATGGGTTGCATTATTGTATATAAAAGTGTTAATATTTATTTTAGTGCCATTTGGTTATTCTGGCATAAACCTGTAAAATAAAGAAAGGTATAGGTGTTGTAATGGGAAAGTTACTAAAAAAGAAAAGAACTATATTTATTAACAAATTATTTATAGCAGCCTGCCTGTTTATGTCTGTTGTTGTACCTGCAAACAGTGCAAGGGCTGCAGAGTACAGCGCTTCGCTTGAAACAGACCGTGCCGGCGGTGTTTGTACATATACTGTAAATGGCATTGATACCACTATTATAAAAGAAATGACCCTTAAAGTTACTTATAATGACGGGCAGGGCAATACTGGTGAAGATAATATAAATGACCCTGGTGCTACAAGTGCCCCGGCAGGCACAGCAGGCCCGGATGCCACAGATGTCCCGGAAAATACCCCGGTTCCAGATAATACACAAAGCCCTGCCAGCGGGGATAACGGGCTTAGCAATGGGGAAACAGGTATTACTGCCACTGGTAACAGGGGTGATGGCATAAACAGTACAGAAGTAACAGCACTTGAACAAAAAATTACACTAAATGAAACAAACTGTACCAATGGTACTTATACAGGCACATTTTCACTTGACAGCCTTGATAATTATTTATTTAAAGAATATAATGTATCATTTATAATGGGAGAACCTGCAGAAGGTACAGAACCACAGACCGTAGATGCAGGCAAATGTGATTTTTCAATACATAGTGATGCTTACAGCCTTGAAGTGTCAGGCAATAAATATGATATAAACAGGACATTTGCATTCAGGCCGGAAGTACCAGGTGATACTCCTGTACCGGGAACAGGCAATAAAATAAGGCTTCTTATCTGGAAAGACAAGATTTCAGATGCTGCTGTATGCGGTACAAGCAGGGAACTTACTGGTGTATCCAAAACATGGGAAACAGATTTGTCCACAATATGCAGCTCATATGGAAAACACAATGTGGCAATAGTCCTTGAAAACAGGAATATAGAAAAGAACAGCATTATACTTGCGTCATCAGAATTCCAGGTTGCGATTGTGTATTCTGGCATAGGAAGCAGGAAATCAGCATCACTTGAAAGAAAAAAATCTTTCAGGGTATATACAGGTTCACTTAACAGCGCACTTGGGATAAATAAAGTCAGGTTTAATATCTATAATAAAGATAATAAGCTGGTATGCAGCAAGACAGGTACACGCAAGCCTGAAACAGCATATTACTATGCAGATATAACATTAAAATCCGTAGGATATAACCTGCAGGTTTATACAGTTAAAGTGTCAGTAACGGACAATGTTGGCAATAAAAGAAACCTGTCCAAAACCGGCAAGGCCGATATGAGAATAGTGAAAGGAAGTGTAAATGTAGAGAAAAAAGTAAATGCTACATGCAAATTTACACTCTCAGGTGCTTATATTCCAGGTAATATTAAAAATGTAAAGTTTAATGTATATTCAGTAAATGGCAATAAGAAAAAATTTTATAAAAAATTTACCGGGATAAATACATCAAGCAAGGATTCTTATGTTGCGGATATGCCATATTCTGAAAAAGGCAAGTATATGGTATATACTTATGCAACCACACAGTGGGGAAAAAGTATTTTATTAAATAAACAGTCTTTTAAAATAAAGAAATCTGAACTTGGCAAAAACGGATGGATTTATGAAACATATGCAGGCAGGGAATATAAATTTTATTATAAAAACAATAACCTTGTAACAGACCTTACAGATATACTTGGTTTAAAAAAAACCGGAAATAACCTTTACCTTGAAATAAACAGGGCAGCAGGCTGTGTAACAGCATATGCCTATGATAGTGATAAAAAAGCCTATATAATACCTGTAAAATCATTTACTGTTTCAGTGGGCAGGGATACAAGCAGTACAGGTACAGCATCCTCACTTAATACAGAGTCATCATTTACACCACTTGGTACATATTCTGTGTCAAGCAACGGGACAGCTGTCAAATATACATTAAAAACAATGTACGAGCCTGACGGGAGCATAGTTTATGCAAGATGGGCTACACACATTGTAGGAAATGTTTATTTCCATGCAATAGCAGTAGGAAGCCAGTCGCATTATGCCCTGAACCCTTCAACATATAGCAGGCTTGGTTCTCCTGCATCTGCCGGGTGCGTGCGTATGACAGTTGCAGATGCAAAATGGATATATGATTATGCTTCTACAGGGACAAAAGTAACTATTGTACAAGGAAATTCTTCAAAACCAGGGCCTTTAGGCAAAAACCCTGTAATAAGGGTTGACTCCACAATACATTACGACCCTACAGACCCGGAAGTACCTGTTTCAAGAAAAAAAGCAGATTACCAGGCAGGCCATATAAGCGGGTATATGACTAAAACAGGTAAAAAAGTGGGATATTAATTAAACACGTCCGTTCCATAAATTAAATGTTATGGGACGGACGTGTCTGGTTATATAATACTATTTATTTTTTGGCTTTTGCTTGATTTTTTTATAAAATACTGTATAATACAGTAGTAGATAATACACTAATAAATAAAAAGGAGGAACTTATGTCAGCTATTGATTTAATACTTCTGGGTTCAATTTACCAGAGCCCTAAAAGTGCATATGGCCTGCAGAAGCAGGTGGAAGCAAGAAATTTATCCAGATGGGTTAAAATCGGTTCATTTACAGCCTATAAAAAGGTAATCCAGTATGAAAAAAAAGGATATGTGTCCAGTGAGGTTATAAAAAATGGAAATATGCCAGAAAAGACAGTATATTCATTAACACCGGCCGGGGAAAAAGCATTTAAAGAATCCATGTATAAATTTTCATCAGGGAAAACAAGGGTATTTTTAGATTTTAATGCAGTTATTGTAAACATGCCATTGTTAGATGAATATGAATTAAAAGAATGTTTATCCAATATAAAAAACAGCATACAGGATACAAAACAGCAGATTAAAGAATCATTGCAAGAGCATCCGGATATCCCGTTATTCGGGCGTACTATATTAAAACAGCAGTTTATGCTTTTAGAAACACTGGAGAAGTGGGAAGCAGGTTTTGAACAGGAATTAAACGGACTGGGGGAATAATTATGGAACTTATATATTTTATTATCTTAAATCTTGTTATTTATATGCCATTCCATCTTTTTGAAGAGGCAGCAGGGGATTTTCCTAAGTGGATGTATACGCATAAGTGGCTGCCTTACCATATGACACATGGGCACTGGATGGCAAATAATATATTTATTTATTACCCTTTGCTTTTATTAGCAGTATTTTTATATATTATTAATGAAACATTTGCCTGTTTTGGTACAGCTATACTTGTATGGGGGATTATTAACTTTGCTGACCATTTCTTTTATACGGTTAAGGACAGGAAAGTTTCACCAGGTCTTGTAACAGGCATATTTTTTCTGGTTAATTCTATAAAGGGGCTGTCAGTATTTGTAAAATCAGGCAGCTTTTCAGTTCCAGGCATGGCAGCAGGGATAATTACAGGAATAATATTATTCAGCCTTCCTATGGGGCTGTGTATAGTTGTATACAATTTCTTTGAAAAGATTATTAAATAACCCTGTTTTGCCTGTATTCCGTTATATTGCCAAATATTGCAAAAACCTTTACAACAATGTTTGTTTTTTTCTATTTTTTTGGTATACTATAGATATATTAAAATCATATAAAAAGTTTTGGAGGTTATCATGGCAAAGATAAAACCATTTATGGCAGTAAGGCCGGATGAAAAGGTGGCAGGCAGGGTGGCAGCATTGCCATATGATGTTTATAACAGGCAGGAAGCAAAGGAGGCAGTTAAAGACAATCCCTTATCTTTTTTAAGGATAGACAGGGCGGAAACACAGTTCCCAGACAATGTAGATACATATGCCCCTGAAGTCTATGCAAAGGCAAAAGAGATTTTTGAAGGCATGGTGGCTGATGGGACTTTTATTACAGACAATGACAGGTGTTATTATATTTACCAGCTGGTAATGGATGGCAGGAAACAGACTGGGATTGCTGCATGTGCAAGTATTGATGATTATTTAAATAATGTTATCAAGAAGCATGAGAATACGCGTGAAGAGAAAGAACAGGACAGGATAAGGCATATAGATACATTAGGTGCACAGACAGGGCCTGTATTCCTTGCATACCGTTCCCAGAAATGTATTAATAATATAGTTTCAAGAATTATATCAGAGGACAGGCCGGTTTACAGTTTTACCGCAGAAGACGGGATAGGGCATATAGTATGGAAAGTTTCAGATGAATGTGATATAACTGCAATACAGAACGCATTTGCAGCAATAAGTGACATCTATATTGCAGACGGACACCACCGTGCGGCTTCTGCTGTAAAGACAGGGCTTAAAAGGCGCAAAGAGAACCCGGGTTATGATGGCACGGAGGAATTTAATTATTTCCTTTCTGTGCTTTTCCCGGATGAAAGCCTGGTGATTATGGATTATAACCGTTCAGCCAGGGATTTAAACGGGCTTTCAAAGGAAGGGTTTCTTGAAAAGGTAAAAGAAAATTTTGGCGTAGAAGAAGCGGCTGGTGCAACGCACCCTTCAAAAAAAGGGCAGGTATCTATGTATTTAGATAAAAAATGGTATATTCTTTCTGCAAAGGAGGAACTTTTTAAAGATAAGGATGCAGTGGCATCACTTGATGTTTCTATTTTGCAGGATTACCTTTTAGGGCCTGTGCTCGGGATAAAAGACCCAAGGACGGATTCAAGAATTGATTTTATTGGCGGCATAAGGGGGCTTAAAGAACTTGAAAGAAGGGCAGACAGCGATATGGAAGTATCTTTTGCAATGTACCCGGTACAGGTACAGGAACTATTTGCTGTAGCAGATGCAGGGCTTTTAATGCCGCCTAAATCTACATGGTTTGAACCAAAACTGAGAAGCGGGCTGTTTATACACAGGATATAAGATAGTGCATACAGGCTGGGATTATCAGGCGCAGGCAGCGCAGAAAAGAGGGGATTATGAATAAAAAATTATATGATTTAATGGACTGGGAAGCCATTGAGGGGATTGTGTATTCTGAAGAGGACCATCCTGGCAGGATACTTGGGGCGCATAAAGTTAAAGGCGGCATACTTGTACACACATTTCTGCCAGATGCAACTTCTGTACAACTTAAAATAAAATCAGGCGGCAAATGCTATGATATGGAAGAGGCTGATGAAGCAGGTGTATTTGCTGTGCTCCTTCCTTTGAAGAAAGCAGAGCCTTATACATTTATTGTAAAGTATGGTGAATCTGCCCAGATTGAGCTTGAAGACCCGTACCTTTATACAGACATTATAGGTGAAAGTGACGCCAGCCGTTTTGAGGGCGGCGTATATTATGATATATATAATTGTTTTGGTGCACATCCTGTTGCAATAGACGGATGTCTTGATGATGCCAGGATAAGATGGGATGTTACAGAAGATACAGATAAAAATAAGAAAAAAAATACAATATATGGTGTACATTTTGCGGTATGGGCACCAAATGCAATGCGTGTAAGTGTAGTTGGCAGTTTTAACTTCTGGGATGGCAGGCGCCACCAGATGTGCAGGGTTGGCAGTTCAGGGATATTTTCATTATTTGTGCCTGAGATTTCAACAGGGGATATTTATAAATATGAGATAAAGAAGGATTACCAGACAGTATTTTTAAAGACTGACCCATATGGGTTTGCGTGTGAACAGCGTCCTGATAATGCAAGTGTTGTAGAAAACCTTGCCACATATAAATGGAATGACAAGGAATGGCTTATGGCACGTAAGGAAAAGGACTACAGGAAAGAGCCGTTTTCAATATATGAGGTGCACCTTGGCTCATGGCGCAAAAAGAACCATGATGGCAATGAAACACCAGTATGCGATGAGGAATTTCTTAATTACCGTGAGATTGCACCCCTTCTTGCAGCTTATGTAAAAGAGATGGGATATACACATATTGAACTGATGCCCGTTATGGAACATCCGCTTGACGAGTCATGGGGCTACCAGGTTACAGGTTACTATGCAGTTACTTCAAGATATGGCACACCACAGGACTTTATGTATTTTATGGACTATATGCACAAGAAAAATATTGGTGTAATACTTGACTGGGTTCCTGCACATTTTCCAAAAGATGCAAACGGGCTTGCACGGTTTGACGGGACATGCACTTATGAAAACGCAGACCCGAGGCGTGGGGAACACCCGCACTGGGGGACATATATCTTTGACTATGGAAAGCCTGAAGTTGACAATTTCCTGATTTCAAGTGCATTATTCTGGATTGATAAATACCATGCAGACGGCATAAGGATGGATGCGGTCGCTTCAATGCTTTACCTTGACTATGGCAAACAGGATGGCGGGTGGCTGCCTAATATTTATGGCGGCAATGAGAACCTTGAAGCAATAGAGCTTCTTAAAAAGCTTAGTGATGTTTTCCATAAAAGGAAGGACGGGGCACTTCTTATTGCAGAGGAGTCAACAGCATGGCCAAAGGTTACAGGCAGTACAGATGAGGACGGGCTTGGGTTTGATTTTAAATGGAATATGGGCTGGATGAATGATTTTACAGGTTATATGCAGACAGACCCGCTTTACAGGAAAGGAAGGCATGGCACTCTTTTATTCAGCATGGTTTATGCTTACAGTGAAAACTTTGTGCTGGTATTTTCACATGATGAAGTAGTACATTTAAAAGCATCAATGCTTATGAAGATGCCCGGGACAATGGAGCAGAAATATGCCAACCTGCGTGCAGCTTATGGCTTTATGATGGCACATCCTGGCAAAAAGCTTATGTTTATGGGGCAGGAATTTGCACAGAAAGAAGAGTGGAATGAGAAAACCAGCCTTCCATGGGAAGAAGCAAAAGAGCCGGAACATGATTTGTTCAGGGAATATACAAAGACACTTAATAAATTTTACTTAAAACATCCTTCACTTTATGAAAGTGATTATGAAGAAGATTGTTTTGAATGGATAAGCAGCATGGACGCAGACCATAGCATAGTTACATTTACAAGGAAAACAAAAAATGACAGTGAGATGCTTCTGTTCTTATTTAACTTCACACCTGTTATTTATGAAAACTTCAGGATGGGAGTGCCATTTGAAGGCAAATACAAGGAGATATTTAACAGTGATGATACTATTTATGGCGGGACAGGCCATGTAAACAGACGCCAGAAGGTTTCAAAAGAAGTGTCATGGGACGGAAGGGATAATTCAATAATAATTGAAGTACCTCCGCTGGGAATGAGTGTATGGAGCTGCCTGCCTTTATAAGATATAGAAATGTGTGCCACAGGCAATGCAGAAATGAGGTTATAAATGGCTGTATTATCTAAAGTGTATAACATGTGCCTGCTTGCAATAGAGGACATTACATCAATGGCGGGCAGTGAAATTAAGCTTGAAGATGTAGGGAAAGTTATAAATTCCGAAGTCACCAATGAAGAAAAGACTAATTTCATTATCCAGTATATCCTCGCACAGAGAGAGCCAATGCTTAACTTTTTAAAGACAATTATATTTGCCTTTGTAGTCTTTATAATTGGCAGAAAGATTGTAAAAGCACTTCTTGGCATGACAAGCAAGGCAATGGAACGCAAGGAAGTAGAATTAAGCATACAGAAGTTTGTTATGTCATTTGCAGGCCTTGCTTACAATACCCTGCTGGTCTTTATTATTGCTGGCATACTTGGTGTTGGTGCAAGCTCAATAGTTGCAATGCTCGGCTCGGCAGGCCTTGCTGTCGGGCTTGCACTGCAGGGCAGCCTGTCAAATCTTGCCGGCGGGGTGCTTATACTCCTGCTTAAACCTTTTAAGGTAGGCGACTATATTATTACATCAGGCGAAGAAGGCACAGTAACAAGCATAGATATTTTTTATACAAGGATACATACCACCGACAATAAAGTTATAGTTATACCAAATGGCACAATATCAAGTTCTAATGTCACGAATACTTCAAACCAGCCGGAAAGAATGTTAATAGTGGATTTTATGGTATCATATGGTGCTAAGACTTCAGAGGTGAGAAGCCTTATAATGGCCATACTCAGAAGCGAGGAGAGTATATGCCAGGATAAGGATATGAGTGTAGTTATATGCAGCCTTAACCCCCTGCGTGTAAAGATGCAGGCCAAAGCATGGGTGAAAAACAGTGAATACTGGATTACAAAATTTGCCCTGCTTGAAAAGATTAAGGATACACTTATGGAAAATGGAATTGATATTTCATAACAGGTGTTGTACAATTAGTTATACCTTAGGGATAAAATAATAAATGGAAGCTGGTGAGATAAGTGGTAAAGTATTATAAGACAGATGACAGGAAAATCCATGAGGAAAAAGGGCCTGCAGACGGGGTATGGATAGATATGTATAACCCCACGGTATCAGAAGGGGAGGAGATAGCAGAGAAGCTGGGGATAGATATAAGTGACCTGCTTGCCCCGCTGGATGATGAAGAAAGTTCACGTATTGAACTGGAAGACGGTTATACACTTATACTTGTGGATATCCCGGCACTTGAGATACGGCATGATAAAGAAGCTTATACTACAATACCTCTTGGCATTATACTGGCAAGCGACATGATTATTACTGTATGTTCTGAGGAAACCCCTATACTGCAGGCTTTTATAAACGGGCGTGTAAAGGAGTTCAGCACAAAGAAGAAGCTCCGGTTTGTATACCAGATACTTTTCAGGATAGCTTCCCATTACCAGGCTAATTTAAGGATTATCGACAAGAAGCGTACAGAGATAGAAGAGCGTATAGATGATAATACAAAAGATGTTGACCTTGTTGATTTGCATACACTGGAATCCACACTTGTATACTTTGCAACCTCGCTCCGTGCCAATGCAGTTGTACTTGACAGGCTTACAAGATATAAAAGGCTTGAACAGTATCCTGATGACAAGGAACTGCTTGATGATGTAATTGTGGAGAACCAGCAGGCGGTTGAGATGACCACTATATACAGGGATATTATAAATGGTACAAGGGATTTAATGTCTTCTGTTATTGACAACAGGCTTAACAATGTAATGAAAACGCTTGCAAGCATTACACTTGTTATGGGCATCCCTACACTTGTATCGGGGATTTACGGAATGAATGTAAGCAGTATACCGCTTGCCAGCACGCGGTATGGCTTTGGCATTATATGCCTTTTAATTTTAGTAATATGTATTGTACTTCTGGTTATACTGCGCCATAAGCGCTTTTTATAGAAAAATGAAAGGACTGAAAGTTTTTATGGAGGCATCAAAAGATACACCATGTTTTGGGTTTATAGGTTTTGGGCTTATTGGCGGTTCAATAGCACGCTCCCTGCGCCGCCAGTACCCTTCTTCACAGATTATGGCATATAACTACTACGTCACAAAGCCGCACCCAAAGCTTGAAATGGCAGCAGGAGAGGGTGTCCTTACAGTGATTAGCACATCACTTGGGGACTTTTCAAAATGTGATGTGGTATTTTTATGTGCGCCTGTCCTTAAAAATATTTCATATCTTAAACAGATAAAACCATATATCCGGAAGGATTGTATTATTACAGATGTAGGAAGTGTTAAGGGGAATATACATAAAGCCGTGGAAGAACTGGGGCTTAACCATAATTTTATTGGCGGACACCCAATGGCAGGTTCAGAGAAAACAGGATATAACAATTCAGACGAAGGTCTGCTTAAAGACGCATATTATATACTTACGCCAACAGATAGTACACCAGGGGAATTTGTAAACTGGATGGCAGGTTTTACAGAAGCAGCAGGTGCACACTGTGAAATAATGGATTACAGGACACATGACATGGTAACAGCGGCAATAAGCCACTGCCCTCATATTATTTCTGCATCACTTGTAAACCTTGTTGCATCACATGATAAAGACGGCATATATAAAAGGCTTGCCGCCGGGGGTTTTAAAGATATTACAAGGATTTCTTCTTCATCACCTGAGATGTGGCAGAATATCTGCCTTGCAAACCCTGGATGTATAGCAGGGTTTCTGGAGGAATATATAGATATTCTTACAAATATTAAAGATGCTGTAACTGCAAATGACGGCACGGCACTTACAGAGTTTTTTGAAAATGCCAGGCAATACAGGGACAGTTTATAAAACCGGGAAAGAAAGGGTATATAGATGAATATTTTAGAAGGATTAAACCCTGAACAGGAAGAAGCGGTAAAGCATTTTAAAGGGCCTCTTCTTATACTTGCAGGCGCAGGTTCTGGCAAAACGAGGGTACTTACACACAGGATTGCCTATCTTATAAATGAATACCGTGTAAACCCATGGAATATACTGGCGGTTACATTTACCAACAAGGCAGCAGGCGAAATGCGTGAGCGTGTTGATTCCATAGTATCTGGAAAGAATGCACAGGATATCTGGGTAAGCACTTTCCATTCACTATGTGTACGTATACTGCGCAGGCATATTGAGGATATTGGTTATACAAGAAGTTTTACAATATATGACAGCGACGACCAGAAAACACTTATGCGTGAAATAATTAAATACTTAAACCTTGACCCTAAGAAATACAAAGAACGTGCATTTTTAAGCGTTATTTCATCGGCAAAAGATGAGCTTGTAACACCAGAACAGTATGAATTGCAGGCAATGGGTGATTTTAATAAAGAAATATACGCACGTGCATACCGCGAATATGACAAAAGGCTTAAAGACGCCAATGCACTTGACTTTGACGACCTTATTATTAAGACAGTACAGCTTTTTAAAGAAAAGCCTGATGTGCTTTTACGCTACCAGAACCGCTTTAAATATATAATGGTTGATGAATACCAGGATACCAACACTGCACAATTCCGGCTTATACATCTTCTTGCCAGTACAACAGGCGTGGACGGTTCTGTTGAACATAATCTTTGTGTTGTGGGTGATGATGACCAGTCAATTTATAAATTCCGTGGTGCAAATATACATAATATACTTAATTTTGAACAATCATATCCAGGTACACGTGTAATAAAGCTTGAGGAGAATTACCGTTCCACCCAGAATATCCTTAATGCTGCCAATTCTGTTATACAGAATAATTCAGTCAGGAAGGATAAATCACTCTGGACAAGGAAAGAAGAAGGGGATTTAATTTACTTTAACCGTTTTGCAAATGAATATGAAGAAGCATCAGAAGTTGCAGACTCAATAAGTTATGCTGTTTCATCAGGGCAGGCATCATACAATGACTTTGCAATACTTTACAGGACAAATGCACAGTCCCGTATATTTGAAGAAAAGCTTGTAACAGCCAATATCCCTTATAAAATAATAGGTGCAGTTAATTTCTACCAGCGCAAGGAGATAAAAGACCTGTTGGCCTACCTGCGCACTATTGAAAACGGCATGGACGATATTTCTGTAAAACGTATAATAAATGTACCAAAAAGGGGAATAGGGCTTACAACCATAGACCGTATCTCCATGTATGCCATAGACAATGGCATAAGCTTTTATGAAGCACTGGAAAGATATGAGTATATAGATGGCATAAACAGGGGTGCTGCAAAACTCCAGTCATTTGTAAGCCTTATAGAATCATTTAAACGCCATCTTGCAGAAGAGGGCAGCACGCTTACAGAACTTGTAAATGAAATAATTGATGAAACGGGTTATGTAAGGCTTCTTGAAGAAGAAGATACAGAAGAATCACTTGGGCGTATTGAAAATATAGAAGAACTTCTGGATAAAGTGGCTGCATATGAAGAAAGCTGTACAGAAAAACCAACACTGGGCGGGTTTCTTGAGGAAGTTGCACTTGTTGCAGATATTGATAATGCAGATGAGGGCAATGACCTTGTACTTCTTATGACACTCCACAGTGCAAAGGGGCTTGAGTTCCCATATGTATATATTGTGGGAATGGAAGAAGGGATATTTCCGGGATACGGGGCAATAATCAGTGATGAACCAGAAGAAATGGAAGAAGAACGCAGGCTTTGTTATGTAGGCATTACAAGGGCAAAAGAAAAATTGTCATTAAGCTGTGCAGTAAGCCGTTTCCGTAACGGTGAACAGCAGTACAACACGCCATCACGTTTCTTAGAAGAAATACCACGTTACCTGGTAAAACATACTGCCCGGCAGGAATCATATTCTGCTGTGTCTTTTACTAATAATAACAGTAGTTACAAAACTGGTAATAACAGAAATTATAATAACAGCTATGCCAGCAATAATTATAATACAGAAAAAAGTACTAAAACACAAAGCCGGAAAAATAAAGGCAGTACAGGGCAGCTTTTTGCAGGAAACCCGTTAATAACAAAAGGATTTTCCATATACCAGTCTGGAAGCAGTAAAAACAGCACAGCAGAACCTGCAAAACTTCCATATAAAGAGGGCGACAGGATAATGCACACTAAATTTGGCGGGGGGACAGTTAAATCAATTAATAAAAAATCTGGTGATTTTGAAGTATGTGTGGATTTTGACAATGGCTGTACACGTAAAATGATGGCTTCTTTTGCAAAATTAAAAAAGATATAGATATTATGTCTATTATATGATATACTTTTTAAGAGTTAAATTATTATAAGAAAGGTGGAATAATATTATGCATGTAAACTCAAAAATTGAAGAATTATTAAATGCTGCCAAGCTTAATGAGCTTTTACACAAGAAAGAGCTTGAAGAAAAAAATAAGAATACAATAATTATTGTACTGGCAGTTATAGGTGCTGTTGCTGCTATTGCAGGTATTGCATATGCTGTATACAAGTATTTCACACCTGATTATCTCGAAGACTTTGACCCTGATGATTATTCAGACAGCTTTGATGATGATTTTATTGAATTTTCAGACAGTAAACCAGAAGCAGAAGACTAATTTTTTATATGGCATGGACTAATTTTTAATGAATATATGCCAGACACTACTAAATACCGGAATGTATCCCATTCCGGTATTTTCAGCATAAACCAGCATAAAAACATAACAGATTTAATATAAGATTAATATAAACGGAGGGCTAATATGAAACTTTGGGGAGGACGTTTTACAAAGGAAACAGACCAGCTTGTGCAGGCATTTAATGCCTCTGTTTCTTTTGACCAGAAATTTTATAAAGAGGATATAGAGGGAAGCATTGTGCATGTTACAATGCTTGCAAAACAGGGAATTATAACAGAAGATGACAAAGAATCAATTATTACAGGCCTTGAAAGCATACTTGCAGATATTGAAGCAGGCAGGCTTGGAATAGATGATGAACATGAAGATATCCACAGTTTTGTAGAGGCACACCTGACACAACGTATTGGTGAGGCAGGCAAAAAACTCCATACAGGCAGAAGCCGGAATGACCAGGTGGCACTTGACATGAAGCTTTATACGCGCAAAGAAATACTTGTAATGGACGGGCTTCTTAAAGGCCTTTTAAACAGCCTCCTTAAAATAATAAAAGAGAACACGGATACAATAATGCCTGGTTTCACACATCTGCAGAAAGCACAGCCTGTTACACTTGCACACCATATGGGTGCTTACTTTGAGATGTTTAAACGTGACAGGTCACGCCTTAAAGATATATTTGAAAGAATGAACTACTGTCCCCTTGGCGCAGGAGCGCTTGCAGGTACTACATACCCGCTTGACAGGGACTTTACCGCAAAACAGCTTGGTTTTAAAGGGCCGGCACTAAACAGCATGGATGCAGTGTCAGACAGGGATTACCTTATAGAATTTTCTTCTGCCATGTCAATAATAATGATGCACTTAAGCCGTTTCTGTGAAGAAATAACAATCTGGAACTCCAATGAATACCAGTTTATAGAAATAGATGATGCCTATTCCACGGGAAGCAGCATAATGCCACAGAAGAAAAACCCCGATATAGCAGAACTGGTAAGAGGCAAAACCGGACGTGTATATGGCACACTGGTATCACTCTTAACCACTATGAAAGGACTGTCACTTGCATACAATAAAGACATGCAGGAAGACAAAGAATTTGTATTTGACGCAATAGACACAACAAAAGGCTGCATACTCTTATTTAATGGCATGTTAGACACCATGTCATTCAACAAGGGCCAGATGCGTAAAAGTGCCGAAGGCGGGTTTACAAATGCGACAGATGCCGCTGACTATCTCGTAAACCATGGCGTGCCATTCCGTGATGCACATGGCATAATAGGTGAACTGGTGCTTTACTGCATAGATAATAATAAAACACTAGGAGAATTATCTTTAAATGAATATAAAAATATAAGCCCTGTATTTGAAGAAGATATATATAATGCAATAAGCATGGAAACATGTATAGGAAAAAGAAATACCATAGGAGCACCAGGACAGCAGGCAATGGAAGAAGTAATAAAGATTTATGGCAAGTACCTTGGAGAAGATTAAAAATCCATTAGGGCGTTCTGTTATTTTAGATGTACATGCGTCTGAAAAGAATGAAGAATTTGATATAGAAATACAGCGCAGTAATTCAGGGGCATCACCAGAAAGAACCAGATACCATATCAGTATAATGGATACATCTTCCCTTAGTGAACAGGAAGATTTTACAAACCTTCCAACAGTATATGTAATTTTTATAACAAAAGAAGATATATTTGGTGCAGGAGAGCCTATTTACCATATAGACAAAGTAGTCAGGGAAACCAAAGGGGAATTTAATGACAGGGCACATGTTATATATGTTAATGGAAGTTATAAGGATACCAGTACAGAACTTGGCAGGCTGATACATGACCTGAACTGTCCTGAGCCAGATAAATTCTATAACAAGATTCTTGGAAACAGGGTAGCTGAAGTAAAAAATTCAAGGGAAGGAGTTGGTATAATGTTTGAATATTTTAAAGAACACGCAGATGAATTCAGGGAAGAAGGCAGGGAAGAATTTATTATAAACATGTACAAGAAAAACTATACATTAGAACAGATAGCAGATGTTACCTCAAAAGCTCCAGATGAAATAAAAACAATAATAATAAGACATGGTGCAAAGCAGGTTTAAGGATTAGTAATAAAAAATCCACAAAATTTTTTTATTTGATTTAGTTAAAATAGCTAATTTTACTTTAAAAAAGATAAATAATCAAAATTTACTTGACTTAATCAACAAAGTAATATATGCTTTAATTAATCTTAATTAAGAGTAATAAATATATTTGTCCGGTTTATTTAATATATAGAAAAATTAGAGGAGATTAATTATGAAGTATGGTTATTTTGATGATGAAAACAGGGAATATGTAATTACCAGGCCGGATACTCCTGCGCCATGGGCAAATTATCTTGGTTCAACTGATTATGGGGCAATTATTTCCAACAGTGCTGGCGGTTACAGTTTCCGCAAGTCAGGGGCAAACGGGCGTATACTGCGCTACCATTTTAATAATTTCGACCAGCCTGGAAGGTACATTTATATACGGGATGATGAACAGAAAGATTACTGGTCAGCTTCATGGCAGCCCGTTGGCAAGGATATTTCTTTATATAAGAGCAAGTGCAGGCATGGCATAGCTTATACAAAAATGGAAGCGGATTATTTACAAATTCATTCTGAAGCATTATATTATGTGCCACTTGGAAAGGAATATGAAGTATGGAGTGTCCTTATAAGGAATGGTTCAGACAAAACAAGAAATCTTACAATAAGCGGTTTTGCTTGTTTTACAAATGAACCAGATTATGAACAGGACCTTGTAAATTTACAGTATACGCTGTTTATATCACGTACATATTTTCATGGCAACAGGATACAGCAGGTAATTAATGAAAATGAAGAAGGCAGGATTGAACGTTTCTTCGGGATTTGTGGTGCAGAAGTATCTTCTTATTGTGGTGACCTTGATGAATTTCTTGGAAGATACCGCGGGTTTGGCAATCCAGCAGGAATTGAGGCCGGGGATTTAGGCAATGCACTGAATTATAACTGTAACAGCTGCGGGGCATTGTCAGCAAAGATTGTATTAGAGCCAGGGGAATCAAGGCAGATTGCTTTTATACTTGGTGAAAAGCCAGATGCAGAAGCAGAAGAGCTGCTTAATGGATATAAAGACCCTGCTGCCGCCTGCAAAACAGACATGGAAGAGTTATGTGCATACTGGGAAAACAAGCTTTCACATTTCCATGTGCATACACCTTGCAAAGAATTTAATACAATGGTAAATATATGGAATGCTTATAATTGTTTTATGACTTTTCTGTGGTCAAGGGCGGCGTCATTTGTTTACTGCGGGCTGCGCAATGGATATGGCTACAGGGATACAGTACAGGACATACAGGGGGTAATCCATCTTGCACCAGAAATGGCAAAAGAACAGATACGTTTTATGCTGTCTGCACAGGTTGATAACGGTGCAGGGCTTCCACTTGTTAAATATACGCACAACCCGGGACATGAGGATACACCAGACGATGCTTCTTATGTAGAAGAAACAGGACATCCTGCATACAGGGCAGATGATGCACTCTGGCTTTTTCCAACTGTTTATAAATATATAGCAGAAAGTGGTGATACTGCATTTATAGATGAAGTAATTCCTTTTGCCAATAAGGATGAAGGCACAGTATATGAGCATCTTAAACGTGCAATAGATTTTTCATTAAGACATATGGGTGCACATGGAATGCCAGCAGGGCTTTATGCCGACTGGAACGACTGTTTAAGGCTTGGAAAAGATGGTGAATCAACATTTGTTGCATTCCAGTTCTACCTTGCATTTACTATATTAAAAGAAATTGCAGTACAGAAAGGTGACAGCAGCTATATAACATTCCTGGAGAAACAGCAGGCAGGACTTGGGGAAGCAGTACAGTCACTTTGCTGGGACGAAGACCGTTTTATACGTGGTTTTAAAGAGAACGGGGAAGTTATTGGCAGACGTACAGACCCTGAAGCAAATATGTGGCTCAATCCACAAAGCTGGTCTGTAATAAGCGGGCTTGCATCAGACAGCCAGGCAGACAAAGCACTTGAAAGTGTTTATAACCTTTTAAATACAAAATATGGGGCAATGGTTATGGCACCGCCGTATAAAGAACATGCTTTTGAAGGCGCACTTATGACATGTTTTAACAGGTATGTAAAAGAAAACGGCGGGATATTTTCACAGCCGCAAGGCTGGTTAATCCTTGCAGAAGCACTCAGGGGGCATGGAGGCAGGGCATTTACCTGCTTTATGGAAACTGCACCAGCAGCAATGAATGACAATGCAGAGATACGCAGGATGGAGCCGTACTGCCACGGGCAGTTTACTGAATCATCCGGCAGCCCCTGTTACGGGCGTTCACATGTCCACTGGCTGACAGGTACTGCTTCAACAGTTATGGTGGGGTGCGTAGAAGGAATACTTGGAATACGCCCTGATTTAAACGGTCTAAGGATTGCACCATCAATTCCATCAGAATGGGAAGAAATTACTATTGAAAAAGATTTCCGCAGGACACACCTTAGTATTACAATAAAAAACCCTGGACATAAAGAAAGTGGTTTCAAAAGCCTTTATATTAATGGAAAGCAGATGCCAGATAATTATATTCCAGAAAGTATATTATCAGGACAGAATAAAATTGAACTTATAATTTCCTGACAGGCAGTTTATTTATTTTATTGTAAAAATCCAGGAGAGCACTCTTTAAAGTGCTTTCCTTTTTTGGAACTTCATATCCAGCCTGTTCCTGGCTGCTTTAAATGCCTGTAAAGCAAGCACTGGTTTTTCCAGATTATCCAGTATCCCTATCTTAGCATAAATATATGTATAATTCTACTATCCCATTAAACATTAATTAATATTAATAAGAAAATAACCGATAATATTAACAGAGAAAATATGTATTGTAACAAAATATAACTGTAAAATTATATTCTGGATTATTGGAATAATTAGTTATATTCCAGCGTTGCCAGCATATAATTAAATTAATAGCATAAAAGTATAAAATAGTACAATGTGATAAGGGGGAAATAATGGACAAGAAAAAGTTAAAATTACTTGCCATTCTGTCTGTTCTTTGTCTTTTTTGTGTGCTGTCAGAAGCATATCTTAAAGGTTATATTAATTTTCCAGGCATAAAAGAAACCAGCCAGAATAAAGCAGTAAAGGACAATACGCCAGAAAAAAACACAAAGGATAATAATAATGGCAATATTACCAGTGGTGATAATAGCAATAATAGCAGTAATCCAGGCGTTACTGCTGGAAATGCAGGAACTGTTACAAAAGAACCCGTGGCAGAAACTACTAAAAAACCTGTGGCAAGAACTCCAAAGCCTTCAGAGAAACCAAAAGCAACCAGGAAGCCTGTACAGGTTTTAGACCCTGCCAGGGCAGCAAATTCACAGAAAGTAAGGGTTCTTATTATGTCTGGCAGCTTTGAAAGCTATTACCATAGCAGCATAAAGCTTACATGTGGAAGCAGTTTTACTGTTAGTGATGGCAAAAATACTAAAAATTATGCTGCGGGAAAGAAAGTTTCATTTAATATGTATGGCAAAGGGGCAGAGGCAGACAGGAAAAAGCAGTTTTCCATAACTTCCACAGATGGCGCAAGAATCAAGCTTCTTTCTGTTAAAAGGCAGGACAGGCAGCCTTTATACCGTGGCACTATTGAAGTGAAATGGACTAAACAGGGTTTTCTGGTAATTAATGAACTGCCAGTTGAACATTATCTTTATGCAGTTGTTCCAAGTGAAATGTCCACCAGTAATAATATGGAAGCACTTAAAGCGCAGGCAGTATGTGCGAGAAGCTACTCATATAACCAGATTAATGCAAAACGTTATAAAGAGTATAACGCCGACCTTGATGACAGCACAGCATGCCAGGTATACAACAATATACCTGAAGACAGGCGTTCAAGAATGGCAGTAGATTCAACATACAGCAAAGTAATAACAAATGATGGCAAAATTATTGTTGCATATTATTTTTCAACATCATGGGGATGTACAGCCGACGGGCAGGATGTATGGAATACCTCTTCAGAAGTGCCATATCTTTTAAGTTCCCTGCAGGTACGCAGGAAAAATGCAAAGAAACAGGTAGAAGTTAATCTTTCAGATGAAAATACCTTCAGGAATTTTATAGATGCTGGTGGTGATGGGACATATGACAGCAGTGATGGCTGGTACAGATGGAACATAACATTTAATGCAGAAAGCCTAAGCAACAGGATTGATTCAGCAATTTATAACTGCTACCTTTCAGACAAATCACTTGTACTTGAACAGAATAACAAGGGAAAATATGTACAGAAACCTATAAAAAGCATTGGCAGGATTAAAGCCCTGCGTGTTGAAAAAAGGGAAGAGAGCGGGCTTGTAACAGAGCTTGTTATTGTAGGAACTGGAAATGTTGTTAAAGTATGTACACAGTATAATATAAGAAAAGTCCTTGCACCTGTTTATGAAAAAATAAACAGGAAAAACGGTGGAAGCATTTCTTCATACTCAATGCTTCCAAGTGCAGCGTTTTATATTGATACGGTTAAAAATAAAAAAGGGACGTCATTTAAAATAACAGGCGGCGGTTTCGGGCATGGCGCAGGCCTTAGCCAGTCAGGTGCGGCAGCAATGGCTAAAGCCGGTGAAAGCTATTCTGTAATCCTTAAACATTTCTTTAATGGCACAAAGATACAGAATGTGCAGAATATTCTAAATAACTAAATTTATTTTACAAAGAAACCATCATCATAAAGCAGCTTGTTAACCAGGCCTCCAAAAAACAATATATACATACATGCGTAAAGCCAGGCCATAAGAAGTGCTATTACTGTCATTGCGCCATAAAACGCTGAATAATTGCTGAAATGGTCAACATACAATGAATACAAGTCAGAATATACCAGCCAGCCGCTTGTTGCAATAACAGCACCTGGTATCTGGCTTTTAAAACTGCATTTCCTGTCAGGTATAGCTTTATACATAATTATAAAAAATAAAAACATTATAAAAAAGCTTATAAGTGGCCTGAAATTTATTATTGGAAGAAATACTTTTTCAAGCATAGGAAAATATTTACATGTATAAAAATATATTCTGTTTCCAAACACCATAAAAGCAAGTGTTGCAATTATAAGCAGCGCAAATGCTATTGTATAAATTGCAGAATAAAAGCGTATAAGCAGGTAGTTGCGCGTTTCTTCTATTTCATATACAGAATTAAGCCCGTTGGCAAGGGAAAGGAACGCTTTAGAGCCAAGCCATATGGCAGTAATAATTGTAGCAGGAAGAAGTGTGGCAGACTGGCTGCTGTATATGCCCGAAATAACTGCTGACAGAAAATTATGGAAAGAATCAGGTATAAAGACTTCCAGCGTATTCAGGAACATAGATTCAGTAAAAGGTGTAAACTTAAGGACTGCAAACATAAACATAAAGAAAGGAAAGAAAGAAAGCATAAGGAAGAAAGCAGACTGCCCTGAAAAAGCAGAGATAGCTGCCCTGTTTGTTTCCTTTGTTATTGTTTCTATAATATCCCGTACTTTATTAAACCAGTGTATTAAACGTTTATATTTCATATAAATAACCATGCCTTTCCAGTTATTAATCCATAATAAGGCTGTAACTGCCAGCCTTAAGTATCTCTGCCAGCTCCTTGATGGAATTAAAATCTTCCTCCGTAATTATGCCTCCTTTTGCAAGGTCCTCTTCTTCGTGGAAGTCACTTCCAGAAGTCATTACCAGATTGTTTTCCTCCGCCCATTTATATGTTTTGCCATTATTACTATTATGCCGCATATTGCCATTATATACCTCTGCACCATCAAGAAAACAAGGGTCTGCAGGTGTACAGTAAGCCCTGTTTGGATGCGCCTGTACCAGAAGTATTCCGTTTTTATGGCACAATTTATACAGCCCTTCCAGCGGCAGTCTGAACAAAAGCGGGTTCTGGCGGAAAAATCCTGTACCAGCACCATATAAAAGATAATCATCCGGGCTTTCAAGAAGGTTTACTTCTGCACCAGGCAGTACCTTTATATGGCAGTTATGTTCCTGTGAATATTTGAGGGCACACCGGTAGCCATCCAGGAAAAATTCTGTAAATTCCTCTGGACTTGTAATATTATTGCGTTCCATAACCCATTTACTGTAATGGTCTGTAATAACAACAGCACCATACCCTTTTTCCTCATACATTTTTACAAGCCTGCCAGCACTTATATTTGAACATGGGCTTGTCTGGCTTGTATGTGCATGCAGTTCAACTTTCATTATTCTAACCTCATTTCTATAAATTAACTATTATTTTACCAAAGAACATGCAAAATATCAAAAAAAATTTATTTGCATATGATAAATATATGGTATTATAATTAAAGAAAAATATTTTTAAGGAGGAAAAAATATGCACACCTTTCAGAAAATCACAACAGACATAATGGAAATCAACCCATTTGAAAAAATTGGAAAAGACTGGATGCTGGTTACCGCAGGAAATGAAGAAAAAGCCAACACAATGACAGCATCCTGGGGAGCACTTGGACAGATGTGGGGCAAAGATGCAGCATTTATAGTTATAAGGCAGAGCCGTTTCACCAAAGAATTTATAGACAGGGAAGGAAAATTCTCATTAAGCTTTCCGAAAGACAAATACAGAAAGCTTATGAAATTTCTTGGAACAGTTTCAGGCCGGAATGAAGACAAGATAAAAGAATCAGGAGTAGATATAGGATATTATAACGGAGTGCCATATGTAGACCAGGCAGACCTTCTGTTAATATGTAAAGTAATGTCCGCTACATTAATTAAACCAGAAAATTTCAAAGACCAGGACATTGATGCCACATGGTACGGGGACAAGGATTACCACACACTGTATATAGCAGAAATTACAGATATTCTTGCAAGGTAAACTTTCTAAATATTACCTGCACTATTGACAAAATTAGACAAAAGGTGTATTATAATAAGCGCGTAAGATATCTATATTGCATAAAAGCTTAAAAGGATATTGGAAAAATATGTAGAAATAGTTTACATATTAATTAAAATAAGAGAAGGTATTTCTGGTTACAAGGGGATGTAATTGGAGATAAGGCCGGCGGGCTGCCATTATACAGTGGCAGCCCGCCGGTTTTGGCATATTAGGTTAAAAGCGCGTATTATAGCATATTTTACTTCCTTTACAATATTAAAAAGATTTGTTATTATGTGTCTGGTTATACGTACACAGTTTATATTTTATAATATAAGGAAAGGATTTAAGACAAATGGAAGAACATGGCAGGTTTTTGGAAATACTGGCTGAAATAAAGAATATAGCAGCATTACAGCAGAACACATTATCTAAAGAAGAAATAAACAGGTATCTTGGCAATATGGAACTTGACAACAGCCAAATGGAGGCTGTGTACAGCTACCTTAGTGCAGGAGGCATTAAAATCACAGGACGCAGAGAAGGCATTCCAGAATGTGGCATGGCAGGCAGCAGGGCTTTATTTAACAGGAAGCTTTACCAGCATGAAGCAGATACCAGGGCTGCAGATGACAAGGAACTTAATGGCATTATAAAGGGCTTTCTCATGGGCAGGGAAGAATTAAGGGACAGGCTTATTGAAAGCCTGCTTGCACATGTAATAAAACTTGCATCAGCTTATAATAAGCGTGAGACGGTTGCAAATAAAACAATATCCATAGATGAAATTATATCTGAAGGAAATATAGGGCTTCTGGCAGGCATTTCAATAATTGGGGAAAACAGGGCACAGTATATAAAAGAAGATGGAGAACCTGATTATAAGGCTGTGCATGGCATAATTGATATGGAGATAGTAAATGCAATGGAAAGTTTTATTGATATGGAAACATCTGGCAAAGACTGGGAAAATGCAGTTCTTGCCAAAGCAAACCTTCTGCATGAAGCAGCAAAGTATCTTACAGAAGAGAACGGGGCTGTGCCGTCTAAAGAAGAACTATCAGAATATACAAAAATTCCTGTTGAAGAAATTAGCAGAATAATGAATTTGTCAGAGGATACAAAGAGAGTTGTATCTTCTTAAAACCAGTATTAAACTTACAATATCCCTCTACAGTTGTAAGACCTAGAAAAATGGAAATTCCACAAAATATGGTACGTATTTTATAGTACACACAATATCTTGTGGACTTTTTTGGTATATAATGCTATAATAACATTACGTCTTTAGACGGGAGAAAATTAAAAACAGGAGTGTGTATAGCATGAAGGTTACAAAACGTGATGGCAGGATTGTAGATTATGACCGAAATAAGATAGTGGCTGCAATACAGAAAGCAAACTCAGAAGTTAGCCACTATGAGAAAGTGTCTGAAGAAAAGATTGATTCTATTGTAGCAGGCATTGAGAATAAGCATATGGACAATCTGATGGTTGAAGATATCCAGGATATGATTGAGCAGAAGCTTATGAGCGAGGGCAAGTTTGAGCTTGCCAAGAAATATATAATATACAGGTATACACGTGAAATGGTACGGCGTGCCAATACAACTGACGACTCTATTATGAGCCTTATTAAGAACAGGAACAAAGACGTTATGGAGGAAAATTCCAATAAGAATGCCTATATTGCGTCTACACAAAGGGACCTTATAGCCGGGGAGGTATCTAAAGACCTTACAAAAAGAGTACTTCTTCCAGAAAAGATTGTTAAAGCACATGAAGAAGGCATATTACATTTCCATGATATGGATTATTTCCTGCAAAGCATCTTTAACTGCTGCCTTATTAATATCGGGGATATGCTTGAAAACGGCACCGTTATGAATGGAAAGCTTATAGAAAGCCCTAAAAGCTTCCAGGTGGCGTGTACTGTTACAACACAGATTATTTCTGCAGTTGCAAGCAGCCAGTACGGTGGACAGTCAGTTGATATAAGGCATCTTGGCAGGTACCTGCGCAAAAGCCATGATAAATATGCAGCACATTACAGGCAGAAATACGGGGACAGCATAAGTGAAGATGCACTGGAAGAATTTGTGCAGGACAGGCTTTCTGATGAACTTAAATCAGGAGTACAGACTATACAGTACCAGATTAACACATTAATGACCACAAACGGCCAGTCACCATTTGTAACTTTATTCTTAAACCTTGATATAAATGACCCTTATATCAGGGAAAACGCAATGATTATTGAAGAAATACTTAAACAGCGCATAGAAGGCATTAAAAATGAAAAAGGGGTATATGTTACACCAGCATTCCCTAAGCTTATATATGTACTGGATGAACATAACTGCCTGAAAGGAGGCCAGTATGACTACCTGACAAAACTTGCAGTAAAATGTTCAGCCAAAAGAATGTACCCTGATTATATTTCTGCCAAAAAAATGCGTGAAAACTACGAAGGCAATGTATTTTCATGTATGGGCTGCAGGAGCTTCCTTACACCATGGAAAGATGAAAACGGGCAGTATAAATTTGAAGGACGTTTTAACCAGGGCGTTGTAAGCATAAACCTTCCACAGATAGGCATAATAGCAGAAGGGGACGAAGAGGTATTCTGGGAGCTGTTAGAAGAACGCCTTGCGCTCTGCTTTGAAGCACTTATGTGCAGGCACCATTCACTTGAAGGCACACTTTCAAGCGTAAGCCCTATACACTGGCAGTATGGTGCAATAGCAAGGCTTGGCAAAGATGAGCCTATAGATAAGCTGCTGCACAACGGATATTCAACTATATCTTTAGGATATATTGGCTTATATGAAGTTACTAAGCTTATGACAGGCGTAAGCCACACAAACCCAAAAGGAACTAACTTTGCCCTGCGCCTTATGAAACGCCTGCGCCTTGCCTGCGATACATGGAAGCTTGAAACAGGGATAGGCTTCGGGCTGTATGGCACACCAGCAGAAAGCCTGTGTTACCGCTTCGCTGAAATTGATAAAAAGAAATTTGGCATTATAAAAGATGTAACAGACAAAGGTTACTATACTAACTCATACCATATTGATGTGCGTGAAAAAATAGACGCATTCAGCAAATTCAGGTTTGAAAGCCAGTTCCAGAAGATTTCTTCAGGAGGTGCAATTTCATACGTTGAAATACCAAATATGAAGCACAATACCAGGGCGTTGGAAGACCTTGTAAAATTCATCTATGAAAATATACAATATGCAGAATTTAATACAAAGTCTGATTATTGCCATGTATGCGGCTTTGACGGCGAAATCATAATAAATGATGGTCTTGAATGGGAATGCCCGCAATGCCATAACAAAGATAAAAACAAAATGAACGTTACAAGAAGGACATGCGGCTACCTTGGTGAAAATTTCTGGAATGCCGGCAAGACAAAAGAAATTAATTCAAGGGTGCTGCACCTTTAAATTTAACCTACTGGCAAAGAAAGGAATTAAGGGATTACTAATTATTATGAACTATGCAGAAATCAAAAAATGTGACGTTGCCAACGGGCCAGGTGTCAGGGTATCACTTTTTGTAAGCGGCTGCACACACCATTGCAAAGAGTGCTTTAACCCTGAAACATGGGACTTTAACTATGGCATGCCATTTACAGCCAGTACAGAAGAAGAAATCATAAAATACATGGAACCAGAATATATAAAAGGGCTTACACTGCTTGGCGGCGAACCGCTCGAACACTGTAACCAGCAGGGGCTTCTGCCCATGTTAAGAAAGGTTAAACAGATATATCCAGAAAAAGACATCTGGTGCTTTACAGGCTATGACTTTGAAAAAGACATTACAGGACGTATGCTTGGTGAATGGGAAGAAACAAAAGAAATGCTTTCTTATATTGATATTATGGTAGACGGGGAATTTATGGCAGATAAAAAAGACTTAAACCTGGTATTTAAAGGCTCTTCCAACCAGAGAACCATAAAAGTGCAGGAAAGCATGGCATGTGGAGAAACCGTATACTGGGAAGCAGAATAATAAAACAGATTTTCTAATAGATACAGAAAGGCTGTTTTATATTTAAATACTATGGATAACAAATATTTTGGGAATGTATTGTCAGGTTTTGTATTTGATATGGCAGCAGGAGGTGCAATATGCCGTCTTGCGGATAAAGGATATACAGTAAAATATATAAAAGAAAAGCTGGAGTACCCTGTGACGTTTGAAAAAGTCCAGAAAACTGTATGGGAACATTTGCTGGAAGAAAAAATAATTCTTATGGAAGAGCCCGGCAGGAAATCTGTAAAAAACAAGGTTGTATATACAGAAAGACACGGCAGGTATGGAAGGAAAAGTTTTTGTGGGAAAGTTGTGGAAGAAAAGGATTACAGCGGTATTTCATGGGATGTGGCAGAATATAATCTGGCAGTGGAAAGTTTTTCTGGTTATATTGCGGAAAAATGTTTTCAGAATGGCATGGATACAGCTTATGTTTCTTGTGATTTTGGAATAATAAAAAGAAAAAGCCAGAGCGGTTATGAAAAAATATTGTCTGTGCTTGATGGCAGGCAAAAAGAATATATTGAGGGGCTGCCATGGCCAGATAAACGTGTTTACCACCGGCCAGATTTGCGTATGCAGGAGATAACAGGGATATTATATGAAAAAGGGTTATATACAGGTTGTTTTTATTTTATGGAGCTGGGAGAGAAAATTGTATTTTAGGTTATTATTGTTATAGGAATAAATAAAAAATTGTGTTGCATATTTGGAATTTATATGCTAGAATATTCCCTGTTACCGGTTTGTTAGATAATTGTGGTTATTATATACAGATAGATTATTTAGATTATTAAAGGCTTGGAACATGCAGGCGGGACAGCCTGGCAAGGTATACAGTTTGTCTTTTAAGAGAGAGGGTGCCACCGGCTGTAAGCACCTTTATGGATATGTATACTGGAATTTCACATGGGAGCTGCATTCCTGAAGGTAATTAAAGATATAGTTATCGTTTTATTGTGTAGGGAATGACGTTTTACAGGCGTTATATGTATAATAAGAGTTTATGGCCGCTGGTATGCACAGTAAGAATTATACTGGCAGGCTGTAGGAAACAGGGTGGTACCGCGGAATTTACGTCCCTGCCGTTTATACGGCAGGGGCTTTTTTGGTTTTAAAAGCTATCCTGTATAAAAGAATAAAGCAGGAAACCTTTATACTGCTTGGAAATGAGGTAAAGCATGAAAGACAAATTAAAGAGAATCATGGACACTGCCCTTGAACAGATTGATATGGCAGAACAGCTTGATAAGCTGAATGATATTAAGGTGAACTTTTTAGGAAAGAAGGGTGAACTTACTTCACTGCTTAAATCCATGAAAGACCTTGCACCAGAAGAAAGGCCAGGGGCAGGGCAGATGGTAAATGAAGCAAGGGCAAGGATTGACGGGAAGATTGAAGCAAAGAAGAAAGAATTTGAGAAAGCCCTTCTTGAAGAAAGGCTTGCAAATGAAAAAATTGATATTACACTTCCAGGGACAAAGCTTGCAGAAGGACACCGCCACCCAAATAATATAACCCTTGAAGAAGTGGAAGATATATTTATTGGAATGGGATACCAGGTTGTTGAAGGGCCAGAGGTTGAAAAGGATTATTATAATTTTGAAGCATTGAATATTCCTGCAAACCACCCTGCTAAAGATGAACAGGACACATTTTATATAACACAGGATATACTTCTGCGTACACAGACTTCTTCTGTACAGGTGCATGAAATGGAGAAAGGAAAGCTTCCAATAAGGATGATAGCACCAGGAAGGGTTTTCCGTTCTGATGAAATGGATGCAACACATTCGCCTACATTCCACCAGATAGAAGGGCTTGTGGTAGACAAGGGCATTACATTTGCAGACCTTAAAGGTACATTACAGGAATTTGCCAAAAGGCTGTTTGGTGAAGATACAAAGATTAAATTCAGGCCACACCATTTCCAGTTTACAGAGCCGAGTGCAGAAGTAGATGTTTCATGTTTTAAATGTAAAGGCAAAGGATGCCGTTTCTGTAAAGGTTCAGGCTGGGTTGAGATACTTGGCTGTGGCATGGTGCACCCGCATGTGCTTGAAATGAGCGGTATTGACCCGGAGGAGTATTCAGGGTTTGCATTTGGTGTGGGGCTTGAACGTATTGCACTGTTTAAATATGAAATTGACGATATGAGGCTGTTATATGAAAATGATACACGTTTTCTTAAACAATTCTAATTATGGAGGGTTAAAATGGATACATCATTATCATGGATAAAAGCATATGTGCCAGACCTTGCCTGCAGTGCACAGGAATATACTGATGCAATGACATTATCGGGCACAAAAGTTGAGGGATATAAAGAATTTGACAAAAACCTTGATAAAATAATAGTTGGTAAAATTAATAAAATAGAAAAGCATCCTGATGCAGACAAACTTGTTGTATGCCAGGTGCAGGTTGATGAAGAAGGAACAGAAGTACAGATTGTAACAGGTGCGCCGAATGTAAAAGAAGGGCAGAAAGTGCCAGTAGTCCTTGAAGGCGGGCATGTTGCAAGTTCACATAAGGATGGGGAATCAGAAGATGGTTTTAAGATTAAAAAGGGCAAACTGCGCGGGGTCGAATCTTATGGAATGATGTGTTCCATAGAAGAACTGGGTTCTAATTCCAATATGTATCCTGATGCAGACCCTGATGGCATATATATTCTTAGTGACAACCCTGCATATGCCGGGGCAGAAATTGGCTCTGATGCAATAGAGCTTCTTGGGCTTCACGATGTTGTATTTGAATATGAAATCACATCAAACCGTGTTGACTGTTTTGGTGTGCTTGGCATAGCACGTGAGGCAGCAGCAACATTTGGGAAGAAATTTGTGCCTCCTGTAGTGGCAAAGACTGGCAATAGTGAAGATGTCAATAATTATATTAAAGTGGAAGTGGAAAACCCGGAACTCTGCCCAAGGTATACGGCAAGGGTTGTTAAAAATATAAAACTTGCACCTTCACCGGAATGGATGAGAAGACGCCTGGCATCTGTCGGTATAAGGCCGATTAACAATATAGTTGATATTACAAACTATGTTATGGAAGAATATGCGCAGCCTATGCATGCATATGACCTTGATACTATTGAGGAGAAGAAAATTGTAGTAAGGAATGCAAAGGCAGGGGAGAAATTCACAACACTTGACGGGCAGGAACGTGAACTTGACGATACAATGCTTATGATTTGTGATGGCAAAAAGCCTATAGGGATTGCCGGCATTATGGGCGGCGAAAACTCCATGATTACAGATAATGTAACTACAATGCTTTTTGAAGCAGCAACATTTGATGGCACTAATATACGCCTCTCAGGCAAGAAACTGGGTATGCGCACAGACGCACAGGCTAAATTTGAAAAAGGGCTTGACCCAGATAATGCAATGAAAGCTATGGACCGTGCCTGCCAGCTGGTAGAGGAACTTGGCGCAGGTGAAGTTGTAGGAGGGGCTGTTGATATTTACCCGGTTAAAAAAGAACCTGTAGTAATACCATATGATGCAGATAAAATCAATGCGCTTCTTGGAACAGATATTCCAGAAGAAGAGATGGCAGGATATTTTGAAAAAATAGATTTAATAGTTGATAAAGAAGGAAAAACTGTTACAGTGCCTACGTGGAGGCAGGATTTAGAGCGTCTTGCAGACCTTGCAGAAGAAGTTGCACGTTTCTACGGTTATGACAGGATACCTGTAACACTTCCAAAAAGCACAGCAACAGCGGGCGGCCTTACAGATAAGCTTAAAATGGAAAAGGCTGTAAGGACAGCAGCTGAAGCATATGGTTTCTGTGAGGGGATGACATATTCATTTGAAAGCCCTAAAATTTATGATAAACTTTGTCTTGATGAAGATGATATTTTAAGAAAAAGCATACGCATAAGCAACCCGCTTGGTGAGGATTACAGTGTAATGCGTACTTCAGCCCTTGGCGGCATGCTTTCATCTCTTGCTAATAATTATAACAGAAGAAATAAAAATGTGCGCCTGTATGAAATAGCTAATGTATATATTCCAAAGGAACTTCCATTAACAGAACTTCCAGATGAACGTACAATGCTGGCACTGGGCATGTATGGTACTGGTGATTTCTTTACAATAAAAGGTGTGGCAGAGGCTGTCCTTAAAAAACTTGGGCTTAATGGAATAACAGAGTACAAGCCAGGCAGCAGGAAATACCTTCATCCTGGCAGGCAGGCAGAAGTATTTTACAATGGAAAGGAAATTGCATATCTTGGTGAAGTGCATCCTGTAGTACAGAAAAACTTTGAAATTGGAGAAAGAACTTATATAGCAGTAATTGATTTAAAGACAGTAATGGAAGTGCCTTCTTATACTGCAAAATACAAGGGTGTGCCTAAATTCCCTGCAATCACGCGTGATATAAGCCTTAGCATGAGAAAAGATGTGACAGCGGGTGAAATTGAAGAAATTATAAGGAAAAAGGGCGGCAAAATCCTTGAATCTTATGAGCTTTTTGATATATATGAAGGTTCACAGCTTCTTAAAGGCTACAAATCACTTGCATATAAAATAGTATTCAGGGCACCTGACAGGACACTTACTGATGAAGAAGCAGGAAAAGTAATGGATAAAATAATTTCATCACTTGCTGCAAAAGAAGTCACACTGCGTCAGTAAATTTTACTTTACGAAAAATAAACATTGGTATATAATAAATAAAGGCAGTGCTGGCAAAACCGGCGCTGTCAGTTTTTGTAGAAAGCAGGCAAAGTTTTTATTTGTGCCATTAGAAATGGCATGGAGGATTATTGTGAAGAAGAAGCATAAAAAAATAATCAGGTTTTTTTCATGGATTTTATTTATTATATATTTAATTGTTATGGTTTACTTTTTATTCTTTAGCGAGCAGTTTGGAAGAGTACCAAGTGATACATACCATTATAACCTGGAACCATTTACAGAAATTAAAAGATATCTGAATTACAGAAAAGAAATTGGCAGCTTTAATGTTATAATCAACCTTTTTGGAAATGTTGCCTGCTTTATGCCATTTGGCTTTGTACTGCCAGTTTTATCTAATAAACAGAGAAATATATTTAAAGTTACATTTTTAAGTTTTCTTTGTTCAGTTACAGTTGAACTTATACAGCTTGTTTCAAAACTTGGTTCATGTGATATAGATGATGTTATATTAAATACAACAGGAGGCTTTCTGGGGTATATACTGTTTTGTATATGTATAGGTATTATACATATATTTACAGAGAAAAAGAAGCATTAACCGCCAGGGCGGCATGGAGGATTAAATTGAGGAAAAAAGGACATAAAAAAGAAAAAGGGGAACTCCGTTTAACAGATAAAAGACATCCTATGTCTGGCATAGCTTCATCCATACTTGCGGCCATTTCATTTGTTTCATTCGCTGCGGCATGTATTATATCAGGTGCAGATGGAGGCAATGCCGGATTTGGCGTAGGAATTATAGGTGTGTCATGCTTTCTGGTAAGCATAGCCGGGTTTATAATGGCATGGATGAGCCTTCACCAGGAAAATATAAGGCCATTATTTCCAACAATAGGTTCATTGGTAAACGGGCTTCTTATAATACTTTATATGATATTATATATATTAGGGGTATAGAGCATTTTACAGCCAGATAATAACGGAGGGTTTTTATGGCAATAAATTTTTCAGAAGAAGATAAAGAAAAACTAAAAAATGACAAATCTGAAATCTATACAAAACGTACTGAAGAAACATATGCGGAATATGTTAAAAACCTTAAAGGACGTAAAAAAGGAAAATATTTTGCAGATTATTATTTAAAATTCGTTATTACAGCAGTTATTATAGCAGTAAGCATTATGTATTTTATAAATGGAAAGTCTTCAAAACGGGATACAGCCCTGTCAGTTGCTATAGAAGGTGATGCAGTAAGCAGCGGGCAGTTAGCAGGGTTTGCAGAAATTATAGAAGATGAATTAAATATTGATACAGAGCATGAAATGGTAGATATTTTCTGTGTTGCAAATGATGTGCAGTTACAGACACTACTTTATACAGGAGAAGCAGATATTGTAATATCACCAGCAGAAAATTTCCAGAAATGGGCAAAGGCGGGATGTTTTTATGCACCAGAAGATAAAGAAGAATTAATGTTTTATAATGACTTTCCAGAAGAACAGAAGTATTATTCAGAATATATAGATGAAGATGCAGAAGGGCAGGATGGCAGCAAGTTGTATAACTATGGAATATACCTTACAGGGACAGATAAATATACAAAAGAACTTGGCGGTTATATATCTGGCCCGGTTGCAGGGATTTCTTCAACATCAGAAAATATTGATAATGCAGTTTCGTTTTTAAGATATATGACAAGGGAATGAGGTATATTTATGCTTACTTTATATATAGGGACACATTCATCTGCCACTACTGATTATATTCCCTATTTTGATTTTGGATATGAAGAAGAATGGTTTAATGACCCTCTTGTTAAAAAAATGGTTCTGGATATTGACCAGACAAAAGTATTATCACCACGTACATTTGAAAGCCTGCCATTAGGTTGCCAGATTACCGCACAAGAGTTGTCAGGTGGTGTAAAAGCGTGTATTTTATTATTAAAAACTGACAAATTTATTATTGATGGTGCAATGTTTGGGGAAAATTGTTTAAATAGTCTTGTAGAAATTGGCAAAATTAAGGATATTTTTGTTCCAGTAACATATGCAATGGATTTTAACAGGATAACTATTCCATTTGAAATTTGTATTGCAAATGATAATAGTATAGTAACAAATATAAAAGAACTATTTGATAAATTTTTTATATATGTTTCTAATTTGTATAAGGAGAATAGTAATGAAAGGGAAACATAAAATAAGGCTGGCAACGCCAAGGGAAACATATGATTTTACAATTAACAGAAAAGTTACAATTATCCGTGGAGATTCGGGAACAGGAAAATCTATGTTGTGTAAGGCGGTAAAAATGTCTGGACGTACAGGTTTTATATTAGATTGTGATGTGGAATGTAATAGTGCTGATGATTCAAGATACTGGAAGGAAATAATAAAAAACAGTTCTGGTACAATATGGTTTATTGATGAAGATTTTATATATTTAGAAACAAAAGAATTTGCCAGGTTAGTAAGGGATACTGATAATTATTTTGTAATAATAAGCAGGAAACCTCTTGCATATATCCCATATTCTTATATTGAGATTTATAAAATAAAAAGTAATACCAAAAGGCATTTTAATACTCTTGAAAGGATATATGACATACAGTATAATAAATCGTGTCCAGATTTAATTATTACAGAAGATTCAAAATCAGGTTATGAATTTTTCAGGGCAGTAGCAGGAAATAATGTTATTTCTGCAGAGGGAAATGCGAATATATGCAGAATAGCAAAAACATTAAAAGATAAAGAAACATTAATAGTTGCTGATGGTGCTGCTATTGGAAATTATATAGATTCTATTTTTTCTTTAAAAGCAAATAATGATAATATAAAATTATTTCTTCCTGAATCTTTTGAGTATTTATTATTAAATTCAGATTTATTTAGTAATGATAAGGAATTACAGAAGATACTTAAAAATCCTGTAAATTATATTACTACAGAATTTTTAACATGGGAACAGTTTTTTACTAAACTAATAATTGATTTAATGGCATCTATACATGGGAGAGAGTACTCAAAATCAAAATTATCTTTATGTTTTATTGAAAAATGTTGTACTAATAAAGAAATATGTGGGTTTTACCATAATACACCAGACAAATTTGAGATGGTTATGAAAAATTATGATATGATTGATTTTTCAAAAATTAAAGGTTAAGTGGCAGATTTGATACTGGTGTAAAGGAATACTTGGTTTACAATTAAAACCAGATAATAAATTACAATTTACAGTTATGGAAAGGTATATACGTGGCTTTACTGGACTTTTTATCATTAGTTTTATTTATTATTTTTGGCGGAATTGCGGGTTTTATAACGAACAGGATTGCAATTTCACATTTGTTTAAAAATATATATTTTTTTGGAAAAAGGTTTAAACCGTTTAAATCTGTGATTGCAAGGACCAGGGATGAACTTTCAGAAAATATTTCCAATCTGGTGGAGGAGAAAATTATTACACCTGAAAAAATGCTTGATGCAGGTGAAAGAAACAAAATACTGCTTGATGAGGAGATTAATAAAGTTTTATTAAAAGCAGGTGAATCTGAGGGCTTAGGCAAGTCTGTAGCGGATTTTGACCAGGACGGGGATTTTGAAAAGGCGCTTGAAAAGACTGTGGCTAAAGTTATTTCAGATAATCTTGTTTGTTTTATTGAAGATATTCTGGCTGCAATAAGCTTTGAAGAATTAATTGATGAAGAAACAGCCTGCAGTGTTTTAAAACAGTTAATTCCAATACTGGTTTCTGATGATAATTTTAATAAATGCCTGCTGGATTTTCTGGAAACTAACCAGCAGCTGGATTTTAAAACATTATTAGGTGAAGAGGTTTATTCTGGCGTAAAGGAAAATTTTGAAAATATTACAAAGAATGCCCTTGATAATACAATTTCCAGTGATATGCCGCAGATAACCAGGATAATTGAAAATATTATTTATGAAGGCGGGTTTGAAAGAGATATAAAGAAACTGCTTTACCAGATATCAGACAGAAAAGTAAATAGTTTATCTGGCAGCGCCAGTAATGTTGATTTTAATAACAGGATACTGGCATTTATAAAAGATTTTATTATTTCAGATGATGTGAAAAAGCTTGTAAAAGATGAAAATACATCAAGGGTATTATATGAAGGGCTGGCAGGCATTGATTTAAAGATGGAAGATATACTGCCTGGTGGTTTCTGGGAAAATATAAATACGGTACTGCCTGGGAAGATAGATGAAATAGTACCTGTAATCAGGGATTTTATTAATGAAAATGAAATTATTATACTGGATGCTATTGATTCATCACTGGAAAAAGCTATTGAAAAAGAAACTTCTGGCAGATGGTTTGCTAATAAGTCCAGGAAATTAATAAAAAATGTAATTATAAAGAAAATATGGGACAAGACAGGTAATGAATATAAAACTATAAAAAAGATTAATGATGCAATTAAAGAAAAGTCTGATACTGAAATAAAGAAATCAGTTGTGGATTTTATAAATAATAAATTTAAATGTATGACAGTGGCAGAACTGGTTAATAACTTAACTGGTAATGGGGAAAGCTCTGGCAAATATACAAAATTTATATATAAGATAGCCAGGAAAAATATTAATAAAGGCAGTGATAATAAAATCCTTGCATCTATTTTTAATAAAATTGGAAATATTTCTTTATCTGTATTTTTGCCTGAAAAAAATATTAATAGTTTATATAATACTGTTAAAAATAAGGTGCTCCAGTTTGCTGGCAATAAAATTATGGAAAAAGAAACTACCAGCAGGATAAGTGGTAAAGTTACAGGTTTCTTTGGCCAATACTGCAGTAAAAGTATTTATAGTTTTACCAGCGGAAATAATTTACATGTTAGTATTGAAGATAAAAATATCTGTGGAAAACTCACAGAATTTATTATTAGTAATTTATACAAAAAGCCTGTAAAAGATATTCTGGGGAAGCAGTTTGCTGCAAAATTAGCTGGAAACCTTGCTAATAAAACCGGCGGGGTTGTAAAGAAGATGTACCATGCAAAACTCCGGAATATTTTATCGTGGTTTTTTGAAAAAAAGGGATTCCGGAGTTTTTTAAGCCGTGGCATTATAAAATTTCTTCCTGTTAAAAAGATGGTTAATAATGGTGTCAGGGAAATGGATACTGATGATTTATGCAATAAAATGAATGATTTCTTTGGAAGGGAACTGAAACCGCTGGAAAGAATGGGCATAGTAATGGGGGCAGTATTTGGGATAGCTGTCTGGGCTATACAGCACTATTGTTTTAAATCAGAAATAAAAACCCCGGGAATGCTGTTATTTAACTTTAATAGTGTCCTCCCGCTGGTTTTATCAGTTTTAATATTTGCCTTAATAGGTATTATTACAAACTTTTTTGCCGTCTATTTCTTGTTCAGGCCTTATGAAAAAAAGTTCGGGCTGGAATGGTTCCAGGGCTATATATGCCGTGAAAAAAATAAGAAAAGGTGTGCAGATGGCATAGCGGTTTTTATTGATGATAATTTTATGGGAAAAGAACAAAATTTAAAAAATATGCTCCAGAATAAAATAAAGTGTTATAGCAGTAATAATTTTGTACAGGCAAGAAATAAAGCAGAAAATAACAGGCAAAAAATAACAGGCTGGGTATGTAAAAGTATTAACAGTAATCCAGAAAATATTTCAAGCATGGCAGCTGCAGGACTATATAATTATGCCAAAGAAAATACATTAAATGCCGCCATTAGAAAAAATTCCAAAGGGATTTTAGATTATTCTGCCAGCCTTTTAGAAGGACAGACTGCTTATCTGGCAGAATTTATTACTGGAAAATTATCTGGAATAAAACTGGGCAGTTTAATTGATGCTGGTAAAATTTCAGATAAATCCAGTGAAGAAATTATTAAATATATTGAAGAAAATATTTTTAATGAGGAATATGTTAAAAATATATTTAAAAAACTGGATGGCAGCCTGGAAAGTTTCAAAAATAAAAAAATTACAGATTTATTTAGTGAAAATGATTTGTGCAGTTTAATAAACGGGCTGGTTTTTTCAGCTAAGGCAAAACTGCTTGTAGAAAGATTTTTAAATAATATTTTTGAAACCGGGTTTAACCAGACAGAAACGTTAGGTACTGTTTTTGGCGGGGCATTTAAAAAATTAATAAATGATAATATAGACTTTATTTTTGACATAATAATATCTGAAATAAAAGACAGGATTAATGTAGATGAATTAAGCCAGGAAATTTTAGAAAGTACAGAAGAAGAACTGGGATTATTTAAAAAAACCCTGGGATATCTTATTGATTTAGACAATCTTATCAGGGAAACATTAGTATTATTTTTTAAAAATGATTTTGACAAACTGCTTAAAGACAATGAGGTAAAAATTAAAAATCTTCTCAGGGACAATGTTTTTGAAAAAATATTTAATACCAGTATCCGGGATATAATTAATGATAGTAATAAAGTAAAACTGGGCAGCCTGGTTAATAAATTTTTTGAAAAGATGCCAGAACACAAGGATACTATTGAAAACATGGTGGGAAGGGCTGTTAAGATGTTATTTAATGCAGCTTCAAGAAGAGATATACATGCTGGTGATTTGCTCAGCCTTCTGAAAATAAATAGTTCCCTGGATATTTATAACAGGTTTGCTAGTGAAATAAACGGGATAATTTATAATGCAAAGAACCATTTACACTCAGGGAATATAATATTAAAGGATGAAACCAGTACGCTGGTTAATAAAATTATTATAAATAATTATCTGGATTTGGAAATTGGTGATTTTACCAGAAATATAGATAAAGAAGAAATTAAAAAGCAGATTGAAAAGATATTACAGATGGCACTTGAAGATGGAACAGTAAAGCATTATTTGTCCTGTTGCATTGAAGATATGCCTGTAATATATATTTCCAGCCTTATCAATGAAAATGAAGCCCGCAGGGCTGTAAACAGCCTTATAAAATATATTATGGAAAATAAAGTTTTAGAGCAGGATTTTGAAAATACTGTTAATGGTATAATAGATATTTTATGCAGTGATGATTATGGAATATTTGGAAGCAAGGCAGCAACAAAAGTTTTTGAAAGCAGCCTGGCAGGCATAGCAGAAAATATTGGTAAGGAAGATATTAGCAGAATAATGGACTGCTTTGAATTTAAAAAGATAATATGCAATTCAATAGAAAACCTTGATGGCAGTGAAATCCATAATTTATTTAAAAGTTTTGCAGGAAAATATCTGGACAACCTTGTGCTGATGGGCTGGATGGGAGCTTTTTTTGGGACTTTTAATATTGTTAATGTTGTGGTATTTATATATTATCTTGCCTGGCTTGGAAAAGAGTTAGATAAAGACGGGGAATAACAGGTTTACAGGAGGATTTGGGATATTATGCTAAGTATTTTCTGGGGAGTTACGAAAGAAGGAGTTTTAACCTGCCTGTATTATAAGAGTTATCAATAAAATTTAAAAAATTTAAAATAAAATAACTATTTCCCATGATTATATGATATACTTATATAGGAATATCATCATAAAAACAGACAGCATTATTTCCCAGTTCCGCAGTGAAGCCAGAGGAATATTGCAGGGACATTCACAGCGGATATTGTATATGCTGTGGCTAAGGAGGAGAGAATATGGATAATCAGTTGGTATGGCAGGAACGCTTTAATATTGGTATAGATTTTATTGATGATGAACATAAGAAGCTGTTTGGCATTTTAAACAGGATGTTTATGTATGAAGACCATGAAGTAAAAAGCCAGTGGGCCTGCCAGGAAGGGATTAAATACTTTAAAGACCATGCCTTAAAGCATTTTACAGAAGAAGAACAGTATATGGCATCTATTAATTACAGGAATTTTGAAACACACAGGCGCCTGCATGACGGTTTCCGTAAAAAGACCCTGCCGGCACTTGAGGCTGAACTGGAGCAGACTAAGTATTCCATGGAATCAGTCAGCCATTTCCTGGGTGTGTGTGCCGGGTGGCTTATCGGGCATACACTGACAGAAGACCTTGCTATTGCGGGCAAAACGGTAAGTAAATGGGATAAGCTTATGCCAGAAGATGAACAGGCTGCTATGAAACATGTAATAACCAGGCTTGTTTTTGAGTTGTTCCAGCTGGATGCAAAGCTGGTCAGTGAAAGTTATGGCGGTGAAAAATTTGGGAAAGGGATATACTACCGTATGGTTTATGGTACCGGAGGGGACGAGAAATGGGAGATAATCTTAGTTTTAGAAGAAAAACTGGTTCTTAATACAGTGGGAGTCCTTATGGGTATGCAGTCAGACGGGGTCAATGTTATGATGGTTAATGCTTCCAGATATGTTGCACAGCAGTTTACAAGCCGTATCAGGGAGATTTTCCCGTCCTTTGGTTCATATGGGCTTCTTGATGAAAACCTTCTTGATTATGAACAGTTCCATGCTATTTTTGATGGGCAGAACCCACAGTACAGCCTGCTGTTTGATACAGGTGAAGGTTATTTTGCATATTGTATAATTGCACCACATCTTTTGAAAAACGTTGGTGAAATTCATATCAGGACAGAAAATGCAATGAGTGAGGTTAAGAAATATATTGACAATAACAAAGAAGATAACAGGAATAAAATACTTGTTGCAGATGATTCTGCATTTATGCGTAAAGCTATGGATGAACTGCTCGGAAAAGATTATAATGTCACACAGGCAGATTCGGGCTTATCTGTAATAAGAAGCATTACACTGTCCAGGCCAGACCTTATACTTCTGGATTATGACATGCCAGTCTGCAATGGTTTCCAGGCATTGGAAATGATACGTTCTGAAAAGGAATTTAAAGATATACCTGTTATTTTCCTGACTGGCAGGGCGGACAAGGAAACTGTTGAGAAAATACTTCCATTAAACTCGGAAGCTTATATTTTAAAGAGCCTGCCGCCAGAACAGATTAAAGCGGCTATAAGCAATTATTTTAAAAGAAGGAATAAAAAAAATACATAGACAGATGTCTTATTAATGGCATGGCAATTTTAAAGTGCTTCTTGCCAGGAAACATAAGAAGTACATTTAAAGTTGCCATATAGTTTTATATGCTTTAATTTATGAACAGGCCTTTTCAAGAATCTCATTTAATGCTGCTCCGCTGCTGGTGTGGCATCTTACAATATCTGCATTGCATTTCAGTGCTTCATCAACTGCACATTTTGCCATTTTATGGGATACGGTATTGGTGAATAAAATTAATAAATCGGGTGAACCAATCATATTTTTCATGTTTCCTGGCATCTGTGTAAATATTTTTGCTTTACAGTGGTAATCCTTACAGATTTTTTTATATTGGCAGGCCATTCTGTCATGCCCTCCTACAATAACAACGCTCATATTTATCCTCCTTTTGATAAAATGCCTTTATTGGTTAGCATATGCTAACTATAGTTAATAATACCTAATTTCTGGCATTTTGTCAATAGCACAGGAGGCAGGCAGTTCTTATTTCACATAAAATGTGTATTAATCATCATTGCCAGGAATACAATACCTGCAACTGCATAAAGGCTGTTTATAATTAAACATACTTTCATTAAACTGTTCTGGGCTTTTGCCCTGGTATATGAGATAATGGTGAATACTCCGCTGAAAATCATAAATGCAGCATAACAGGCAATTATAATTGCAGCGGCAGGCAGTTCTAATGCCCAGTCAAAAGTTCTAAGCGGAAGAATTGTCCATGGGATAAAAAGCATAATAGTGCTTGCAGCGGTTAAAATTTTGTTTTTCATTATGTTCTGCTCCTTTCTTATTATTACAAATACATTATATATCCCCGGCCTTGTGGCAATCTTACCGCATCCTTATATTTACCTTACATTTCTTCCTTCTTTTTTGCGTAAAAAAACCGCCATCTTTTTAGATGACGGTTTTTTTTAAGTCTGTGGTAATGGGATTTTTAGTTTTTTTCATCTGTCAGGGATTTCATTGTCGGGAAAAGAAGGACATCCCTTATTGCTGGTGAATTTGTCATTATCATTACCATTCTGTCAATTCCAAAGCCTATGCCGCCTGTTGGTGGCATTCCTATGCTTAGTGCATTTAAGAAGTCTTCATCTGTATGGTTTGCTTCTTGGTTTCCTGCTGCAAATTCTTTTTCCTGTGCTTCAAAGCGTGCACGCTGGTCAACAGGGTCGTTAAGCTCTGAATAAGCATTTGCCATTTCCCAGCCGTTTATAAAAAATTCAAAACGTTCTACATATTCCGGGTTATCTGGTTTTTTCTTTGTAAGTGGTGATATTTCTACAGGGTGGTCCATTACAAATACAGGCTGTATTAAATGTTCTTCCACATATTCTTCAAAGAACAGGTTTAATATATCACCCTTTCCATGTCTTTCTTCATATTCAATATGGTGTTCATCTGCCACTTTTTTTGCTTCTTCTGCTGAATGGATTTCATTAAAATCAACACCTGCATATTTTTTGACTGCATCAAGCATTGTAATGCGTTCAAAAGGCTTTGACAGGTCTATTGTATGTCCACCATAGGTTAATACTTCTGAACCTGTTACTTCTTTGGCTACATGGCGGTATAACTTCTCTGTCAGGTCCATCATGCCATAGTAATCTGTATATGCCTGGTATAATTCCATAAGTGTAAATTCAGGGTTATGCCTTGTATCAAGCCCTTCGTTACGGAATACACGTCCAATCTCATATACTTTTTCAAGGCCGCCTACTATAAGGCGCTTTAAATAAAGTTCAAGTGATATGCGCAGGTGGAGGTTTTCATTAAGTGCATTAAAATGTGTATCAAAAGGCCTTGCTGCTGCACCGCCTGCATTGGATACAAGCATTGGTGTTTCCACTTCCATAAATCCATCTGCATCAAGGAAGCGGCGTATGCTGCTGATTATTCTGGAACGCTTTATAAAAGTTTCTTTTACATCTGCATTCATAATAAGGTCAACATACCTCTGGCGGTACCTTATATCTGTATCGGTAAGCCCGTGGTGCTTTTCCGGGAGTATCTGCAGGCTTTTGGACAGAAGCAGGACTTCTTTGGCATGTACTGAAATCTCGCCTGTTTTTGTTTTAAATACAAAGCCTTTTATTCCAAGGATATCACCAATATCATATTTCTTAAAATCTTTGTAACTTTCTTCGCCAATATCATCCCTTGCAACATATGACTGGATATTTCCTTTAAGGTCCTGTATATTGCAAAAAGATGCTTTTCCCATTACGCGCTTAAACATCATACGGCCGGCAATGGTTACTTCCTGCCCTTCAAGTTCTTCAAACCTGTCTTTTATATCCTGTGAATGTATGGAAACATTATATTTTGTAATAGTAAAAGGGTCTTTACCCTCATTCTGTAAATTTTGAAGCTTCTCCCTTCTTACTTTAAGAAGTGTACTTAATTCTTCCTGTGCCTGTTGTTTCTTCTGCTGTTCTGCCACTGTTAATGCCCCTTTCCTGGATTTATTCTGATGTAGTCCTTGTTATGCTTATTATTTCGTACTGGACCATTTCACCGGAAGGTGTTTCTACTTCTATTTTTTCACCTTCTTTAGCCCCTATAAGCGCTACGCCTACAGGTGATTCATTGGAAATTTTGCCGTTAAGGCAGTCTGCTTCCGTAGAACCTACAATTTTATATACCATTTCTTCGTCAAATTCAATATCTTTAAGTGTAACTGTACATCCTATGCTTATTGCATCAGGGTCGACATCTTCTTCATCAACTACTATGGCATTTTTAAGGATTTTATCAATTTCTTCGATGCGCAGCTCAATATCACGCTGTTCATCTTTGGCAGCATCATATTCTGCATTCTCTGATAAATCCCCCTGTTCCCTTGCTTCTTTTATTTTTATAGCAACCTGTTTACGTCTGTTTAATTTTAAATCCTGTAATTCTTCTTCTAAAGCTTTCAGGCCTTCATATGTTAAAATATTCTTTTTCTCTGCCATTTACTTTTCCTCCGGTTTTTAAATAATAACGGATACTAATTATAACTTATCTTTGCTGCTTAGTCAACTAGCCCTGTATTCCTGCTTCCTGTAAATTCTGAGCCGTCTTCAGTGCTTGTCCTGAATGGTGCAGCAGGTATGCCATTTGCCCCGTACAATGCCACTTTGCCATAATTTGTCCAGAAATACCTTGCATACAGAGAGGTTTTTACTTTATCTGATTCCAGTATAACACTGCTGCCTGTTATAACAGCTTCTGCAGGAAAATACTTTTTATCTGCACCTGCTATTTCAAAGCCATCCAGCACTTTTTCTGTACATTTAAGCCCTGTTTCTGCATTCTGGAACTTTATATGTATCTTGCTGCCATCTGTATAGTATGAATGGTATAAAGGGCCTGCGGCTTCTGCCAGGCTGGTATTCCCGTATACATGGTACATTGCCTGTAACATAAGCCTTTCACCAACTGGCTTCTTATCCACAGGATGTATATTGCCATACTCGCCATGTTCAAGTATAACAGCAATCCCTGTATTTTTAACAGTATTATAAAGTTTCATCTGTGCTTCACGTATAAATGGCCAGTTCTTATAATCAGGTTCATTTGCATCCTGGAATACAGGAAGCTGTACTAACATAAATGGAAGGGTATCATCTTTCCAGTCATATCTCCACTGTTTTACAAGTGTAGAAAGCAGTTCATAGTATGTATATGGCTTATGGTCATCCTCCTCGCCCTGGTAATACAAAAAGCCTGCAAGCGTATATGGTGCTATACGGCTAAGCATTGACTCATACAGCCCGCATGGATGGTTCGGGGTACGTGGTCCCATAGGACCCGGGTACCTGCTTTCACCAAAAAGTTTTACTGCTTCTTCCCATGACGGGTCTGGTGATGTAGCAAAGTAATTTCCTGCATTTTTATCAAATTCTGCCTGGTAAGCGCAGTATTCTTCCAGTTCTTTAAGATATTTTTCTTCGTCCTGGTTTTTAACTATATTATCATATTCTTCCAGATAAGAAGAAAGGCATGGCACAGATTCAAGAAAATCCCTGCTAATCCAGCATGATGCCGAAGTGCCGCCCCAGTTACAGCCAATTATTCCTACTGTAACACCAAGCCTTTCTGATAACCCGGCAGCAAAATAATATCCAACAGCAGACCAGTTTTTACAGCTTTCCGGGGTAAATTTACTCCATGAACTTTCTGCTTCAGCTTTATATAATTCCTCACCTGTCCATGATACTTTAGGGGTATAATAAAACCTTACATTACCACCAGAAGCATTTTCTATTATGCTGCTGCCGCCTTTGCTGTTCTGTAGTTCAAATTCCATATTGGACTGGCCGCCTGCAAGCCAGACCTCGCCAAGCATGATATCGTCAAAAATGATAACATCATTTCCGCTTTTTACAGTCATTCTATAAGGGCCGCCTGCCTTATGTGGCGGCAGCAGAAGACTCCATCTGCCATTCTGTACTTCTGTTTCCACAGTATAGTTATCTAATGATACAGCAACAAAACTTCCGTCTGATTCTCCCCATACTGCAATATTTTTATTCCTTTGTAATACCATACAATCACTAAAAACGGCTGGTAATTTAAGCATATACTGTTCCTCCTTAACTTAATAAAATTATGGAATGATTTCCATATAATTGTACACATAGTTAACAGCGGCTGCAAGCTTTTTATATTATATTGTAACAATTTTTAAGTCTGGTAATATATTATTTATATGGATATTCCAGGAGGGCTGTTTATAATGGAAAAGGAATGTTTACTTACTAATAACTGTAATTTTTCAGGAATAAGGCCTGCTATGGCAGATTTACCTTATCCACAGATACAGGCAGCAGGGCAGAACCTTGCATATGCTAATTTGCTAAGTATTGATTATTGTGGTTCTGTATCTGAATTATCAGCAATTACACAATATATCAATAATGAAAACCGCCTGTCATGTATTAAATGTCCTGTAGCAAAAACAATACTTGGAATTGCAATGGCGGAAATGATGCACTTGCAGAAATTAGGGGAGCTGGTTAATCTTCTGGGCGGCAATGTGGATTTTATGGCAAAATACCAGAACGGCGCTAAGCTGTGGACGCCAGCGTATCTTTCAATACCAGAAAATCCTGGAAAAATGATACTGGCGGATATAGAGTCAGAAAAAGCTGCTATAAAACAATACAGGGTACATATAAATATGATAAAAGATAATTGTGTTACTGCAGTGCTGGAAAGGATAATTAAAGATGAGGAGTACCATATTATGCTTTTGCAGTCATTACTAAAGGAAATATAATTTATTGCTATTTGCGGGCTGGTAATATAACGCAAAGTTCCAATGTCCTGCAGGTATTTTTTATGTGGTGCTGTATTGTTCCTGCCATAATAATCCCCCCATGCCGCCTTTAGGCGGCACAAAGAAACTTTTGTAACCGGCTGTTATGCTTTGTTTATATACTAGCAAATGCAATGGATTTTTACTGGTTTTTATGGTAAAATAAGACCATATCAGAAAATGCTGCCTAAAATATATTAAATTATACCGCCTGGAGGCGGCATGGGGGATTTTTATGAAAAAGTTTATTATGGCGCTTGATGCAGGTACTACAAGCAGCCGCTGTATTTTATTTAACCACAAGGGGGAAATAGTATCTGTTGCACAGAAAGAGTTTACACAGATTTTTCCACAGCCAGGCTGGGTAGAGCATGATGCCAGGGAAATCTGGGCAGCGCAGCTTGGGGTTGCGGTGGAAGCTATGTCTAAGGCAGGTGTGGATGCTTCTGGCATTGCTGCAATAGGAATAACAAACCAGCGGGAAACCACGGTGGTCTGGGATAAAAAAACAGGCAGGCCGGTTTATAATGCAATCGTCTGGCAGTGCCGCCGCACTTCTGCATATTGTGATTCTTTAAAAGAAAAAGGGCTTGTGGACATATTCCGCAAAAAGACGGGGCTTGTTATTGATGCCTATTTTTCTGCTACAAAGCTTAAATGGATTTTAGATAATGTAAAGGATGCCAGGAAAAGGGCAGAGAACGGTGAGCTTCTTTTTGGCACGGTAGACACATGGATTATATGGAACCTTACAAAAGGCAGGGTACATGTAACAGATTATTCTAATGCTTCACGTACAATGATGTATAATATTAATGAATTAAAGTGGGATGAAGATATATTAAAAGAACTGGATATCCCGCTTTCTATGCTGCCGGAGGTGCGTGGGACAAGTGAAATATACGGGATGGCAGACAGTTCATATTTTGGAAGGCAGGTTCCTGTGGCAAGTGCTGCTGGCGACCAGCAGGCGGCACTTTTTGGACAGGCCTGTTTTAATAAAGGTGATGTTAAGAATACGTATGGTACAGGCTGTTTCCTTTTAATGAATACAGGGGAGAAACCTGTATTTTCAGAAAACGGGCTTGTAACTACTATATCATGGGGGACTGGCGGAAAGATTTCCTATGCGCTGGAGGGCTCTGTATTTATTGCAGGTGCTATAATACAATGGCTGCGTGATGAAATGCGTTTAATAGATGCTGCTGCGGATTCAGAAGCAATGGCGCAGAAAGTCCCGGATACAAATGGCTGTTATATTGTCCCTGCATTTACAGGGCTTGGCGCACCTTACTGGCACCAGCATGCAAGGGGCGTGGTTACAGGGCTTACACGTGGTGTTAATAAATACCATATTATACGTGCCGCACTTGAATCGGTTGCATACCAGGCAAATGATGTTGTAAAGGCAATGGAAGCAGATTCAGGGATTAATATACCAGCGTTAAAAGCAGATGGCGGCGCAAGTGCCAATAATTTCTTAATGCAGGTACAGGCAGATATTATAAATATACCAGTGCTTTGCCCAGCCTGCAAAGAAAGCACTGCCGCAGGTGCTGCATACCTTGCAGGGCTTGCTGCCGGTTACTGGGACAGCAAAGAAGAAATTATGGATAATATAAATACAAGCAAAGCTTTTTATCCAGGGATAACAGAAGAAAAAAGGAATATAATGCTTGATGGCTGGAAAAGGGCAATAAACTGTGCAATTAGCTGGGAGGGAAACTGTTATGTTTGAGATTAAGGGGAAAGTTAATACTGCCATATGTTATGCAAATATTGTAGAAGATGAGGCAATAGAGCAGATACGCAGGATGTGTGACTATGAATTTACAGAGGGAAGCCAGATACGTATTATGCCAGATGTACATGCAGGAAAGGGCTGTACTATAGGCACTACTATGACAATAACGGACAAGGCAGTGCCAAATATTGTAGGGGTTGATATTGGCTGTGGGATGTATACGGTTAATATTGGCAAAACAGACATTGATTTTGAAAAAGTAGATGAAGCTGCACATTATATTCCTTCTGGCATGAATGTATGGGCTGGAAGGGATGAACGTTTTAATCTCCAGGAACTCCATTGTTACAGAAGCCTTAAAGATACAAAATATCTTGAAAGAAGCCTTGGCACACTTGGCGGCGGCAACCATTTTATTGAAATAGACCAGGCAGCAGACGGGACGAAGTACCTTGTTATCCATACAGGCAGCCGCAACCTTGGCAAGCAGGTAGCAGAATTTTACCAGAAATTTGCTGTAGAACTCCATTCTGGCAAGGAAGATTATCTTAAGAAAAAAGAGGCACTTATAACTGAATACAAAGCAGAGGGGCGCAGGAAAGAAATCCAGGCAGCATTAAAGAAACTTAAATGGGAGAAAAAGCAGAGTTTAATACCAGATGATTTATGTTATCTTTACGGAATTTATTTTAAATACTACCTGCATGATGTGGAGATTTGCCAGGATTTTGCCAGAAGAAACCGTGAAAAGATTGCAAAAATACTTTTAGGGCGTGCAGGTATAGAAGCAGGGGAAGCATTCCACACAATCCATAATTATATTGATACTAAAAACATGATTTTAAGAAAAGGGGCAATATCTGCATATAAAGATGAAAAAGTCCTGATACCAGTTAATATGAGGGACGGGAGTGTGCTTGCAACAGGCAGGGGAAACCCGGAATGGAATTATTCTGCCCCTCATGGCGCAGGCAGGCTTATGTCACGTACCAGGGCAAAGGAAACATTGGATATGGAAGAATATAAACGTGTTATGGAGGGGGTTTATACAACATCTGTAAACGAAAAAACGATTGATGAAGCGCCAATGGCTTATAAATCTTTAGATGATATAATTGATGCTATAAAGGATTCTGTGGATATAATTGATATTATGAAACCAGTGTATAATTTTAAAGCATCATAACAGTATGTGCATCTAAGAAAGGAAACACAGGGGAATGGAAAATAATATTGGGCAAGAATATAATCCAGAGGATATCAAGGGGGTTTATGATAATCTGCCACATGGAAGGGCACGTATGGCAGCAATTAAAAGTGCTATTACAGAGGCAGACAGGCATAATGATGTATGTTTTATGATATATTTCCGTGAAGATTTATGTGAAGAGTCATGTTTTTATGGTGATGAAACGGAAATGATGGTAGTGTTCCCGGAGATTTTAAATCTTATAGACAGATATCCGGATACACCATCCACGCAGTTTGATACTGCTTATAAAAATGCTTTGGAGCATGTGTTATGGGTATATAAATGGGTTGTCAGCAGGTGTTCTTCTTTTTACCAGGTCCCAATGGAGGACTGTATGAAGTTTTTTGAAGATTTTAAAAGGCGCTGCACTGGGTATGGTTTTAATTTAAAGCCATACTACAGGCTGTTATATGGTTTTTACCATTTTGATGATGAAAAAGCGGATGAAGCATTTTATAATTTTGAAAGGCTGCCCAGGGATTCAAACAGTAACTGCAAGGCATGTGACAGAAATACAGAGATAAGTTTTTATCTTGACAAAGGGGATTTGGAAAAAGCTGTAAAGCTTGCAGGGGATATTGAAAGTTTTAAATTAAAGTGCGGAAATGATAATGACGCATGGTGCAGGATGAAATTAAGTTTTATGAGATATTATATGGGCAAAGACTTTGAAAAGGCAGATAAAATTGCTTATATGATGGAACGCAATATGAATGATAAAGCAGAATACCAGGCATGGGATGATATTTTAAGGTGTTATTCATATACAAGGCCAGGCAGGGCATTAAGGATATATAAGAAACACTGGAAAGAATGGCAAAGCGGTACAAGCCCGTCAGATGAGTTTGACAAGGTGTTAAATGTATGCTGCTTCTGGAAGAAATTCAGGAAAGACAGCGGTAAGGATACTGTAAAACTGGACCTTGATAATTCTTTTCCATTGTACAATGAGAAAAAAATTTACAATACAGAAGATTTATATAATTATTATTATAACAGGGCAAGGGATATTGCATTAAAATTTGATAAAAGAAACAATGCAGGCAGCTACATAAAAGAGATGGGTGAAAAATTAGATATTATATAAAGATTTCAGGAGGGCTTAAATGAATTACAACCCGGAAGAATTAAAGAAGCATTATGACGGCCTGCCCCATGGCAAGGCAAGGACAGAGGCATTAAGGGAAGCTATAGGGGCAGCAGACCAGCATAATGATGTGCCATTCAGGATATATTTCAGGGAGGAAATGTGCCATGAAGCATGTTTTTATGGTGATGTTATGTATATGATGGTAGTATTCCCTGAAATGTTATCTATTATAGACAGGTATCCGGATACACCATCAACACAGTTTGACACAAGTTATGACAATGCGCTTGACCATATATTGTGGATTTATAAATGGGTAATTGAAGAATGCAGCAGTTTTTACCAGATTTCAATGGAGGACTGTTTAAAGTTTTTTGAAGATTTTAAAAAACGTTCTATAAGTTATGGGTATAATTTAAAACCTTATTACCGGTCACTTTATTATTTTTATAATTTTGATAATAAAAAAGCAGAAGAGGCTTTCCGCAATTTTGAAAAAATCCCAAGGGATTCCAACAGTGACTGCAGGGCATGTGAGAGAAATACAGAGATAGGGTTTTACCTTGATGCTGGAAACCTTGAAAAAGCTTTGGAACTGGCAGAGGATATTGAAAACTTTAAATTAAGGTGTGGCGGGGATTACTTTGATGCGTGGCTTAGAATGAAGATTTCATTTCTTGATTATTATATGGATAACCGTGAGTTTGAAAAAGCGGCAGGGCTTGCAGGGCTGCTTGAACGTAAAATTAATGACAAGACGGAATACCAGGTGTGGGGCACTATTATGGACTGTTATGCACATACAAAGCCAGGCAGGGCATTAAGGGTTTATAAAAAATACTGGAAAGAACTGGAAAAGGAACACAGTCCTTATGATTTGCTATGTTCTTCGCAGCATGTATGCTGTTTCTGGAAACAGATGGTAAAAAGCGGCAGGGAAACGGTAAGGTTACAGTTAGATTCCTCTTTTCCATTATATAATGAGGACAGGATATATAAAACAGAAGATTTATTTAATTATTATTATAACAGGACAGAAAGTATTGCAAAGAAATTTGACCAGAGAAATAATGCAGACAGCTATATAAAGGATTTACAAGATGCACTGGAAAATGCAATGGAGGATTAAATGGTTATGGAAGATTTTCGTTTTAAAGTAAATTTAGGCGGCATGATTGAAATTTTATCTGACCACCTTTACAGCAGCCCCGATGTATATATAAGGGAGCTTTTACAGAATGGTGTTGATGCAATTAATGCAAGGAAGAACTTAGGGAATGGGACAGAAATTGCCGGGTGTATTACACTTGTGATAGAAGAAGGAAAGAAACTGGTTTTTACAGATAACGGGCTTGGGCTGTCAGAAGCTGAAATCCACCAGTTTCTTGCTATTATCGGCGAATCATCTAAAAGAAACCTGGAAGACGGCAGGATACAGACTGATTATATAGGAAGGTTTGGTATCGGGCTTTTATCATGTTTTATGGTATCTGATGAAATAAAGATGTATACAAAATCCTGTAAAACAGAAGATGCGCCTGTACTTGAATGGCGGGGGAAGCCTGATGGTACATATAATATAATTAACCACGGGACAGAGTGCAAAGATGCACCTTTCTTTAATGAAAGCCCTGGAACACAGGTTGTACTCCTTGCAAAGCCAGGGCAGGAAGATTATTTTACAAAGGAAACTATAAAAAGGCTTGTTATTTATTATGGAATGCTGCTTCCTTTCCCGGTTATAATAAAGCAGGGCGGGGAAGAAGAACAGATAAACCCGGTTTACCTTCCATGGGAGGGAAGGGAAACTAATAAAAATGAGCTTATGATTTTTGGAAATATGATGTTTGCAGAGCCTGGCACTGACATAACAGACGGGGCAATGCAGAGGTTTTTTGACTGTGTGCCGTTCCATTCAGAAGAAGGCAATGTATCAGGTGTGGCATATATTGTAAATTATGCAGTACAGCCTGCAGCCAAGAACGGACACCGTATTTACCTTAAAAATATGCTTCTTACGGAAAAAGGGGAAAACCTTATACCAGACTGGGCAGTTTTTACAAAATGTATTGTAAATGCAATGGATTTGCGCCCTACTGCATCAAGGGAAGGCTTTTATATTGATGAGGTGCTGTCAAAGGCAAGGGATTCAATAGAAGACAGCCTTATTGAATATATTAAGGATATGGCTGAAACAGAACCAGATGTATTTGACAGGTTTTTCTCTATACACAGGCTTTCACTTATGTCACTTGCACTTGTATCACCTAAACTTTTTACAATAATTGCAGACCATTGTGAATTTGAAACAACAAGGGGCATGTGTACAGGATATACATTAAGGACAGGCAATGAACCATTAATTTATGCACCTTCAGAATCTAAATATAAGCAGCTTTCACAGTTATTCTTTGCACAGGATAAAATGCTTATAAATGTTTCTTATGTATATTCATATGATATTTTAAAGCAGTTAGGTGATGTATATGATATTGAAGTAATGGCAGTAGAAGACTGGAATATAGAGGACCTTATGAAGGACCTGCCTCCTGGTGCACAGGATGAAACATTTGATTTTATAAGGGCTGCAGAACGTGTTTTAAAACAGTATGACTGCCGGGCAGAGATAAAGAACTTCCCTCCGGCTAACCAGCCAGTATTTTACCTTATTGATGAAAAAGCATTATTTAAAAGGCAGATTGTGGCGGCACGGGCAAACGCTGATTCAATGTTTTACAATATGCTTGACGCATTTGCAGAAGATATTGGTGATAATACAGCAGCAATACTTTACTTTAACTATGAAAACCCGCTTGTAAAAAGGCTTGCTGCACAGGAAAATGAAGCAGATATAAAACTTCTTGTAGAAATTTTATATATACAGGCATTACAAATTGGCGGTTTTCCATTGCATAATAATGAGCTTGGAATTTTAAACAGAAATATCCTTGCACTTATGGAGAAGGGAATGGACTAAGGGTTATGGATAAAAGTGTGTATAATCCCAGAAAATTAACAGAAAAATATTATGGTTACAGGCATAGCGCAGAAATAATTAATAAAATTTCCAGTGCCATAAAGCTTGCAGATTTAAATAATGATATTCCATATATGTTATATTTCAGGGAGGAATTATGTGAGGCAGCCAGCAGGTGGTATATGGACGCAGCGGATATAATAAAAGTATTTAAAGAAGCCCTTGCGCTTATAGACAAATACCCGGATGTGGAGCGTACATATTTCCAGGTTGGGAAAGATGCCACTGAACATCTGCTTTGTACATATAAAACATTCTTAAATACCATTATAAATTTTGACAGCGTTCCACTTAAAGAATATAAAGAATACCTTAATGACTTCAGAAAACGCTGGACAAAATATGGTTATACCCAGAAAGAGCCTTACAGGATGGAACTTGGCTTATGCCTTGAAACAGGTGATATGGACGGGGCAGAAAAACTGTGGCAGGAATATAAAAAGACTCCTAAAAATATTTATGAGAGGGAGGCCTGCCATATTACAGATATAAAATATTATCTTTTAAATAATGAACTGGAAAAAGCACTCCAGCTTACAAACGGTGTTCCAGATGAATATAGAAAACATTTATGCCTTGAATATTACCTTGTTAATGGTGGTTATAAAAATGCAGAAGAAACTGCATACAGGCTGGAACATTCCTATAGTTTAAAAAGGGAAGCAATGCAGTTTGCATCTTTTATGTGTGCCTATGCCTATAACAGGACTGGGCGCAGCCTGCGCATTTATAAAAAATACTGGAAAGAATGGGAGGCAGAAAAGAACCCAAAATACAGGTATTATACATTTAAAAATGCAGCATGTTTTTTTAAAATCTTAAAAGAAGCAAAGGGCTCTGGAACAGTTAAACTTAAAACAGGAAGCCCTCTGCCTGCCTGTGGCGTGGATAATATATATAATACAGATATGTTGTATAGATATTATTATAAAGAAGCAGAAGAAATTGCGGAAAGGTTTGATAAAAGGAACGGTACAGGTATTTATGCAAAAAGGCTTTTAACATCATTAGAAAACGCCTGTGCAGGAAAGGATAAATTATAATTAATGTATAAAAAGAAACAAGATGTAAAACCAGATGTAGTTTTAAAAGAATATTGGAAAGATAATGTACGTTTTGCAGATTTTTTTAATGCAGTACTTTTTAATGGAAAACAATTAATAGACCCAGATGAATTATCAGATGCCGATACAGAATCAGGGTTTATTATAGAAAATAAAAATTATGCCAGCTCTGTTTCTGCTGCCAGGGATAATATTAAAGTATGGAAACGTTTTGGGATTTCGCTTGCACTGCTTGGAATGGAGAACCAGGATAGTGTACATTATGGCATGCCAGTAAGGATTATGGGATATGATTATAGTGCATACAAAAAACAATGTGATGCTATCGCTGCAAAAAATAAAAAGCAGGGTGTTAAAATATCTGGTGAATATTTATCAGGAATAAAAAAGACAGACAGGATTTACCCTGTTATTACTGTTGTTGTATATTACGGTCAAGAGCCGTGGGATGGGCCTGTAAGCCTGTATGGAATGTTTGGTATGCCAGAAGAACTTAAAAGCTTTATTAATGATTATAAGATAACACTTGTAGAAGCAAGAAACGGCAATATGAAGTTCCATAGTAAAGATAACAAGGACTTTTTCAATATAATGGGAAAAATACTTAATTGCAAAAGGGTAACAAAAAGCGTTAAAAATGAAATAATAAAATATTGTAATGATAATAGTGTAGAAGTTCCAGTAATAAAGGCAGTAGCAAGGGCAGCAAAAGCTAATATTGATTACAGTGTTTTGGAAACAGGAGATGATGTTATGTGTGTTTTATTTGATGAAATAGAAAAAAAAGGTATAAAAGAGGGTATAAAAGAAGGAAGGAAAGAGGGTATTATGGCTATTATAAAGATGTGCTATGAATTTGGTATCCCTGAAGAACTTATACCTGGCAAAATATGCAGTAATATGGATATTTCTTTAGAGGAAGCTTCTGGCTATATTAAAGAATATAAAAATTAATAAGCAAAAGAAAGGCAGGTGTTGTAATGGAAGATGTATATAATCCAGATAAGCTTATGTATAATTATATGAAAGAGGGACATGGAAGGACAAGGGCTGATGCAATCCGTTATGCAATAAGGCAGGCCGATTTAAATAATGATGTGGAACATATGGTTTCTTTCCGTATAGAGCTTTGTGAAGAATCAGAATGGTATGGCGACGGGCTTGATATAGTTACGGTATTCCCGGAATTACTGGCGGTTGCAGATAAGTATGCAGGGCAGTTCCCGGGTATAATGGAAAATGTATTATGGACTTATGAAGACCTGGCTGATATATGTACAGAGTTTTACCAGATTCCATTTGATGACTGCAGGAATTTTCTTGATGATTTTAAAAAGCGGTGGATTTTATCGGGGCATAGTCCCCGTGAACCATACAGGATGATGGCAGAATTTTACATGCAGGCTGGTTATCTTGAGGAAGCCGGCCAGGCTGTGTCCATTCTCCGGTCAAGCCATATGGAACATTATGACTGTGCAGGCTGTGCTGCTAATACAGAGCTGTCATATTATCTTGCAAATAATGAAAAAGAAAAGGCAGAACAGATTGCTGTAAAAATTGATAACTGTATTTTTACATGCGGGGGCAATATGTCCGATTCAAATTCCATATACCGCATGAATAAGCGTTACCTTAGATATTATATAATGAACGGGGACTATGAAAAAGCAGCAGTAAAGGCACGTTTGCTTGAACATGCCCGTTCATCTGCCATAGATTACAAACTATGGGCATCTTTTATGTGTGCTTATGTTTACAATAATACAGGCAGGGGGCTGCGTATTTATAAAAAGCACTGGAGGGATATTGAAAATGAAAAAAGACCTGAATATATGTATTATTCATTTAAAGATGCAGCGTGTTTTTTTATGGGTCTTAAAAAAACCAAGAATGAAGATAATGTAAAACTCCAGCTTGATAATAAATTCCCTTTATACAGCCAGGATAATATCTACAGCATAGACAGCCTGTCACAATATTATTATAAAAAAGCAGAAGAAGTTGCAAAGAAGTTTGACCAGAGGAATGGTACAGATAAATATATGAAGGAACTTAAAATGTCAGCAGAAAATATTTTATCATATAATCCAGAAAAAGAAAGGCAGGAAGTATAATGGCAGGCATATATAATCCCAGGCAGCTTGTATATAATTACAGGCAGGCCGGGCATGGGGCTGCAAGGGCAGATGCAATACGTTATGCCATAAACCAGGCAGACCTTAACAATGATATCCCTTATATGATTTTCTTCCGTGAAGAATTATGTGATGAAGCGTCATGGTTTGCAGATGAGCTGGATGTAGTTACAGTGTTTCCAGAACTCCTTGCACTTCTTGACAGATACCCGGACGCAGGGGTTACACCATTCCAGACAGGCAGCAGCCATATACTTGATGTGCTTTATATTTATGGGCACTTGTTAGATGCCTGCACCAGTTTTTACCAGATTCCATATGAGGACTGTATAAAATTCCATAATGATTATAAAAAAAGGTGGATGGCATGTGGACGGGGAGCAAGAGAGCCATATCATTTTTTTGCCGAATTTTACCTTGAATCAGGTGATATGGATAATGCAAAAAAATTCCTGCATAAACTTAAAGCCAGCCCTGTAGAACCATATGACTGCGTTGCATGTGCTGCCAATACAGAGATAAAATACTATCTTTTAAATAATGAAAAAGAAAAGGCAGACAGGATTGCAAAGAAAATTGAAGATGGTACTTTAAGGTGCAAGGGCGGGCTTTCAGATTCATTATTGCGCATGAAGCAGCATTACCTTAAATATTATATTTTACATGGCAATTATGAAAAGGCATCAAAAACAGCTTATATATTTGAACATTCAGGCAGCGAAGTAAAAGTACATAACAGATGGGCGTCTTTTATGTGCGCTTATGTACATGCAAGGCCAGGGCGGGGGCTGCGTATCTATAAAAAACACTGGAAGGAATGGGAGAAAGAAAGTGACCAGTATGAAAGGTTTTATGAATTTAAAGATGCGGCATGTTTCTTTAAAGCGTTAAAAAGTGAAAAAGATACAGTAACAGTAAAGCTTGATGCTGATGATAAATTTCCTTTATATAATAAGGATATGGTTTATAGTATAGACAGCCTGTGCAATTATTACTATAAGGGGGCAGAGGATATTGCAAAGAAATTTGATAAAAGAAACAGGACAAGTAAATTTATAAATGAACTTGGAATGTCATTTGCAAATGCGTATTAAAAATAACTATAAGCTAATTAAATTTAGTTAATAAAAAACAGCCTGCTTAAAATTTTTACAAAAATTAGTTGATGTGTTTAATATTGCTTGACAAATATGTATACTGGAAATAAAATAAATATATATTTTTACATTTACCGTTACCATTGGTGGTGGGAATAAGAAAGAGGTGCAATATGGCGAAAACAGTCAGGCTGGCAGATATAGGGGAACGTCTGGATGTCAGTGCAGTAACAGTTTCAAAAGCACTGTCAGGACAAAAGGGCGTCAGCGAAGAAATGAGACAAAAGATTATCCGTGTTGCTGACGAACTGGGATATCTGAAAAGGGTAAAGGAAGAAGGACGGAGAAAGGGATATAATATAGGTGTTGTAGTTGCAGAAAGGTATCTGCTGGAGGGGGAGAGTTTTTACTGGAAACTTTACCAGGAGTTATCACAAAGGGCTATTGCAAGGGACTGTTTTATGATACTTGAAGTAGTAAGGCATGATGATGAAAGAAACATGGAAATGCCTAAAATACTGATGGAGAAAAAAGTGGATGGTGTTATTATCGTCGGGGCATTTATAACACAATACTCACGTTTCCTTGCAAAGAAAATACAGATACCGTTTTTGTATCTTGATACCCCTGGAACTGCAGATTCGTGTGATTCAGTTGTATCTAACAATATGATGGGCGGATACCATATGACAAACTACCTGTTTGAAATGGGGCACAGTAAAATAGGTTTTGTAGGCACAAGGCTTGCAACTACAAGTATTGATGAACGTTTCCTGGGATACCTGCGTTCGCTTATGGAACATGGGGCAGCCCCAAAGGAAAAATGGATTATTGAAGACCGTGACCGTGAATACGGGCAGGTGGATATAAAGAATAAATTCCAGCTGCCGGAGGAAATGCCGACAGCGTTTTTCTGTAACTGTGACCTTTCTGCATATGTGCTGGCACGTAAACTGGGCGAGCTGGGCTATGCTGTGCCGGATGATGTATCAGTGGCAGGGTTTGACAATTATATTAACCGTATGGACAGTTATGTATCGGAAACACTGGAAAACATAGGGCTTACTACGTATGAAATAAATATGAAAGAGATGGCTAAAAGGACAATGCACATAATGCTTCATAAACTGGATAATGCCAGTTATACAACAGGGATGTTTGTCCTTCCGGGGAGATTAATAGAAAGGGGCAGTGTAAAAAGGGCAGGGGAGGAAATACCGTTTATCTAAGTCCTGGATACGCATAGCATAAAAAATTGAAACCTTCAGATAATAAATTTGAAGGTTTATTTTTTTTGCAGGAATTTATTATTAAAGCCAGGGCTGGTTTAAAATTAATTTTCAATTTTTAAGCATATTTAATCTATATAAATTTACAAATAGCAAAAAAATCAAAAAATACGAATATATATTTTGTGTAAAATATATAAAAATATAAGCTGGTTATTATTATATTATACAAAAATGAGTAATAATAAAAAATAATTATTGCAAAATTATAAACAATGTTGCAGAATTAAATTAACTTAAAAAATTATTTAAAAATATTAAAATCCAAAAAGGAGGCAAAGTTATGAAAAACAAAAAATTGCTTAGTCTTGGACTTGCTGTATCAATGGTATTTACTATGACAGGCTGTGGCTCTGATAGCGGCGGTGACAGCAGTTCAAACAAGAACACAGAAGTACCAACTATTGACAAAATTAATGTGGGTGAGGATTACAAAGACCTGAGTGCTAAAATTACAATCCTTACAGACAGGACAGATATTGTAGACTCTGTTTATAAGAGGTATGCGGAACAGTTTATGAAAATTTATCCAAAGATAAAGGTTACATACGAAGGTATAACAGATTATGCCGAGTCTGTAACACTCCGCCTTACAAATGGTGACTGGGGCGATATCTGCTTTATTCCTGACAGTGTTGAAAAGAGTGAGTTTAGTAACTATTTTATTCCATTAGGTGACCATTCAGTATTAGATAACATTTACAACTATGTTACAGAAAAAACTTATGATGGCAAGGTTTATGGAATACCGAATGGTGGTACTGCCGGCGGGATTGCTTATAATAAGAGAATCTGGAAGGAAGCTGGCATTACAGAACTTCCTAAAACACCTGATGAGTTTATTAAAGACCTCCAGCTTATAAATGACAAGACAGATGCCATCCCGCTTTACACAAACTTCTCAGCAGGCTGGACAATGGGTGCATGGAATGATTATGTAGGAATTGCTTCAAGTGGCGACCCTGATTATAAGAATAACAAGCTTCTGCACCAGAAAAACCCATTTACAAAGAATGAGGAGAACAGCGGCCCATATGCTGTATTCTATACATTATATGAAGCAGTTAAGCAGAAACTTGTTGAAGAAGACCCTGCATCAAGTGACTGGGAGTCATCTAAGGCAAGAATTAATAATGGTGAAATTGCAACAATGGTACTTGGCTCATGGTGTGTAAACCAGTTTAAAGTAGCTGGCAAGCACCCTGATGATATCGGGTATATGCCATTCCCTATCAGCATAGGCGGCAAACAGGCAGCAGCTGCAGGCGGGCAGTATGCTTTTGCAGTAAATAACAAGGCAAGTGCTGATAACCAGATTGCGGCTATGTTATATATTAAATGGCTTATAGAGGAATCAACAATATATGATGATGAAGGAAGCATACCAGCACTTAAAGGCAAGGACCTTCCTGATTCACTTTCAGAATTTGATGGTGTTGAACTCCTTTCAGACAATGCACCTGCAGAGGGCGAAGAAAGCTTATATGATGATATCCGCAACACAGCAGAAGTGCTTAGTGGTGATTATCCTGTAACAGAGGTTCTTGAAGCAGCACTTTATGGCAAAAAATCACTTGATGACCTTATGAAGGAATGAAACCAGAAATGGACAAATGCACAGGAATCATATGGTGTAGAAATTACAGGCTAAAACCTGGCAGGATGTTTTAAAACTGGCGTCTGGCAGGAAGATGCGGGCGCCAGTGGTATTTTAAAGTATAAGAATGGGAGTTTTGTTTTTGAAAGGAGGAAGTTTATGGCTGGTTCTGGAAATAATGCCGGACAACAGACTTTTGCACAGAAGTTTGCAAGCAGGAAAGTGCAGAGATATCTTGTTATAATAACATTTATGTTTGTACCGCTTCTGCTGCTTCTTGTATTTACATATATACCATTTGCAACAATGGTACAGTTCAGTTTTTATGATATGAAATACATTGGTGCAAGGCATTTTGTCGGCTTAAAAAATTATATTGATGTATTTAAGCGTTCAGATATATTTGGTTCGCTGTTTGTAAGTGTTTACTATATGGGCGGTGCAGTATTGCAGCTTGCACTTGCATTATTCTTTGCAACAATGATGGTATTTAAGGTAAAGGGTGAATCAATTTTTAAGGCAACAATGTTTTTCCCTTACCTGGTATGTGGTATTGCAGTAGGTTTTATCTTTAAGTTCTTCTATGCAAGGGGATATGTCCTCGATACAATATGTTCTTTAAATACGCATTTAATGATGGCACAGAAGATGAATCAAAGGCAGCAGTAAAACGCAAGAAGCTTGAAGCAAAGAAGAAGGGAGGGGCATAATATGACAGCTAAAATGAAGGCAGGTTCAATATTATTCAGCATATTAAAATATTTATCACTGGTATTTGCATCAGTTATTGCAATTATCCCTGTTGTTGTCTGCGTATTTACAGCTTTTAAGACAAATGAGGAATATGAAGCAACTTCAGTTTTAGACCTCCCGGCAAATTTTCTGAATTTTGAGAACTTTAAGATTGCCATTGAAAGGGCAAATATGCTCAGGTGTTTTTTAAATACCGGCATTGTACTTGTAGTTGTACTTACAGTTTCTGTACTTACAGGTTCTATGCTTGCATATGTGCTTAACCGTTTTAAATTCCCGGGCAGAGGGGCAATAGAAAGCCTTTTCCTTTTTGCATCACTTCTGCCAGGTATCGCAATGCAGGTAACAATTTACCAGATTATGTATTCACTTGGCTTTATAAACCATCTTTATGGATATATGATAGTGCTTATGGGAACTGATATTATATCAATTTATATATTCCTGCAGTTCTTTGAAAACCTTTCAATATCACTTGATGAGTCGGCAATTATGGACGGGTGCACATATTTTGGCGTGTTCTTTAAAATTTTGTTCCCGCTTTTAAAACCGGCAATCGTCACATCCCTTGTATTAAAGGGTGTAAGCGTTTACAACGAATATTACGCATCAAACCCGTACCTTACAAAGCCTGAATTAAAGACTATTTCTACAGCTTTATATACTTTTACAGGCCCTTATGGGAACCAGTATAACTATATCTGTGCAGGTGTGCTTATAACAATTATACCAATACTTATATTCTTCTTGGTATTCCAGAAACAGGTATACAGTGGTATGGCTGCAGGTGCGGTTAAAGGTTAGGAAATTATAATTTATTAATATTTATGAAAGGATGGCACAATGCAGCTTTGTATTGTGCCATAGGTGGAAATAATGAGTGATGTTAAAATTATTGGGCCGGCAGTGCCAAATATTCCGTGGCAGGAGCCGCCAGCAGAAATGAAGGGTGCGCCTGTATGGCGTTACAGTGAAAACCCGGTTATAGGAAGGAATCCGGTTAAGGAAGTTGCACGTATATTTAACAGTGCAGTTATGCCGTATGAAGATGGATTTATAGGGGTTTTCCGTGCAGAACAGACTAATGGCATACCTTATATTTACCTTGGCAGGAGCAATGATGCAATACACTGGGAGTTTGATGAAGAGAAGATACAGTTTGAAGATGAAGAGGGCAATCCTTTTATGCCGGTATATGCCTATGACCCGCGCCTTGTAAAGGTTGAGGACATTTATTATATTATGTGGTGCCAGGATTTCTATGGTGCATCAATAGGCATGGCAAAGACAACAGATTTCAAGAAATTTGTAAGGATTGAAAACCCGTTCCTTCCATTTAACAGGAATGCAGTTTTATTCCCAAGAAAGATTAATGGCAAGTTTATGCTGCTTTCCCGTCCAAGCGACAGCGGGTATACACCATTTGGTGATATATTTATTTCAGAAAGCCCTGATATGGTTTACTGGGGCAGGCACCATATGCACTAACTTAACAAAAATGCTGGCATCTGTAACCTGTCTGTTTTCCGC
>CAJTOK010000007.1:3642-81534 GCA_910577825.1 uncultured Lachnospiraceae bacterium | reverse complement strand
CAATTCATCCCACCACTTTAGAAGTGGGGGACTTCTTGCTACAATAGGTTAAAAATGGAGCAGGATTTATGGAATATGCAGGTAGTATTTTCATTGTATTTATGGGACTGTTTATCCTGGTTACATGTATTAAACCAAAAAAGAATTAAGAAAAGATTATTTATACAGACACTAATAATTTGATTAATTAAAACTAGGAGGCGGCAGCAATATGTTTATTAATTATACAAACCATCCAAGTGAAAAATGGAGTCTTAAACAGTTAGAAGCAGCACAAAAATATGGTGAAATACATGATATTCCATTTCCTGTTGTTAGTCCTGAAATGGGCAATGAAGAATTAATTAAAATAGCAGGGAATGAACTTATAAAGATAACAATTAAAAAACCAGACTGTGTTTTATGCCAGGGAGAAGCTGTTTTATCACATTATCTGGTTTCTATATTAAAAGAAAATGGGATAAAAGTAGTAGCAGCATGTAGCAGACGTAACGTAAATGAAAGAAACGAAAATGGCAAGACAATTAAAAGTATTGAATTTGAATTTATACAATTCAGGGAATATTGATTATATGATTAAGTAGTTATATTAGTAAATTTTGCTTTAAATTAAGCACAGGTAAAAATAAGCCATACATTTCCTAAAGAGAATGTATGGCTTGCTTTTGTATTAATATATAATAAAAATAATGTATAGAGTATATATGTAATAAAAATCATAATAGCCAGATATATTATATAAAAAAATAAAATTACTTTATCTTTTTTTATAAAATTTGTTGAAATTATAAAAAAATATGGTATAATCTTAATAGATTAATAATTAAATATACTTTATTAGAAAATATAAAAGTTAGAAAAAACCAAAAAAATAGCAAAATGTAACACTTTTGTAACATTTTTAAAAATCTTGGGGAAAACGCATAGTCTGAGTCCTTATAAACAGGGGCTTCCCAAAGCGCAGGGTAGAAATGGAGTGAGCCCGATAAAGGGCATTGACACATCTTCCAATCCATGTTGTATTCCTTGGTAAGGGCAAAGTAGAAATGGAGTGAGCCCGATAAAGGGCATTGACACATACTTGAGATAAGTACCTGAAATAAAAAACTTCGGTAGAAATGGAGTGAGTCCGATAAAGGGCATTGACACATTGTTGGTATTCCTGCATCAATAATAGCAGTATGTAGAAATGGAGTGAGCCCGATAAAGGGCATTGACACATTTTTTCTCTTTTGCAGGTATAACCTCAAAAATATGGTAGAAATGGAGTGAGCCCGATAAAGGGCATTGACACACTACTATTTGTTTTGGAACACAAGCTAACCATTGGTAGAAATGGAGTGAGCCCGATAAAGGGCATTGACACATGTTCTTGAACGTCAGGAGTTCTACTTGGCAGTGGGTAGAAATGGAGTGAGCCCGATAAAGGGCATTGACACACTAAGTGGCAGAATCCTAACTCCGTCGTAGACCAGATGTAGAAATGGAGTGAGCCCGATAAAGGGCATTGACACATAAAGTTTTGTTACTGTATAACAAAAATCAATTAATGTAGAAATGGAGTGAGCCCGATAAAGGGCATTGACACATAGATCAACTCAAGCAATTGAAGAAAGATGACGCATCGTAGAAAAGGATTGGTAATATGATTAGAAAATACAGGATATTCCGTTTATCACAATTAAGTGAAAGATTTACAGATAATGAATTATATAACTATTCATTACAGAATATGGACTTTAATCATTGCACATGTCCGAATTGTGGTGATGAAGGAAGTCTTAAAAAACATGCCAGTTATAGACGTTATCTTATAGGGGATAAGAATGGCATTCCAGAGGATTCTTTTGTGGAAGTCACCCGTTTTATGTGTATTTCATGTAATACAACACATTCATATATACCAGTATTTATGATTCCGTTTTCGGTTTATAGCCTCCGTTTTGTCTTAAAAGTTCTTTTATGTTATTTTCAGAGAAAGTTTACAGTAATTAATATTTGTGATAAATTTGGTATTTCTGTTTCTGCTCTGTATAAGTGGATACATATATTTAAAAAATGCCAGGAAGTGTGGATATGTGCATTGCAAGAACTATTAATGCTGCCGGGCCAGTTAAATGGTTCTTTCTATATGGATAGCACCAGCATATCCAAACCAGATGAATTTATAAATTATATAAACCAGGATGGAGTTTTTTTAGAAAATTACCAGCATTTATTTGGAAAGTCTTTTTTAGAAAATATTTTATTTTAAATTTACTAGAATTTTGGATTTATTAGAAAATTGTTCTGTTGTATTGTATTTTAAAACATGTTTATTTATATTTGCCATATTTTTTGTATTCATTAATATAATATTTATATTAGATTTAAAAATCCCGTTTTGGGATTTTTTCTTTTATAATCTTTGGTTTTCTTATAAAAGAATCTAGCCAGAAAATATAATTTTTTATTCTGGTGTAATTCACCACATTACTATGCAATTCCATTTTTATTTTACAGGTGGTATTATTTGTAAAAGTTGTAAAATTATTAATTCAATATGGAAGGAGTACAAATTAATGAGTAAAAAACTGGATGACAAGACAAAGTGCTGGATGAGCCTTGAACGTGCAACTTTTGAACAGAGAGCTATAGCTGAAGAGTATTATGATACAGAACTTATGCAGCTTATTGTAAAAGAGTTCATTTCACACAATAAAGGTAAAGTATATGAAAAAGTGGATTATATGATTTTATCAGTAGGGACATCATATGAACCATTAGTGCTGGATATTTCATTGTTCCAGCCTAAAAAAATATTGTTTTTGCATACAGAAAAGACAGAATTTACAATAGATAAAATTGTAGATTTTTGTGCATTGCCAAGTTCTGCTTACCAAAAGGAACTTGTTAATGAAGTTGACCCGCTTGATATTTACAGGCAGATTAAAGAAGCATATCTGCGCTGGCGTACACCAAAAAAGATTTATATAGATTTTACTGGAGGGACTAAAGCAATGTCAGCAGCAGCTGCAATGGTAGGGGCAATTATTGACCTTCAGTTAATTTATATTGGTTCAGAAGCATATCTTCTGGATTTCCGCAAGCCAAAACCAGGCTCAGAAACATTGTATTTTATAAATAACCCATATGCAGTATTTGGGGATTTTGAAATAGAAAAGGCAATGCAGCTTTTTGAACAGTATAATTATCCAGGAGCAAAAAATAAACTGGGAGAATTATATGAGAAAATTCCTGACCCAGTGATAAGGCAGCAGCTGCATTTTTCATATCTTTTGTCAGAGGCGTATGAATTTTGGGACGGACTGGAGTTTACAGGTGCGTATAAGGATATGGAAATGCTGGTAAAGGAACTGCACAGGGATATAAGGCTTAATTCCCAGTTTTTATTAATGGACTGTATTGATATTTTGCAGGAGCAGCTTGAAATACTGGATGCACTTAAAGATATACAGTTGCTTTTCCATAATAAAAACCATATGGAGGTACTTTCAAAGTTAAAATATATAGTTCCATTGATGTTTACAATGCAGACTAATGCTTTAATACGTGAAGCACAGGAGAAATATGATTCTGCAACGTTATTACTATACAGGCTGTTAGAAATGATTGGGCAGCGCAGGCTGTCATGTTATGGAATAGATGTTGCTAAGGCAGATTTTATTAATATCAGATATAATACTAAACAATTACCTGAAATGGAAAAACTGGCAAAAGAAAAGAGGCTTGAACTGTATAAGGAAAAAGTTGTAAATATCAAAACAAAAGTTTTTGGAAAGTGCAATAGCAGTTATCTTCCAGAGCAGATTTCACTTCTTGATGGTTTTATACATCTGGCTGCTCTTAATGATGGGATTATGACAGCAGGAAATGGTGATTATATAAACACGCTGAAGCGCCTGCGGGCTGTAGTTTACCTGCGTAATAACAGTATTTTTGCACATGGATTTTCTCCTGTTTCAAAGGATGATTATAATAAATTCAAGGGATTTGTAATAGAATTGTTTAAACAATTGTGTATATTGGAAAAAGTAGACTATAGTGATTATTGTAAAAAAATGCAGTGGATTAATCCATCCCTGACAAAAAATTATTCTATGGGGGTGAGGCATTGCCAGTAATTTATGTTAAAGAGCAGGGGGCATATATACGTCTTAAAGGAGAACAGATAGCTGTTTTTAAAGGGAATAACCAGTTATTAGAAATTCCAGTACATAGGACAGATAGTATTATGGTTTTAGGAAATGTCCAGGTTACAACACAGGCACTGGCAAAGCTTCTGGCAAATGGTACAGATATAAGTTATTTTACATATGGCGGCAAGTATATTGGGCATACTGTACCAGAAAGGTCTAAAAATATATTTTTGCGTTTTGCACAATATGAACTTTATAACAATAAAGATAAAAGGCTTGCCCTGGCTAAAATTATTGTAGAAAATAAAATTGCAAACCAGATTAATGTAATAAAAAATTTTCACTGGGAAAGAGAATCCTATGATTATAAAAAAGATATCATGCAGCTTGAAGCAACCAGGAAAACTTTGGATAATAAAAGTACAAACAATGAAGTTATGGGTGTAGAGGGACTATGCAGCAATATTTATTTCCAGTGTTTCCGCCATATGCTGAAATGTAATTTTAGTTTTGAAAAACGTAACAGAAGGCCTCCAAAAGACCCTGTTAATGCCATATTAAGCCTGGCTTATACATTTCTTACCAAAGATATGTGTACTATTATTGAAGGTGAGTCTTTTGAAGCATATCTGGGATTTCTGCATGGAATACGTTATGGCAGGAAATCACTTGCACTTGATTTGATAGAGGAATGGAGACAGCCTGCAGCAGACCGTCTGGTATTACGCCTGTTCAATAAAAAGATGTTATCAGAAAAAGATTTTAAAGAAGATACAGGTGATGGAGTATTTTTAAATGAGGAAGGTTTTAAAAAATTCTGTACAGAGTATGAACATTGGATGACAGGTCTGGGATATAAAGGGAAAAGCTTTCGTTTTTTAATGAAATCACAAGTAGCAAATTTAAAAAGGACTTTTGAAAATGGAGATAAATATATTCCGTTCCATTATGAATTATGAGCTTGTATGTTATTAGTTATGATATTACAGAAAATAAAACCAGAAATAAAGTTTCTAAAATACTGGAAGGCTATGGAAAAAGGATACAATATAGTGTATTTGAATGTGAAATCAGTGAAAAACTATTTGAAAAGCTTTATGAACAGCTTCTGGAACAGACAATTAATTCAAAAACAGATAGTATAAGGATTTACCGGCTTTGTAGTAAATGTGCCAGTGAATGTATTACTATTGGTACTATAAAAGAAAATGCCATACGGCAAACTGATGATGTAATTGTAATATAAGTGAGGATAAAAGATGGGATTATATGAGATAATAATAAATAAAGATAACCTGGACAGGGCGTGGGATAAAGTAAGAGGGAAACGTGCTGTGCCAGGAACTGATGGTGTGACATCTGAAGAATTCCAGATAAACCGCAAAGATATAGTCATTCAACTTGAAAAAAGGAGTAAATAGCGTCATCCAAAGAAGAAAAATTATGAAGAAAATTCCGAAGAAACTTTTTCATATTAGCCCATACCTTTTCAATAGGATTCAATTCCGGGGAATATGGTGGAAGAAATATCAATGTTATATTATTATTTCCAGCAATTTCATCCAGCTGTTTTTTACGGTGAAAAGACGCATTATCCATAACAATAACTGCATCCTCAGGAAGTACAGGCAAAAGAATTTTTTCAAACCATCCCTCAAAAAATTCACCAGTCATTGTAGTATCATACTGCATTGGTGCAATTATTTGTTTTCCGTATTTTGCAGCAACAATATTTGTATGTTTAAATTTTCTTCCCTTTATTTTGCCATAAACCTTCTTACCTCTTTTTGAATAAGCATATTCACGGTATAAATAACTGTTAATTCCTGTTTCATCAATATATACAATATTTTCTTTATTGATATCTGCCGTTTTCCCAAGATATTCCTTTACCTTTTCTTCTTTTTGCTCATAGTAACGCAGTGTCTTTTTTTTCGTGTTATTCCAAGTCTTTTTATTGCTTTCCTTACTGCTTCCATACTGCATCCAAATTCTTCTGCAGTTTCTTTTAAAAAAGCATCTGGGTTTTCTTCTAAAAACAATACCAGCTTTTCCGGATCAATTTTTTTAAACCCTCTTTTTAATGGTTTATTTGATAAATCACCTGTTTCTTTATATTTTTTAACCCACTGGCTTATTGTATTTATTCCTGCACCAAATATTTCACTTGTTTCTTTTAATGTATGTCCTGATTTATAATATTTTACTGCTCTTTCTCTTAAATCTTTACTATAACTCATATTTACATTTTAACATATTTTCTTCCTGATTTAAAGTGGAATTAGTATATGATTTCACAGCTGCGGGGTGAGTTACTGGAAGGAAGCTATAATGCCCAGCCTGCCAAAATGGTTATGCTGGATAAAGATGGCAAGGAACGTATGGTCAGTATTTTATGTATGAGGGATAAAGTGGTACAGCAGGCAATTTGTTTTGAACTTAATAAAATATTTGAAGATACATTTTCTGATGCTGTCTATTCATACAGGCCACAGCGTTCAGCGTTGCAGGCAATAGAAAGGGCAGAGGGATGGATTAAAAGAGGTAATGCAGGATACTTTTTAAAAACAGATATCTTGAAGTTTTTTGATAATATCCAGATAGAGCGTATGTTAAAACTTCTGCAGCGCAGAATCCACGATGAAAAAGTAATTAACCTTGTAAGTGTATGCCTTCATATGAAAAGCATTGATAGTTATGGAATAATCCATAATAAAGAAACAGGGGTATACCAGGGCTCACTTCTTGCACCTGTGCTGTCAAATATTTATCTTACGGATTTTGACAGATGGATGGAAAGTATAAGAAAACAGTATATAAGATATTCAGATGATATACTTGTTCTGGGGAATGATAAATCTGTATTGGAGGAACTTCTTGCCAGGATGTCTGCTTTTTTAGAAAAATACGGACTGGTGTTAAAAGAAGATAAAACTTTTATTGGAAGGCTGGAAGAGGGCTTTATATTTCTTGGATACCATTTTAACAGTGAAGGAAAAGCAGTACCTGTAAATGCAGTAAACCATCTTGAAGAGCGCCTGGAAGAACAATGGTTACAGGATGCAGCACTTTCTGTAGGAGAAAAAATCAAGAAAAGCATGGAAATAGTTGGCGGATGGGAGCAGTATTACAAAGATGCCAGGACACCAGGAAGTATTTATGAATATATAGTAATATTAATAAAATCTCCAAAAGAGAAACGCAAAAATCTTGAAAAAATACGTTTTAATTATGATAATATACATAAAGATATTATGGAATATATGGTGGCATACTGGCGTGCAAGAGGTAATTTGAGGAATGAACTAAAAGAATATGAACAGTATTACCAGGTTTTGCAGTATGATACAGACAAGTCCGGAAACATGCCAGATAAAATAGTAAAAGAACTGGCAGACCAGTATAAATTAACCATAATTAATGAATCTGATACAGATTTTACAGAGATAATGCAGCTTTATACAGATGCACATTGTTATAATAAAGCAAGGCAGATATTAGAATGGATAAAGGTAAGGGAAAGAAAAGATTTCCAGATACCAGAAGTTTCTGATACAGATATACAATGGCATGGCATGAAATTACCAGAAACAGAAATAAGGCAATATATAGAACTTTTTGTCGGGCGTGAAGATATTTACAAACAGGCAGAAGTATTACAGAATGGCAAGGTAGTTTATGAAATTGTAAAGCAGCCCCTGATGGCACAGCAATTAAAAGAGCATTTGTCAGGAGAACATACTCTTGCAACATTTTTACAGAGAAATAACAATACAGTTAAATATATGGTCTTTGACATTGATATCTCAAAAAATATACTTATGGAGAGTAATTCTGATAGTACACTAATGGATGAGTACAGACACCTTGCTTTAGAAAAAGCTGTGGAAATCCAGAAAATCTGCCAACAGTCAGGGCTAACTACATATATAGAATATTCTGGATATAAAGGATATCATGTCTGGCTTTTCTTTGATGAATGGATTGCTGTACGGTATGTAAATTTGTTACAGGATGTTATATTAGTAAAATTACCACAAGGTGATTCAAGAATACAAGTTGAATGTTTTCCAAATAAAACAAGACTACATAATGATAAAACAGGGCAGAGTGTCAAACTGCCATGGGGAAGGCATTTTTTAAGTGGAGGGTATACTTATTTTCTGGGAGAGGATTTGGCATTTTGGGAAAACCAGAAAGAAATGTTAAATGGTGTGGCAAGATTTAGTGTATCTGAAATTAAAAGAATAATTGCAGTTAATACAGGACAGAAAATGCAGACAGTACAAAAAAATGAAATATCACTTGAGGAATTTGGAGAACTGCCAGAAAGCATAAAAATGGTTATGCTAAACTGCGGACTGATGCGGTACTTATGTGGAAAAGCAAAAAAAACTGGTTATTTACCACATTTTGAAAGGCTGACAATTTTATATGTATTTGGACATCTTGGCGAAGAAGGCAAAGAATTTGTACATAAGATAATGGAATATACATTAAATTACCAGTACAATGTAACTGAAAGATATATTAAACGCCTGCCTGATAAACCAGTCAGCTGTATAAAACTGCGTGAACAGTATAAACAGGTGACAGCAGAAACAGGCTGTAATTGTAATTTTAAAAGGACGCCGGGATGTTATCCATCCCCTGTACTGCATGTAATCCGTGATGCAAGCCATGTACCTGATGGTGTAACAGTGCCATTATCAAGAAATGTATCCCAGAAGGAAGAGAAAAAAATCCCTAAAGAGCTAAATATACATAAACGTGCAGAAGAGATTGTAAATAAAATGGTTGCTTTGCGTAAACAAGAAAGAGGTATACGCAGGGCAATAGAGAAACAGGAAATGGAACTTGGAAAGATTATGGATGATACTGGAAGGGATTATATTGAACTTGAGATTGGAATGTTAAGACGCTTTAAAAATGGTGATAAATATGAGTGGAGAGTGGAACTGTAAATAATGATGGAATGATACCTTTTTCTGGATATTAAAAAATAAAGGTAAAACCTTAGTCTGGGATGGGGTGGAAAATATGTAAACTGGCTGGCAATTCAAGAGGTTTTTTGGAAACATATTTAGGAATTACCAGCTAGTTTATTTTTTGTACAATTTCAAATAAAATCTAAAAATAAATCATTTGTATTTTAAAAATCCAGCAATCTAAAAAATTATTGCATATACACAAAAATATGATATAATTATTAATAAGCTATTAATTAGATATATTCTATAGAGTAATACCTAAAAACTTCAAAAAACCAAAAAAATGGCAAAATGTAACACTTTTGTAACAATTTCAAAAATCTTGGGGAAAACGTATAGCCTGAGCCCTTATAAACAGGGGCTTCCCGAAGTGCAGTGTAGAAATGAAGTAAGCCCGTTAAAGGGCATTGACACACTGACTTTTTCCGTCCATATATGATTTTCATTGTGTAGAAATGAAGTAAGCCCGTTAAAGGGCATTGACACAGACCATCATTTTAAGATTAGTAGTTCCATTTAAAGCTGTAGAAATGAAGTAAGCCCGTTAAAGGGCATTGACACACTTCTGTCTGCTGGTTATTGTTTACTGAAGTATTATTGTAGAAATGAAGTAAGCCCGTTAAAGGGCATTGACACACTAATGATTTAGCAATTAAAGGATATAAATTTTTGGTAGAAATGAAGTAAGCCCGTTAAAGGGCATTGACACATTAACTTGTTTCCAAGTTTATATGCCTGCAAATCTTGTAGAAATGAAGTAAGCCCGTTAAAGGGCATTGACACAACCTATATACTTCACATTTTTATATGTCTTGCCATTGTAGAAATGAAGTAAGCCCGTTAAAGGGCATTGACACACTAATTGCAATAATAACAACTGCAAGAATTACATTTGTAGAAATGAAGTAAGCCCGTTAAAGGGCATTGACACATGCTACTTGGTTCTGGGCTATTTGTTGGTGTGCTGTAGAAATGAAGTAAGCCCGTTAAAGGGCATTGACACATGACCTGGGCTGGTCCCATACAGATAACACCTTCGGGGTAGAAATGAAGTAAGCCCGTTAAAGGGCATTGACACATTTCTTTTCCTTCAACAAATAACTGACCTTCACCCAGTAGAAATGAAGTAAGCCCGTTAAAGGGCATTGACACACATTATATATTAATAATTTCAAAAAAATTTTACTTGTAGAAATGAAGTAAGCCCGTTAAAGGGCATTGACACAGTCAGCAATGCGGTTGGCTTTTTAGAAACCTCTGTTCCGTAGAAATGAAGTAAGCCCGTTAAAGGGCATTGACACAACCATAATTTTCCCTCCTTAAAAGTTTGATTTATCTATGGTAGAAATGAAGTAAGTCCGTTAAAGGGCATTGACACATACAACTGGTCTTTGAGCAGTCCTAATGACAGCTCTGTAGAAATGAAGTAAGCCCGTTAAAGCATATTGATACTTAAACAGAAAATTTTATAATCATTTTCGTAATTTATAGGAATGAAGCAATTTTTTTTGATTTTATTTAAAATATTGAGAAAAAAGTATATGGCAATAGTCTTGCCAGTAAGATAATGAAATGTATTTATCTTATTGGCAGGGCTGTTTTTTATTGTAACTAAAGCTATGTTTATAATTGAAATTTATTATGCCAGCGTAATTTACACACTGGCATAAAAACAGATTTTATTTAATCCGCTGTTTATTAAAGATTAATGTAAACAGTTTTTAATAATATTGATTTGTCTAAAAAATAAAATTTCTTTATGAAAATCCATAAATTTTTCTATAAATCCACTGATTTATTTAATATAAGGAGTTGAAACAGAGGATGTTGTACTTAATATGGAACACAGATTTCCAGAAAGGAGGCTGTTATGGAAAGGTTTGACAGTTTTTTAGGGGTTGTTACAGGAATAAACCATTCTGGGGTATATATAACTTCTAAGAATGGCGGGAGTACATATTCCTATGGAGGTAATATTCCTATAGGAAGTAAGGTGCTTTGTACAGTTTTAGGAGAAGCAGGAGAGAAGTTATATCCGAGGGTGTCTATAGATTCTGTAATTAATTATAGAATGTTGTAAGTATAAATTTAAAATAAAAAAATTCAGGATTGTAATGGAGGTGTTTTTTTGAATAATTGCCGTAATTATGTAAATTGCCGTTCACCATAATTATATTTGTAGTTATCACATAATAAATAAAACATTTATTGAAGAAAGGAATGGTAAATATGATGAATATTTTATTGAAAAAAATAAATAAAAAATTAATTTGCGGAGTATTGGCTGTAGCGTTTTTATTCTCTGGTTTACCTGTTTTTAATAATCCAGGCTATGTTATTGCCAGGGCAGCAACTGAGACTTCAAGGCTTCCAATTACAACTTATACCCGTATATCTGGTAATCTGGTTACTTATACAACATCTTCACTTAACAAAAAGAGCGGGTATATTTGCAGTAATGATTTATGTAAAATCACAAGGATTTATGGGGCAGGCACAAGTTGCCAGGTACAATATCCGACAGCATCTGGAACCAAGACAGCGTATGCAGATATGAGTGGATTTTTCCAGAATGTATCATTTAGTACATCAACTAAGAAAATTGGAAAGAGAATGGATGTATACCGTAAATCGTCGGGCTATGCTACTATAGGTACACTTTACAGTACAGATTATGTTACTATTATTGGTACTGAAAATGGCAGAACACAAGTTATCTATCCAGTTAGCAATGGTGCTTATAAAATGGGATATATATCTGGTATATATAATTCTGGCTCTGGCAGTACAGGCACAGCTTCAGGTTCTTCAGAAAAAGCTTCCCTGTTAAAAAGCTCATCTTTAAATAGCAGCCAGATAAAATCTTTGGTTTTCGATTACAGGTTTTATGCCAATAAGTATTATGACCTCAAAAAAGCTTTTGGATACAACGAAAATTCATTATGGCAGCATTTCGTTACATATGGTATATCAGAAGGCAGGGCAGGAAGCCCGGTTATAGATGCTTCTTTTTATCTGGCAAACAATGCAGATATTGCTAACGCATTTGGAAGGACTAATTTTTTAGGGGCAATTAACCATTTTATTAATGATGGATACAAAGAACTTAGAAACAGCAGCCCATATTATAATGGTGCATATTACCGTAATAAATATATTGATTTACAAAGATTAACGGCCTATGATTTAGCAATCCATTATATTAAATATGGGATATCTGAAAAACGTATAGGAAATAGCGGTAATCTTTTGCCTGATATTTCAACAAACACTGGCACTGCTTCTTCTGGCAATTCTTCATCAGGAATTTATTATAGTCCTTATAATGGTGTAAATTATACAAACCAGGGGTTATCTGCTGCAAGGGTAGCAGCGTTGGATAAGGCAAAACAAATGTGTACTATTACATGGACATCTCCTTGTCAATTTCCTACATGGCGTTCTTCTAAAGGAATAGCAAATTATGTAACTGCTACAGACGGGACACATACAAATTATTATGTTGCTGGTAAAACATACCAGGGCATTCCATATTCTATGTCAGATAACAGCTATGATGATACCAGATGGAATAACCTGCTTAAGAATGGTATAACAACAGCTTCAATGAGTACAGCAAGAAGTGCTTCTGTCAAAGCTTTAACTACAGCACATGGTATTGATTGCTCACGCCTTACATATTATGCTTTTTCAACTGCTGTGCCAGGTTATGGGCTGAAATACCAGACAACATCAAGAATGCTTAATAGTTATGATTATATAATAAAATCAATGTCAAAATTAAAGCCAGGGGATATTGCATTAAAGAATGGACATGTTATGTTGTATGTTGGACGTTCAGGAAATAATTATGCTTTTTTTGAGGCTAATGCAGATTATTCACGTTGTGTATACACAACATATACAGCAAGAAGCCTGGATAATAGCAGGTATAAATTTTATAAATTCAGGGGATTTACAGATTAGCAGGATGTTATTTATATTTAATAGTGTTTTAATCCAATGCAGGATTCCAGTTTTGTATTTTTATTAAATAAATGCTGCCTCTGGTTTATATAAACCAGGTGGCAGTATTATATATATTATTTGTATAATTATAAGTTACAATTAAAAGAGGAAATTTATGGAAAATATTCTTGATATATTCAATTAAATGTGATACAATTAATTTAATATTTTTTATATAAGTTATTACATAAAATTTAAAATAAAGTGAACATTTTAAATCAGGAGGAAATTATAATATGAAGAAATTTATTACAACAAGTCCATTACAGGAAAAACTATCATGTGTTAAATATGAAGCAGTTGATAATGATTTACTACAATATAGTGAAGAAACCTGTTTTCCAGTTATTCCTCTTTTGAATGGGTATGTAAAGGACGGGGATGAAACAGAACTTATTGTTTTGTGCCACAAAGGACATAAAGACAGGCATGGTAATTTTAAAAATTCATCAGAAGAAAATTTTAAAACATTACAAAAAGAAGTTGAAAACCTGCAAAAAAAGAAAAACTTCCAATGTAAAATCACGAAAATAGAAATGGAATATAATGAGTGCATTAGTGAACATTTAAATAACTTTGAACACTTAATAGAACAGATAGAAGACAAGGATGAATTGTATGCCTGTATATCATATGGTACAAAAGCAGTTCCTATTATAGAGATGATGGCTTTGAATTATGCTTACCGTGCAAAATTTGATACACATATTGGCTGTATTGTTTATGGGGCTACAATTTTTGACAAGGAATCAAAAGTTACAGAAGCGAAAGTATATGATATGACATCTCTTTTTTACTTAGATGAGATTGTAAGAAAAGTAGCAGATTTAAAAACAGACAATCCTTTAGAAACAATCCACCAGATACTTGAACTTTAAATGGTAAATATGGAATATAGGAGGCGGCAATAATGGACAATGAGAATACTAAAAATAAATACATAAAAGCACAGGAACTTTTTGTGGAAAATGAGATGCTTATTGGAAAAGAAGGTAATGAGGCCAGAATAAAATCAAATAAAGAACAGATATGGATGATTTTATATGAAATTATTACAGCTTATTCTATGGGATTAAATCTAAATGAAGATACTACTAGAAGAGAATTAAAATTAGGAATGAAAGATATTGAAACGGTTGCATATGTTATAAATAATTATAATGTAGAAAAAGGCAATCTTGAGAATTTTGCAAATATGGTATGGGCCAGAAGAAAAAAACTGGCAAAAGAAGAAATAGAAAAAGGTTATGGTGATGTAGCTGGTACGGGGAAACTTAAACCGTCAGATGTGCAGGCAGAAAAGGGGGATAATAAGGGCGGGGTTATTGATGTTCCTGCACCAGATGATGGTACATCACCATCTGGTATAGAAGTAATAGAAGAAAGAATGGCAAATATTATTGAGATAATCTCAGCTATTAACCAGTTATACCAGAAAAAACAATCTAAAAATAGTACTGGTATAAAATTAGTATTTACTGATAAAATTACAGATATATGTAAAAATATAATTGAAGATATTGACAGCCCTATAATATTACACAGGCAGAGAAGTATTATTGATGGAATAAATATGGATTTTCTTGATTTTTATATGAAAGAAAGATGCAGGACTTTAAGAAAAATAAAGATTACAAATTTAAAAAAATGGGGTGAACTGCCATTGGAAGATGAACAGGTTAAAGAAAAGGATAAAGCTTTGGAACTTGATTTGCCTTTATCTAACAAAGTTTATGTTTGTTTTTTATGGTCAGTATACGGATTAAAAAAATCTGCGGAATCAACAGTTTCACAATATAAAAATAAATTTAATGATATTTTAAAAGAAGTGGGCTTAGCAAATATTATAAAAGAAATTGCTTCTTTGCATAATAAAAATATAAACAATATAGAAATTAAAAATAAACTTCGTTATGTAACCAATACTCCGTTATTAGACGTTATTCTGGATTGTTTTAAACCAGTACAATATAGTAAAGGGATTAAAACTAATGTAAAAGAAATTTGTTCTGGAATTGATAAATTTATGGAAGAAAAATGTGGGGAAATAATGGAGAAATATCTTTCTATTAAAGAAAAAGAAGAATGCTGGACAGAAGAATATAAGACAAAATATGCAAAAACATATATTAATGATTTTATAGTGGACTGGCAAAATAATTTTAACAAAAAATATAATTATATAAAAGACAGGAAAGTTGAAGGAAGTGTTCCAGAATATATAAAGTCTTTAGCCTTACAAGAAATTGAAAAGAAAATTACCAAAGATAAAGATGATATAGCAATAATATTAAAATCATTAGATTATGAATTTGCAGAAAGAAAAGGGGATTACGGGTATACAATTCTTGAAAAGATTACAAATAAGGCTTCTGCCAGTGTAAAGAAGAAAATTACCAGGGAAGTTTCAGGGGAAGTTTTAAATGACGCAAGAATTAGCCAGAAATTAATAAATGATACAATAAATGCTATATGCAGTTCAAGCAGCAGGTCAATAACTACAATAGTAAAAAAGGTACAGAATGATAATTTATATAGTTATTACTGGATGTGAGAGTTTTATATAATTTGCATATAGGAGAACAAAAGAATGTCTGAAAAATTAAAAAAGGAAAAAAATATTTTAATGACAACTATGAGTAAATTAAACCGTATGGATACAATAAATTATTATTATTCAAATAAAACAGAAAACGGAATCCCTTTGTTTTGTGACGGGATAAGTTCAGTTGAAGATGGAAGCAAGTATATTCTGTCGCAGTATCCAATTAATGAAATACTTGTAGTTGGCACTTCTGAAACATTTTCAGCAGATGATGGGCTTGTGGCAGAAAATCTGGCAGATTATAATTTCTGGAAGAAGATTTATAAAGAATGGGAAGAAGATTATTTATATGGAACTGGTAATAAAAATAACCATAAAATATCTGCATATGAGTTTTATAAGCTGTGTATAACAGAATATTTAAACCATGAAACGGTTATTTCTTCTGGAATTGCTTTTTCATCTGTATCCGGGCAGGCAAGAAGGGACAAAATAGAGAAGATAGCATTAGATGTTGTAATGGATATTGAAGGGGGTGGTTATATTTGTCCTGGTGATATTGGTAAAGTTATTGCAGAATGTATGTTGCAAGCAGGGAAATTCCAGAATATTATCCAGGAAATAAAAAACAGGATTGAAAATGATATAGAACAGGCTTTCCAGGAAGAAGAAGGGTATTTGCAATATATCAGCCAGAAAAAAGAATTGTTTTCAAAACGTATAAATATTGCAATTAAAAATAATGAATACCAGAATTTACGTAAAGATATTGAGAAAGACAGTTCATTATCTATATTAGAACGGGAATTTCTTTTTGTATCATTATTACGTAAAATTGATAACTTGTATTATGAAAAAGAAAAAATACATATGGAAGCAGAGGCTGGCAGGCTTAGGAAAGAAAATGCAAAATTACAGTACCAGATACAGAATTTGAAAAAGCAGAGGGCTGGAAAAGAACTGGATTTTGCTAAATATATTTTATACCAGCATATAGAAAGCGTTTATAAAATGAAACCATACCCTGGCAAGCCAGAAAAAATATCTATAAGGTTTGTTCCAGAAAAAACAGAGGAGAATTTTGATAATATTGCAGGGATTATTAATGAAATCTATGCAGGGGAAGGACAACCTGTTAATTTGTATGTTGATATGCAGGGTGGAAACAGGACTTCAGGATATGTACGTAATTCTATATTATCTATATTAAATAACCAGGATACAAGCCATATACAAATCAGGAAAATTATTGCAACAGATTTTATTCCTGGAAAACCACAGCCAAGTGAAATTGTAGATGAAACAAAAAGATACAGGATTAATGATTTGGTTTCTGGAATGAATGCTTTTATCCGTTATGGAAAAGCTGATATGCTTGTAAAGTATTGTGAAGATATGGAGGAAAAAGAGGATTCAAAGGTAAGGCAGCTTACAGATAAGATGAAAGAAATTGATGATGCAATTTCTTTATGTAATATCCAGGGGTTAAGGGATGGCATAAGTGCTTTATCTGGAATAGTGAATCAGGAGCACAGTGTGAAGCCGGAAAGTTATGTTTCAAATATTTTCCAGATTATGGAAGACAGTATACGGAGGGATTATGGAAAACTCCTTGAGGATACAGAAGTTGATTATATTGATTTAATAGACTGGTGCCAGAGAAAGGGCTTAATCCAGCAGGCGCTTACTATTATAGAGGATAAAATGCCTGCTGTTTTGCTAGAAAAATTTATACATATAGATATCTGGAAGAAAGACGGCAACAGGAGATGTGATGTTACATCCAAAGAATTAGCAAGTGTATTAAATCCTCCAAGCTGGGAAAAACGCCAGGAAAATATGCTATTTTATGGATTGATAAAGGTAATAAGGCTAAATTTCTGCCATAAAATACTGGATAAAATATGCAAAACTTATTTTTTAAAAATGTATAAACTAAAAGATACAGATGAAGAAGCAAAAAAAGCTTTAAATATTTTTACTGGTAAGAATAACAATACTAATGGTATCTATATATTAATAGATAAATTAAAGACGCATGATTTAAAAATTGCAGGTTTTTCTGGTAATGAAGATTGTGACAAGCTGAAATTTAAATTATTTAAACGTTTTATAAATATATATTTAAAAAGTTGTAATGCTATAATGCCTCCAGATGTGCAAAAACGGCTTGAATTAAACAACATTGATGAAGAATATATATTAAAACAGAAAAAACAGCTGCTAGATAAGTATGATAATAATGAAGAAATAACAGATTCTTATTGCAAATTCCAAGAAATATCAAGTAGATATGGGGATGATAAGTGGATTAATAAATTGTTTCTTGACCCAGGTATTTATGCGGGCTTATGTTCAAATAGCAAGGAATATTTTTTACATATTATCGAAGGTACACCATTTAAAACCCTTGCTGGTTTAAAAAACGAAGAATATATTATAAGTAATAAAAATGATACAGAAATAATAGTAAAAGCAGAACTGCTAGAAAAATTAAATAAGACTGAATTGGAAAGACTGTTAATATTACATGAAGCTTTGAAAAATGAAAGGAATAATATTAACCATGCTTCTGATAAGGTAATACGTTTACCTTTAAAAATCGTAAAGAAGGCAGTCCAGGAATATATAGAAATATATAGGTCTTTGTCAGTAGCAGATGAGGATTTTCAGATAAAATGATGAAAGAGCTGGTGTTAAATGTTTCAAATCCGTTTCACTAAATTATTATTTAAGTTAGAGATGCTTGAAAATGGTGTACTGCCTTATTATAAGGTATCTGCTATAAGAGGGGGGATGGGGCAGATGCTTCTGCTCCAGAATTGTATTGGGGACAGGGAGTGTGGAAAATGTTCTTTCTATGAAAAGTGTGTTGTACAGAATATTATGTATGCACCATGTAAAATAAAACCGCCTTATATGGCAAGTTCTGAAAGCATGGGGTATGTAATTGACTGTTTAGACCACAGGACAAGCTGCAATAAGGGAGATATAATAACTGTTACATTTACTTTTTTTGGGGATGCAATCTGCTATATTATGCCAGTTGTATATGCCCTTACTTCCCTTGGCTGTGCCGGGTTAGGAAAAGACAAAACCAGATTCTGTATTAAAGCAATAAATAATAGAAAGCAAGTACCAGTATTGATAAATAATAATATCCAGATGTCTAATGTGTTTGTAGAATTACTGGGAGATTATGTAAATGAAATGGTTAACCAGAATAGTAAACTTTGCACAAAGGTAAAAATTTTGCTCCAGTCGCCATGTGCAGTAAAATACCAGGGCGGGTTTATACATTCCTTCGACGGGCATTCTGTTGTTTTATCTATATTGCAGAAATTACATATGTATAATATGTATGAGGGGAATGAAATAGAAAAGGTCATATGGGATGAAGAAAAATTTCCAGTGGTGGCAGGACAGAGTTTACAGGAGAAAATTATACAAAGATATTCGTCTACGCAAGATACAAAGATGAAATTAAAAGGGGTACAGGGAGAAATTTTATTAGAAAACTGCTGCAAGGAAGCCCGGGAATTATTATATGCAGCTGAAATACTGCATATTGGTAAAAATACACGTTTTGGATTTGGAAAGATAAAAATAACATAAGAAAGGGGAAGTATATGGGTTCTGAAGAAAAAACAAATGGCAGTGTAATGGCTATGTACGATGTACGTGGAATACAAAAATACATTTACAGTACTTCAAAGTTAAAGGATGCTATGGGGGCGTCACAGTTAGTTGAGAATATTATGACAGATGCTTTAGGGAAGGCATGTGAAAAATCTGGTGTAAAAGATGCAGTATTAGCATGGGATAATGAGAAAGAAGTATTTACGTATAATAAGGAAAAACATGATGTGGAGGTTTTGTATATAGGAGGAGGGAATGCCTATGTTATATTCAGGGATAAGGAATTATGTAAGGAAATAAATAAATATATGTCCAGATATATTATAGAACATACCTATTCCCTGCAGCTGGCAGTAGCATGTGTGGATGTTACCGATGATTATAAAAAAGACTATGATAATATTTTTAAAGAAATGAATAAGGTAAAGTCTAATATGACAGATTCCAGGCCACTGGGTGCCCTGCCTGTTATGGAAACAGAACTTAAAACAGGGCTTCCTGTTATTAATATGGAAAAAGAAAAATATAAGACAGATACATACAGGGGAAATATTAGTAAAGAAACTTATTTAAAAATAGAAAAGAAAAATAAGGAAATTAAGGAAGAAAAGATTGATAAAATTCTGGATAGTTATGCCAGGCGCGGGGCAGACAGCCGTATTGCTGTTGTGCATATAGATGGTAATAATATGAGCCTGCGTATAAAGAAGCTGGTTGAGGGGATTGATAAATATACAGATGCTGTAAATAAAATGAGAAAAATATCCCATAATATTAAATATTCTTATCTGGATACTTTTAATAATATGAAAGATAAATTTGAAAAAACAAATACTGTAAATAATGAATATGGAAACAGCCTTGTTAAAAAATTTGTAAGAAAAATAATTGTGGCAGGTGATGATATAACTTATGTATGCAACGCATATATTGCACTTGACACAGTACGGTATTTTTGTGAGGAAATATCTAAACTTACAATGGATAAAGGAAATAACGGGGAAAATATACAGGAATATGGATTTAGTGTATGTGCAGGAATTGCATATATAAACAGCCATTTCCCTTTTGGAATTGCATATGAAGTTGCAGAAAGCTGTTGTGATTCAGCAAAAGAGGCTGCCAAAAAGGATAGTAATAAAGCATATTATATGGATTATAAACCAGCCAGTAAAGAAGAATATAATAAAAATGGCAAAGGCTGTTTTGAAAAGACAGGTAATTTTGTTGATTTCCAGATTTGTAAAAATATACAATGCAGGGATTTAGAGCAGGTGCGCAAAAAAGAATTTATTACACCAGCTGGTGAAAGGCTTATGCAGCGTCCATATTATATTCCAATGCCATTTGAAAAAGATGAGTTAAATAGAATTAATGGTGCAAAGATTAATAATATTGGTACACTGATGGATAATATAAGGTATTTTGCCAGTGAAGATAATATACCACATTCCTTTGCAAAGGACATACGCAATACATACCATATGGGAAGTAACCAGATTAACCTTCTTGGGAGTTTTCTGGATTCAAGAAAATGGAAGATGCCTGGGAAACTGCCATGTAAAGACAATATGTATGTGGATTATGAAGGTGTAAAAACTGCTGCATGGTATGATGCCCTTGAAATTATGGATTACTGCATGGATGTATATATAGAAGATAAAGAGGTGGCAGAAAATGAAAATTGATAAAATAAGAATAAAACTTCTTAGCGATATGTGCGTATCAGATGGAGGAATATATAATAGTGCCATTGATACCGATATTTGTTATGATTCTTACGGTTTCCCTTATATTCCTGCAAAACGCCTTAAAGGATGTTTAAGGGAGTGCGCACAGGAATTAAAGGACTGGGAAGAAGATATCCATATAGGGGAAATGTTTGGTGAAAAAGGAAACCAGAGAGGGAAAATTATTATACACAATGCTTATATTAAAGACAGGGAAAGTTATATTGAAAGTATAAGAAAGCTGCCAGAAACCCCGTTGTGCCATCCACAAAATATTTTAAACAGTTATTCATATATACGTACACAAACTTCTATAGATTATGAAACAGGTGTGGCAGATGAAAAGACGCTGCGTACCATGCGGGCTGCCAATAAAGGGAGTGTATTTGAAGCAGATGTAGAAATATATGGGGATTATGAAAAGTTACAGAAAGAGTTAGAAAAATGCCTGGCAGTATTCAGGCATATAGGAATTGCCAGGACAAGAGGATATGGGGAAATCCAGGCTTCTTTTATACAAGGACAAAACCAGGCATATAAAGATAATATTAAGAAATGTGTGGACTATAAGCAGGAAAGTACAGAATTACAATATGAAATTTATCTTAAAGAACCTGTAATATGTAAGTCTGTAAATGGCCAGGAGGGAAATTCATTAGATTATATTGAAGGGTCTAAAATACTTGGCCTTATTGAACAGATGCTAAAAGATAATGGCAGGGAAGAAGAATTTCTTGGATGGTTACAAGAAGATATATATTTTTCCAATGCTTATCTTGCTGTAAATAACAAGCGTTTATGTGAAGTCCCTGCCTCAGTTTTTGAAATTAAAAATAATAAAAAAGACTACCGTAATAAGATATATATTGGCAATGAACCTGTTAAAAAAGATTCTGGTGGACAGGATTTAGAATGCGATTATGGCCTGCAGCTAAACCAGATGAAACATAAGTATGTATATATTAATAAAGAAGGAAATATGGAATGCCATTCTGTTGAAATGGAGATGAGATACCACCATAGCAGGCCAAAAGACAAGTCTTTTGGAAGAGTGGCAGAGCTTACAGGTGGGGAAAGCCAGTTTTACCAGGTTTCATCTATACGGGAAGGACAGTTATTCAGGGGATTTATTAAAGCTTCTTCCGGAATTATAAAAGAAATATATGACTATATAAAAAATAACCCGGTAGTTCCGCTTGGATATGGAAGAAATGGTGAATATGGCAGGTGCAATATTTATGTAACAGGAATGGACAAGCAAACAGAACAACAGGAAAAAGAAATACAGAAATTTTATGTATTGTTAAAATCCCCGGCAATTATATATAGCAGCAAGGCAGCGTATTCAACAGATGTTAATGACCTTGTAAAAGAGATTTTTGCCAGTATTTTTGAAAGTGGTAAAGCAGGACAGGCAGTTCCAGGTTATAGTGTGGTAAAATATGTGAATATTACGGCAATAGGCGGGTTTAATGTAACATGGGGCCAAAGGAAACCTACAATTTATGGATTTGATAAGGGTACTGTAATTTGTGTGGAATTAAAAGAAAAAATAAAAATGGCAACAGGACAGTTCTGGATTGGTGAACGTTGCATGGAAGGATTTGGAGAGGCAGAGATTGCAGAGATTACGGATAATGGAAAATACCAGGGTAAAATTTATGATGTCCTTGATAGTAATACAGATGAAAATAAAGAAGATATTAAAAAGAATATTCTGGCAGATATTTCAAAAGAAACTTTCCTTCAGGAAATTGCAGACAGGCTGTTTAGGGGCTTTTTAAGATATAAAGCATCTGTGAATGTACATCTGCTCTTTGATTTAGAAAGAACCAATGAATCATTAAAACCAACCGTTAGCAATATGCTTCTTATATGTAAAGAAGCATATAAAGAGAATAAAAGCTATATAGAAAAAATACGTTTAATCTGTAAAGAAAGGTTTTCAAAATCAAGTGGTAATAAAGACAAGAAATTAAAGAATTCAGTAAAGATTTTAAATCATATACAGCCAGAAGGTTCTAAGAATGAAAGAATTGTGATTAAGATGCTGGAAGAGTTCCAGGAACTTTACCAGATACAGGGATTTGTGTATGAAGGAAAAGAAGATAAGTGGGATATGGAATACTTAAAAGAACTATTAATACAGTTAAAATATTTAATGAGAAAAAAAGAGGAGGAACGCCATGAATGAACCAAACAAAGATGAACCAAATAAGATTTTGAAAAGATATTATATAACTGCAAAAATAGAACTGGCATCTCCTCTGGCTTTATCTAATGGTTTTGAAGAAAATACAGATTCAGATGTACTGCGTAATGGAAATGGTGAGGCTTTTATACCAGGTACATCTGTTGCAGGGGCATTCCGTAATTATCTGGATAAGAAAAAGGACAAACCAGGTATTTTTGGTTATTCAGTAAATATGGGAAGTGGCAAAGATGATGGAAGAATGAGTACAGTTTTTATTTCAGATATTTATTTAAAAGATACTAATATTACAGAACGTGATGGTGTTAAGTTAAATAGTGGTAAAATTGTAAAAAATAAGTTTGATTATGAAATTGTGGAAACAGGTGCTACAGGTATTTTAAGAATAGAACAGATTGTGAGGGAAAAGGATGTTATATCTGGTGAAAGATATATAATATCTAATGGGAATATGTCCGCTATTGATAAGAATATATTTGAAGAAGCAAGTATTCTTCTTAGTGCCCTTGATGCCGGGGAAATCCGCTTTGGCAGCAAAAAAAACCGTGGGTGTGGCTGGATTAAAATAAAAGAAGTTTACCGTACAAGCTTTTCTGCAGGAGAGTGTAATGAGTGGATTAAGTATTGTGGAAATCCTGGAAATGAATATAGTTCTGCGGATAAATGGACAGGCTGGAAAAAAGAATTAAATGGCAAATCAAAATATATTTCAATTAAGGTACCATTACGGCTTACAGGCGGAATCAGTATAAGAAAATATTCTGCGAAGCCACAGCAGTCAGATTATGAACATATTACTATTAAAGATACGGCATCAGGTGAAAAAATACCTGTAATACCTGGCAGCAGCTGGAATGGTGCAATACGCAGCAAAGCAAGGCGTATTATGGAACAACTGGAAATTCCTGTAATAAACCAGAAGATAGAAACATGGTTTGGTACAGATGCTGGAAAAACAAATAAAAAAGAAGATATGAGCCAGTCTATGGTAGTATTTAAGGAAAGTATTATAGAAGGTGCTAAAGAAGTGCCAGTTACAAGGAACAGGGTAAACCGTTTTGATGCTTCCACTGTAGATGGTGCACTATATTCTGAAACTTCTTATTTTGGTGGGACAACTGAACTGGAAATGCTGGTACAAAAGACAGGGGACAAAGATGACATGGATACTTCTGGTTTTAAACCACTTATTGGGCTGTTAATGCTGGTTATAGATGAATTGGAAGAGGGGTATCTGGCAATTGGAGGACAGACCGCAGTAGGGAGAGGTATATTTGAAAGCAATGGGAAAGCAAGTTTTAGCGGTGGTTTAGAAGAAAGTGGAATGAAAAACCAATGTTTTAAAGAACTTGCCCGTTTAAAGGAGGCAATGCCATGAAATACAGTGACTTACATATAGAAGAAAAAGCACCATACAGAGGCCAGCTTCTGGCATATACAAGGACACAGGTTTTATTTGAAAAATATGCAGATTTAAATGAAATAAAGAACCTTCTGGATGGAAAAGAATTATTGGAAGTGCATCTGTTTGACAAAAATAAAGAATACCGTGCAGTTGCCACCAGAGGAAAAAGGAAGTTTGATGGCTGTAATGACGGGGTTATTGAATATGTGGCAGATTTTGCATGTAATGAGGAAAAAGTATACAAGGAAAATGTTTTATTAGATAATAAATATAAAACTTATGGAAGTATTACAGTATTAAACCATATTGATTATGGTGAAACCGGAATGGCAAAGTTTGATGATTACAGATTGATAATGGAGGGACAAGAATGAATTTTATTAATCCATATAATTTTATTCCTATAGGGAGTACGAAATCCGAGAATATTGATAAAGGTGAAAAAATGTTAAGCGGGGTTATTGAATATTCAGTATTGACAAAGACACCTGTTTTTATCCCTAATACAAGCAATTATCTGGTTTTTAGTAAAAACCCGGAAGATGATAAAACAAAAGATAAAAAAGAAGTCCATAAAACATATGACTTTTTTTCTTATAATAATCTTGAGGGAAAAACACATGGAGAAAATAACTATTATAAACCAGTTATTCCTGGAAGTGAAATAAGAGGAATGTTCAGGAGTAATTTTGAAATCCTGACAAATTCCTGTATGTCTGCTCTTGACAGTGACTTGCAGCTTTCAAAACGCACAATGGAGTCTTATAAAGCGGGGCTGTTATACAAAAGAAAAGATAAAGACAAAGAAGGAAATGTAATATATGATTTATATAAGGCAACAGATGTATTATGGAGAACATATGGGGCAGATAATACTGTTACAGACCCCGGAAAATGGAAAGACGATAAAGAACATAAAAAAAGAAAATGTTATATCCAGAAAGATTTTGCAGAAGGTGAAAGGGTAAAGTTTAAATTAAAGGAAAGGAAAGGCAAGGGTGTAAAACCACTTGCATCTGAAGTTAAGAAATATAGCAAAGATATAAAAGGAACAGAGGGTTATATAATTAAAGGGGAAAAAAGCCCTGGAGGAAGGTCTGAAAAACACTGCTGCCATATTTTTGTGAAAGATGTTAAAGCAGAATGGAAAGAAATAAAAATTTCACTGCTGGATGATTTGCTGGAGGTATATGCAGCGAATGAATTGGAAAATGCCAGCCATTATAAAGAATACAGGGAAAAATTAAAGGAGTTCAAAGAAGGAAAAGGTAATGAATATTTTCCAGTATATTATTCCATAATTACTGATAAAGGCAAAAAGAAAGTTTTTATAGCACCTGCATGTAAAACCCGGGAAATATATGATAATACATTAAAAAAACTGGCAAAAGAGTTTGCCCCATGTACGAAAGAAAGTGGTTATTGTGAGGCATGTGAATTGTTTGGCACTATGACAGAAGGTGATGGAAAATCATCAAAAATAAGGTTTTCAGACCTTGTAGCTGAAGATAAAAAGGAAAATAAGGATTATTATATAGAGAAACCTGTTACTTTGCCAGAAATGTCTTCACCAAAACTTAATAATATGGAATTTTATCTGTCAAGGCCAGAAGAAAATGCGTATTTCTGGACATATGATTATTATATAGATGCTGATGGGAAGCTGCATATTGAACAGGGAAAACTTTCAGGAAGAAAATTTTACTGGCACCAGTATATAGATGATACGTATAATCCTGGTGCAGAACGTGGGAAACGTAATATAACAATCAGGCCATTAAAAAAAGGAATTACTTTTCATGGAAAATTGTTTTTTGATGGAATTTCAAGAAATACTCTAAATAAATTAATTTACTTAATTAATGCTGGTGATGAAAGTAGTATTGAAGAAAAAGAACATGGTTATAAAATAGGTACAGCCAAACCATTAGGGTTAGGTTCTATTGCATGTAAAGCAGATAAAGTTTACATTAAATCTTATATAATAAAAGATGGAATGGTTGTGAAGGAAACCCCAGAATATAATGGATATAATTATTCAGAAGTAAGGGGTATGCTTGATGGAAAAATTGTGGAGAATTATGATATGATGACTGGATTCCATAGTATAAAGTTAGAAAATGGTGAGGTATTCTCATATCCAAAAACGGAGGCTGGTCCTGAAGGTTACAGGTGGTTTGTAGATAACCATAAAGGTCTTAAAAAGGACAGAATAACTAAGGTTAATATGCCAAATACTAGAAAAGATATGGTATTTTTAGAATATCTTGAAGCTATGGAACCAAGGGTGAAACGCACAATCACTGGAAACAATAATAATGGGGAAATAGATAACCAGTAATTTGAAATTGCAAAAGTTCTTCCATACAAAAATACGAAAACTATTAAATTCAGTATAGGAGGAGGAAAGGCTAAGAACATTTCATGCAGCAGGGCAGGTATTGAACAGGACAAAGTGCAGGAATTATATCCTGAAGGCAGTGAAATCAAGGTACGTTTCAAGGGGAAAGGCATAGATACAAAATTATTTGGATTTATTAAAAAGATGCAAAGAATAGGAGAAATATAAAACATGGAAAGAAACTTTACAACAGGAAGTGTTTTTAAATCAATTTTATACTTTTCAGTTCCATACTTATTTTCTTATTTTTTACAGACATTATACGGAATGGCAGATTTGTTTATTATTGGACAGTTTAACGGGGTGGAAAGCACAACGGCAATATCAGCTGGAAGCCAGGTTATGCACATGCTTACAGTTATGATTACCGGGCTGGCAATGGGTTCTACTGTTATAATCGGGCGTGCAGCAGGTGCAGGGGAAACTGGCAGAATAAACAAGGCTGTTGGGAATACGGCAACACTTTTTATGTTTCTTTCTATTGTTTGTATGGTAATTTTACTTGCTGCTGCAGAATGGATAGTACATATTATGTCAATGCCGGAAGAAGCTGTGGAAGAAGCTGTGGCTTATCTTAGGATATGTTTTATGGGTATACCATTTATAACAGCATATAATATTATTAGTTCAGTTTTCCGTGGCATGGGGGATTCAAAGAGCCCTATGTATTTTATTGCAGCTGCATGTATTTTTAATATTGTGCTTGACTACCTGTTTATTGGTATTCTGGGATTAGGGGCGGCAGGGGCAGCACTTGGAACAACATTGTCACAGACAACCAGCGTGCTTGTTTCATGTGCTGTTATTATTGTACGTAAAATGATACCTGGCATATGCAGGGCAGATTTCCGGCCAGATAAAATTGTGCTCGGAAATATTTTAAAGGTTGGTTTTCCTGTTGCCATACAAGATGGCTTTATACAGGTTGCGTTTATTATAATAACAATTTTTGCAAACCGCAGGGGGCTGGATGATGCAGCAGCAGTTGGAATTGTAGAAAAACTTATAGGGATTCTTTTTCTTGTGCCGTCTTCTATGCTTTCGGCTGTATCTGCACTTTGCGCCCAGAATATTGGGGCAAAGAAACACGGCAGGGCAGGCCGGACATTAAAATATGCTACAGTTATTGCTGTATTATTTGGCATAACTGTTACAATAATTATGCAGTTTATAGCGGAAAATGCTACAGGGCTTTTTACAGATAATGAAAAGGTAATTACACTTGGGGGACAGTACATGAAAAGTTATGTATGGGATTGTATTTTTGCAGGCGTACACTTCTGTTTTAGTGGATATTTCTGTGCATATGGACTGTCGCTGGTTTCATTTATACATAACTTTGCTTCAATTATACTTGCCCGTATACCGCTGGCATATATTGCTTCAAAATATTATACAGATTCATTATTTCCAATGGGGATTGCTGCACCAGCAGGTTCATTATTATCTGTAATAATATGTATAATGGCATTTATATGGATGAAACATAATTCTGCTAAATTAGAACGTATTTAAAGTATAAATTAATAATTATAATATAACAGGAAATATGTTATATTTATTGCCAGTTTCAATGGCTTTCCTTTTTCTGTACCTGATATAGCATTCTGGTGGAAAAGTGCAAGGAATTTGTAAGGAATTTTATATATAAAACGGATATATCCAGTAAATTATCCTGGTATAATAATTGCAGTAACAATTTATTTTATTAATATTTTCTATTGTATGGAGGTTTTTATGGTTATAATTGAGGAAATACTTGGATATTTTTTACTTGGATTTATTTTAAAAGATTTCCCAGACATTTGCCAATATTGTAATGTTTATGCCTTTAGGTTTTATTTTTCCTGTTGCTTTTAAAAAAGCCCGTAAACTGTACACAACTACAATATATATGGCTCTTTTTTCGTTTTTAATAGAATTTGTACAGTATTTTATTGGAAGGTCATCGGATATTGATGACTTTATGCTTAATACCCTTGGCGGAATATCAGGATATTTTATCTTCTTTATATTATCAAGAGTATTTGAAAATAAAAGCTTCTGGAAAAAATTAACTGGTACAATTAAACAGGTGTAATAAAATAAAGGGCTTTGAAATAAGGCTGCCGCAATCCCACTGGCTTTAGACGGTGGGTTAAGGCAGACAAAAATAAAAAATTGTGGTATACTTTATTTATGAAAATATATAGAAAGGCGGTGACAGCAAATGTTAAAAGCATATAAATATAGAATATATCCTGATAATGAGCAGAAAGTACAGATAGCAAAAACATTTGGCTGTTGCCGTTTTGTTTATAACCAGACACTTGCATACAGAAAAGAAAAATATGAAAATAATAAAGAATCCGTTACTAAAACAGACTGTAATAATTACTGTAACAGGGAATTAAAGAAAAAGTATGGATGGCTGAAAGAAGCAGACAAATTTGCCCTGACAAATGCCATTTACAATATGGATGCAGCATACCAGAAATTTTTTAAAGAACATGCAGGATATCCAAAGTTTAAAAGCAGGCATAACAGCCATAAGTCTTATACTACAAATTTCACAAATGGAAATATAAAGGCAGATTTTGGGCATGGAAAAATAAAACTTCCAAAATTAAAGACAGTAAAAGCAAAACTGCACAGGGAATTTACAGGAAAAATAAAATCAGCCACAGTTTCCCTGGTACCAAGTGGAAAATATTATGTATCAGTGCTAGTGGAAACAGGACATGAAGAACTGCCGCAGACAGGCAGGAACATAGGCCTGGATTTAGGTATAAAAGATTTGTGCATTACGTCAGATGGAAAAAAGCACGAAAAACCAGGGATTATAAGGAAACATGGGAAGAAGCTTGCAAAGCTGCAAAGACAGCTGTCCCATAAAGAAAAAGGAAGTAATAATTATTATAAACAGAGAAGAAAGATAGCATTATGCCATGAAAAGATTACAAATACCAGAAAAAATAACCTGCATAAGATTTCTTATCAAATTATCAGCGAAAACCAAGTGATAGTTTCAGAAAACTTACAGATAAAAAATATGGTAAAGAACCATCATCTGGCGAAGTCCATATCAGATGTGTCATGGTATGAGCTGACAAGACAATTGGAATATAAGGCGGCGTGGAATGGAAGGCAGTATATCAAAATAGATACATTCTATGCCAGCAGCCAGTTGTGTTCAGCTTGTGGATATAAAAACATAGCAACAAAAGATTTATCAGTAAGGGAATGGACCTGTCCTGTCTGTGGTGCAAAACATGACAGGGATATCAATGCTGCAAGGAATATTTTAGCAGAAGGATTACGGCAAACAGCATAAGATAATAAAATACAAATAGGGATGGTGCAGCCCGAATTAACGCCTGTGGAGATAGTAGGTAAACCAAACAAGTTTGGTTGCGGGGTCATAGAAGCAGGAAACCCATTGGCTTTAGACAATGGGTAGTTCACATTGTGGATATATGTGTTAAAATATTTAAATAATTTGAATTTGGAAGCTGGGGATTTATATGGGGGATTTTTTCAGGACGCAGTTTTTAACAATAATATTAACATTTTATGGCTTGTTTTATACGGATATGCCTTATTATATGTTATTTGCTGCCGGGCTTCTGCTTGTTGTTTTTACAATAGAGAATCTTTCAGAGGAAAGAAGTGTTTTAATAACTATTGTTAAGACGGTTCTTGTTTTGTTTCTTTGCATTTTATCAAAAGGTTTTTTATTATTTCTTTTATTTGGGCAGCCAGGATATAAACGGACAGGTTTTGTAATACCATCTGCTGCATATCTGGTTTTTACAATAGTTTCTAATGCAGGCAGTTTAATGGATGTTTTGCCATTAACGGTTATCAAGGCAGCAGTGCTTTTTATAATATCATTTTTAATATGGTATATAAAGGAAATTACAGGAAAGTATGCAGATTATAAAAATAAAGCTGAAATTTCTATAAAACAGCTTGCAATAAGCGGGCTTGCTGAGAAGAAGCTTAACCATGTGCTTGTAATGCAGAATAATATTATTGAGAGAAATGCAAGGTTAGAAGAGCGGGAGAATATAAGCCGTAATATACACAATAGTGTAGGGCATACAATTACGGCTGCAAGCATGGCACTTGAAGCTGCAGGGATGCTCTGGGAGTCTGACCCTTTAAGGGCAGCGGAGAAAACCAGGGTGGCGAATGAACGTATAAAGACGGGGCTTGAATCCATAAGACATGCTGTAAGGGTTCTGGATGAAGAAACGGAGAATATTTCTATTGGTGATTTTAAAATGGAACTGGAAGCTATTATAGATAATTTTAAAATGGATACAGATATTAAAGTATATTTTGATATGGAACTGGTTTCAAAGCCGGGGCAGGATATACAAATCCCACATGAACATACAGAGTTTCTTACAGGAGCATTAAGGGAACTTCTTACCAACGGGGTTAAACATGGAAATGCAGACATATTTACTATATGGCTGCAGGCAGACAGTACACATATTAAGATTTCTGTAAAGGATAATGGGAATAGCAGTTTTAATAGTGTAAATGCCCCACAGAAAATAGAAAATGGTTTTGGGATTAAGAAAATTATAAAATATGCCCAGAAGGCGGGAGGCAGGACCGTGTTTAGAAATGATAATGGTTTTTATTCAGAAATTATGATACCTGTTGTATATCTGGAAGAAAGAAAAGGGGATTAGTTAATTATGCTGGAAGTTTTACTTGTAGATGATGAGCCGCTGCTGCTTGAGAGCCTTGAAATTATTTTAACAATGAACCAGATTAATGTAATTGGGATGGCACATGATGGCAGGGAAGCTTTATCCATACTCTGGGAAAGGACATGCCAGCTTGCAATGGTGGATTTAAATATGCAGGGCATGGGAGGGATTGAATTAATCCGCAGGATGAAACAGGAATTTCCTCTGGTAAAAATACTGGTTCTTACTACATTTTATGATAATAAAAATATTACAAATGCAATAGCTGGCGGGGCAGACGGGTATTTACTTAAAGGAAGCGGAAAGGATACGGTACTCGGGGCAATATATGGAATTATGGGAGGGCTGAATGTAGCAGGGCCTGGAGTTATGGAGCGTATGGCGGCGCTTTTACAGAAGAATAAGGATGTATCAGAAGCAAACGAGAAACTGCTGTCAGATATGACTGACAGGGAAAAAGAAATATGCAGGCTTCTTTCTAAAGGTTTAAATAACCGACAGATTGCAAGTGAATTGTATATTTCAGAAGGGACAGTTAAAAATTATATATCTTCTATATATGATAAAACCGGCATACATGACCGTTCCAAATTAATTGTTGCCATGAAAGAATGATATATTAAGAATATTACCATAGTCATATGCCATTGTGACTATGGTTACTTTTTTAATTAGGGGAAAAATGTTCTAATATAGATGCAGGGCCTTGCAGGGAAGTAAATAAAATTATGGAAGAGAGGTATAGTATGTCACAGAAAATTTCAGCTTTTTATTATATTAAAAATAATAAAAGACGGGTATCTGTTTTGATAATAAGCCTTGCCATGTTTTTTATTATTACATATACTTCAATGTTTCTGCTTTCAACAACATCTGAAACATTTAAGGCAGTATTAGTAGAAAATGGCAAGTATATCCAGTATATAGTATTTGGCGGGGATGACCTGGAACTGGATAAAAGCAGCCCGCAGGCAGATTCAGAAGATATTTACAGGGAGGCTGTAAATAAAAAATATGGTGAAATAAAAAATTCCATAAAACAATGTAAAGGTGTAGAGGATGTCTTTATTGCACAGGTTGAATATACTTATGTTGCTTCTGTTGTTGGAAATTATTATGTTGAAATCCCAATGACGGACAGGGAGCATATGGAGGTCCTTTTAAAGCATATGGATGCAAAGCTTGTGGAAGGGCGTATGCCTGCTAAAGCAAAAGAAGCTGTAATGGACAGGAAGTTAATGAAAAATTATGGTTATAAACTGGGAGATGGTTTAAGCCAGAATAAGGATGTAAAAATTGTTGGCATTATTGACTGTGATTATTACTTTGGCTGTGGTTTGTCTGGCGGAAGCAGTACATTTTCAAATCCAATGGTCTGCGTTGCAACGGACGGGACTGTAAAAAATCTGGAAAGCGCTATAAAAGAACAGGATGTTTTATTAGAAAATTCAACATTTATGGATTTGGAGAAAGGGGAAAATGATTTAGAGAATAATATAATCTCAGTTATTTCAAGTTCCACCAGGGTTATTTTTAATGGAATCCTTATAATAATTACCCTGCTTGTAATTATTGTAAGCATATCGTATATGAGGGACAGGCGCAGCGAGTGGTGTTTATATGCTTCTATTGGGTATAGCAGAAAGGCAATTTATTTTTCAATTTTAAGGGAGCTTTTATTTACTTTTATAACAGCTTTTTTAGCAGCGGCAGTAATAACTATAATTTTAATGAAAGTATCTGATATATTATTAATTAAAGAACTTGGGCTAAGGTGTACATATTTTATATCGGACACACTTATAGAAATATTATGTGCATATACTGCATTATTTGGCATTCTGCAAATACCTGTAAGGATGGAAATATATAAAATAAAAACAATAGATGCAATAGATGATGATATGTAGGAAAGGGGTTTTGGCTATGTTTAACGTAAAAAATATTACAATGATTTATGATATTGAAAAGGAAAATAAAATGTATGCCCTGGGAGGGTTTGACTTAAACCTTCCAGACACAGGGTTAATTGGGTTTATTGGCCCTTCAGGAAGCGGGAAGTCTACATTGATGTATTGTCTTTCTACATTGAAGAAACCAACTGATGGCAGGATATTATATAATGGAAAAGATATAATTAATATAAAAAATTCTGAACGGGAAAATTTAAGAAGGAAAGAATTTGGATTTGTATTCCAGAGGCATTTTTTAATCCCATATATGCCGGCTGTTGATAATGTTGTTGTAGCAGCGGATAAAAATAGTATACAGGTAAAAGAAAAGGCTGTACGTATTTTAAAAGAGCTGGGTTTAAGTGAAAGGGAACTTAAAAAAAGGCCAGGCAAACTTTCAGGCGGGCAGAGGCAGCGTGTTGCAATAGGAAGGGCAATGATAAATAACCCGGCAGTTCTTTTTGCAGATGAACCTACAGCGGCACTTGACCATGAAAATGCTTTTGCGGTTATGAGGGTTCTTAAAGAATATTCAAAAAAGCACCTGGTGCTTGTAATTACACATGATATGTCGATACTTAAAGATGCTGACGGGATTATTGAAATGTGGGACGGAATGGCTAAGCCTGTGGAAGGAGGTGTTGGGAATTGAATCCTTTTTCTGCAGTATATTTTATGAAAGAAAATATAAAAAGGCAGGTACTGCTTATATTTATGTTTGTACTTACATTTGCAATTTATATGGCAGGCCTGTATATATCAAATGTAGAAAGCATGTTTAAGATTTCACTGGAAAGGGACAAAAACACAGCTTTTGTAAGTTCCCTGGCATCTGATAAAAATAATGAAGATTTTGCAAAAGCAGTGGAAATGTTAGAAAATGACAAAAGGATTACTCTTTTGCACCAGGGGTTACGTAACGAAATCTGCACTACGGCTGTTATGGATTTTAAAAATGTATATACACAGTATTCATTCCATAGTAAAGAGGATTTTGAAACATATTGCAGATTTACTGGAATTAAGATACAAACTAAGAATAAAAACAAGGATATTGGCAATGGAAGCGTAATAATGAGCAGTTTACAGGCAGATAACAGGGGCATGGAACCAGGAGACCGCCTTGTAGAAGAAGGTGACGAATATACCGACCAGGAATATACTTTAGATGCAGTTACAGATGAGGACGGGTATGGGATATATTATATTAGCAGTACAGACAGTGCAAGCTGCCTGCTTTTAAATAATTCCATGAGTGATAAGGATTTTAAAGAGCTTCTGGCTGGACTGGAAACAGAATATAAAGTTTCTGCAAGAGGATATGATTATTATAAGAACCGGATAAATGAACAATTAGGCAGTTTTAATTATATATATTTCTTTATTATAATCCTGCTTTCTGTTATTATGGCAGTTACAATAAACGCAGCATTTGCAGGGCTTTACCAGCACCGCCATGGGGAATTTGCATTATATAAGGCTATTGGCATATCTATGAAAAAGATACGTTTAAAAATATTGTCAGAAGTTCTTGTAATTGATATTGCTGGTATTTTATCTGGTGTATGTATAATAACTGCAGGAATATATTTATTTAACAGTTTGTATTTAATACCACATGGACTGAAGCTTTTTTATTATAACAATATGTCAATAACAGGAATGGTAATTAGTAATTTAATTATTTTAATTCCTGTAACAATTTTACAGGGCAGGAAGCTTGTAAAAGCAGATATTTGTAATTATTAGTACCTGCATACAGGTTTTATACAGGCAAAGGCTTTTATTATATTTATTGTGATAAATGTCTTTGCCTTGTATTAATAATTATTATTTTTTTCTGATAATGTCAAGCACCTCTGCTTCTGTCAGGTGTACCTTACTGGCAATTTCCCCCGTATCCATATCCATTTCATAATGAGCATAAACCATGCCCTTCTGCATGCCCTTTTGCATGCCTTCTTGTATGCCTGCATTTTTGCCTTCGTTATATTTTTCACGCTCCCTCATCATCAATGTCATATATTCCACCTGCCATTCCTTATTTTCTTTAATTTTTATAACCTCCTGTGCCAGTTTTTCTGTAAAACCATCCCCTGTTCTTTAATCTTTATTTTATATCTGCTGTTTTCAGAAGTACAGGCACATTCCAAGATATCCACAGCACCAGTGCAGGAATACGCATCCCCATATATTTCCATGCCTTTCGTATATATAACCAAGTGCAAGGCTTAAAAGCAATGCACCTGACATAAAGTAGAACCCAAGAGGGATGTGCATAAGTGAAAACAGTAAGGATGTAAGTATTATGCCAAAGGTCTTCTGGTACTTTACCCCTCTCATAAGGTATTTAACACTTGTCTGTATAACACCGCGTGCGAGAAATTCCTGTACAAATGAAGTAAATATATAATTATAAGCGCCATGAAATGAACCGCCTATAAAGTATGGCTTAATCCGTATTCCTATAAAGTTAAGTATAACCTTGCTTAATAAAAGGAGAGAAGAAGTTATGGCAGCAATTATTAAAGTTTCCAGGCAGTTCTTTTTAAGTGTGGAAAGCTTTGGCACAAGTCCTATATCACGCATAGAAAAGCTTGTCATAAATACTATTTCAAGGAACAGTGCAAATGTAATACATTCTATTATAAAAGTATAGGTTGATGACCTTAAATATATATGGAGTGTAAAACGTAATAAGCTCCATGCAAAAAGGAAAAGGCTTGTACATATTATAAGGCCTGCAAATATATATGCGCAGTCATGTTCGTGCTGCCTTAGTGTAAATTTATCGGTAGTATCTTCTATAAGGATTAGCATTCCAGGGAAACCTGTCTGCCCGTCCATGTTTTTTCCATCAGGATGTATAAGGCTTACCGCTATATTAAAATGTTTTACCAGATTGCCAGAACGGTATCTTAAATTTGTTTTTCCAGGGTGGCTGTTATTATTTATACAATCATCAAAAAGTTTATTAAAAGCCCGGTTTTTTTTATTTGACATAAAACAGCTTGCAAATGCCATACCTGTAATGCTGTCTGGATTATCAATTCCAAAAATATTTGCACAGGCAGAATTGAAATATGTAATTATTCCATCTGCATCAACAGTCATAACCCCGTCACTCATATTTTCAAATATCATGTTTTTCTGGTCAGGTGTCAGCATAAGCTGTGTATCAGTAGCCATTTTATAGATTCCCCTGTTTTGATTTTAATATCCTGTCTGGTAAATGCAGCTGCAGATATCCAGATGGTATTATATAGTTTATATGATTTTTATGGCGATTACAAGTCCCAGGGTATTTTTATGATGGTAATAAATGGGCTGTCTGTTTGCGTTAGTTAGTTTTTTTCTCCCAAAAAGTCCAATGAACCATAGGCTGGAAACCGGTCTTTTCATAAAATGTACTGCTGCCGCCAGTCATATGTGTTGCGCCTAATGGTTTAAGCCTGCGGTAATGTTCTGAAAGTGCCGCTGCTGCCAGGCCTTTCTTCCGGTATTTTGGAATAGTGCATAATGGTTCCATATAAGCAAGGTGGTTTTCCGGAGTCCACCACATGCCTGCATAGCAGACATACTCTCCTTTGTCATTTTCAATGACAACCGCATTTTCTGGATTCATATGGGGTGCCATTAATGTATAATATCCATATTCAGCATCTCCATTCCAAGGCCCTTCTTCTTTTTCGTGTCCAAAACCTTTCCAGCAGCATTCCACTATTTTTTCAACTGAAAACTTTTCAGGCTCTACGAAATGAAAGCCATCTGGTAATGGATATTCAAGTGGTTGTCCAAAACTGTATACTCTTTCTGTAAAGCCTGAAGATTGCTGGAAACCAGCTTTTGTTATTGCTTCTTTAACTGCATATTGCCCATCAAAAACCACAAACCTGAGATGGCCGTCCACACGTGGCATAAATGAAACTGCATACGCAGCCATTTCATCCGCCAGCTTTTCATAGCCCGGGCGCAGGCTGAAATACACATCATTTACAGGATTTTCATAAAAAACAAAACCTGCTATACGTCCATTATCCTCCCAGAGTTTCCAGCGGTGTACCAGGGATTTATCCATCCACCCGCTAGAAAGGGCATACTCCAGAAATGGGGCAGGAACACCATTTCTCCAGTCTTTTTCATATATATCAGTCATAAACTGGTATACATCCATAAAATCACATAAGATTCTAAAGTTTCTTGAAATTATTTTAGCCATAAGTATTATCCTCCTTATACATAATATAACTAATATATATCATTATAGGAAAGCACTATGTACAAGTAAATAGCAAGAATGGTTATAATTAATATTACCATAAAAAGGACGCCTGGTTATACAGGCGTCTTCTGGTGCTTCTGGCCATATATGTAAAGTAAAACTAATCCCCAGGCTAATGACCAGACAACCCCGGTCTGGTTAAAGAATGTTGTCCTGAAAGGAATAAAAGGTATGCCAAAGCAGAAATTGTATGCAAAATGGGATATTCCCGCTAATAGAAACAGCCTGGCAGCATATTTTTTATATTATGTGTATAATGGTACCCTTCAGCAATAAAAAACCACATAATGGGTGCAGTAAGCCTGCCAGCTATATGGGACAGTACCACAAACCATTCCGTGGAATAGCCAGGATACAGCGTCCATATTAAGTAGTCCAGTGTCATTGCAGCAATGGCAATTAATTTTAGCTGGTTTGCATTTAACCCGGTTTTTGTATCTGGATGTAACATAACTAATTCCCTTCTGTTCAAGTTTTTTTAATTCAAGGTAAATATGGTTTTTCTGGGCATGCCAGAAAAATTGCAGTGAAGATTCAAATGCTTTTGCTAAATCATAGCCGCTCATAGGCGCATAATTAAGAAATCCTAAAATTCCAAAACCTAAGGACATCTTTGTATACCTCCTTATAGTATAAAATTATACTAATGTCAAGGGTTTTTATTCCAGGTATCCATATAGAAAGATAAACAGGAAATTATAATACTAATCTTGTAATAAGGCAGGGGTTGGTGTAATATGTCCAATATATAGGAAGGAGTGGTAATGTAAAATGGAAGGATATAATTACCTGGTACACACTTTTGAGCCTGTATGGGATGAAAATTCAAAGGTGCTGGTACTTGGGACATTCCCGTCGGTTAAATCAAGGGAGCATGGTTTTTATTACGGGCATCCGCAGAACAGGTTCTGGAAGGTTATTGCTGCCATAACGGGGCAGGATATGCCTGTTACCACAGGGGATAAGAAGAAGCTGCTTCTTGCAAATAATATAGCAGTATGGGATGTTATTGCCAGCTGCAGTATTAAAGGTTCGAGTGACTCTTCTATAAGGGACGTGGCTGTTAATAAACTGCTGCCTTTATTAGCCGGCAGCAGGATTACAGGGATTTATGCAAATGGTGCAAAGGCGTATGAATTATATATGAAATATTCTTATAAGGAAACAGGAATGGAAATTACAAGGCTTCCTTCAACAAGCCCTGCAAATGCGGCATATACCTTGGAAAAGCTAATTAATGAATGGTATATTTTAGTAAAGTAATGTTTAAGTGTATACGATTATGCAGCTGGTATATGGAAAAAATAACAAAAAGTATAAAATTATTTGTACAAAATGTGTCTTGACAATCTTATAAAATTATTAGACAATATGCAAGGTGCATGAAATATTTGTAAAAAACAATAATATAGATACACCTTTAATGCTTATAGTTTTTAGTTAATTAATAAATAGATTGGAGATGGAATAATGTTTGGTTTTGGCCAGTTAATAGATGTTTTAAAGAAAAACCCTAAGAAAATTATATTTACAGAAGGTGAAGACCCACGTATACTTGAGGCTGCATCACGCCTGCTTGCAAGCAGTTTTTTGCATCCTATACTTATTGGAAGCGAAGAAAAGATTGCTGAAGCGGCAGAGGATTGTGGTTTTAACATAAGGGGTGCAGAAATTATTGACCCTGCAAAGTATGACAGGCTGGATGAAATGGTTGGGGCTTTCTGTGAACTTAGAAAGAGCAAGGGGGTTACACCTGAAAAAGCAAGACAGGTACTTTCACAGGCTAATTATTTTGGCACAATGCTTGTAAAGATGGGTGTTGCAGATGCTCTTCTTGGCGGTGCGACATATTCAACAGCAGATACAGTACGTCCTGCATTACAGCTTATTAAGACAAAACCAGAGAATAATATAGTATCATCATGTTTTATCCTTGTACGTCCAAGGGCAACTGGTGAGAACGAAGTGCTTGCAATGGCAGACTGTGCGATAAATATTGAACCTACAGAGGATGAGCTTGTTGAGATAGCAGGGGAGGCAGCAAAGTGCGCAAAGATATTTGGCGTTGAGCCACAGGTTGCATTTTTAAGTTATTCGACACATGGTTCTGGCGCAGGTGAAACAGTTGACAAGATGCGCAATGCAGCCGCAAAGGCAAGCCAAAAGTACCCTGACCTTCCAATAGAGGGCGAATTACAGTTTGATGCTGCTGTTTCACCAAGGGTAGCACGTACAAAGTGCCCTGGTTCAGAGGTGGCAGGCCATGCCAATACATTTATATTCCCTGATATTAATTCGGGCAATATAGGATATAAGATTGCACAGCGCATGGGTAACTTTGACGCATACGGGCCTATTTTACTCGGGCTTAATGCCCCTGTAAATGATTTATCAAGAGGGTGCAATGCTTCAGAGGTGTATTCAATGGCAATTATTACAGCTGCACTGGCATAAATGTATGGCAGATAAATATTTGATGGCACAGCTTGTACCGCTTCTGGGCACTTCGCTTTATATATATAATGCAGAAGGCATACTTAAAGAAGAGGTACAGGGAAGCAGCATAAGCAGTACAGACGGGCTGGAAGGCATAATTAAAAATACAACTAAAGATTTTCCATATATAGAAACAGATAATGAAGGCATAACTGTATGTTCGGTGTGGGACAAAGCGGCAGGGGAATACATCGTAACAGGCAGGGTATGCCTTTATGGTTATTACAGGAAAGATGGCGTTTACCTGCCGTACTGCCCTAAAGAACAATATACATCTGTTATACTTATCCTGTGGAAAGATATATCAGGGATAAATGTGGGGCGCAATGAACTGTGGCAGAGAAATACAGCATTGGATGAAGATATAATAAGGCTTCTTACTAAAAATATATTCCAGTTCCAGGAAGAAGCAGTCCCGCACAATTCTTATCCACGGGAGCTTATAGAGATGGAGTGCATACGCAGGGGGGATATAGAAAGCCTGCGCAGGGGAATAGATGAAAACAGTGCTATAGAAATGAACTGTGCACCTTCTGGTTCTGTAAGGGATTATAAGAATATGGCTGTATATATAATAAATGCAGCAGCAAGAAGTGCCGTCAGTGGCGGTTTAAGCCATGAGATGGCTTTTGTAATGTGTGATACATTTATAAATAATATAGAAGATAACCTGGGTACACCAGTGAAAATAGAACAGGCTGTAAAAGAAGCAGAATTTGCATTTGCGAAGGAAGTGCATAATATAAAGGGTAAGGGCACAGACAGCAGTCTTTTGGTTTCACAGGTAAAAGACTATGTATTCGGGCATATACATGACAATATAACGGTATCTGGCATAGCAAAGGATGTCGGGGTGTCTGCCAATTATCTGTCTGGCCAGTTCAGGGCATCTGAAGGCCTGCCCTTAAAACAGTATATTATAAATGAAAAAATCAAAAACAGTGAGTACCTGCTGAAATATACAGAATATCCGCTTCAGGAAATTAGTTCAGTATATGCTTTCAGTTCCCAGAGCAGGTTTAGTGATTATTTTAAAAGAAAAAACGGGATGACACCATCAGAATACCGGAAAAAGTATAAAAAAGGGTGAAATCTGGAAAACGTGGTAAAAAACGTATAAAATACAGCGTAAAATGTATATAGAAATATTTCCAAGTGTGATAAAGTTACCGACAGCTGGAGAACACAGCAACGGGCATTTAAAGGCAGCGTACTGTTAATACCTGGCGGGGTTATGGGGTATGGAGAAGCCCTGTATGTAGTTGTTTCTTGTCATAAGCATAATGAAAAGGAGTGATTTTTATGAAAGACAAGATAGAAGTTAAGTTTAATAATGTTAGTGATGTGAGTAAATTTGTACGTATTATTTCACAGTATGACGGGGATTTTGATTTATACTGCGGAAGTTACTGTGTTGATGCTAAGTCAATACTTGGAATTATGACTTTAGATTTAAAGAGTATTTTATGGATGACAAGTAATTGTGAGCAGAGTGATAAGGAAAAATTAATCCGCGAATTAAAGCCGATTTGTGCATAATTACTTAAGAGAAGGGATTTATGGATATATAAGCGCTTTTGGGCATTACAATCTGGTTGATTGTAATGCCCGTTTTTGGTATAATGGTTTCAAATATATTTGGAGGTATTAAATGAACAAAAGAGTTTTAGCCGTGGTGCTTTCTTTGTTATTATTTATGGCAGGTTTTGTAAGGGCGGGGGCAGTAAACTACCATGAAGGGGATGTAGAAGAATATGTGATGCAGCAGCTTTCTGCTGCCAATATACCAGGGATTTCACTTTCAATAGTTACTTCACAGAAGGAAATATACAGTGTAGCATTTGGTGACGTTAAAGAAACTTCATCAAACCTGCAGATATGTTCGCTTACAAGGACATTTACAGCGCTTGCAGTTATGCAGCTTGTTGAAAAAGGGGATATGGCCCTTAATGACAAAGTATCAAAATATATAAAAGACACATCACTAAATATTCCATACAGTACAACAATACAAGACCTTTTATCATATACAAGGCCGTCAGGTAATGAACTGGCACTGGCAGATACTTTGGAAATATATAATTTAGATGCGGAAGGGCAGGAAATGCCGCTTAATACAAAGTTCAACCTTTTAGGAAAGGTAATTGAAGCAGTATCGGGCATGGACTATGCCACATATATAAAAGAAAATATAACCGCCCCGCTTGATATGCAGTCAACTTATACAGTTGATGAGGCTGGCAGCAGCCAGGATATTACACAGGGGTGCAGGAATTATTTCGGGCTGCCGTTAAAGGACAGCATAGATTATAAAGAAGAAAGTTACTGGCTGGGTGTGCCGTCAAACGGGCTTATTTCCAATGTAAAAGATATGGGCAGGTATATGCAGATGTACTTGTCAGCAGGCGGCAAAATTATATCATATAATACAATGGAATCAATTATAAACGGCGATGGTGAATATGCGGGAAAAAGCATTTTCGGGACAGACGCATATTATACAATGGGATGGATATCAACAGAAACAGAGGGCGGGCAGGTGTATTACTGTAATGGTTCTGTTGAAAACTATACATCAGCAATGTTTATAATACCATCAATGGATATAGGCGTAATTATGTTATTTAACTCCGCCGATGCACTTACAGGGCAGAAGTATACAGATGAGATAGAAGCTGGTGCAGTATCCCTTATAATGGGCAAAACTGCCAAAGCTGTAAGTTCAAATTCCTATCTTATGGAACATGGAATGGCAGATATAATTTATTTCCTGGCATTTGTCTGTGCTATCCTGCCATTGCTTATGATGGAGGTATGGGTAAGGTGGACTAAAGATAAATTCAGCATAATACGCCTTGCAGCAGATATATTAATACACATTGTACTGCCAACATACCTTATATATGCAGTAAGCAATTATATTGCACCGTGGGAAGTTATAATGAAAGCCATGCCTGGCCTGTTTTTTGTGGCAACAGTTGTAATAGGCTTATTCTATCTCGGGCTTGTAATAAAAATTATAGCATATATTATAATAATGCTAAAAGCACGCCGGGCAAATGGTGAAGAAGATAAAGAAGAAACAGAAGAAGGGAATGAAGTACAAGATAAAGACGATAAAGAGGACAAACAGAAAGAAAGCAGAAAAGAATACCATAAAAACAAAAAAGAAAGTAAAAATACGGAAGAGAAAGAAATAAAAGCAAAAGAAAATAAGGACAAGCTGTTAAAAAGAATGAAGGATATAAAAGAATCAGAGAAAAACGAAACTGGAAGCAGGATACAAGAACCACAGGAAGATACAAAAGAAGCCATGGAAGATATACCAGATATGGAACTGGAAATCCAGGAAAAAGAAGAAAACATGGAACAAGAAATCCAGGAAAGAGAAGAAACTGCCATGGAGGATAATTCCAGTGAAGATGTTTCTGTAAAAGATGCTACAATGGAAAATACTGGAAATAAGGCTGGCAAGCCAAAACCAAGGCCAAAACCAAAGCCACAAAACATTTCAAAAAATAAACAAGGGCAGGACAGGCCATATAACAAGCCAAAAAGGTTTGTTGTGGTTAATGATTCTTCTGTATCAAGACAGGCAAAAGGAAATAATATACCAGATAACAGGAAAAATAATAAAACTGGAAACAGAAACAGCCTGGATAACAGAAACAGGAATAATAAAAATACAAATAACAGGAAAAAGAATAATTATAATAACAAAGGCAGAAAAAATAATTATTGACAGATTTTAATTTTAATGGTAATATCACATAAATTAGAAGTTTAATAACAGTAAATGCAATGACGGGGAGGAGTATATATTTACTGGATGCAGAGAGAGAAGATGGCTGGTGTAAATCTTCGTTCCGTATATATGGAAGTAGCCCCCGAGCAGCAGGCTGAACAGATTTATCCAAGTAGGCCCTGACGGATGTTCCCGCCGTTACAGGGGAAGCAGTATTAATGGCTTTTTTGCCTGCGTACTGGCAGAGTGTGGGATTTTTTCTGAATTTAGGTGGTACCGCGGTTTATCCGTCCTAAGCTTTTTGGGCTTAGGGCTTTTTTAATGCAGAGAAATTACAGGCTGGCAGATGGTTTTCTTAATGAAGGGAGGATATGTAATTATGGTTAAAGGAACAGAACTTTTTGTAAAAGCATTAAAAGAGGAAGGTGTTAAAACACTTTTCGCCTATCCGGGAGGGCAGGCAATAGACCTGTTTGATGCCCTGTATGATAACACGGATATAGAACTTATTATACCAAGGCATGAACAGGGGCTGGTACATGCAGCAGATGGTTATGCACGTTCAACCGGGAAGACAGGTGTATGCCTTGTTACAAGCGGGCCGGGTGCTGCCAATCTTGTAACAGGGATTGCAACTGCCAATTATGACAGTGTGCCGCTTGTATGTTTTACAGGGCAGGTACCACTCGGGCTTCTGGGCAATGACGCATTCCAGGAAGTGGATATAACAGGCATTACCAACAGTATCTGCAAATATTCAGTTACAGTAAGAAAAAGGGAAGACCTGGGACGTATAATTAAAGAAGCATTTTATATAGCACGTACTGGAAGGCCGGGGCCTGTTGTCGTTGACCTGCCAAAGGATATACAAAACGGTATGGGAAGTGATGTGTATCCGGAGGAAGTTAATATGCGCGGGTATAAACCAAGTGAAGGTGTCCATGCAGGGCAGCTTAAAAAAGCACTTACGGAACTTAAAAAAGCTAAAAGGCCATTATTCCTTGCTGGTGGCGGCGTTAATATTGCAAGGGCTAATGAAAGCATGAAAAAGCTTGTGGATATTACAGGAATACCAGTTATTACCACAATAATGGGGAAAGGTGCTATACCATGCGGGCACAGCCTTTACCTTGGCAACCTTGGCATACATGGAAGTTATGCTGCCAACCATGCTGTAAATGAATGTGATGTATTATTTTCAATAGGGACACGTTTTAACGACAGGATAACAGGCAGGATAAGTGAATTTGCACCAGATGCCAAAATAATACACATTGATGTTGACCCTGCTTCTATTTCAAAAAATATAGTGGTTGATATACCAATAGTAGCAGATGCCAAAATTGCAATAGATAAAATAATAGAGTATATACCAGAATACATGCCTTCGTTAAAAATTAGCAGATGGGTGGAACAGACAATGGAATGGAAGAAGAAATATCCTGTGAAAATGAAGGAATGTAAAGGGATATCACCTGAAAGCATTATGAGGTATATTAATGAAAACTTTGATGCACCAATAGTAGCTACAGATGTAGGACAGAACCAGCTCTGGGCAACCCAGTATTTTGAACCACAAGGCAGTGGAAAGCTGCTTACATCAGGCGGGCTTGGTACTATGGGTTATGGTCTTCCTGCAGCATTAGGTGCAAAGCTTGGCAGCCCGGACAGTACAGTTATTGCAATTTCGGGTGATGGCGGCATACAGATGAATATACAGGAGCTTGCAACCGCAATGGTTTATGGGCTGCAGGTTATAATTGTTATACTTAATAATGGCTATCTTGGCAATGTACGGCAGTGGCAGGAACTTTTTTATGGAAAAAGATATTCGGGCACATGCCTTAAATACCGCAAAAGCTGTGAAAGAAACTGCCGCCAATGCGTGGCAGGGGAGGAAAAATGCCCAAAATATATTCCTGATTTTATAAAGCTTGCTGAAAGTTATGAGGCGCATGGAATAAGGATATTTAAAGAAGAAGATATAAAGAAAGCATTTGATTATGCGCTACAGTTTAAAGATTCACCAACAATTATTGAATGTATAATAGACAGTGGTGCTAATGTATTTCCTATGGTCCCAACAGGGAAAGGGCTGTCAGAAATAATTATGTGTTAAATATATAAGCACAAATAAGTGTGCAGAAATGAGGTATAATATGGAAGTTAAAAAACGCTGGATATCACTTTATGTTGAGAACCAGATTGGTGTTCTCGCCAAAATATCAGGGATGTTTGCTGCAAAGTCGTATAACCTTGATACACTTACAGTCGGGGAAACACAGGACCCTTCAGTTTCAAGGATGACAATAGGGCTTACAAGTGATGACATGACATTTGAACAGATTAAGAAACAGCTTAACCGCAATGTAGTAGTAATAAAAGTAATTGATATTTCAGAAGTACCTATACACAAGAAGGAGCTTTTATATATAAAAGTAAACAGTTGTTCTGATAAAGATAAATCTGAAATATTCAGGATAGCACAGGCATTTTCACTTGATATAATTGACTATAGCAGAAACTCTGTACTTGTACAGTGTGTTAAAACAGAAGATAAAAATAATGACATGATAGCCCTGTTTAACAAAACATTTATTAACAGGATTGAAGTTGTACGTGGAGGAAGTGTTGCAGTAGAAGCATTATCAGTTAATGACAGATAAATATAGTTTTTGTACTTAAATTAAAGACAGTGTAACTTTTGCCCAGGTAAAGCTGCACTGTCTTATGGCGGGCTAAACAGCAATAAACTGGTGGAAAGGAGAATTATCTTGGACTCACTAGCAGGGCAAATTATTATTTTTATATATTGTATCCTAACTGCATTTATAGCATATGGTATAGACATTTTTTCTGTTTCTTCAGTAGTTATGGTTGTTTTATCAGTAATACTTTCTTCTCTTTCATATTCTTTGTTAAACAAATATTTTACATTTATAAGTTCAGGGCTTTATGGTATAATTTCACTTGTATTTCCTGGTTTTATAATTATGTCACCGTTAATTTTATATAATACAGCCAGTTTTAAAGGCTGGCAGGTACTTTTTGTATTTATAATTTTTATTACAGGCCTGCTTGCACATTATATTGCAGCAAGCCCGCTGGCCTTCTGTATGGTATTACTTGGGATTATACTGGCATTTTATATGCAGTATATCCAGTTAAAATTAAACAGCCTTGTTTTTAAATTTAACAGGAACAGGGATGACAGCACAGAACAGGCGATTCTTTTAAAATCCAGGAACCAGTCGCTTCTGGAAAAACAGGATTATGAAATTTATAATGCAACCCTTAAAGAGAGAAACCGGATTGCCAGGGAAATACATGATAATGTGGGGCATCTGCTTTCACGTTCAATTCTTCTTACTGGTGCGCTTAAAGCAGTTAATAAAGATGAAAGTTTTAAAGAGTCCCTGGATAACCTGCATGAAACACTTGACCAGGCCATGACAAGCATACGTGAAAGTGTGCATAACCTGCATGATGATTCGGTAAACCTGGAAGAAGCGGCCAGAAATATTGTAAATAATTTTAATTTCTGCCAGGCAGAACTTACTTATGATATGGGAACAGATGTACCACGTGAAATTAAGTTTTCCTTTATTTCGATACTGAAAGAAGGGTTGAATAATATTTATAAGCACAGCAATGCAACAAAAACCAGCATATTGTTAAGGGAACATCCTGCAATGTACCAGCTGGTAATAAAGGATAATGGCACAACTGCAGGAAATATAAATAATTCTGGCATTGGGATTACTAATATTTCCTCAAGGGTAGATATGCTGCATGGCTCATTACAAATCCATACAAATAATGGTTTCTGTATTTTTATAACTATTCCTAAACCATAAAAGGAGGCTTTTAAATGAATGTAGTAATTATAGATGATGATAAATTTGTTACCAGTGCCTTAAAAGCTATACTGGAAGCTTCAGGTGATGTAACTGTGCCTGCTACAGGCACTGATGGCAGGGAAGCAGTAAAGCTTTATGAAAAATATACACCTGACATACTTCTTACAGATATACAGATGAAGGGTACTGGCGGGCTTGAAGCCACTGCACAGATACTAAAAAAACATCCAGATGCAAAAATACTTCTTTTAACAACTTTCCTTGATGATGAATATATTATACAGGCATTAAAACTTGGTGCAAAAGGATATCTTTTAAAACAGGATTACGAAAGCATACTTCCTGCCCTTGAAGCTGTATATTCCGGCCAGAGTGTATTCGGCACAGAAATAATATCTAAAATCCCGGGACTTTTAAATTCTGCCAAAGAATTTGACTATGCAAGGTATGATATTAATGAGCGTGAAATGAAAGTTATTGAATTAATAGCAGACGGGCTCAGTAATAAAGAAATAGCAGCAAAACTTTTTCTTAGTGAAGGCACTGTAAGAAACTACCTGAGTACAATCCTTGAAAAGCTGGAATTACATAACCGGACACAGCTTGCCATATTCTACTATAAACATAAAAATTATCTATAATATTAAACAAGGAGCATCCCGTATGGGAAACTCCTTGCCATTTTATTTTATTATCCTTTTCTGCCTGTTTGTTATATATGCTGCCACAATAATAACCGCCACAATAAAATACACTATTATCTGTATATATGTATTCGTTGAACCCTGTCCCATTACTATAAGTGCTGAAAGTAAAAATACATTTAATAATAAGAGTGCCAGTAAAATTGGAAAAACAGCTGTATTAGCCCTTTTATACTGCTTTTCTGTCATAATTAATACCTCCTCCTGCCTGTTTCTGTGAAAAATTAACAATACCTGATACATAAATACGTTATCTTTTATTAATATTATACTACAAATATTATATTTTTCCATAGTAAATTTAAAAAAGCACGGTTTAGGTTATTACGGGCCGGAATTTCCCAAGTAAAGTTACATTTGTCACTTTTTTGTGCTGACAACTGGCACTGTTAATTGGCAGGGGATAATTGTATATTTATACCAGTAAAAGCTTTAAATATGGAGGTATTAAATATGGTTAAGGTAGAAAGTTTAGTTAAAAGGTATGGCAATTTTGTAGCACTTGACCACCTGGAGCTAAGAATAAATGAAGGTGAAATTTTCGGGCTTCTAGGGCCTAATGGAAGCGGTAAGACAACGGCAATAAGCTGTATGCTTGCACTTCTTAAATATGATAAAGGGAATATTGAAATACTTGGGGAAAAGATAAAGCCTGGCAGTTACAATATTAAAAGGCAGATTGGGATTGTACCGCAGAATGTTGCAGTTTTTGAAGAATTGTCTGTAATTGAAAATATAGATTATTTTGGCGGGCTGTATATTAAAAATAAACATGAAAGAAAAAAGCTTGTTAATGAAGCGGTAGAATTTACAGGGCTTGAAAAATATACAAAAATGCGCCCAAAGCAGTTATCAGGAGGGCTTCTCAGAAGGCTTAATATTGCATGCGGGATTGTACATAAGCCAAAGCTTGTTATTATGGATGAACCTACTGTTGCTGTTGACCCACAGAGCCGCAATAAAATACTGGAAGGGATACAGGAGCTTAACAGAAATGGCAGCACAATTATATATACATCACATTATATGGAAGAAGTAGAACAGATTTGTACAAGGATTGCAATTATAGATGGCGGAAGGTGTATAGCAGAAGGGACTAAAGAAGAACTTAAAAGTATGATAAAGACAGGTGAAACCATTACTGTTGAAAATATATTCCTTAATGAAAAACAGCTTCTGGAAATACGTGCAATACAAAATATATTTGAAGTACACTATGAAAATAATATCCTTGTGGCAAGGTGCAGCAGTGCAAAGCATAACCTTATAAGGCTTATGAATTACCTGCAGGATAATAATATAGCTTTTGGGAAAGTGTTTTCAGAACTGCCTACACTTAATGATGTATTTCTTGAAATAACTGGCAAGAAGTTAAGGGATTAAGAACAGGGGGGATATTATGTTACATTTAATGAAATACTGCCTTATAACTATTTTAAGGGAGAAACAGACTGTTTTCTGGTCAATGCTTTTTCCAATATTACTTGGAACACTATTTTATGTGTCATTTGGAAGCCACAAAACAGAAATTGAAACTATAGATGTTGCTGTAGTTGAAAAAGATAATTCTGAAATGTCAAAAAATTTTATTAAATATCTTGAAATGATAGAGGATAACGGGCAGGAATTAATTGCAATAGAAAAACTTTCCGGAAAAAAAGCGGATGCAAAGCTTAGAAAACTGGAAGTAACAGGCGTATTTTATGCAGCTTCAGAGCCAGAGCTTATTGTGACAGGCAATAATATAAGCAGCAGCATACTTAAATCACTATTAGATACATTTAACAGGCAGGCACAGATGTATAAGGATATTGCAATGGAGAAACCGGATAAATTTGAGGCTGTAACAAAGACGGGATACCAGGAATTTGTAAATGAAACAACATTAACGGGGAAAAGTGTGGACGGGATGGTGCAGTATTTCTTTTCATTAATAAGTATGGCATGTATGTTTGGAAGTTTTATAGGCTATCTTGTATCTGTACAGCTGCAGGCAAATATTTCTGCTGTAGGTTTAAGGCGTGCGGTTTCTTCTGTACGTAAATTTAAGCAGATTGCAGCAAGTACATTGACTGCTGTATTTGTGCATTATGCAGGCCTTGCCGTGCTTCTTTTTTACCTGCATTTTATATTAAAAATTGATTTAAGCGGGAATATTTTTAAATTAACAGTGATATGCCTGGCAGGAGGGTTTATAGGGGTAAGCATTGGAATGTTTGTAGGCACTTTTTCAAAACTGCCAAATGGTGTGAGAATAGGCATACTGGTATTAACAGGGCTTTTCTCCAGTTTCCTTTCAGGGCTTATGGTTGGAGGGATAAAAGGGCTGGTTGAAGATAACTGCCCTGTATTAAACAGGATTAACCCTGCTTCAGTTATTACAGATGCAATATATAGTATAAGTGTATATGATGACCCTGGAAGATATGTAAAGAATATAATTATACTGGTTATAATGTCTTTAATTGTGGGGACTGTTACATTTATAATGACCAGGAGGGAATGTTATGACAGTATTTAAATGTTATATGAAGATTATAAAGAAAAATACAGGCATGATAATAATGTATTTTGTTATATTTGCTGCTATAAGTGTTGTAATGCTTTATGCAGGCAAAGGAAATAATGGCCAGGACCAGTTTATGGAGTCAAAACTAAGGGCTGCTATTGTTGACAAGGATAAAAGTGGAATTTCAGAAAATATTGCCAGGTATATTTCAAAACTCCATAATGCAAAAAAAGTGAAAGATAATTTAAGTGTATTGCAGGAGGAAATGTATTACCAGAAATATGATATAGTAATACAGATACCAGAAGGATTTGGGGAACAGTTTTTATCTGGGAAAGCGGCTGTTGCAGTTACACAGCAGCCAGGGCAGTTCAGTTATATGTATGTAGAAAGCCAGATAAATGATTTTATAAACCGTATAATAAAATATAATCTTGCAGGATACACAATGGAAGAAAGCTTTAAGAAAGTTTCAGATATTAAAGAAAGCAAAGTAACACTTTTAGATGTTAATGGAAATGGCGGCAATATGCCAGACTTCGCATATTTATTCCAGTATTTTCCATACATAAGCATAGCAATATTAGGCAATTCACTTGGGATTATAGTATGTTCTTTCAGGAAAAAAGAAGTTAAAAACCGTATGGCAGCATCAGCTGTACCACTGCGCAGGCAGTCAGGGGAGGCCTTCCTTGCATTTATTGTTACAGGTGTGGCTGTATGGACAGGATTTATTATAATGGTGCTTGTAATTAAGGGAGAGGAACTGTTAAATAATGCAAATATCTTTTACTATATATTAAATTCATTCACTGTTATGATGTTGTCACTTTCTATGGCATTTTTAACCGGCATGATTGCAAAGAAAGCGGATACAGTAAATATGATAGTTACACCAGTATCACTTTTTATGTCATTTTTAGGAGGGGTATTTGTACCACTATCTATGCTAAATAATACAGTAAGGAAGGCTGCAAGGTTTGTACCTGTTTACTGGTATGAAGAAGTTAATAATAAATTAAGCGGATATGCACAGATTCCACAGAATGTTGTAAAAGAAATATGGAGAGGGATTGGGATACAGATACTTTTTACAATAATGTTTATAGCTGTAACACTGGCTGTAAGCAGATACCAGAGGCAGGAGAGATAATATTATTACACTGCGCTATCCAAAAATTCCTTGAAAGTCTGATGCCAGTGTGTTATATTATACATATGAAAGGCACTACCGCCAGACGGTTAGCCCGGATTATATTGGCTTATAAAAACAGCCGCCTAGTTTTCCAGGCCAGGGCGGCTATTTCTGTGTTTTTCCATGGTGAAATCCTATTGTATATCCAATCCCGAAGCAAGTGCCACATAGTGCCAGCACTGCTATCAGGCCTTCTATAGTCAGCATAAAACATACCCTCCTTTCAAAGATTCCTTTGCAGGTTTCTATGTAAACGGAGGGTCACAGTCCCTCCGGAGAGGGCTGGCCGCCTGCCATCTTGGTAGTACCCATACTGGCAGTTTATCACAGATTATGAGTATTTTCAATATTTCTGGGTAAGAACTTGTTATAATTACGCGGCTGTTTAAGAAGTTATTAAAATTTTTTAATGTTTTCTTAATTATTCCTGTAAAGTATTGAATACCTGGCAGCAGTTCTGGTAATATATATACCGCAAATTAAAACAAATTATTGTGAGGTGGTATTATATGGATAAAGGTTCTAAAGGATTACAAGGCATAGCAAGCATGTTATTTCATGGGATGTTTGCAGTATTATGGTTTTTAATGCTGCCAGGTATTGTTATATTTGGGATATGGGATAATATATTGATGTTAATTCCCCTTTTACTTATAACAGCAGTGGTAATACTGTATAAAAGAAAGCCAGGGATTATAAGTAATTTAAGGACAATAGCAGTACGTTATACAGACCGGTGTTCTGTTATAACAGTAACAGTGTTTTTAATGGTAATACAGGTGGCATTGCAGGCATATATTGGATATGAAATGGCGGTAACGCCTGCTGGTGACAGGAATGTTATATTTAAACAGGCAAGTGAAATGGCACTGGATAGTGTTTTTAAGACAAGCAGTGAATATAATTTTTATTTCCTGCGTTATCCTAATAACCAGATGCTGCTTCTTTTGGAAACAGCCTGGTTTATGATATTAAAGGGTTTTGGTTCTGTTAATTTCCTTTACTGGAATATGGTTTTAAATATTCTTGCCATTGATATTGGCATAATACTTTGCATGGTTCTTGTAAAAAGGAAGTATGGCAAAAGGGCAGCAGTGTTTTTCCAGGTAATGGCATTTTTATTTATACCATTTTACACATATATACCATTTGTTTATACAGATACCCTTGTGCTTCCTGCAGTTGCAGGACTTTTATTATGTTACCAGTTAATAGAGGAAAATTTTAACAGGAAAGGAATAAAAATATATGTCCTGGCGTGTATAATGGGGCTGGTTACATGGGCTGGGTTTGAATTAAAGCCTACAGTTGCAATTATCACTATTGCCAGTGTCTTCCATATGGTTATTGTTAAAGGCTGGAAGAAAGGAATTATTGCTACGTCAGCAATTATGCTTGTTTTTGGTACATGTATGGTGTCATATAATATGGTTCTTGATAAAATAGATATGGTTGACCAGACAGATTATGATAAAGAAAATTTCCCATATACACACTGGGTTATGATGGGGCTTAAAGGGGCAGGAAACTATAATCTTGAGGACAGGGAATATACAAGTTCATTTGCAACAAAAGAGGAAAAGCAAAAAGGCAATATGGAAATGATTAAGAAGCGCCTTAAAGATTATGGTATTACAGGGCTTTTTGCCCATCAGTATATTAAAGCTGTAAATACATGGTCTAATGGTAAATATGATATGGATTTCCATTTGCAAAGGCAGCCTGTAAGAAAATCATGGCTTCAGGCAGTATTTTTTAAAAAGGGGAAATTTTATCCATTATATAACTTATGCTGTACAATATACCACTGGACGTTACTGGTATTTACTGGGATTTCGGTTGTATACGGGTTAGCAAAAAGGGAAACTAATTCCGCAGCAATGTGGAGGCTTGCACTTTTTGGGCTGTTTTTATTTCTGTCAATATGGGAAACAAAGTCACGTTATGTAATGCACTTTGTACCAGTAATGATGCTTATAACAATAGATACTTTAAAAAATATCACGGCAATAAACGGTAAAAATTATATAATAAAACAATAAAATAATATGGAGATGGGATAATTATGGAGAAATTATTATTAAAGGCATGCCAGAACGGGCAAAAAGGGGTTGTAACAGCATTTCTTAAAAAAGAGGGGATTAATGTAAATGCAGTTGATGAACTGGGCTTTTCACCTGTACATTATGCCTGTAAAAAGGGATACAGGGATATTGTAAAACTTCTGGCTGGAAAAGGTGCAGATGTAAATATAATTTCCAACCAGAGCATTACGCCGCTGCATATGGCTGTAATATCTGGCAATAAGGAAATTATAAAAATCCTTATAGATGCAGGTGCAGATATAAATGCCACAGACAGGGAAGGAAAAACTGCGCTTATTTATGCTGTCTGTGCGGGTAAAGCTGAAGCAGCAAAGTATCTTATCATAACCGGGGCAGATACCTCTGTTAAGGATAACCAGGGGCGGTCTGCTTTTGATTATGCCAATTCAATGGGGCTTGTGCAGCTTCTGGAAATAATGCCTGGAGGAAACGGGGACAATGCAGATTCTTTTGGTAATACCCCGCTCCACCATGCCTGTTATAATAACCAGGGGGAAATGGTAAAGGCTATACTTGCCAAGGGGGATATTAATATTAATGCACGTAATGATAAAAAGCTTACACCGCTTTTTATTGCTGTAACGCAGAATAATAATATTATGATTGCAGAACTTCTTATAGAAGCAGGCGCAGATGTTAATATAAGCGGAAGCCATGGTGATTCACCATTACAGGCAGCAACATACAATGGAAACCAGCGCCTTGTAAAAGACCTGTTAGAACATGGTGCAGATATAAACTGGCGTAATGAACTGGGCGAAACTGCGCTTATAATAGCAGCACAGACAGGCAGTAACTATATTACAGGTATTCTTCTTGACAATGGTGCAGATTTTACATATACAGATACAGACGGGCATACAGCACTTTATTACGCTACAGAAAACGGGAATAATGATATAGTGGAGAAGCTTCTTCTGGCAGGGGCAGAGAATTAAAGCGGCGGGGGATTTTTATGGATATAAAAGAATTAACAGATTTACTTGTAAATTCATGCGGGACTAACAGGTGTAAATATATACCCTGGTGGGAAGATGATTTCCAGAACTGTATTTACAGGTATAATATTTTCAAAGATAAAGAAATAAAGGATATAGAAGAATGTGTTAGTGGCTGTGGAACGGACTGTTTAATTAAACTGTCAGGAAATACGGGGCTTAACCTGTTCCAGCTTCTTGTGTGGCATAATTTTTATAACACCATTTCGGATATCCTTGGCAATGCAGGCAATAATGGAATTGTTAATGTTGCTGGAAGAAATGGAATTACCCCGCTTATGCTTGCGTGCAGCCGTGGGAATTTAAAAATGGCAAAGCTTCTGTTAAATTATGGTGCAGATGCTTCTGTTTGTGACCTGGATGGAAGGAATGTATTCCATTATCTTGCATCCCCATATATCAAAGGTTTAATTCCTTCTTATGAATGCCAGCGGAAAAGCTTTTTACAGATAAGGGAAATTGCACGCATTCTTCCAGAAGGGGATAATAAGGAATATATAAACCAGAAAAATAAAGATGGAATGTCCCCTCTTGTATGTATGCTTAATGGCAGCAATACAAACAGTTCATGGGCTTTGGCAGATATTTTTCTGGAAAAAGGCGCAGATACAGGCTATATTGATGGTGATGGCAATACACTTCTTATGATGGCAGTTAGTAACCGCCATATGACAGCGGCATTAAGCCTTATAGAAAAAGGTGCAGATGTTAATTGCAGGAATAACAGTGGCAAAACACCGCTAATGCTTGCAGAAAGCCAGTACAGTGAGGCTTTGTCCATGGCTTTAAAAGAACATGGAGCAGAAGGGACATGCAGTTTATGCAGCATGGATTTAAATAACCTTGCAAGGATTACAGGCAACGCATTTGCAAGTTTTTCAGAAGATGAGATGGATAATAAAAGCATAGCGCTGTATCTTGCAAAAAAACTTGTGGAACGGGTGGATACAGATGATGATGACGATATGAAATGCCTTTCTGGCATATTTTATAATGCCCTTGCTAATGATAAGGGATGTGAGGTTTTAGATATCTGCAAAGAAGGCGGCATAGATTTTACTGTCCCGGTACATAGCGGAGGCAGTGTTACATGCCTGCGTGACGAATGTATCAGCAGGTATAATCCAGATGTTATTAAAAAATTTGCTGGATTTGGCATAGATATAAATGAACCAGTTGTGAATGGAAAGACACCGGCATTTATTGTGGCATCATTACATAAAAGAAATATGATGTATGGCAGGAAAGATGATTATTATGAAAAGGCAGCAGGGTTCTTTTCAAAAGAATCAATGGAATATGCCAGCAATGATGGTACTACAGCAATGCACCAGGCAGCACGTAATAACCATAGCGGAATGTTAAAAGTTATGATAGAAAAAGGCGCAGATGCCAATATAACAGGGGACGGCCCGTCAGAAGCAGGCAATACACCGCTGCATACAGCATGTATATATGGAAGCACAGATGCTGTTAAAGTCCTTATGGAAAATGGTGCGGATGATTCCATGCAAAATGCAGATGGTGAAACACCAGCACATTTTGCAGTTATGAAAAAGAAATTTGGCGGTGATTTAAAAACAGAAGAAAGGGAAGCGCTGTTAAAGGAATTAAAGAACCTGGATATTGCAAGAAATGATGGCAAAACACCACTTATGGTTTTACAATACGCAGACCTTAATACAAATACCAGACTTCTGCCACTTTTCCTTGAAAGGGGCGCAGACGTAAACCATACAGATAATTATGGAAATACAGCTTTAATACTTAATGCCCAGAACCGCTGTTATAAAGGGGTTGTGAAAGAACTGGCACGTGCAGGCGCAGATGTAAATGCTATAGATAATAATGGAAATAATGCACTATATTATGCACTGGAATATGGAAACCAGGAAGTGGCACGTTTCCTTATAAAAAAAGGCGCAGACTATAACAGGGCAAATAATAAAGGGATAACACCAGCACAGTTAATTGCGGAAAAAGGATATGATACATTACTTGTATTAATAGATGGGATATAAAGCGTTGCAACTGCATTTGTTAATAAAAACAGGAAAACTCAAAAAACAGGGTTGACAAAGAATTTTAAAAGTGTATACTATACTACAGTTGAATATTAATTGTAAACCGTTGAGGTGGAGATAAAAATGGAATATGTGCTTACAGAGAGCGGGCATTGCTGGAAACCCGCAGTAACAGTTCATTAAATGGACCACTGAGGGCATAGCCAAAGGGTTTTATATAAAAGTATAAACCTGAGTATTCTATGACGTGGAGGCATACGTTAGTTGCCGGGAATATGCTGGTATTCTGCAAAGAGTATGGGAAACCATAAAACAAGGTGGCACCGCGGTTAAGAATAATCCGTCCTTGGCTGTTATTATATAATTATAATAATGGCCAGGGATTTTTTAATGCCAGGATTTTTATAAAAAGCCCGCTTATGTTGGAATTTCCCATGCAGCTAAGGAGGTTTTAAATGGTTAGTTTAGAAGAGGCAAAGAAAATATCACAGGGATATAAAATTGTACCTGTAAGTAAAGAAATTTTATCAGATATAACAACACCTATGCAGGTTTTAAGAATATTAAAGGGGCAGAGCCGCCACTGTTTTATGCTGGAAAGTGTTGAGAACCAGGAGAAGTGGGGAAGATATACATTTTTAGGGTATGACCCGGAGCTTGAAATTACATGTACTGACGGGATAATGTCTATAAAAAACAGCCAGGGGGAAGTAACCAGTAAAAAGGTAAAGCACCCAGGTGGATATATAAAGGAGATTTTACAGGAATATACAAGCCCTAAGGTAAAAGGGCTTCCAACATTTACAGGCGGGCTTGCTGGTTATTTTTCATATGATTACATTAAATACAGCGAACCCGGGCTTAAACTTGATGCAGACGGGCAGGAAGGTTTTAAAGATGTAGATTTAATGCTTTTTGACAAGGTTATTGCATTTGACAACCTCCACCAGAAGATAATAGTAATTGTTAATGCAGCCACAAGTAACCTTGATGAAGATTATAACAGGTGCATAAAAGAGATTGACGGGATATTAGACCTTATACAGAATGGTACACCGGCAGAAATAATACCTGGAAAGATTACTACAGGTTTTACCCCTCTTTTTACAGAAGAAGAATATTGCAATATGGTAGAAAAAGCAAAGAAACATATTTATGAGGGGGATATTTTCCAGGTGGTGCTTTCTAACAGGCTTGAGGCAGGATATGAAGGAAGCCTTCTGAATGCTTACAGGGTGCTGCGCACAATTAACCCTTCGCCTTATATGTTTTATTTTAGCAGTGATGATATTGAAGTGGCAGGAGCTTCGCCTGAAACCCTTGTAAAGCTTGAGGATGGCGTACTCCATACATTCCCGCTTGCAGGAACAAGGCCAAGGGGCAGGGATGAAGCAGAGGATAAGGCACTTGAAGAGGGGCTTCTTAAAGATGAGAAAGAGAAGGCAGAACATAATATGCTTGTTGACCTTGGAAGGAATGACCTTGGCAAAATAAGCCAGTTTGGCACGGTTGAAGTTGAACATTATATGGATATCTTAAAATATTCACATGTAATGCACATAGGTTCTACTGTTAAAGGGATTATACGTAATGATAAATGCGGGCTTGATGCAGTTGATGCAGTGCTCCCGGCCGGTACATTGTCAGGAGCGCCTAAAATAAAAGCCATGGAAATTATTAACAGGCTTGAAAATAATAAACGTGGCATATACGGCGGTGCTATTGGTTATATAGATTTTACTGGCAATCTTGATACATGTATAGCTATAAGGACTGTATTTAAAAAGAACGGGAAAATATTTGTAAGGTCAGGGGCAGGCATTGTGGCAGGCAGTGTTCCTGGAAATGAGTACCGTGAATGTATTAATAAGGCCAGGGCGGTTATGGACGCAGTGCAGAAAGGGCAGGATATCGTATAAACCATGTAAAACGGAGGAGTATTATGGTAATTCTTATAGATAATTATGACAGTTTTTCTTATAACCTGTACCAGCTTGTAGGTACAATTAACCCTGATATAAAGGTTATACGGAATGATGAACTTACAGTGGAAGAAATAGAAAAACTTGCACCTTCACATATTATTATATCACCAGGGCCAGGAAAGCCAGCAGATGCAGGGATATGTGAGGAAGCCAGCAGGTATTTTAAAGGAAAAGTGCCAGTCCTTGGCGTATGCCTTGGACACCAGGCAATTTGTGAAGCATATGGGGCAACAATATCTTATGCAAAACAGCTTGTACATGGAAAGATGTCTGTTATAAAGATTGATACAGGCTGTCCTTTATTTAAGGGGCTTAACGGGAAAACAGAGGCTGCAAGGTACCATTCATTAATTGCACTAAAAGAAACAATACCTGACGAGCTTGTGGTCACTGCTGTAACGGATGATGGTGAAGTTATGGCGGTAAAACACAGGGATTATGATATATATGGCGTACAGTTCCATCCGGAATCAATAATGACACCAGATGGAATTAAAATGTTAAAAAATTTTATGGAGATATAGAAATGGGGAATTATTATGATTAAGGAAGCAATAAGTGTTTTAGTACAAGGCAAAGATTTAGAAGATTCAGTTATGGAACAGGTTATGGAAGAGATTATGACAGGGGAGGCAACGGATGCACAAAAGGCAGCATTTTTAACTGCTTTAAGCATAAAGGGGGAAACCATTAATGAAATTACAGTGGCAGCAAGGGTTATGGCTTCTAAGTGCACACCATTTAAAAATGACAAGAAATCACTTGAGATTGTAGGTACAGGCGGCGATAAGTCCAATACATTTAATATTTCCACACTTTCGGCAATAGTATGTGCTGCTGCAGGGATACGTGTTACCAAACATGGCAACCGTGCTGCATCAAGCAAGTGTGGTACTGCTGACTGCCTGGAAGCACTTGGTGTTAAGATTGATAATGAACCTGGCAGAAGTGAAAAGATACTTGATGATACTAATATGTGTTTCCTGTTTGCACAGAAATACCACCCTGCAATGAGGTTTGTTGGTTCTGTACGTAAGGAAACCGGCATAAGGACACTTTTTAACATACTCGGGCCTCTTTCCAATCCTGCAAAAGCTGGTATGCAGCTTCTTGGTGTATATGATGAAAGCCTTGTAGAGCCGCTGGCACATGTACTTAAAAACCTTGGGCTGGAAAGGATTATGGTTGTATATGGCACAGACTGCCTTGATGAGATTTCAATGAGTGCCCCTACAAAGGTTTGTGAATACAGGAACGGGGAATTTAAGTCTTATGTAGTAACACCAGAGCAGTTTGGTCTGGAAACCTGTAAAAAAGAGGAACTGGAGGGAGGGACTCCAGAGGAAAATGCAGAAATAGCAAGGGAAATACTTGATGGCAGGGAAGGAGCTAAACTTAATGCTGTCCTTTTAAATGCAGGTGCGGCAATTTACCTTGTTTCTGATGGCATAATGATTGGTGACGGGATTGCAAAGGCTAAAGAAATTATTGTAAGCGGCAAGGCTAAAGAAAAGCTTGCAGAATTTATAGAGGCATCAAACCAGATACCTGCATAGTAGATTTTGTATATAGAAAAGGAATATTAAGTGTATGAATATTTTAGAAGAAATAGCAGAAAAAACCAGGGAGCGCATAGCCAGGGAAATGCAGGAGAAGCCGCTGGAAAAGCTTATAAAAGAAGCACTTTCAATGGAAAAAAATACAGGCTTTCCTTTTGAAAAGGCCTTTAAAGGGGAAAACCTTTCCTTTATATGTGAAGTAAAAAAAGCATCACCATCTAAAGGCCTTATAGCAGAGGATTTTCCATATACAGATATAGCAAGGGAATATGAAATTGGCGGCGCAAGTGCAGTTTCTGTACTTACAGAACCATTTTATTTTATGGGTTCTGATAATTATTTAAAGGAAATAAAAAAAGTAGTTTCATTACCTGTTATAAGGAAGGATTTTACTATAGATGAATATATGGTCTACCAGGCTAAAGTTATAGGTGCTGATGCAATGCTTCTTATATGTGCAATACTTGATGATAAAGAGCTTAAACATTTTATGGATATAGCGGACAGCCTGGGGCTTTCTGCACTTGTTGAAGCACATGATGAGGAAGAAGTGGGGCGTGCGCTTAGAGCAGGGGCAAGGATAATAGGTGTAAATAACAGGGATTTAAAGACATTTAAAGTTGATATAAAGAACAGCCTGCGCCTGCGCCCGCTTGTGCCAGAGGGCATAATATTTGTATCTGAAAGCGGCATTAAGGGGAAAGACGATATAAAAGAACTTGCTGTAAATGGCACAGACGGGGTGCTGGTTGGTGAAACAATGATGCGTGCAGGCAAAGACAGGGTTAGTGCACTAAAAGATTTGGTTAGTGCGGCAAAGGTTTAACCAGAAAGGCGGTTTTATGCCAGGTATTAAGATAAAGATATGTGGTTTAAGGCGTATTGAAGATATAGAATATGCCAATATGCTTATGCCGGATTATACAGGCTTTATTCTGGCAGAGGGTTTCAGGCGCAGCATAACAAGGAAACAGGCAGAAAATTTTGCAGCCAGGCTGGACAGCAGGATTAAAAGGGCAGGTGTGTTTGTAAACCAGCCGGAACATGTAGTGGCAGATTATGTAAACAGCGGGATTATACAGTATGTACAGCTTCATGGTGATGAGGATAATAATTATATTTATAAACTTGGTAAATGTATACACAAGGAATATAAAGTTATTAAAACTGTTAAAGCCAGATGTGCAAAGAATATTGAAATGGCAGCAGGCTATAAGTGTGATTACCTGCTTTTTGATGCGTATTCACCAGGGCAGGCAGGCGGCAGCGGGGTGGCCTTTGACTGGACACTTGTTAAAAATATAAATAAACCTTTCTTTCTTGCAGGCGGCATTTCTGCCAGCAATGTAAAAGAAGCGGTGGAACTTGTAAAGCCTTATGCAGTTGATGCAAGCAGCAGCATGGAAACAGATGGTTTTAAAGATTTTAATAAAATGAAGGAATTTGTTGGTGTAATCCGGAAAATGGAGGTTAAGAGTGAAAAATAAATTTTTCACTCAGCAAGTTTGTGTCTGCGCTGCGGCACAAACATTGCATTATGTGCAAAAGGCAGCGCAGAAATGAGGTTAATTATGGGTAAAGGAAGATATGGCATACATGGCGGCCAGTATATACCTGAAACACTTATGAATGAAGTGGAAAGGCTCGAAAGGGAATATGAATTTTATAAAAATGATGCTTTATTTAATAAAGAGCTTGATACCCTTTTAAGGGAATATGCAGGAAGGCCTTCGCTTTTATATTTTGCAGAGAAGATGACAAAGGATTTAGGCGGGGCTAAGATTTATTTTAAGCGTGAAGATTTAAACCATACTGGTTCACATAAAATTAATAATGTGCTTGGCCAGGCACTTCTTGCCAAAAAGATGGGAAAGACACGTATTATTGCAGAAACAGGTGCAGGGCAGCATGGTGTTGCAACGGCTACGGCAGCAGCACTTTTAGGGCTTGAATGTGAAATATATATGGGCAAGGAAGATACCATAAGACAGGCGCTTAATGTATACCGCATGGAGCTTCTTGGTGCAAAGGTGCACCCGGTGGAAAGCGGCACTAAAACACTTAAAGATGCAGTAAATGAGTGTATGAGGGAATGGGTTTCAAGGGTTGATGATACATTATATGTACTAGGTTCTGTAATGGGGCCGCATCCTTTCCCTATGATAGTAAGGGACTTCCAGAGTGTAATAAGCAGGGAAGCAAGGGCGCAGATACTTGAAAAAGAAGGAAGGCTTCCTGATGTTGTAATGGCATGTGTAGGCGGCGGAAGCAATGCTATGGGGATGTTTTATGAATTTATTAAAGATAAAAGCGTGCATTTAATTGGCTGTGAAGCAGCAGGGCATGGTGTTGGCACAGACAGGACAGCAGCTACAATGGCAACAGGCACAGAAGGCATATTCCATGGAATGAAGTCTTATTTCTGCCAGGATGAATACGGGCAGATTGCACCAGTTTATTCTATTTCAGCAGGGCTTGATTACCCGGGGGTAGGGCCTGAACATGCTAACCTTAAAGATACAGGCAGGGCAGAGTATGTACCTGTAACTGATGATGAAGCTGTCAATGCTTTTGAATATATTGCAAGGCAGGAAGGCATAATTGCAGCTATAGAAAGTTCACATGCGGTTGCACATCTTATGAAGATTGCACCAGAAATGGATAAAGACCAGATAATAATCTGCTGCCTTTCAGGGCGTGGTGACAAGGATGTGGCAGCGATTGCAAGATACAGGGGGGTTGATTTACATGAGCAGGATTAAAAACGCATTTAACGGCAAAAAAGCATTTATAGGGTTTATAACAGCGGGTGACCCTTCCCTTGGCAAGACAGAGGAATTTGTACTTGAAATGGAAAGGGCAGGCGCATCACTTGTAGAACTGGGCATACCATTTTCAGACCCGGTAGCAGAAGGGCCTGTTATACAGGATGCCAATGTAAGGGCACTTTCAGCAGGGTGTACCACTGACAAAATATTTGAAATGGTTAAAAGCCTGCGTACAAAGACACAGATACCACTTGTATTTCTTGCATATGCCAATACATTATATAAATATGGTTATGAAAGATTCTGTACAAAATGCAGTGAAACAGGCATAGACGGGCTTATAATACCTGACCTGCCATTTGAGGAAAAAGGCGAACTGTCAGGCATAGCGGAAAGCCACGGGATAGACTTAATATCACTAATTGCACCCACGTCAAAGCAGAGAATACAGATGATTGCCAGGGAGGCAAAAGGATTTATATATATAGTTTCTTCAATGGGGGTAACAGGAATAAGAAGTGAAATCAAAACAGATATACAGTCTATAGTTGATATAATACGGGGCGTTACAGATGTGCCTGTAGCTGTAGGGTTTGGCATTAATACAAAAGAGCAGGTGGAAGAATATACAAGAATTGCAGATGGTGCAATAGTAGGGAGCGCTATTGTTAAAATAGTTGAAGAATATGGCGGGGACGCAGGAAAATATATATATGATTATGTATCTGGAATGACAGATGTGGATGGGATAAAATAACCAGATTATAAAAATATGGTATATTTTTTATAAAAATCATTGAATATATTAATAAAAATAATATAAAAGTGGCAATAATTGTGTTAATATGATATACTAATTATACTTTAGCATGATATGAATGGATTTTTTCATATAATATTTATGCCATACGTACTGGCATGCCGGGAGTATGAATGGAGAAGAATATGGGAAATAGCAAAGTTAAATTTTCACATATCTGTTATGTTATAACAGGTATATCAGTTATATTAATTATTGCCATTCTCTCTAACTATTTCCGTGATACTAAATACATTTCACGGGAGGTAAAAAAGGAGATACAGATTAAAGGCGCACGCATTGCATCAGAATATATTAATGATTTCTTTGAGGGGCGTAAAGCATCGCTTTCCCTTCTGGGCAAATGTATTACAAATCTGGAAGAAAGCAATAGCATAATGTTAAAAAAGCAGATGTCCGCAGAAGCAGATTTATTTGATGGTATTGTTATTGTGGATAAAGAGGGTTCTTTCATATGTAAATATGGTAAAAGCGGTATTGGGAATGTTAATAAAGACAATGCTTTTATGCAGGCGCTGGAAGGAAAGAGTACAGTATCAGAAGAACTGGTTACTGGGAAAAATGGCGGACAGGAACTTGTTATATATTCACCTGTAACTGGAAATGACGGAAAAGTTAGTGCAGTGCTTGCTGCCTCACTTTCAGAAAGCACATTAACATCTTATATAGAAGAAAAAATCACAGGCCCGGGTTTGTGTGCTGCTATTATTAATGACAGGGGGAGGGTCATGTATGGCAGCAGCAATGTTACAGAAGTAATAGGAAAGGCCGGAACAAGTTATTTTTCATTTATAAAAGCATGCAGGGTAATTACTAAAGATATTGGGACAGACTATATACAAAACAGTATGCGTGAACGTAAGGAGATATTTATAGAATATAGTTATGCAAAGAAGGATTATGTTTCGGCATGTATGCCAGTTGGCATTAATAACTGCTATATTGTGTATGTTGCAGATGCTGCCAGTTTTGGAACAGGAAATGCTAAGTTTAATGCCAGTTCTGTACTTATACCAATATTAATAGCAGACATAGTTATAATATTTGCACTTCTTATATACCATATTTCAGGAAGGGTAAAGCTTGTAAAACTTCTGGATAATTATGATATCCTTAATAAACAGGAAGGGGCAGTCCTTTTTGAATATACTTTTTCTCCAAAGAGAATTGAATTATTTGGGAACTTCAGCCATGTTACAGGGGAAAAGTTCCAGCCGCTTGTTGGAGAGGCAGTATACGATGTATATGAATATGTACATGAAGATGATTCTTCTATAAGAGGGAGGCTGCATGAATTTTTCGACAGCAAGGAAAAAGTATTCTCATCAGAGGTAAGGGTTATAGACAAAAATGGCAGTTATGGATGGTACCGCCTTACGGGTACAATGTTCCGGGATACAGATGGCAGCTGCCAGCGTTTTGTTGGCAAGATAGTTAATGCCAATAAGCAGATATCAATGGAGAAAAACCTTGTACAAAGGGCAGAGAATGACCTGCTTACAGGAGTCCTTAATAAAAAGACCATAGAGGCTAAGATTACAGAGCAGTTAAAAGACAGGCATGAAGGCAGGAATTACATATTTTTTATGGTAGACCTTGATAATTTTAAAAATGTAAATGACACACTTGGGCATATATTCGGTGATAAAGCCATTGCCGATACAGCGCTGGCGCTTACAGGGATATTCCATAGCAATGCCTTTATAGGAAGGCTTGGCGGTGATGAATTTGCAGTATTTGCAATATATGACGCATTTGATGAAGAAAGCCTTATGGAATTTATTATAAAGAATGCAGAAAAAATCTGTGAAGCAAACCGCAGGGAATATTCAGACGGTGCTAATACTGTAAAAATTTCAAGCAGTGTTGGCATTTCAATAAGCCCCAGGGATGGGAGGGATTTTGAATTATTATACAGAAGGGCTGATGAAGCACTTTATAATTCAAAGAATACAGGAAAGAATAAGTATACAGTATTTAAGATAAAGTAAGTATATAATACCCACCTGCTGCATGACAGGTGGTGTTTTAAGATTGTTTTTATATGGCAATACTGTAAATAAAATGCGGGGATTTGCAGAATAAATATTAAACCAGAATGGAGGACAGTTAATGGCAAAGAGCATTAAAAGTTTAGATGAGGTAAATATACCAGAGATGTATTCTGTTGAAAATGCAGAGTTTGTCAGTGAAACAGACAGCTTTGCACTTACATTAAGGCATAAATACAGCAATGCAAGGGTGCTGGTACTTAGTAATGAAGATGATAACAAAGTATTTAATATAGGTTTCAGGACACCGCCAGGTGATGATACAGGAGTGCCACATATAATTGAACATACAGTATTATGCGGCTCTAAGAATTTCCCGGTAAAAGACCCTTTTGTTGAACTTGTAAAAGGTTCTTTAAATACATTTCTTAATGCTACAACATATCCAGATAAGACATTATATCCTGTAGCAAGCTGTAATGGCAAGGATTTTGAAAATCTTATGCACGTATATATGGATGCTGTGTTTTATCCAAATATTTATAAATATGAAGAAATATTTAAACAGGAAGGCTGGCATTATGAACTGGCAGACAAGGATGCACCATTAACATATAATGGTGTGGTTTATAATGAGATGAAAGGGGCATATTCTTCAGAAGAACGTGTGCTTGACTGCTTTATAATGAGCCAGCTGTTCCCGGATACGGCATACCATTATGAATCAGGCGGGATTCCTAAGTGCATACCAGAGCTCACATATGAAAATTACCTTGCTTTCCATAAGAAATATTACCATCCTTCCAATAGTTATATATATCTTTATGGTGATATGGATATTGAAGAGCGCCTTATATGGATGGATGAAAATTATCTAAAAGATTTCCCTGCTGTCCAGACAGATTCAGAAATAGCTAAACAGGATAAATTTGAAAAGATGAAAGATTTATCAGTAAATTATGCTGTTGGCACAGATACTGACTGTACTGAAAAAACATATTATGCGTATGCGGCTGCAATGGATATTACAATGGAGCAGGAAAAATGCCTGGCATTTGAACTGCTGGCATATGTACTTGTTGAAATGCCGGGAGCGCCAGTTAAAAAAGCACTTCTTGATGCTGGCATTGGTACAGATATAGATGTGGATTTCTGCGATATAATGCTGCAAAGCTATTTTACAATAACTACTAAAAATTCCAGGGCAGGGGAAAAGAAAAGGTTTTACCAGATAGTAATGGATACACTTAAAGGCATAGTAAAAAAAGGCATTGATAAAAAGACGCTTGAAGCAGCATTAAATGGAATGGAATTCCGTGAGAGGGAAGCGGATTTCGGCACATACCCTAAAGGGCTTATATACAGCTTAAAAGCTTTAAAAACATGGCTTTATAATGATAATGAACCATATTCTGCACTTAAATATGAAAAGTATTACAGTTTTTTAAGGGAGCAAATTCCTACAGATTATTATGAAAAGCTTATACAGGAATATATTCTTGATAATACACATTCAATACTTGTGGAAATGGTTCCCGAAAAAGGGCTTGCAATAAAGAATGAACAGGAACTTGAAAGGAAACTTGAAGCTTTTAAGGCAGGGCTTTCTGATAAGGAAACTGATAAGCTTATAAATGATACAAAAGCTTTGAAGGCATACCAGGAAGAACCATCACCAAAAGAAGACCTTGAGAAAATCCCTATGCTGTCAAGGGAAGATATAGGCAAAAAGGCAGCGCCATATTATAATACAGAAACAGAAATATGCGGCGTAAAGACAGTACACCATAATATTGCAACTAATGGCATAATATACTTAAACCTTTTCTTTGATATACAGCATTTAAAGGAATATGTGCCACAGATTAGCTTTCTGTCAACCCTTCTTGGGTATATGGATACAGAAAATTACAGTTATAATGAATTTGATACAGAAACCAACTTTTATACTGGCGGCATTGCTTCTGACCTTGGTATATACACACATCTTGGCAGAAGTGATGAATATGGGCTGGAGTTTGAAGTACGTACAAAGGTGCTGGAAAGCAAAGTTAAAGATGCGTTAAGGCTTATGGCGGAGATGATGTTTAAAACAATATTTACAGATGAAAAACATCTGCGTGAAGTCGTTGCGGAAAGCCGTTCAAGGCTTAAAGTGCGCCTTATGTCATCAGGACACCAGGCGGCTTCTGTACGTGTAAATTCATGTAATTCAGAAAGTTCATGGGTTATGGACCATTCTGCAGGCATTGGGTATTATGATTACCTTGTACGTCTTGATGAAAATTTTGATGAAGAGAAGGAAAACCTTATAAAAGGATGCCAGGAACTTGTAAAAGAGATATTTAAGAAGGAAAAACTGCTAATTTCATGTACATGTACAGATAAAGGCTTAAACCTGTTAAATAAAGCAGTACAGGAGTTTCTGCCAGAGCTTGGCGGGTTTGAAGATGCAGTACAGGATGTGGATTCAGGTTCATGCCTTTTAAAATATACACCAGAAATTACCATGAAGAAAGAGGCATTTACAACGCCTGCTGAAATACAATATGTGGCATTAGGAGGCACGTTTGGCAATGTAACTGGTGCAGACTTTGGTGTATTAAATGTGGTACAGCATTTATTAAATTATGATTATCTGTGGAATGAAGTCCGTGTAAAGGGCGGCGCTTATGGTGTAAGGTGTAATTTTACAAGGGAAAAGCAGTGGTGCTTTGCTTCCTACCGTGACCCTAACCTTTCATCAACACTTGATGTATATGAAAAAGCAGCAGATTACCTTGAAAATTATAATGCCAGTGAAAGGGAAATTACAAAAACAATAATAGGGGCAATAAGCAGCATAGACACGCCACTGACCCCGAATATGAAAGGAAACCGTTCTATGACAGCATATTTTAAAAAGATTAGCTATGATGTGCTGCAAAAGGAAAGGGACAGCATATTATCCTGTGGAATTAATGATATAAGAAAAGCAGCAGATGTAGTAAGGGCAGCAGTAGCAGAAGAAAATATATGTGTAATTGGCAATGAAAAGCATATAAAAGACGAGAAAGATATATTTAATGAAATAAAAGTTTTATCTTGATTTTGGCTGTACTGGCAGTCCTGCCAGTACAGTTTATATGGAATGGAGGACTTAATGGGTAAGTTTAAATCAGGATTTGTAACCCTTATAGGAAGACCCAATGTCGGCAAATCAACACTTATGAATACGCTTGTAGGGCAGAAGATAGCTATTACTTCAAGCAAGCCGCAGACAACCAGGAACCGCATACAGACTGTATACACATGTAAAGAAGGACAAGTAATTTTCCTTGACACACCAGGCATACATAAAGCTAAAAACAAACTTGGCGAATATATGGTTTCTGTTGCAGAGAGGACATTAAAAGAAGTTGATTTAATATTATGGCTTGTAGAACCCTCAACATTTATAGGGGCTGGTGAGAGGCATATTGCAGAATGTATAGGGAAAACAGATATACCTGTAATACTTGTTATCAATAAAATAGATACCGTAAATAAGGCAGAAATCCTTAAATTTATAGATGCCTATAAAGATATAGCAGGTTTTGCAGAGATTATACCTGTTTCTGCCCTGAGTGGCGAAAATACAGATGACCTTATAAATACTGTTATAAGATATCTGCCGCAAGGCCCTTGTTACTATGATGAAGATACAATAACAGACCAGCCAGAACGCCAGATAGTGGCGGAAATGATACGTGAAAAGACACTAAGGAACCTTAATGATGAAGTGCCACACGGGATTGCTGTTGCAATAGAAAGGATGAAAGAGCGCCCAAAAGGAAATATTATTGATATTGATGCCACAATTATATGTGAACGTAACCCGCATAAGGGCATTATAATAGGAAAACAGGGAAACATGCTTAAGAAAATCGGGTCAGAGGCACGCAGGGATATTGAATCACTGCTTGCCTGCCATACTAACCTTAAACTCTGGGTAAAGGTAAAGAAGGACTGGAGGAACAGCGATTTCCTTATAAAGAATTTCGGGTATGACAAGAAGGATTTTGACTGGCATTAATATACAATGGTTTACAGAAGATACCAGTATATAAAAACCGGATAAAAGCCATCATATTATCACAGGATACCTGTTGGCGCAGGCTGTGGAAAGGTATGGTGGTAACATGGAAGAGAAAGATTGCTGGGAGAAATTTGCTGTTTCAGGCAAGGTTGAGGATTACTTAGAATACCGCAGCTGTGTGGAATATGCGGCACATAATAAAGCGGATGGCACAAGGGCAGCACTGGTATTTACAACAAAACCAGAAGCTGCATCTGCCCATACTGCTAAAACTGGCTGCCAGGTACTTTTGCATGGAGGGCTGGATTGAAAGACATTATTAATCTTACAGGTATGGTACTGGTTTCTTCCCCGTTAAAAGAGTATGATAAGAGGATTGAAATACTTACAAGGGAAAGAGGAAGGATACCAGCATTTGCACAGGGCGCAAGAAAACAGGGCAGCGCCCTTTCTGCATGTACAGTCCCTTTTACATTTGGCGAATTTGGATTGTATGAGGGACGCAATTCATATTATTTAAAATCAGGCATAATAGGGAATTATTTTGGAAACCTTGCACAAGATTATGATTTGATGTGTTATGCGTCATATTTTACAGAGATTGCAAGGCACCTGACAAGGGAAAATGTAAAAGCAGATGAAGAACTGCTGCTTTTGTACATAACATTCCGGGCATTACAGGCAGGAAAAGTCCCTGTAAAACTTATAAAAAGAATATTTGAACTGCGGTTTATGGCAATACAGGGGGAAGCACCAGGCGTATTTTCATGTGTACGCTGTGGGAAAAGTGAGGCATTTGACGTATATATGGCAGAGGGCGGGCTGGTATGCGGGGAATGTGCAGGAAAAGACAGCCAGCTGCGCTATCCAATAAAATTAAGCCCTGGTGCAAGATATACGCTGCAATATATTATTTCAAGCCAGTTTAACAAACTGTATACTTTTAACGTGTCGGACAGCATAATGGATGAAATCAATAATTTTATGGAAAAATACCTTGCAAGATACCTGCCGCACCATTTTAAATCAGCAGAATTTCTGGCATAAATTTAAATATGGTCTTGAAATCTTTATATTGTAATGATATATTAAATGGTAATTGTGATGTAACATAATATATAAATTGGAGGAATTACAATGGAAAAGACAATGGACAAAATAGTTGCGCTGTCAAAGGCAAGAGGCTTTATATACCCAGGCTCAGAGATATATGGAGGGCTTGCAAATACATGGGATTATGGAAACCTTGGTGTTGAACTTAAAAATAATGTAAAACAGGCATGGTGGAAAAAGTTTGTGCGTGAAAACAAGTACAATGTTGGCATTGACTGCGCTATCCTTATGAACCCGCAGACATGGGTTGCATCAGGCCACCTTGGAAGTTTTTCTGACCCCCTTATGGACTGTAAGGAATGCCATGAACGTTTCCGTGCAGATAACCTTATTGAAGATTATATGAAAGAAAACGGGATAGAGCCAGAGGGAAGCATTGACGGCTGGACTAATGAAAAGATGCAGGCTTATATTGATGATAACAATATTGCCTGTCCTTCCTGCGGAAAACATAATTTTACTGATATAAGGCAGTTTAACCTTATGTTTAAGACATTCCAGGGTGTAACAGAGGATGCAAAAAGCACCGTTTACCTGCGTCCGGAGACAGCACAGGGCATATTTGTAAACTTTAAAAATGTACAGCGTACATCACGTAAGAAAGTGCCATTTGGCATAGCACAGACTGGCAAGTCATTCCGTAACGAAATTACTCCTGGCAACTTTATTTTCCGTATAAGGGAATTTGAGCAGATGGAACTGGAATTTTTCTGCAAGCCTGGTACAGACCTTGAATGGTTTGCATACTGGAAAGATTACTGTATAAACTGGCTTAAATCCCTTGGCATAAAAGATGAAGAAATGCGTGTGCGTGACCATGCAAAAGAAGAACTTTCTTTCTATAGTAAAGCTACTTCTGATATTGAATTTTTATTCCCATTTGGCTGGGGTGAACTCTGGGGCATAGCAGACCGTACAGATTATGACCTTACACAGCACCAGAATGTATCAGGCCAGGATATGGCTTACTTTGATGATGAGTTAAATGAAAAATATATTCCTTATGTTATTGAACCTTCACTTGGCGCTGACCGTGTAACACTTGCATTTCTATGCAATGCTTATGATGAAGAAGAACTTGAAGGTGGTGACATGCGTACAATCATGCACTTCCATCCTGCCATTGCACCAGTTAAAATTGCAGTCCTTCCGCTGTCAAAGAAACTTGGGGAGCAGGCAGAAAAAATTTATGGGGATTTAAGCAGGTTATATAACTGTGAATATGATGACAGGGGAAATATAGGCAAGCGCTACCGCCGCCAGGACGAAATTGGGACACCGTTCTGCATAACATATGATTTTGATTCAGAAGAAGATGGCGCAGTAACAGTACGTGACCGTGACTCAATGGAGCAGGAACGTGTTAAAATTACAGAACTTGTATCTTATTTTGATGGCAAATTTGACTTCTGATGCAGGGCTATATATTTCTTATATAAATTATTTCTTATACAAACGGGAGCAGATATATTATCTGCCCCCGTTTTAGCATACAGCACTACATGCTGGTTTCATTGGAATTATTATTCTGTTTTTAACTCTTCATAACCATCAGGAACTGTTATATTAAGGGTTTCACAGATTTCTTTATTATAAAGCTTAGTAACATTTGGCGCAGTCTGGATATCCATAGTACCTGCATCTTTTCCATTTACAAGGATATCATAAGCCATTTCTCCTGTTAATTTCCCTATATCATAGTAACTTATAGAAAGAGTTGCAACACCTGCTGCACATATGCCAGCCTCACCAGCAAAAAGCGGGATGCCTGCCGGCACTACTACATTCTTAATTGTTTCAACACTGGAAGCAAATGTATTGTCAGTAGGGATATAAAGCGCATCACATTCATCACATGCTGTTGTAAGTACAGACTGTATTTCATTAGAATCAGCTGCAGTATACTCCTTATAAGCAATATTGTCTGCATCAAGGGCTTCCTTCATAAGGCCTGCCTGGTATGATGAATTTGGCTCTGATGAACAGTAAGCAATGCCAACTGTTTTTACATCAGGCAGGACTTCAAGTATCAGGTCTTCCTGCTGGCCAATAGGTGCAAGGTCAGATGTCCCTGATACATTAGTGCCAGTGTGCCCTTCCCAGCCAGAAAGGTTTAAGGCTGTAGCATAATTAGTTATTGACGTCCCAAGAATTGGAATGCTGTTTGTTGCCGTAACTGCTGCCTGTAGTGCACCTGTAGCATTTGCCATAATAAGGTCTACATTGCTGGTTACAAAACCATTGCATATTGTAGAACAGTTAGTAGCTTCACCCTGTGCATTCTGAAGGTCAAATTCAACATTTCCTTCACCAAGCTTTTCTGTAAGTGCATCCTGGAAACCCTTTGTTGCAGCATCAAGGGCTTCATGCTCCCTGAGCTGGCATATGCCGATATGGTAAACCTTGTTCCCGCCGCCAGAAGAACCCTGGCTCTGGACAGAACTGCTGCCATTGCCGGCATTGTTCTTAGAACCGGCAGAACCACCATCATTGCCACATGCTGCAAGCGTTGTCATCATTGCCACAGCTGTCAGTACGGATATTATTTTTTTGCTAAGTTTCATCACTTTCCTCCATCATTTAAAAAATTACCTGTAACGGAACTATTATATAGCAGTAAAACAGCTTTAGTCAATAATTAATATTTCAAATTTTGCAGCTATATTCCAGGGCTTTTAGTGGTTCTGCTGGCTGCAGGATGGATTTATATATATAACAGAGTAAAATTTTTCTAAAAAATGAAGAAAATTGAAAAAAAACTTTTTACATTTTCAATATATATGGTATACTGTTTATAGCAGCTTTCCAGATTTAAGCAATAACCGCCAGATACAGTGCTATATGGGGACTGGCCAGAGTATATTAGTATATTTTTGTATCTTTAGAGGACATGCTTATAGTGCCTGGTACTGGCAATATATGCCATGGCAATATATTGCCATTATAAAGGCATATGCCGGCAGGGGCAGGTCTGGACAAGCCAGATGTGCGGTATAGTACCGCTAAAATCAATTATCTTTAGGAGGTAACTTTTAATGGCAAACAAATGGGTTTATTTGTTCAGTGAAGGAAATGCAAACATGCGTGAGCTTCTTGGTGGTAAAGGTGCTAACCTTGCTGAAATGACAAGCCTTGGGCTTCCAGTGCCACAGGGTTTCACTATTACAACAGAGGCTTGTACACAGTATTATGAAGATGGCCGTGAAATCAATGAAGAGATTCAGGCACAGATTAATGAGTACATTGTAAAGATGGAGGAGATTACAGGAAAGAAATTTGGTGACAATGAAAATCCTCTTCTTGTATCTGTACGTTCAGGAGCAAGGGCTTCTATGCCTGGTATGATGGATACTATTCTTAACCTCGGGCTTAATGAAACAGTTGTTAATGTTATTGCTGAAAAATCAGGCAATGCACGCTGGGCATGGGACTGCTACAGAAGGTTTATCCAGATGTATTCAGACGTAGTTATGGAAGTTGGCAAGAAATACTTTGAAGAACTTATTGATAAGATGAAAGCTGACAAAGGTGTTACTTATGACGTAGACCTTACTGCTGACGACCTTAAAGAACTTGCTTCACAGTTTAAAGCTGAGTACAAAGCAAAGATTGGCACAGACTTCCCTGACGACCCAAAAGAGCAGTTAATGGGTGCTGTTAAAGCTGTATTCCGTTCATGGGACAACCCTCGTGCAAATGTATACCGCCGTGACAATGATATCCCTTATTCATGGGGTACTGCTGTAAACGTACAGAGCATGGCATTTGGCAATATGGGCGATGACTGCGGCACAGGTGTTGCATTTACACGTGACCCTGCTACAGGCGAGAAGAAGCTTATGGGCGAATTTCTTATCAATGCCCAGGGCGAAGACGTTGTTGCTGGTGTGCGTACCCCTATGCCTATTGCAAAAATGGCAGAAGAATTTCCAGAGGCATTTGCTGAATTTGAAAAGGTATGCAGCACACTTGAAAACCACTACAGGGATATGCAGGATATGGAGTTTACTGTTGAGAACAAGAAACTCTATATGTTACAGACACGTAATGGCAAGAGGACAGCACAGGCTGCTTTAAAGATTGCATGTGACCTTGTTGATGAGGGCATGAGGACAGAAGAAGAAGCAGTAGCAATGATTGACCCACGTAACCTTGATACACTTCTCCACCCACAGTTTGACGCAGCTGCACTTAAGAAAGCAGAACCAGTTGCAAAAGCACTTGGTGCATCACCAGGGGCAGCATGCGGCAAGGTTGTATTCTCAGCAGAAGACGCTAAAGAATGGGCTGCAAGAGGAGAGAAAGTCGTACTTGTACGTCTTGAAACATCACCAGAGGATATCGAAGGAATGAAAGCTTCACAGGGTATCCTTACAGTACGTGGCGGCATGACATCACACGCTGCCGTAGTTGCACGTGGCATGGGTACATGCTGTGTATCCGGCTGTGGCGATATCGCTATGGACGAAGAGAACAAGAAATTCACGCTTGCAGGCAAGACCTATACAGAAGGTTCAGAGATTTCGATTGACGGTTCTACAGGTAATATCTACGATGGCATTATCCCAACAGTAGATGCTACAATCGCTGGCGAATTTGGACGTATCATGGCATGGGCTGACAAGTACAGGAAGCTTAAAGTACGTACAAATGCTGATACACCAGCAGATGCCAAGAAAGCACGTGAACTTGGTGCAGAAGGCATCGGTCTTTGCCGTACAGAGCATATGTTCTTTGAAGGTGACAGGATTGACGCATTCCGTGAAATGATTTGTTCAGACACAATAGAAGAAAGAGAAGAAGCACTTGCAAAGATTCTTCCTTACCAGCAGGGTGACTTTGAGAAATTATATGAAGCACTTGAAGGAAATCCTGTAACAATCCGTTTCTTAGACCCTCCTCTCCATGAATTTGTTCCAACAGAAGAGGCTGATATTAAGAAACTTGCAGATGCAAAGGGTAAAACAGTTGAAGACATCAAGACAATTATTGAATCACTCCATGAATTCAACCCTATGATGGGACACCGTGGATGCCGTCTTGCTGTAACCTATCCAGAAATTGCCAAGATGCAGACAACAGCAGTAATCCGTGCAGCTATAAATGTAAAGAAGGCACATCCAGACTGGACAGTAGAGCCTGAAATCATGATTCCGCTTATTGGCGACATCAAAGAACTTAAAGTTGTTAAGAAAATAGTAGTAGAAACAGCAGATGCCGAAATCGCAGCAGCAGGCAGCGATATGAAATATGAAGTAGGCACAATGATTGAAATACCACGTGCTGCACTTACAGCAGACGATATTGCTTCAGAAGCTGAATTCTTCTGCTTTGGTACAAACGACCTTACACAGATGACATTTGGCTTCTCACGTGATGATGCAGGCAAATTCCTTGATGCTTACTATGATGCAAAAATCTTTGAAAACGACCCATTTGCAAAACTTGACCAGACAGGTGTCGGACAGCTTATGGAAATGGCAATCGAAAAAGGAAAGAAAACACGCCCTTCACTCCATTGCGGTATCTGCGGTGAGCACGGCGGTGACCCTTCATCAGTAGAATTCTGCCATAAAATAGGACTGGATTATGTATCATGCTCTCCATTCCGTGTGCCAATTGCAAGACTTGCAGCAGCACAGGCAGCGATAAACAATGTAGGAAAGTAGATTACAAATATATGTACTTTACGGAGTATCTGATAACCAGAGCTGATGTGAATGATTTTATGGCACATCGTCCGGAGTACACAAAGGCGAACCGCTTTGAGGATTTCGTTTGTAAAATCTATCTTTAACGATTAGGGGAAAATTCATTTAAGAGTTTTCCCCTTTTTTCGTGGTTTTTTCAGAGGATTCTATCCCAAACAAAGGATAGAGTCCTTTTTATATACACAAACAAAATAATCAAAGGAGGTTCAGACATGAACAACACAGCGTTAAGAGCAGGGGTG
>CAJTOK010000007.1:0-3632 GCA_910577825.1 uncultured Lachnospiraceae bacterium | reverse complement strand
AAAGCACCAACAACACACACATGGTTTTTGCAAACGAGGAACATGAAAAATTTTATTATGAGAAACTGGAACAGGCGAGATATCAGGACAGCCATCACAAGGCATTGATTTACATTCTTGGAATATCAGAGGATACAAGAAATCATTTCAGTCAGATTTATGATATTGAGTCTGGTCTTATCAAAACAGAATGTCTGCATCAGGGCTGGCAGACAGGTGGAAGTGTAAGGGTTGTCAGGCTTGCCTTTAATCTTTACACGGACGGAACGCCAAGCGTTGATGATTATGAGAGCAGGGACGAGCAGATAAGCGAGTGCAGGGAGTATTCTGTGAGCGATATTTTCTGCTGCGGCTATGCGATGTACTTCTGGCAGGGTATTAAGCTCCGTTATCCGGAATATTGCCAAAAGCAGAAGTCCGTCGAGGAAATCCTTGCGGAAATGGAGAGGAAACGTGCTGAAAATTCGACTGATGGGAACAAAGAATGATATTAAGTGGTTCGGGAAGATTCTGAAAAGACAGCCCAAGGTGGCGGTGACGGAGTTTTCGGAACTGTACCGGAATAAAGGTACAAACAGGTATTACCGGGCTTATGTGGAAGTGCAGAAAGCCAACATCAAAGAAAAATCTAACTAAACGGAGGAATAAAACCATGTGTAAAGTTATAGCAGTCGCAAACCAGAAAGGTGGTGTCGGCAAGACCACCACAACAAGCAGCTTAGGGATCGGGCTGGCAAAGCAGGGAAAGAAAGTCTTAGTAATTGATGCGGACGCACAAGGGAGTCTGACCGCAAGCCTTGGCTTTACGGAGCCGGACAAGCTGGAAGAAACACTTGCCAGGGTAATGATGAATATTATCAATGATGAGGAAATAGAAGCAGATTATGGTATCTTAAAGCATGACGAGGGGATTGACCTGATGCCGGGGAACATTGAACTGGCGGGCTTGGAAGTATCGCTTGTAAATGTCATGAGCAGGGAGCTTGTGCTTCGTTCCTACATAGAGCAGATAAGGGACAGATACAGTTATATTTTGATTGACTGTATGCCATCGCTTGGCATGATGACTATAAATGCCCTTGCCTGCGCTGACAGCGTACTCATTCCCGTTCAGGCGGCATACCTGCCCGTAAAGGGACTGGAACAGCTTATCAAGACCATTGGCAGGGTAAAGCGCCAGCTTAATCCGAAACTGGAAATTGAAGGCATTCTCTTGACAATGGTGGACAGCAGGACAAACTATGCAAGGGACATCAGCGCATTGCTGGTTGAGAATTACGGAAACAGGGTAAGGATATTTGAGAACAGCATACCAATGTCGGTACGGGCTGCGGAAACTTCCGCAGAGGGCATCAGCATTTACCAGCATGACCCGAAAGGCAGGGTTGCGGATGCGTACCAGTCCCTGACAAAGGAGGTGCTTGGCAATGGGCAGTAAGGCAGGGAGCGCATCGAAAGTCAGGCTGAACAGTTTTGATGATTTATTCGGCGGCGCAGAGAATACAGCAGGGGAGCAGATTATCAGTGCAAAGCTGAGCGATTTACATACATTCAAGGGACACCCTTTCCGTGTCCTTGATGATGAAAAAATGGAGGAAACCACGGAGAGCATCGGGAAATATGGTGTGCTTGTACCCGGAATTGTAAGACCGAGGGCAGGGGGCGGCTATGAGATCATCGCCGGACACCGTAGGAAACGGGGTTCTGAAAGGGCAGGGTTGGACACGATGCCCGTTATTGTCAGGAATTATACGGACGATGAAGCTACAATCATCATGGTGGATTCCAATATCCAGCGTGAGGACATTCTGCCGAGTGAAAAAGCAAAGGCTTATGCCATGAAGTACGAAGCAATGAAGCATCAGGGCAGCAAAGGCGGCAGCACCCTTGACGAAGTGGGGGAAGTTGCCGGGGAAAGCGGTAAGACGGTACAGAGGTACGTGTGGCTTGCAAGGCTTTCTGATGAGCTGCTTGACATGGTGGACAAGAAAAAGATAGGGATAGCACAGGGCGTGGATATTTCTTTTCTGACCGAAGAAGCCCAGCAGTGGGTATCGGTTATCCTTGAGGAAACAGGGGCGGCAGTGAACGCTTCCCAATCGGCAAAGCTGAAGGAGTACGGGAAAAATGGCGGGCTTACGCTGGAAATGGTTAGGCTGATACTGGAGGAGGAAAAGCCGAAGGAGAGAAAAGTGACGATTAAAGGTGACAGGATCAGCAGGTATTTTCCAGAGGAATATTCCAATGATGATATAGAGAACATCATTATCCGGCTTTTGGAGGAATGGAATGCCGTAAATGGCATGGATAAGCAGTAAAGGAGGCGGTAAAAATGGGCGAGCCATTGAAATTTGATTATTACTATGGCGTAGAAGCAGAGCAGTTTTCTTTTTACCGTGTTCCCCGCCTGCTGATTAAAGACGAGCGTTTTAGGGGGCTTAGCAGTGATGCTAAGCTCCTGTATGGATTGATGCTTGACAGAATGTCGCTGTCGATGAAAAACGGGTGGCTGGACGATGAAAACAGGGCATATATTATTTATGCTGTGGAGAACATTATGGAAGATTTGGGATGCTCCAAACCTACCTGCACAAAGGTTATTAAAGAGCTGGATGCAGATAATGGGATTGGGCTGATAGAGAAAAAACGCAGGGGGCTTGGTAAGCCTGATATAATTTATGTGAAAAATTTTGCTTCTGTGCCGGAAAAAGAAAGTGCAGAAAAGCCCGCAAATGCTGACGTTTCCACAGAAGTAAAAAATCTTTACTTCAAGAAGGAAAATAATTTGACTTCTGGAAGTAAAGAAACTGAACTTCAAGAAGTAAAAGATTTTGCCCCTAATTATAACAATACTAACTATAACAATCAAAATTATACTGATATGAGTAATACCAATCCTATCAATCAATCTGTGGCAGGTATGGACAGCGCAGGCACACAGGGAAAAGATGATAGGATTGATGTGATAGATGAAGCAAACGCATATATGGCACTGATCCGTGGCAATCTGGAATATGAACACCACATGAAATATGACCAGCATGGGGATAAGGAGATGTATGAGGAAATCTATGAAACCGTCTGCGATGTGGTCTGTGTGAAGCGAAAGACAATCCGTATCAATGGGGAGGATTACCCTTACGAGCTTGTAAAGTCCCGTTTCCTGAAGCTGAACAGCAGCCATATAGCGTATGTCATGGGCTGTATGAGGGAAACTTCCACAAAGATTACCAATATCAGGGCATACCTGATTACGACTCTTTACAATGCCCCCTCAACCATGAGCCATTACTACCAGCAGGAGGTGCAGCATGATATGTATGGCGGAGGGTGGGAAGAAAAAGGGATTACCTGACAGGACTTCAAATGCGGCAGATAGACAGGGCAGCTTATTTTTCAACCTGCCCTGCATCAGGTGTAAATTCAGCAATGTCGTTCAAAGTAAATCCATCGCCAAGGATATTCAGTATCATGTCCAGCGTGTGGGTGGTAACGGACTGGTTGTTTTTAAGCCTCTGTATCTGCGCCCTGCTGATACCGTGCTTAGTATAAAGGCTGTACTGGCTGATGCCGTTTTCCTTCAGGGTTTGAAAAAGTTTGTCGAATTTAATCATAATGTGCGGTATTTCCTT
>CAJTOK010000006.1 GCA_910577825.1 uncultured Lachnospiraceae bacterium | reverse complement strand
AGGCATGCCGCCAGCGTTTATCCTGAGCCAGGATCAAACTCTCATCTTAAAGCCTGTTCTGCTCATTTTAATTTCGCATTTCCTTTTTTACTGATGCTTTTTTATTTCCATAAACTGCATCCTGTGTACCCTTACGCATGTGTTAATAAGGGTACTTTAAAAATTCTTCCCTACATAATATAGGTTTGTTTTAGAATTTTCAGGGTTGTTTTACTGTTCAGTTATCAATGTTCTCTGACAGGTTTATTTTTACTGCCTGTACAATACTGGTTTATATTTCTGCACCAGCGTTTACTATTATACTACTCTTACAATATCTTGTCAATACCTTTTTTTTACTTTTTATAACATTTTTTTACATCTAATATTATAACAGGTATTTTTTTGATATTGTAACGGAGAAAGAGGGATTTGAACCCTCGCGCCGCGTAAACGACCTACACCCTTAGCAGGGGCGCCTCTTCAGCCTCTTGAGTATTTCTCCAATATCTGGCATTATCACCGCCGAACAAAAACTATTCTAACAATATTATTGCCACTTGTCAATCACTTTTTTAAAAATTTTTAAATTTTTTTCTTTTGGAGTATTTCTGGCATTAAATAGTATCCTCTGTATTTTCCACCTTATACATTATTATATAAATTATTTTTCTTGTTATCTATAACTACTATTGCAGGAAATTTTTCTACTTCAAGCTTCCGTATGGCCTCTGTACCTAAATCATCATATGCAATTACTTCTGATTTTTTTATACATTTTGATAGTAAAGCTCCTGCACCGCCTATTGCAGCAAAATAAACAGCATTATTTTTATTCATTGATTCAATTACTTCTTCTGAGCGCCTGCCTTTTCCAATCATTCCTTTAAGTCCTTTATCTAATAAAAGAGGTGTATATTTATCCATCCTGCTGCTGGTGGTAGGCCCTGCTGAACCAATTACCTGTCCTTTTCTTGCAGGTGAAGGGCCCAGATAGTAAATTATGTTATTTTCCAGTTTAAATGGTATTTCCTTATTTTCTGATAATGCTTCATACAGCCTTTTATGTGCGGCATCCCTTGCAGTATATATAGTACCTGTTATATATACAAAATCACCTGCTATAAGCCCGTTTACTATATCATCTGATATAGGGGCTGTTATATATTTCTCCATTGTAAAACCTCCAAAAATAGTTATATAATCCTTGTCTTATGCCTGTTCACATGGCAGCACATATTTATTGCTACTGGAAGCCCTGCTATGTGTGTCGGATATACTTCAATATTTACTCCAAGTGCTGTTATTCTGCCTCCAAGGCCTCCTGGCCCGATTCCAAGACTGTTAATTTCTTCTAATAATTCATCTTCAAGCCGGCTTATATGGCTTATACTGTTATGTGAATTAATATCCCTTATAAGCGCTTTTTTAGCAAGCATTGTACACTTTTCAAATGTGCCGCCAATACCTGCACCTATTATAAGCGGAGGACAGGCATTAGGTCCTGCAAGTTTTACTGTTTCAATTATTGCCTTTTTTACCCCTTCTGTTCCGTCAGAAGGTTTTAACATATATATCCTGCTCATGTTTTCACTTCCAAAACCTTTTGGCGCTACAGTAATTTCAAGCTTGTCACCAGGTACAATTTCATAATGTATTATTCCAGGAGTATTATCATTAGTATTTTTACGTATTAAAGGGTCACCTACTACAGATTTCCTCAAATATCCCTCCATATATCCCTGCCTGATGCCTTCATTTACTGCATCTTCTATATGGCAGCCTTCTATATGGACATCCTGGCCCATTTTTAAAAATACAACTGCCATACCTGTATCCTGGCATACAGGTATGTTTTCATTTTCAGCAATATACATATTTTCTTTTAACTGTTCTAATATCTTCCTGCCAATTTCCCCTGTTTCATCTAAAGAAGCGGAAATAATACTGTTTTTAACATCAGAAGAAAGCAGGTAATTGGCTTCTATACACATTTCCTTGATATTTTTTATAATTAAATCTGTTGGAATATTTCTCATACTGTCTCCTCTTCAGGTTCTCCTTCTTCTGGAATTGTATCACGCACCCTTGTCATGCTTGCAACTACAATATCTTTCTTCTCTGAATCCATATCAATAAGCTTTACACCAGATGTTATACGGCCTAATGTTGAAACTTCGCTGACCATAAGCTGGATAATTATTCCCTCAGTATTTATAATCATAACTTCATTATCTTCATTTACCGCCTTTGCAGCAACAACATTGCCAGTTTTTTCAGTAATCTTATAACATTTAATTCCTTTACCGCCACGGCGCTGGACAAGAAATTCGCTGGTTTCTGTGCGTTTGCCCATTCCAAATTCAGATACAAAGAGCAGATATCTTCCTTGGGAATCTAACTGCATTGCAACTATTTCATCATCATATGAAAGGTTCATGCCTATTACACCCATAGAAGCCCTGCCTGTAGCTCTTACATCTTTTTCATTAAACTTTATGCACTGTCCATGTTTTGTAACCATAATTACATTCTGTGAATCATTAGTTACTTTAACCTCAATAAGCTCATCATCATCACGCAGGTTTATTGCCTGCAGGCCGGATTTCCTTATATTCCTGTATTCACTTATAAGTGTTTTTTTAACCATTCCCTTTTTAGTAGCCATAAATAAATATGTTTCATCATCAAATTCACTCATGGTTATCATAGCAGTAATCCTTTCACCTGGCATAAGCTGGATAAGGTTAATCACAGCTGTACCACGTGCAGTCCTGCCACTTTCAGGTATTTCATATGCTTTAATCCTGTAAGAACGGCCTGTATTGGTAAAAAACATAATTTCATGGTGCGTCGTTGTCATTACCATACGTTCAATATAATCATCATCTATTGTCTGCATGCCTTTTATGCCTTTGCCGCCACGGTGCTGGCTTTTAAAGTTATCAACTGACATGCGTTTAATATAGCCCAGTTTCGTCATTGTTATAATTGTATTCTGCTTTGTAACCAGGTCTTCAATAGATATATCATGTTCATCATATCCTATAGACGTTCTTCTGTCATCACCATACTGGTCACGTACCTGGATAATTTCTTTTTTAATAACATCAAGAAGTACATTCCTGTCTGAAAGTATTCTTTTATACTCTGCTATTTTCTTCTGGAGCTCTGCATATTCGCCTTCAATTTTCTCCCTTTCAAGCCCTGTAAGTGCACGCAGCCTCATATCAACAATGGCCTGTGCCTGTGCATCAGACAGCGAAAACCTTGTAATAAGCTTTTCTTTTGCCTCGGGTGTATTTTTTGACGAACGTATAATTGAAATAGCTTCATCAATATTATCAAGGGCAATTAATAACCCCTCTAAAATATGTGCCCTTTCTTCTGCTTTATTAAGTTCATATTTTGTACGGCGTGTTACAACTTCTTCCTGGTGTTTAAGATAATAATTAAGCATCTGGAGTATATTCATAACAACTGGTTCATTACCAATAAGGGCAAGCATAATTACACCAAATGTATCCTGTAACTGTGTATGTTTATATAACTGGTTAAGCACAATATTAGGATTTACATCCCTCCTTAGTTCAATGCAGACCCTCATGCCTTCCCTGTTTGTTTCATCACGCAGGTCTGTAATCCCGTCAATCTTCTTGTCACGGTGCAATTCTGAAATTTTCTCAATAAGTTTTGCTTTATTAACCATATATGGAAGCTCAGTAACTACTATCCTGTTTTTGCCATTGTCCATAGGCTCAATATTAGTAACCGCACGTACACGTATTTTGCCACGTCCTGTCCTGTATGCCTGCTCTATGCCTCTTGTGCCAAGTATTTCTGCACCAGTAGGGAAGTCAGGCCCTTTTATAATGCCAAGTATTTCCTCCATGTCTGTTTCTTTATTTTCTTGTACATTTTCAATAATTTTTATAACCCCGTCTATTACCTCCCTTAAATTATGTGGGGGTATATTGGTAGCCATGCCTACAGCAATACCTGATGTGCCATTTACAAGAAGGTTTGGAAATCTTGAAGGAAGGACTACGGGTTCTTTTTCCGTTTCATCAAAGTTAGGAATAAAATCTACCGTATCTTTGTTTATATCAGCAAGCATTTCCATTGAAATTTTACTAAGCCTTGCTTCTGTATAACGCATTGCAGCAGCGCTGTCACCATCTACAGAACCAAAATTGCCATGTCCGTCTACTAATGGATAACGTGTCGACCATTCCTGTGCAAGGTTTACCAGTGCGCCATAAATAGAACTGTCACCATGCGGATGGTATTTACCCATTGTATCACCGACAATACGTGCACATTTACGGTGTGGCTTGTCAGGCCCATTGTTAAGTTCAATCATTGCATACATAATACGTCTTTGTACAGGCTTAAGGCCGTCCCTTACATCAGGAAGTGCCCTTGAAGCAATAACAGACATAGCATAATCTATGTATGATTCTTCCATAGTGTCTTTTAAATCAACATCACTTATTTTGTCAAATATATTTTCATCCATATTATCTCCATTCTGCATTTATTGTCATTATTATATATCCAGGTTTTTAACAAACTTTGCATTAGCTTCAATAAATTCCCGCCTTGGTTCAACTTTGTCCCCCATAAGTGTATTAAATACAACATTTATCTCTGCTTCGGCATCCCTGTCCACATTTACACGTAACAGTATCCTTTTCTCAGGGTCCATTGTAGTTTCCCAAAGCTGCTCAGCATCCATTTCACCAAGGCCTTTATAACGCTGGATTTTATTATTATCATGTCCGGTTTCTGCAAGTATCTGTTTTAATTCATTGTCATCATAAGCATAACGTACTGTCTTATTCTTCTCAATCTTATACAGGGGCGGCTTTGCAAGATAAACATGTCCCTTACGTATAAGGTCAGGCATAAACCTGTACAGGAATGTAAGCATAAGCGTTGCTATATGTGCCCCGTCAACATCGGCATCTGTCATAATTACAATTTTATTGTAACGCAGCTTATCTATATTAAAATCTTCACCAATGCCTGTTCCAAAAGCAGTAATCATTGCCTTTATTTCATTATTTACAAGAATTTTGTCAAGACGTGACTTTTCAACATTAAGTATTTTGCCACGGAGCGGCAGTATTGCCTGTGTCGCCCTGTTTCTTGCAGTTTTGGCACTTCCCCCGGCTGAATCGCCCTCAACTATATATATTTCACAGTTCTCAGGGTTTTTGTCACTGCAGTCTGCAAGCTTTCCTGGAAGTGCAGTGCTTTCAAGTGCAGTTTTACGCCTTGTCAAATCCCTTGCTTTACGTGCAGCATCCCTTGCACGCTGTGCAAGAATTGCCTTGTCACAGATTATCTTGGCTATAGCAGGGTTCTGTTCAAGGAAATATGTCATCTGTTCTGTTACTACAGAATCAACAGCACCCCTTGCCTCACTGTTGCCAAGCTTCTGTTTTGTCTGCCCCTCAAACTGTGGTTCGCTTATCTTTATGCTTACAATAGCAGCAAGCCCTTCCCTTATATCTTCACCTGAAAGGTTTGGTTCATTATCCTTTATAAGCTTATTCTTCCTTGCATAGTCATTAAATGTCTTTGTCAGTGCATTTTTAAACCCTGCAAGATGTGTGCCGCCTTCCGGGGTTATAATATTATTTACAAAACTGTATGTGCTGTCCTGGTAGGAGTCATTATGCTGCATTGCAACTTCAACATAAATATCTTTTCTCTGGCCTTCACAATAAATAACCTGTTCATACAGAGGGTTCTGGCTTTTATTAAGATATTCAACATATTCCTTTATCCCGCCCTCATAATGGAATGTACGGATTTTAGGTTCTTCCTGCCTTTTATCTATAAGTGTTATTTTAAGTCCTTTTGTAAGGAATGCTACTTCCCTGAGCCTTTCCCTTAATACTTCAAAATCAAATACTGTTTCCTCAAAAATCTCTTTATCAGGCAGGAATGTTACTTCTGTACCTGTTTTATTAGTTTCTCCTGTTTCTTTAAGCGGGTACATTACCTTGCCACGTTCATATCTCTGGTTATATTTTTTACCCTCCATATGGACTGTTACCTCAAGCCACTCAGAAAGGGCATTTACAACAGAAGCGCCTACACCATGCAGCCCTCCTGAAACTTTATATCCCCCTCCGCCAAATTTGCCACCTGCATGGAGTATAGTAAACACCACTTCTACAGCTGACTTGCCGGCTTTATGGTTTATTCCTACAGGAATCCCGCGTCCATTATCAACTACACATATGGAATTTCCTTTGTTAATAGTAACTTCTATTTCTGTACAATATCCAGCTAAAGCCTCATCTACAGAGTTATCCACAATTTCGTATACCAAATGGTGAAGCCCGCGGGCAGATGTACTGCCAATATACATACCTGGCCTTTTGCGGACTGCTTCAAGCCCTTTAAGTATCTGTATCTGGTCAGCCTCGTACCTGCCATTTACTTCTGTTCCCATAATTACCTCACATTCCCGTGCGCCTGTATAAAATACAAGCCTGGGCGCACGCATACAGGCCTGTGTTATTTTTCAAGAATAACAGTACCGTCTGATATGTGAAAAACCTTGTCAAGAGAAAGCCTCCCATCAATAAATTCTTCCAGGCCTGTACATGTTATTATTGTCTGTATATTATTAATGCTGTCTAATAAATAGTTTTGCCTGTTTCTGTCAAGTTCAGACAAAACATCGTCTAATAAAAGAACTGGCGTATCATTTATTATCTCTTTCACAAGTTCTATCTCTGCCAGTTTTAAAGATAAAGCACAAGTCCTCTGCTGTCCCTGTGAACCATATTTCCTTATATCCACACCCTCATTCATAAAACATAAATCATCCCTGTGCGGGCCTACACTTGTAGATAAAAAATGTAAATCCTTTTCCCTTGCCTTTTTCAGGCTATAAAGAAAATCCTCTGCCCTTACATCAGGCTCATATAAAAGTTCTGTATGTTCCCTGTTCCCTGTAAGTTTTCCGTTTATTTTTTTAGTTATTACGGATAATCTTTCTATAAATTTTTCACGTGAAATAATAACTTTTGAACCAAATCCAGCAAGCTTTTCATCCCATATATCCAGGGTTTCTGATAAAGATGGTGTAAAAGCAATCTGTTTTAGCAGTTTATTCCTTTGCATAAGTGCTTTATTATATTCTCCCAGCTCATACAGATAAACTTTATCAAGCTGTGACAATTCAAGGTTAATAAAACGCCTTCTTTCTGACGGCCCGTTTTTTACAATTTTTAAATCCTCTGGTGAGAAAAATATTATATTAACAAGCCCCAGAAGCTCACCTGAACGTTTTATTGGAATCCCGTCTATCGCAATCCCTTTTGTCTTGTCCTGCCGCAAATGTATGTCTATTTTATGTTTTACCTGTTTTTTTTCAATAAACATACGTATATGTGCCTCATGCTGCCCAAGTTTTATAAGTTCTTTATCTTTACAGCCTTTATGTGACTTTGTAGTACCACATACAAAAATAGCTTCAAGAATATTTGTCTTACCCTGGGCATTGTCACCATAAAGTATATTTGTATGGCTGTGAAATTCAAGTCTGGCACTATTATAATTCCTGAAACTGCCAGCTTCGATAGAATTAATTTTCATAAATTCTATTCTCCTATGCTTTATTGACCATCACCTGTTGCCCGTTATATTCAAAAATATCACCAGTGTAAAGCTTTCTTCCCCTTCTTGTGTCAGTTTCACCATTAACCTTTACTTCACCATCCTGTACTACAATCTTTGCTTCAATACCTGATGAAACAAAGCCAGCAAGTTTAAGAGCCTGTCCCAGTTTAATAAAATCATCCCTGATTGTTATATTATCCATGATAATTCTGCCTCCAGTATTAAATATTAAAATTAACAGGAAGGATAAGGTATATATATGTTTCTTCTTTATCCCTTATAAAACATGGTGCTTTAGGGTTTATCATATACAAAGTTATCTCTTCTTCATCAATGACCCTTAGTGCATCAATAAGAAATCTTGGGTTAAATCCAATAAGTATATCTTTACCTTCTTTAACTGCATCAATTTCTTCATCCATAGAGCCTATTGATGAATTAATGGCAAAGCCCATGCTGTTATCCTTAACATCAATTATTACAGGTTTTTTCTCTGATTCCTTGATAAGAAGGGTAGTCCTGTCGATACAGTCAAGCATTTCTCTTTTGTTAACTGTAACTTTAGTGTCATAGTCACTTGAAAGCATTTTATCAATTTTATAATATTCCCCTTCTATAAGCCTTGATAAGACAATGGTATTCCCAAATTCAAAAAGGACATGTTTATCTGTAAAAAATATATTTACTTCATCATCCCTTCCTCCTGACAATATTTTAACAATTTCATTAAGTGTTTTACCTGGAATAATAACACTGATATCTTCATATGTTTCATTAAGTATCACTTTTCTTATTGAAATCCTGTGCCCGTCCAGTGAAACTATTTTTAATTCATTACCGTGTATTTCAAATAATTCCCCAGTCATAACTTTTGTATTTTCATTGTCAGATATGGAGAATACTGTCTGCCTTATTACTTCCTTTAATGTAAACTGTGATATAATAACTTTGTTTTCTTTGTATATCTGTGGCAGGAATGGAAATTCCCCAGCAGATTTAGCTGATATATTGAATTTTGCTTTTCCACAGCTTATATTAAGGGTATGATTGCCGTCTGTATTAATATTTACTTCGTCTGAAGGAAGTTTGCGTACAATTTCAGATAATACTTTAGCACCAGCAGCAACTGAGCCTTCTTCAATTATCCTGCCTTCTATAGTAGTTTCAATGCCTATCTCAAGGTCATTGGCTATAAGTTTTATTACATCTTCCTTTACTTCAATAACAATACAGTCCAGTATTTCCATTGTAGATTTATTAGGTACTGCTTTTAATACTATGTTTATACCTTCTAAAAGTTGTTGCTTTCCACATATTATGTTCATAATAAACCAGCAAGGAAACCCACTGCCTTTAGGCGGTGGGAGGAATTGCGCATATAGTAGCAATTCCTGTATCCTGCATTCTCCTTTCTGTCAAAAATGATTTTCTTGTTTTTAATAGTTGTATTTTCTTGTAGGAGGCACTTCTATGGATGATTTCTCCGTTTAGTTTTCGTAAATCAAAATAACCACTGCTCCTTCTTCCAAAAATAAAACCTGCCTGTTCCCCATACTTTACCTTATCAAACAAGCGGAATCCCTTTACAATATAAGATGCCTGGTTTTTTTTCTTTTTGCCACCTTTCAAGAAGTTTGCTTTGTGAATCTGACGGTTATGGCAACGGATTTTCTTTTGGTAAAAATAGTAACCTAAAGGTATTGAATCTGGATTTCCTGCAATACACCTTGCATCTGTATAATGATGTTTAGGCAGATTGTGGCTGATTCTTATATTTTTAGTTATATAACCATATGTCATTTCTACGTTTTTATACTTTTTCTTTAACTCCTGGTAAAATGTCCACCGCATAATTCCCATAAAAGCAGCATCTCTAAATGACATTCCCCTATGTATAGTTTTTGGCAGCATTACTGTTCCATTGTGATAACCACTATGACAAGTTTCACATAAAGTAACCAGGTTATTTTGTGCATTTCCTCCTGTTTTACGGCTTTCTATATGATGGACGTTTAAAATCTTATCTTTTGATTTTCCTTTGCAGCACTGGCATACATGGTTATCACGGAATAAGACATATTCCCTAGTATTCCAAAAGCCAGACTGCTCTCCCTGCTGGTATTCTTCCCCCTGTATCTGGGGATTTTTAATTTTCTGGATATCAAAGCCTGCTGTTTCTACAATGATTTTTGTGACTGGTAAAAGTTTTAAAACTTCTTCCACCACTTTTAAATGTGTCTGTATTTTATGCTTTATTGAAGGAGCCAGCCATCCTTCTTTTTTAGAACGTGTCCGGTTTTTAAAACGTGCTTTCCGGTAACGCAGACGGTTTCTTCTTGTCCTTCGGTTTTCCCTGCGGGATGATAATAAATCTACTAAGTCTGTCCTTAATTCTATTTCTGCAGCATAAAGTTCTTTTTCTTTTGTTCCAGCTGATAAACCAATGTGTTTACTTCCAGCATCAGTTCCCAAAGTTACAGGCTGTGTCTGGTTTTCACATTCCCATAATAACTGTATGGTAAAAGGTTCTTTCTGAATAATCCTGGCTTTCTTATCTCTTAATAATTTCCTTGCCTTTGCTTCTTTACAAGGCATTAATGGCTGTCCATGAATATTTAATACATACACCATGTTTTTAAAACCTCCTGTATGCCAGAGTTTTGCAGCCTTCGACAATGTTATTACAGGGTTTTGCACATACATCACTGTTCCTTGCCCATACAGAACTGTTTAAACATATGCCTTAGAGCAGCGGACTAGGCTGGATATCCACTGGTAACTATATATTCCTGCATAACGTAGTTTGTAAAAAACTTAGTCTAATCAACCACGGACTTTTTTACAAGCCCATTCCTTTTAGGGGATGGGTAGTTGACTGTGCATAACTCCTTTCAGTTTTTCCTAAAACAAATAAAATAAAAAATATATAGAACTACAGCAGCAGCAGTAGTAGGGGTTGTGGAAAAGTGGAAAAGTGCCTCCAGCCCTAGTAACTGCTTGAAAATCTAGTGTTGATAACATTGCCGGTAACTTTCGGAAAACTGTTGAAAAGCCGGTACTTATCCACATGTAAATATTTTCCAAAAAGTGCCAGATTACACTTATCCACAAAAAATGTTTATATGTGGATAACTTATCCACACTATTGTGGATTAATTTTCTTATTAAGGACATCAAGTGTTTTCTTTAGTTCTTTGTTTTCCTGCCCGTTTTTCAGTTTCTTTTCTATTAGTTCAATACTATGTAATATAGTGGAGTGGTGTCTGTTGCCAAGCCTGCTTCCTATATCAGCAAGTGAATTACTTGTAAGGTCCCTGCAAAGGTACATACAGATATGGCGGGGGAAAACAATATTGGAATGGCGCTTGGACGAAAGCAGGTCTTTAACAGTAATCCCAAAATGGTCTGCAACTGTTTCAGCAATATATTCAACAGTTATTTCCCTTCTTGTACCAGGGCTTATCATATCTGTAAGTGCTTCTTTGGCAAGTTCCATAGTAATTTCTTTATCACACAGGTTGGAAAAAGATATTACTTTATTAATTGCACCCTGGAGTTCCCTTATATTAGAAACAATATTACTTGCAATATAATCTAATATACTGTCATCAAGTATTATATTTTCCTCTGATAATTTTTTACGTAAAATTGCCATACGTGTTTCATATGTTGGTGGTTTTATATCTACTGTAAGTCCCATTTCAAAACGTGAACGCAGCCTTTCTTCAAGCATTGTCATAGTTGAGGGATGTTTATCACTTGATATGATTATCTGTTTTTGTAACTCATATAAGTGGTTAAATGTATGGAAAAATTCAAGCTGCGTTGATTCTTTTCCTATAATAAATTGTATATCATCTATTAAAAGTATATCAACATTCCTGTATTTATTGCGGAATTCCTGTCTGGCTGTCGAGTGCTCATTCTTGCTGTCACGTACTGCATCTACTATTTCATTAGTAAAAGTTTCACTTGTAACATATATTACTTTTTTATTTTTATCATTTTCCAGGATGTAATTAGCTATTGCATGCATAAGGTGTGTTTTACCAAGTCCCGGGCCTCCATATATAAATAAAGGATTGTAGGTATCACCTGGTTCTTCAGCTACTTTCAGGGAAGCAGCATGTGCATAATCATTATTATCACCTACGATAAATGTATCAAAGGTATAATTAGGATTTATAGAAGGGTTTAAACGTGCTTTTTTTAAATTTTTTTCCTGTATCTGGTCTTTGCTCTGTGAATCCAGGGCAGTCAGTGAAAGATAAGAAAGTTCATAATGCACACCAGTAATTTCTTCTATTGCAACTGACAAAAACCTGTTATATTTTTTTTCAATGAAAGATTTGCTGTTGCCAATATTTATATCATCTATTAAAATAGTAATCCTGTTGTCTTCTATTGAGTATATGCTTAAAATTTTGATGAAAGTACGGTATGAAACATCTGTAATATCAAAATTAACTTTCATATGTTCTAATATTTCTTCCCACCTTTGATACAGTTCATTTTCCAAAGTTTTTACCTCGTTTCCCAGTCTGAATATCTTTAATGTAAGTTGGTTTCTGCGATAGGCGAAAGTATCACATCATATAGTCTATTTTATATCAAATAAAGGGAAAATACAAGCTAAATGGAAGAATAAAGCTTGTTAATATATGAATTTTGTTTTTTATATGCTTTGTGGATAGGTAATCCATGCGCTGTATGAACAATTTATAGACAGTTATTAACAATTAATCAACAAAAATTGTGGATAACTATAATAAATGTGGAAAAGTGGATAAAATATAGTGTTTTTGCGTGGATAGTGGATATTGTGGATAACTTTGTGGATAATTGTGGATAATTGTGGATAAAGACCCGAAAACGGGTAAAGTTATCAACAATTTGTGCACAATTTGTTCATAACTTATTAAAAATAACAAAGTTATCTACAAAAGTAGAGGGCTATGTTTATTAAACCCGGCGAATTTCTGTATATTGTGGATTTCATTATTTGTGGATATAGAGGATTAACCAGGCTATAAAATAATTCCTTCCTATTATAATGTATTTAAAATAATTAACATATCCAGTGTTTTTAATATCCACATAATTAACATGTTGATAATATTGTGGATAACTTTTACAGGTTCCAGAAATATGAACAACACAACTGTGCACTTTTGTTATAATAACAAAGAAGTAAAATATTTAACCTTTTAGACAGAATTTACTTGACGAAATTGGATTTTACTAATATAATATGAGATACACGTGATTTTGCGTATTTAATAAAAAGGAGGTGTTTTAATAATGAAGATGACATTCCAGCCTAAGAAAAAATCCAGAAAGAGAGTTCATGGATTCAGAAAGAGAATGCGTACAGCTAATGGCAGAAAAGTTTTATCTAACAGGAGAGCAAAAGGAAGACATAAGTTATCCGCATAGGTCGCATTTATGTGGCCTTTTCTTCTATAGTAAAGTCCCGCTTTAGCGGCTGAGGGATTATTGTGTTTATATCAATTAGAAAGAATTATGAGTTTTTGAATGTATATCACCATGGTAAATCCTATGCTAATAAATATCTGGTTATGTATATATTGGACAACCAGAAGCCTGTTAATAGATTTGGAATTACTGTCAGTAAAAAAGTTGGGAATAGTGTTATTAGGCATAGGGTGGCCAGGTTGATAAGAGAAAGTATCAGATTGAATGAAGAACAGTTCGCCATAGGTTATGACATTGTTATAGTAGCCAGGAATACAGCCAGAGGTAAAAAGTATAAAGATATTGAAAGTGCAGTCCTGCATCTTGGCAGGCTTCATAAGATTTTAAAGAAATAAGGTAATTTATGAAAAGAATAATGATATTAATGATAAATTTATATCAGAAGTTTTTATCTCCCTTAAAAGGAAAGCCAGCGTGTATTTATACACCTACTTGTTCACAATATGCCATAGAGGCATTGGAAAAGTATGGTTTTTTCAAAGGGGGTTTTTTAGCTGTAAGGCGTATTTTAAGATGTCATCCTTTTGCAAAGGGCGGTTATGACCCAGTACCATAACCACTGCTTTTATATGGCGCAGGAGGACTTTAGACTATGAACGTGATTTTGACAACGTACAAGGGTGCAATATTGGGGCCTGTTGCAAGGGTGCTTGGATATATTTTGCAGGCATTGTATTCCCTGTTATCGAATTTTGGAATTGAAAATACAGGTATATGTATTATAATTTTTACTTTTATAGTAAATGCGTTAATGCTTCCAATGCAGATTAAACAACAGAAATTTTCAAAAATGTCTGCAATAATGAATCCTGAATTACAGGAGATACAAAAGAAATATAAGAATAAAAAAGACCAGGCATCACAACAGAAGATGTCATTAGAAACACAGGCCGTTTACCAGAAATATGGCGTAAGCCCTGCAAGCGGCTGCCTGCCTATGCTGATAACATTTCCAATTTTATTTGCCTTGTACCGTGTTATTTATAATATACCTGCATATGTACCACAGGTATATGAAATTTACAGCGGCCTTGCAGAAAAAATACAGGCTGCAGGGGTTACAGTTGAAGAACTTTCCAATATGGTGGCTGCTAAAACTTATGTTATCTCTGATGCAGTCCAGGCGGCAAAGGAGAGCAGGGATATAAGTTATTTTGTAGATGTGCTTGGACAGTTTAATACATCTGCATGGAGCGGACTTATTAAGAAATGTCCTGATTTGGAAAGTGTTATTACATCTGTGGCAGAAGAGTCAAGACACATTAATTCATTTTTAGGGTTAAATATTGCTGATACTCCAGGAATTAAAAGCATAAGTATTATAATACCTGTACTTTCTGTTATAACACAGATACTTAGCATGAAAATAAGCATGGCAGGAAATACACAGGCAATGGACCAAAATAATCCTACAGCAGCATCAATGAAAATGATGAATAACATAATGCCTTTTGTGACAGGCCTTATGTGCTTTATGTTCCCTATAGGTGTTGGCATATACTGGGTTGCAGGTAATGTATTCAGGATTTTCCAGTCATTAGGTATAAATATTTATTTTAAGCGCATGGATATGAATGCAGAAGTTGAAAAGAATATTGAAAAAACAAAGAAGCGTTATGAGAAGATGGGTGTTGACCCTAACAAAGCGATGCAGGAAATTGCCAAAAAAAGGACAAGTACGATTACAACGGATAATAAAACAGCGAAAAATAATATTAGCAGCAATGTTAATCTTGTAAAGAATAGTAAAAGCAATTATAAAACAGGGGGCAATAAGAAATACAAAGAAGGAAGTATCGCTTCATATGCCAATATGATGGCAAGGGATTCAAATGACAAAAAATAATTGGAAAAGATAAGATGTTTTATTTTTGGGACAGAATGGAGGAGATTATGTCTGAGTGGAAGGAATTTACAGCAAAAACTGTTGATGAAGCGCTGACTAATGCCATGGTGCAGCTTGAAACCACCAGTGATAAAGTTGAATATGAAATTATAGAGAAAGAAAGTCCAGGAATACTCGGGCTTTTCAGTAAACCAGCAAAAATACGTGTAAAAATTAAATTTGATGCTAAAGATACTGCTGTTGATTTTCTTAATAAAGTTTTTGATGCGATGGATTTAAAAGTTAATATCCAGTTAGACTATAATGAGTTGGAAAACCAGATGAATGTAGACCTTAGTGGCGGGGAAATGGGTATTCTTATTGGAAAGAGGGGAGCAACACTTGATTCTTTACAATATCTTTTAAGTCTTGTTATCAATAAGAATACAGAAAGTTATGTCAAGGTTAAGCTTGATACAGAAAATTACCGTGAAAGAAGAAAGGAAACACTTGAAAACCTGGCAAGGAATCTTGCACATAAAGTTAAAAGGATACACCGCCCTGTATATCTTGAACCTATGAACCCATATGAACGGAGGGTCATACATTCTGCATTACAGAAAGACAAATATGTTGAAACACATAGTGAAGGTGAAGAACCATACCGTAAAGTTGTGATTACTTTAAAACCTGGTGTTGATACAGGACATGAGCGCAGGGGCAAATATCCATATAATAATAAATATAATGGTAATGGAAGAGGAAATTACCGCAGAAGGAATAATGACTATTATAATAAGAAAAGTTATAATAATAAAAATGAAGATAATTTAAATGGTGAAACATATAAGAAAAAAATAATAGAAGAGAATGAATAATAAATATAAGTAATTGGAACAGTGAATAATGGAAAGGGGGCTGGCTGCAGTCCTCTTTTTCAGGTATAATTAATTATTATGGCAGAAAGGCAAGGGACATTATGCAGGATAATACTATTGCAGGAATTGCGAGTGGAATGGGCGGGGGAATAGGTATAATCCGTATAAGTGGAAGCAAGGCTTTAGAAGCAGCTGGGAGGATTTTCAGGACTGCAAAGTTTATAAATAAAAAAACTGGGAAGATGAAAAAAGATATTGAATGGGATTTTGATTATTTTTATAATAAAGAAACACATACAGTAAATTATGGTTTTATTACAGATGGTAATAATATTGTAGATGAAGTTATGATACTTTTAATGAAAGCACCAAACAGTTATACTAAAGAAGATGTAGTTGAGATTGATGCACATGGAGGGCCTTTTGTTGTAAAAAAAATTTTGGAATTACTTCTGGAAAATGGTGTAAAACTTGCAGAGCCTGGTGAATTTACAAAAAGGGCATTTTTAAATGGAAGAATAGATTTGTCCCAGGCCGAAGCTGTTATGAAGATAATATCTTCTAAAAGCAGTTTTGCATTAGACAGTGCAGTTAAACAATTAGAAGGCAGCATATCAGGATATATTGAAGATATAAGGCAGGAAATACTAAGTAACCTTGGACAGATTGAAGCAGCACTTGATGACCCGGAACATTATGATTTATATGAATACAGGGATAAAATATTAAATGACATGGAAGAGGAGATTAATAAATTAAACGGGCTGCTATCCCGGTTTAATGATGGAAGAATGAAGTCAGAGGGAATTAACACAGTTATTGTTGGAAAACCAAATGCAGGAAAGTCTTCGCTTATGAACCTGCTTTTAGATGAAGAAAGGGCGATTGTTACAAATATAGCAGGAACTACACGTGATATAATAGAAGAAACAGTATATCTTGATAATATTGTTTTAAATCTTATAGATACAGCTGGAATACATGAAACTAATGATTTAGTGGAAAATATAGGAGTGGACAAGGCAATTAATTATCTTGAAAATGCTGATTTTGTAATTTACGTTGTTGATTCCAGTGTCCCTCTTGATGAGGCCGACATGCAGATAATAAATCTGCTTAAAGATAAAAAAGGTGTTGTTCTTATGAATAAATCTGATTTGGAAGTGAAACTAACAGAAGAAGAAGTAAAAGAAAAACTGGACTGGCATTGTATTGGATTTTCAAATGAAACAAAACTCGGGCTTGAAAAATTAAGCAGATATATTAAAAATTCATTTTTACAAGGGGATATTACATTTAATGACCAGGTATATTTAACAGACCTGCGCCATAAAGAAGCGGTAGAAGATGCACTGGCAAGCATTATGCAGGCAGTTAATACTATAAAGGCAGGGCTGCCGGAGGATTTTATTACTATTGACCTGATGGATGCTTATAAAAAACTTGGGCTTATAAATGGGGAAACTGCTTCAGAAGATTTGGTAAATAAAATATTTAAAGATTTTTGTATGGGTAAGTAGGAAAGGGCAGTATTAGATAGGAGGATGGATAAATATGTATTATACATATGAACCATATGATGTTGTTGTTATTGGTGCAGGACATGCCGGATGTGAAGCTGCACTTGCGACAGCAAGGCTTGGATTAAAGACCTTAGTTTTTACAGTTAGCATAGACAGTATTGCTATGATGCCATGCAATCCTAATGTTGGCGGAAGTTCAAAGGGACATCTTGTGCGTGAAGTGGATGCACTTGGCGGCGAAATGGGAAAAAATATTGATAAAACATTTATACAGACTAAAATGCTTAATTTATCAAAAGGCCCTGCCGTACATTCTTTAAGGGCACAGGCAGATAAAAAAGATTATAGCCGGGCTATGAGAAATGTTTTGGAGAATACAGACAATCTTGTTATAAAACAGGGTGAGGTTGCAGAAGTAATTGTTAGTGATGGAAAGGTTACGGGAGTGCGCACAGTTTCAAATGCAGTTTATCCATGCAAGGCGGCAATTATGTGTACTGGCACCTATCTTAAAGCAAGATGTATTTACGGGGATGTAAGCCAGAATACAGGGCCAAACGGGCTTGCGGCGGCAAACCACCTGACAGGCTGCCTGTTAAAACTTGGAATAGATGTAAGGAGGTTTAAAACAGGGACACCTGCAAGGGTTGACAAGAGAACGGTTGATTTTTCAAAAATGTCAGAACAGAAGGGTGACAGCAGTATTGTTCCATTTTCATTTACTAACAGTCCAGAGGAGCTGGAGCGTGAACAGGTTTCATGCTGGCTTACTTATACTAATAAAGCAACACATAAAATAATAATGGATAATATAGACAGGTCACCATTATATTCGGGAAATATAAAAGGTACAGGGCCAAGGTACTGCCCGTCTATTGAAGATAAAGTTGTAAGGTTTGCTGATAAGGAAAGACACCAGGTTTTTATAGAACCAGAAGGAAATTATACTAATGAAATGTATGTGGGAGGCATGTCGAGTTCATTGCCAGAAGATGTACAATACAGGATGTACCATTCAGTTCCTGGACTTGAAAATGCTACAATAGTAAGGAATGCTTATGCTATAGAATATGACTGCATCAATCCTGTACAGTTAAAAGCTACACTTGAATTTAAAAAAATCAGCGGGTTTTACAGTGCGGGGCAGTCAAATGGAAGTTCAGGGTATGAAGAAGCAGCAGCACAGGGAATAATAGCTGGTATTAATGCTGCCATGAAAATACTTGGCAGGAAACCAGTAATACTTGACAGGTCACAGGCTTATATAGGAGTGCTTATAGATGACCTTATAACAAAAGGTACTAATGAGCCATACCGCATGATGACTTCAAGGGCAGAATACAGGCTGCTTTTAAGACAAGATAATGCAGATTTGCGCCTTACTAAAATTGGATATGAAATTGGTCTTATAGATAATAAAAGATATAATAAACTATTAAAGAAAGAAAAATTAATAGAAACAGAAATAGAAAGAATTAAAAACCTTAATATAGGAGTTAAAGAGGAGATACAGAAAATATTAGAAGAAAATGGAAGTACATTATTACAGTCAGGAACAACAATGGCAGAACTTATTAAAAGGCCAGAACTTTCATATGACAAGTTGAAGCTGGCAGATAAAGACAGGCCAGAGCTTCCAGATGATGTAAAAGAGCAGGTAAACATAGCTGTTAAATATGAAGGATATATAGAAAGACAGTTAAGGCAGGTTGAACAGTTTAAAAAACTCGAAAATAAAAAAATACCTGATGATATTAATTATGATGAGGTATATAGTTTAAGAATAGAAGCTTTACAAAAATTAAAAGAGTTCAGGCCGGCATCAGTCGGGCAGGCTTCAAGGATATCTGGTGTATCACCAGCAGATATTTCTGTTCTGCTTGTATATCTTGAAAAATATTAGAAGTGGGGAATTATCTTGAAAGAATTATTATATAATACTGCAAAAAAAGCTGGAATTAACCTGGATGATATACAGCTTGAAAAATTCCAGATATATTTTGATTTGCTAATTGAAACAAATAAAATAATGAACCTGACAACTATAACAGAAGAACAGGATGTAGTAAATAAACATTTTATAGACAGCATTGCATTAGTAAATTATATTAACCTAAGTGGCAGGAGAGTAATAGATGTAGGGACAGGTGCAGGATTTCCCGGTATACCATTAGCAATAATATATAAAGATGCAGACTTTACATTAATGGATTCACTAAATAAAAGAATAAAATTTCTTGACCGTGTAATAGAAGAGTGTAAAATTGGCAATATAGTAACAGTCCATAGCCGGGCAGAAGATTTAGGACATAATGAAGAATACAGGGAAAAATATGATTATTGTCTTTCAAGGGCTGTTGCAAATATATCTGTTTTATTGGAATACTGTATGCCATTTATAAAAGTTGGTGGCAGGTTTATATCATATAAATCAGAAAAAGCAGAAGATGAAATAAAACAATCTGTTAATGCACAAAAAAAACTGGGATGTAAACTTATAAAATCATATGGCTTTAATCTGCCAGAAACAGATATTTCAAGAAAATTTTATATATTTGAAAAAAATAAAAAGCTGGCAAAGTCTTATCCAAGACAAGCTGGTAAACCTAAAAAAAGTCCATTGTAAAACAAAAATGTTTCACGTGAAACATTTTTACTCTGGTTTCTTGACAGGCAAGCCTTTTATATAAAAGGCTTGCCTTTTTTAACAAGAATTATTCATAAATTTAAAAATTTTATAATTTTATTATGGAAGCAGAAGATTTATAGTGCTATAATTAAATAAGAATTACTATATTAAATAAATGTTTCACGTGAAACATTGTGAAAGGATAAAAGATATGAGTAGAGTAATAGCAATATCTAATCAAAAAGGCGGGGTAGGAAAAACTACAACTGCAATTAATTTGTCAGCATGTTTAGCTGAAAAGGGCAAAAAAGTTCTTGTTATTGATATGGACCCACAGGGAAATACAACAAGTGGTCTTGGGATTGACAAGGAGAATGTTGTACATACAAGTTATGGGATTCTTCTGGAAGAAACAGAAATCAATGATGCTATTACACCATCTGTAGTAGAAGGTTTATCAGTAATTCCATCTGAAAGAGGACTTGTCGGGGTAGAGGTAGAACTGATTGGAAGAGATAACAGGGAATATATTTTAAAAGCACAAGTTGATAAAATCAGGAATGAGTATGATTTTATTTTAATAGATTGTCCTCCGTCACTAAATACACTGACTGTTAATGCCATGACAACTGCTGATACAGTTCTTGTTCCTATACAGTGTGAATATTATGCGCTTGAAGGGTTAAGTGAACTTATGTATACTATTGAACTGGTTAAACAAAGGCTGAATCCAGAGCTTAAAATAGAAGGTGTTGTATTTACTATGTATGATGCAAGAACATGTCTTTCTTTGCAGGTAGTTGAAAATGTTAAAGACAATCTTCACCAGAATATTTATAAAAGCATTATACCAAGAAACGTAAGGCTTGCAGAAGCACCAAGCCATGGCGTGCCTATTAATATTTATGAACCAAAATCTACAGGGGCGGAGGGATACAGGTCTTTGGCACAAGAGGTAATTGAAAGAAAAATAAATTAGATTTATAATAGGTCTGGTTTATTGGTTAGTGGCAATGCGCTAATTTCCAGCGCAGAAATGAGGTGAAAAATGTCTAAAAGAGGATTGGGAAAGGGCCTTGATGCGTTAATTCCAGAAACAGAGAAAAGTGCAAAGAAAAGTGCAGATATAAAAGAACCAGAAGTTGTCAGGGAAGTAGTCAGAGAGGTAGTTAAGGAAGTTGAAACAGTAGATATAAATAAAATAGAACCCAACACTGGCCAGCCAAGAAAAGCTTTTGATGAAGATTCCATGCATGAACTTGCTGAATCAATCAGGCTGCATGGGCTTATAGAACCATTAATTGTTAAAAAAGTTAGTGAGGATTTTTATAGTATAATTGCAGGTGAAAGAAGATGGCGTGCTGCAAGAATGGCCGGATTAAAGGATATACCTGTAATTGTAAGGGATTATAACAGCCAGCAGATAATGGAAATAGCATTAATAGAGAACTTGCAACGTGAAGATTTAAATCCTATAGAAGAAGCAGAAGCTTTTAAACGGCTAATTGATGAATTTAATCTTAAACAGGATGAAGTGGCAGAGAAAGTCTGTAAAAGCAGGGTTTCAATTACTAATTCATTACGTCTGTTAAAACTTGATATAAGAGTAAGAAATATGATAATAGAAGATAAGATTAAAAGCGGACATGCAAGAGCCCTGCTCGCTATAGAAGATGGGGATGAACAATATAATGCTGCTATAAAAATATTTGATGAAAAGTTAAGTGTCCGTGAAACAGAGCGGCTTGTTAAAATGATTATTAATAAAGAGGAAGAAAAAAAGAAAACAAAGCCAGACGAGGAAAATAAGCAGGAAGAATTAATATTTAAAAAATATGAGGAAAAATTAAAGCTTATAATGGGCACAAAAGTCAATATTAACCGGAGGTCAGGTGGAAAGGGAAAAATTGAAATTGAATATTATTCTCCTGATGAATTTGAAAGATTAATTGAAATTATGTCAAATATTAATTGATATATTGTATATAATATTAATATATAGAGAAAGGCTGGCGTAAATAAATATGGAATTATTTAATTCATTTGGGATAGACATTGGGTATGTAGTTATAGGAATGGCAGGCATTATTTTGCTGCTTTTTATATTATTAATAGTAAGCATGGTTAAAATTCATAATATACGTATCAGATATAACCAGTTTATGGAGGGAGAAGATGGTAAAAATCTTGAAAAAGCGGTATTAGATAAATTTGAAGCTATTGATATGCTGAAGAATAATGCAAGTGATATTAGCATACAAATTAAAGAAATAAATAAAATACTTGAAACAACATATAAGAAAATTGCATTAGTAAAGTATGATGCTTTCCAGGAAATTGGTGGTAAATTAAGTTTTGTATTAGTAATGCTTACATCAGAAAACAATGGTTTTATACTTAATTCAATGCACAGTTCCAGGGAAGGTTGTTATACTTATGCCAAAGAAGTAATAAATGGTGAAACTTTTGTTACTTTATCAGAAGAAGAACAACAGGCACTTAATGAAGCAAAGCAGGATATTGGACTAATTAAAATGAAAGACAGAATAGAACAGCAGTAGATAATAAAGCGGGTTGTATTTTAATATATACAACCCGCTTTACCTTTTATACTGGTAATTATTATTCACTGGCTATTGAACCATACAACGGCTTTAAGGAATTAGAAATAGAATCAATATTTACATCAATATCATCAATTACTGTACCACCATTAAAATCTTTATGATAATTCTGTACACTTTCATTTATTGATAGCATTTTCTGGTCAAGGAATGAAATAATATTAGCACATTCACGGAGTTCATCCCTTATCCCTTCAGGCGCTTTTCCTTCAAATTTATAATAAATTTTATGCTCAAGGCTTGCCCAGAAATCCATAGCAATCGTCCTGATTTGAATTTCTACTTTTGTATCAATAACGTCATTTGATAAAAAGATAGGAACAGAAACAATCATATGGTAACTCATATACCCGTTAGGTTTTGGATTGGCAATATAGTCCTTTATTTTTAAAACAGTTACATCATTTTGTTTTGTTATTGAATCGGCTATCCGGTATATATCAGATGTAAATGAACATATAATTCTTATACCTGCTACATCATTAATATATCTTATAATATTTTCTACAGTAAGTTCTTTTTGCTTTATACGCATCTTTCTTGCAATGCTTTGTGCAGATTTAAGACGGGAAGTTATATGCTCTATTGGATTATACTGGTGTGCAAGCTTAAATTCATTATTTAAGATTTCAAGTTTAGTTGAAATTTCTTTAAGTGCTGAACTATATAAAAGTAATGCTTTGCTCCATTCTTCTTCCTCATCATAGTATATTAATTGTTCCATTTTATCCTCCCTCACTCTTTTATACATTTTAATTAAAACCATAAATTCTATTGAAGAAGTTATATCCCCATACAATTATCTTCCTGCCGGATTTACTTGAAAACTGCATAGGATATCCAAGCTTTCTTCTAGTGATATTTTTATATACAGCTTTGTTTTTGTCTTTTAAATATTTCCACAGATTCTCCCTTTTTTTTAAGTTTTTAGGTGAACCTTCATTTACTAAAAGTGCTGAACTTACAATCATCATCATTGCTAAGTATTTTATCATGTAATTACGTAATTTTTTATTTTTTATCTGCATTGGATTTAAACAATCAATCATAATTTTGGTAACTTTTATCTGCTGGTCAATACGTTTTGTCATAACTGTTTCATTAACAGACTGGTCACTTCTGCCTATATAATAGCGGTATAAATCAACATCAAGATAATACATACATTTAACATATGGTAATGGTTTATATGCAAATATATTATCTACATAAAATGTATGTTCTGGAAGTTTTAAGTTACATTCGCGCAAAAGTTTTGTCCTGTAGATTATAGAGTGCATAATAAGGTTCTGGCTCATACGGAAATGTTTTACATCATTCCATGTAATAAAACTGTCTTTTGGTATAGCTCTGTTGTATGAGATAACTTTTTGTTTATTGATACTTGGTTTTTCATATACATAATTACATATAAGCATATCAAGTGGTACTGAATCGGTTATAGCTTTACGCAGTAAACCAAGTGCCTTTACCAGGCTGTCTTTATCGAACCAGTCATCACTGTCAAGTACTTTAAAATATAATCCTGTAGCCTGTGCAATACCCATATTGACAGCAGAACCATGCCCGCCATTTTCTTTATTAATAGCATATACTATGCCTGGATAAAGCCTGCTGTATTCAGCAGCAATTTCTGCTGTGCCGTCAGAAGAACCATCATTGACAACAAGTATTTCTATATCATCTCCTCCTTCAAGTGCTGACTCTATGGCTTTTCTCATATATTCAGCGGAATTGTAACATGGAATAGTTACGCTTAAAAGTTTCATATTTACCTCCAAAAAATTATTTTATAAAAATAATATGGCTAAATTTTATACTGTAATTATTTACTATTATAATATGAAATTGTGCCAGTTTAAAGGGAATAATTATTAATTATTTATTATGTATATATATTTTTTGGTAATTATTGTAGAAAATATTCATAAATGTTAAAATAAAAAAAAGGAGGATAAAAAATGGGAGATAATTATAGCAATATGGTACGGATAGCAATTAAAGCAAGAAAAAATTCTTATTCGCCATATTCGGGGTTTAAAGTTGGTGCATGTCTTAAAGATATAAATGGAAATTTTTATACAGGGTGCAATATTGAAAATGCAGCATTTTCACCTACAAACTGTGCAGAAAGGACAGCATTTTTTAAGGCGGTAAGTGAAGGGGTAAAGGAATTTGAAAGTATAGCTATAGCTGGCGGAGTCTTTGGAATAAAAGATTACTGCCCTCCATGTGGTGTGTGCAGGCAGGTAATGATGGAATTTTGTAATCCAGAAAGTTTTAAAATAATTCTTGCTAAATCAGAAAATGATTATAAAGAAATGCTTCTTAAAGATTTACTGCCTGAAGGTTTTGGAAGGTTAAATGTTAAATAAAGGGGGCTGTAATATGTTAATGTATAATATAATTGATAAAAAGAAAAAGGGAGGGGAACTTACAAGGGAGGAAACAGAGTATTTTGTAAATGGATATGTAAAGGGGGATATTCCTGATTACCAGATATCAGCGCTTCTTATGGCAATATATTATAAGGGGATGTCTGATACAGAACTTTTAAATCTTACTGATATTATGGCAGAATCTGGTGATATGGCAGATTTATCTGGAATAGACGGGATAAAAGCTGATAAGCATAGTACAGGCGGTGTTGGTGATAAAACAACTATTGCTGTAGCACCAGTTGTTGCAGCATGTGGCGTAAAAGTTGCAAAAATGAGCGGACGTGGGCTTGGATTTACAGGAGGAACTATTGACAAGCTGGAATCAATACCTGGTTTTAAAACTTCTATACCAAAAAAAGAATTTTTTAATATAGTTAACAGCATAGGACTTTCGGTTATAGGACAGTCTGGTGAAATAGCCCCTGCTGATAAAAAGTTATACGCATTAAGGGATGTTACAGCAACAGTTGACAGTATCCCTTTAATAGCAGCATCAATAATGAGTAAAAAACTTGCAGCTGGAAGTGATAAAATTGTTCTTGATGTAACAACCGGTACGGGTGCATTTATGAAGAGTATAGATGATGCTGTTACTTTAGCTAAAAAAATGGTAGCCATAGGTGAAGGGGCTGGCCGTGAAACCGTAGCATATATTACAAATATGAATGTCCCGCTTGGTATTGCAGCCGGAAATAATATTGAAGTGATAGAGGCAATAGAAACACTTAAAGGTAACGGGCCAGAAGATTTTACAGAGATATGCAGGAATTTTTCTGCTTCAATGCTGAATCTTGCAGGAAAAGGGAGCATGGAAGAATGTATTTTAATGGCAGACAAAGCAATAGAAAACCATTCTGCACTTGATAAATTAGCAGAAATGGTTAAAATGCAGGGAGGGGATGAAAGATATATTTATGATACATCTTTATTTAAAAAAGCTCCTTATTCTTATGAATGGATATCAGAATCAGATATGTATATAACACAAATGGATACAGAGCAATGTGGCAAAACATCAGTGCTGCTTGGGGCAGGAAGGGAAATAAAGGACAGTGTAATTGATTTTACAGCAGGAATAAAATTTTATAAAAAAACAGGTGATTACGTAAAAAAAGGTGATATAATAGCTGTATTATATTCATCAGATAAAGAAAAATTAAATAAAGCAGCAGGATATCTTAAACAGGCGTATAAAACAGGCAGAAGTAAAGTGGAAAAACAAAAAACTATAATTGCATATGTTTCTAAAAATAATGTTATTATGTATTAAATATTTATAAATCAAGCGGATATTCGCAATCCGCTCCGCTACTTGATAAGGTTAAAATCAGTAAAAGATTTCACAGCCAGGGAGGTGGGATTTTAAAAATCCAATCTCCTTTTTTGTTATATTGGTGTTTGTCAGGTTTAATGTTTTAAGGTTATATAATTCTGCAAGTTTATTTATATTCTGTAAATTATAATTACCAGATAAATCTATATTAGTAAGTGACAGCAAGTAAGCAACAGGAGATAAATCATTTATATTATTATATGAAAGCACAAGTGTTTTTAAATTACATAATGTTTCCAATGGTTCTAAGTTTGTAATCTGGTTATCAGATAAATACAATTCATTTAATGAAGTATAATACTTTATATTATCTAAATTATCAATTTTATTAACATCTGCATACAGAATTGTTAATTTAGAACAAGAAAAATCTGCACTTTGTGGATTTGGAACTGTTATAATATCTGTACCACTGAGGTCAAGTTCATCTATCTCATCAATTACGGTAATTGTACTTGGTTTATCAATATTTTGGGAAATAACACCAGATGGTTCTTTTTTGGTTTTTATAATATAGCTGTAAACGGAGAAAATAAAAACTGTTCCTGTTATAAGTATAAATATTAAATATTTCAAACTGGTTTTTGGCTGTTTTTTCTGTATAGTATATGTTTTAGTATTTATTAACGATGTTTTTAAATAATATAAAGGGTGTTGTAAATCTGTAATATATAAATTATAACCATAATTAGCAATTTTATCCTGTACTGCCGCAGAGTTTAAAGCACTGCTTATTTCATCAATAGATGAAAACCTGTCATAAGGATTAGGGGAACATCCTTTTAAAATTATAGAATATAGTTCATGTGGTATATTATCTTTAATACCATTATCATAATTATTGCAGTCTATAGTATAGCCGTTGTTAAAAAGTGTAAATAAAAGACATGAGAAAATATAAATATCAGCTGTATAGCCAGGTATTATACCTTGTGCAGTTTCAGGGGGAGTATAACCAGGGGTTGTTGTTATAGAAATTTTTTTACTATTTAGAAAAACAGCAGAAGAAAAATCCCCAAGGCAGTATGAACCATCATAATTTAAATAAATATTTGAAGGTGTGCAGTCCATATGGAGTATTTTATTTGAATGGAGTATTTTTAAAGAACATAAAATGTTAGCTGCTATATCTAATATTTCCGTTGCTGTTATCCCGTTTTTGCATATTAAGGTTTTTAAATTAACCTGGTATCTGGTAATTATATAATAATTATGTTTATATAAAATTATTTTTAGCGGGATTTGTATATAAGGGCTTTTTATAGACTGGATTTTTTTATAGATATTTTTACAAAATCCTGTTTCACTGGTAATTTTTAATATTTTTTTATTTTCTTTATCTGTATCTGGAGTATTTGTGTTGTGTTTAATTATATATACATGGGACTGTGCAGAGCTGCTTAATGTGTCTGTAATATGCCAGTCATTTTTTAATTGTGGCGGAAGTAATGGATATAAATTATTATAATCTTTATTCAATATGCCCTCCTTTAAATAATTATATAACCTTAACTGGACATGCTGCTTTTATAGTGCCATCTGGAAGCATTATAAGAATTGTTGCAAATCCTTTTTTTAGTGCTGTTAATTTTTTATCTTTAAATATTACAATAGAATTATCACTGCTTTTATAAATAAATTTTAAACCAGATGTTTTAGCGGGTGTTATTGTAAATAAAATTTCTTCAGAATTTCCAGCTGGTATTTTAATAAAATGTTTCTGAAATTCTATTTTGGTTATAGTTTTTATTATAGTTTTTTGGGAAGTGTTATTTTTTCTGGAACTTTTATTATTTTTTGCAGGAAGTTTTTTGGTTTTCTTTTTTATAGTAACAGAACTATTATTACTGGTTTTATTTTTATTATAATTTCTATTTGTATATGTTTTTGTTTTATTAGCCGGAGGCGTACTGGAAGGTTTATTTCCAATAATATAACTTTCATTATTGTATTGTTTTTTATTATTTTCTATATTATATGTATAGTAAGAATTATTTTCTTTATTATCTGGTGGTATTGAGAAAGTATTACCTGACGCAAGGATATAGTTATTGGTACTTATTGAAGATATAAATATAATAAAATATAAAATGTGTACAATAGCAGTTTTTTCCATATTTTAAATATTCCTTTCCATGTATATTATGCAGGATTAACTTGTTTTTATTTAGTAACTATTGTAACTTTTTATTTTATGAAAATCTATTGTAATTATTACTAAAAATTAGTGGATTATATTTACATATGTTACAAATTTAAAAACTCCAGAGAGTAAATTTTTCTCTGGAGTTTGTATAATTAATTAGATACATAACTTACGAATACATATCCTGCATTTTTAAATGTTTTATCAGCATTTATAATTGATGTTGTAGTTTTGTGCATTGTATCCGGGTCCATCCATGTTACAGTTGATGAAGTATAGCCTGTTATTAATACAGCGTGTGAATTGTTTAGCATTGCTATTACTGGTTTTTCACCGCTTACAAAGTATAATATTTCATCAAGTGTGCATCCTGTAAGGTTTACTGGCTGGTCAATGTATTTTGAAAGCATGGATATTATTGATTTTCCTTTTAGCTTATTAACTGGTACTGTGTGCTGTGCTGCCTGTAGAAGCATCTGGGTACATGCTTTTATGCTTGATGTCTGGCTGTCAGGGTATGTTATATTAGATAATTCCTTTGAAAGGAATTTGCCGCCACGTTCCCATACTATATGTGACTGGTTATCCATTACAATGCCCATCTGTTCATCTGCAAGCTGTATAGCAGCAGCAGGGTCTGTCATGCTTGCTGTAATCCCGCCATATGCGTAAATATAATATTTTTCTATATTATTTCCAGTATCTTTTAAATGGAGGGTAGTATTTTCAGTGACCATTACATATTCTGTTGCATCTACAGAAGGTTTTTTCTCAAGTAAAAATCCAGCAGGAAGTGAAATATATTTTTCTGTTAAAGCTTTATCAGTTACACGTGTTGTTATATTAATTGAAGGTTTTTTATTGCTTTTCTGGCTGATAATATCATCATTGGATGCTGGTTTAAACTTTCCATTAACTTTCTGGACTCTTTTAAGCCTGATTACATTATTATCTACAGTTGCACCAGTTACATATATATTTTTGTTTTTGTACTCACGCAGTATATTGCCATTGCAGTCTGATATAACCAGTTTATATGCTGGTTTTACAATTTCCCCGTTTGTTGCTTCATAAATATCTTTATTCCTGACATACCCATATACAACATTAGAATCTATTGTGCCAAGAACCACAATGCTTTGTTTTTTCTTAGAGGAAACTACAAGGCTTTTGGCTGTATCAAGGTTTAATATTGTTATATTGCCTGCATATTTTGAGTTAGAAGCGTCAGACCATACAAAACATTTTGCCTTTTCAAGCATTACAAAATTATCCTTAGCAGCATTTTCTGTAAGTATTTCATACCTTTTAGAGGCGATATTATAAGCATAAACTATATCATTTAATGAAAAGTAGAATATATTTTTATTGTTTACATAGCAGAAACTCCCAAGGTCATGCTTAAGCTGTTCATAGGTGGTTGAAAGAGGTATATATACACGTTCAGTAATTCTGTTATCTTCTGGATTATAGTCATATAATATAATGCCAACCCTGCCTTCATAATCACCGCTGTTAATATATCCATATACAAGAAAACTGATTGTCCCGTCGTTATTTAATTTTAATATTTTAATATCGTGCTGGTCATATTTTTCACGTGTTAAATCTTTTTTCTTATTTTCAAATGAAAATACTTTATGCAGTTCATATTCAGGTAAATTATAATACCACAGTGAACCGTTTCTTACAAATGCAAATTTATTATTTTTATCACTAGAAGTTATTTCTAAATCCCCGGCATTTGAAATACCAATTTTAAGTTCATTTTTCTTTATTGAAATAAACTTTGGGTTAAATAATGCTTCCATTGTCCTTTTAAAATTAAGCAGGTACATACGGCTGCCAGAATACCTTATGCGGTAAAATTCTTTAACAAAATATGTTTCTGTACCTGTGGGGGTTTCAGCTTTAACATAATATTTCTGTTCTATTGCCGCAGTTTCTATATTTATTTCTTTTATGGATGGTATTATTTCTGTCAGTTTTTTTGGCTTTAACTTTCCCCATGTAATAAGGTTATAGCTTGAATTAATTGTTACATTTGCAAATGTTGAATCATCCCCTGTACCTGGTTCAAGATAGTTAGTAATATTAAATGTTTTGCCATTATTAAATGTTGCTTCATGGAAGTTTTTTACAAATTCAAGTTTTTCTTTTAAGAAAAAACTGCTTTCATAATATTTAATCCTCGTATAAAAGTTTATTTTTTTACTTAGGTTTGTTGTAAGTGTTATCTGCATTCCATATTCAGTGCTTGTGTCTAAAGCTTCTGAAATTTTTATTTTTATTGTTTTATTTTTATCATCAGAATCAAAAGCAGTAAGGGTATTGGTTTCGATTATTTTATTGTTTAAAATATCACGTAATTCAAAACTTAATTTTTTTATCTTTGATTCATTTTCTGTAATTTTAACGTTAAATGATTTGGATGTATCTAATGGTGTTATTGATTCCCTTATATTTCCGCTGTCAAGGCTGCTGCTGTATCCTTGTATTGTATTTACTGTATATTTGCCTAATTTTAATGAAATAACTGGAAATGTTGAATCCTGCAGGCTTGTTGCAATAGTTTTGCCCTGGGTTGCATCAGGTATTTCATCTTTAAATATAAATATTGAAAAAGCAAAAATAAATAATAGTGCTATAAATTTATATAAATGTTTCACTTGAATCCTCCATTTTAGTAGTTTGTATAATATGTATAGTATAATGTTTTTAGTCAAAAAAAACAACAGTTTTAATGTATATGAAAAATATTTAATGTTTTTGAAATTTTTAGCACACTGGTTTATATTTTGCATATAATAGTATAAATTTATTATATGTATATACAGAAATGAGGTTATTTATGGAGTATAATAAATATTCCGGTGGCAATATGATGACATTTCCATTAGAATTAACAGAAGTAGGAAAAGAAGAAAAAATGCTTGACAGTAAATATTTATATCCGCCAGAAATTAAAGATATACAAATGGAGATTGAGGAAATTTGCGATAAAATGGAATATGATGGAAGCATGATGTTTGATGAATGTCCTGATAAGGTTACAGTTGAAAAGATTGTAAAGAAAATGTGCATGGAAGGTAATTGCAAAAAATGTTGTGAGGAAGATAGTAAAAAATGGTTTGTTGCACTTGTGCAGGTTATGTTGTGTAATGAAATGGGTTACAGGAGAAACCGAAGAATGTGCCATAAAGACAGGATGTTTTCAAAGTAATATTAAAAATCATAATCTATATATGGTATTCCCATATAGATATGGACAGGGGTGTTTGTAACTGCTATATGGATATTTGAGCCTTGGAATAATGGTTTTATTCTGCAGTTTTTACTTAGCAGGGGACTGTAAAAATAATAATCATAATAGTTACCTGCATTATTGCATGAAACAAGAGTAATATTTTTGTCATAGTTTTTAAGCCAGCCAGTTATTATGTTTAATGCCTGTGGCTGGTGGACTGGGATTTGTGGTAGTATAATTTCATTAGTAGTTTTATTTATATTTGTTATTTTTATACCAGAAGTTTCTAAAAAAGCATTAACCATTTTTGCATTGCCTGGATTTAAACTGGATATAAACTGTATTGCAGCAGCAGCCCAGCATAAAATACATAAAGATATTCCAAGGCTTTTTTTAATTAGGTATCTCCTGAAAAGTTCCATAACTGGCAATCCTCCTGAAATATGTAATATATGTTTGTAAAACATTATTGCCAGTTTTGTATAAATTATGCAAAAAGCTGCTATTATTTCAAAAGGCTGTTGTATACCTCACGCTTTGGTATCCCCCTGTCAGATGCAACTTTTTTCATGGCTTCTTTTTTAGACATGCCTTCTGATAAATAGATATCCATATGTTCTGTAATATCCATGTTTTTGTATTCTTCCTGTTTCTTTGTTTCCAGTTCTTTTATTTTACAGCCTTCAATTACCAGTACATATTCACCTTTTGGCTGGTTCTGCATATAATATTCTATAGCTGATGAAAGTGTGTGTAAATGTACTGTTTCATGTAATTTAGTTAGTTCATGGCAAATAGTAATTTTTCTGTCAGAAAGTGCCTGGTAAAGTTCATTAAGGGTATTTTTTAAATGGTGCGGGGCTTCATAAATTATTATTGTACGTGTTTCTTCTTTAAGGGAATTTAATATTGTTTTCCGTTCTTTTTTATCAGAAGGAAGAAATGCTTCAAATGCAAAACGCCTTGTAGATAATCCTGACAGGGTGAGGGCCGTAACACATGCACATGCACCTGGAAGTGATGTAACCTGTATTCCTGCCTGGTATGCCTTTTTAACTATTTCTTCTCCTGGGTCGGAAATTCCAGGTGTACCTGCATCTGTTACAAGTGCAATATTTTCTCCGTCCAGAAGTTTATTTACAAGATATTCTGCTTTATCATATTTATTGTATTCATGGTAACTTGTCATAGGTGTTTTTATATTGAAATGGTTAAGCAGTTTTATTGTATTTCTAGTATCTTCTGCTGCAATAATATCTGCTTCTTTTAAAGTGCTGAGTACACGTAATGTTATATCTTCAAGGTTTCCAATAGGTGTAGCACATAAATATAATATACCTGGCATAGCGTAACAATACCTTTCTGTTTAATGGGGTTAAATATCCGGCCCGTATATTTCTAAAACCCGTTTTGTATATATTCCTGGTGAATCATAGACAATAACTGGAGGTTCTATTTTAATCATTGGATTGCCATTTTTAACTGCTTCTATAAGTACCATATTTGGTTCTTTATCTATAAAGGGGTGTACAAAGCACATTCTTTTTGGTTCAAGCCTGTATTTATATAATGTAGAAAATATTTCTGCAAGGCGGAATGGCCTGTGTACCATATATAATTTCCCTTGTTCTTTTAATACAAGTGAACTTTCACGTATAACATCTTCAAGGGTGCAGAGTATTTCGTGCCTTGCGATTGCTTTTGGCAGTTTTTTGTTTTTAAGCCCATGGTGGTTATTCATATATGGTGGGTTTGTGGTTACTGTATCAAATACCCCTTTGCCAAATATTTCTGAAGCTTTGCATATATCACCACATATTATATTTATTTTATCTTCCAGATGGTCCAGTTTAACACTTCTTATTGCCATGCTGGCAATTTCTTCTTGTATTTCCAGTGCATCAAAGTGCCCGGCTTCTGTTTTGGCAGCAAGAAGTAATGGAAGTATGCCAGTACCTGTCCCGAGGTCTAAAACATTACAGCCTTTGCGTATTACAGCAAAGGCAGATAATAAAACAGCATCCATTCCAAAACAGAATTTTTGTGGATTTTGTATTATTTTGTAATTGTTTATTTGCAAATCATCTAACCGTTCACCCGGCTGTAAAAAAGATATTCCTCCAGACATATTATAAACTCCATAATTAATTCTGCCCATTATAAGGGCGGTTATTATAGTTTTTACCATTATTATAACGGCTGCTTTTTTTATTAACTGGTTTATTGATATTATAATTTTTTTTATGGCTTGTACTGCCAGGATGGTCTGGTTTATGTTTTTTAGGGTATTTTTTCTGCTGGTGTACAAGCTTCTCATTGTGCCTGTGCTGTTCTTCTTCCTGTTGTGTAAGTTCTTCTAAATCATTCTGTTCCATTTCTTCGAGCTCTTTAAGGGCATCTTCATCAAGCTCTTCATCTGGAAGCGGGATTACAATGTTATCTGCATCTGGATTGTTGTTTCTTCTTTCAAATGTAAGTTCACTGGCATGGTATTCACGTAATTCTTTTTCATTGTCTTTTGTAACCAGTATCTTTGCTTTTTGTTTTAATACGCTTATGCTGTGCACAATTCCTTCGTAGCCATCAATTGTTTTTACTGTATCATTTATATGTGGAAGTGTGCTGTTCAGGTATTCATAAGCTTCTTCTTCATTTTTAAGACAGCACATAAGCCTGCCACATACACCTGAGATTTTGGCAGGATTAAGTGACAGGTTTTGTTCTTTTGCCATTTTAATAGATACAGGTGCAAAGTCTGCAAGATATGTGTGGCAGCATAATGGCCTGCCACATATGCCTATGCCTCCCATAAGTTTTGTTTCATCCCTTACCCCGATTTGCCGTAGCTCTATACGTGTCCTGAAAATTGCGGCGAGGTCTTTTACAAGGTCACGGAAATCAATTCTTCCATCTGCTGTAAAGTAAAATAACAGTTTGTTTTTATCAAATGTGTATTCAGAATCTATAAGTTTCATTTTAAGCCCATGTTTTTTTATCTTGTCCAGACATATATCAAAGGCTTCTTTTTCTTTTTCTATATTTTCTATATTAGTATTGTCATCTTCTTCTGTGGCAATACGTATTACGGGTTTTAAAGGCTGTATAACTTTTTCATTATCAATATCACGTGGGCCAAGTACAACGGTACCATATTCAACACCACGTGCAGTTTCAACTATAACATGGTTTCCTTTATTTATAGAAAAACCGGAAGGGTCAAAGTAATATACTTTGCCAGATTTACGGAATCTGACACCTATTATTAATATCATATTATTCTCCATTATTATTTATTCTTTTAAAGCCAGTACCATTAATTCCAGGACGATTTCAAAATTAACATTGGCATCAAGACGTATTTTGGCTTTATCAATGGCTTTTATTATTTTCTCAATATCTTCATATCCACGTATGCTTGCCTGTTTTGATATTGCTTTATATTCTCCCTGGTATAAAAGAAGGTTTGTATCTTTTGTTACTTTAAACATAAGTACATCTCTGTACCATAGAAGCATTAAATCGAGATAGTCATTTATATTATGCTTGTTTTTAGAAAAATTTTTTATTGAATTTACAATTTCTGTTACACTCATTTTGTCTACAGATTTTAACAATGAAAGTATTTCATCCTTCATTTCCTGGAAATCTTCAGATGATGCAAAACGGATTGCCTTGCCCATATTTCCCTGGCAGAAACCTGCTGCAATCTGTGCACGTTCAGGTTCAAGTTTTAAATGTGCTGTCAGGTATCCTGCAATTTCATTATTACTAAGTGGTTTTAGATTTAGTGTAACACATCTTGATTGTATTGTAGGAAGGATTCCTGATATATTGTCAGTAATAAGGATTATTACTGCATATGAAGGAGGTTCTTCAATAGTTTTGAGCAGAGCATTCTGTGCCTGCTCTGTCATTTTATTAGAATCAGGTATAATATATACTTTATACTGGCTGCTGTATGGTTTAATAGATATATCATTATTAAGCTGTTCACGTATATCGTCAACACTTATGCTTGCTTTTTCATGTGTTATATATTTTATATCGGGATGGTTATGTGATTTTGCCTGCATACATGATTTACAGATTTCACATGAATCTATGCCACCAGCCCGGTTTTCACATTGTATTGTCTGTGCAATAGCATCAGATACAGTCCGTTTTCCAGAACCTTTTTCACCGCATAATATATAAGCGTGTGATATAGTATTCTGCTTTATTGCAATTTGTAAGTGGTTTTTAATCTGTTGTTGTCCTATAATATCTTTAAAATTAGCCATAGTAATCCCCTCCCGTCAGGTGAAAATATCAAGGAGCAGCCCTCTTATTTCATCAATTTTATTTAATATGGCGATATGGTCTTTTTCATCTTTTAATAGCTCTGCTGCTAATTCATCCAGTGTTTCATTTACTTGTTTTACTATACCATAAACCCTGTGGCGGCCTTTTTTGTCAAGAAAATTTTCACGGCTGAATTTATGTGAATGGCCGGCTATTTCATTTATAAATTCTTTAATTAATTTACGGTAAAGCTTCATATCCCTTACATCCATGCGTTTGCCGAGTTTATATCCCTGTTGTGTTATATCTTCCATCATGGTGGCAAGGCCGGCTTTTAATTCATTTTCTTCTAATGTATTAAGAAGTGTATAACGGAAAGAAGTATCACTTTCAGTTATTTGCGGTTTTTGTCCAGCTTGCTGCAGAAGCTGCATAGGTGTAACTTTTAAATCCAAATCAGGTTTCTCCTTCCCTGGTGTTTATAAAATATCCTGATATATTTTCCCATATATAATCAGAAATTCCACCAATGCTTTTTGTACCATCAGCTATAATTATATTTTCTGTATCTTTTAACTCTTCAAACAATTCAAAATATCTTTTTCTTACTTCTGTAAGGCGTTTTTTATTTTCAAAAAGTTCTGTTCCAGGGCGTCCTTTAGATATGCGTTCCAGTGCGGTATCCGGGTCTGTATCTATAAATATATGGCAGTCAGGATGAATCTTCCCGGCTGCCATAGAATTTAAATCCTTAACCCAGTCAAATGGTACTCTTACACTCTGGTAAGCATATGTAGAAAGGATATATCTGTCAGATATAACAGATATGCCTTCTTCTAATTTTTTAAGAAGCCCGTCATCATCATTTAATATATGGTCAAGCCTGTCTGCTGCAAACAGGGCAGCCAGAGTTAATTCATCTGTCTTTACCCTGCCAGCAAGACACTGCCTTAACAGGCAGCCAACCGGCCTGCCGGTTGGCTCCTTAGTTGTATGGCATATAAAGTGGTTTTCTTCAATACGCCTTTTTAGAAGGTTTATCTGGGTGGTTTTGCCGCTCCCGTCTATCCCTTCAAAAACAATGAAGTGTCCTTTTACATTGTCCATCTGGGTTCTCCATAAAAATTAATAGTCTTCGTCATCTACTTCGATTGAAACAGAAAATTCTTCAGCTGTACCATCCTCAAATTCAACTTCAAATGACCAGTAGTAATTATCATCTGTTTCAGCACGTGTAATGCTCTTTACTGCTACATTTCCTCCAGATTCTGTATAAGAACAGCTTACATTAGTAAGTTCAGAAAGTGTTGTAGCAAGTTTATCATCATCTGGATAACCTGGTTCGTCAGGGTCAGCATCAGGGTAAAGCAGGTCATAGTATTCATATGAGCCGGCATTTAAAAATTCCCTTGGAGTAAAGTATGCCTTAAACTCTTTATTATCATCCTCAAACTGGTAATCCTCGTCTTCATTCAGGGATGATTTTGCTGGATAAGGGCTGTCTGGTATATGCCTTGTTGCTTTGCCAAGTTTTACAGTAATATCTGAAAGTATTGAACTGGTATTAAACTCTGCTGCATTAAGGTATACAGGGACTTCTTTAATGGTCTGGTCTTCATCAGTCAGCCTGATTCCTAATGACCATTCTGTTCCTCCATATGATTCTACGCTTACTAATTCATAGCCTGAATTTGCAAGTGTAATTGTAAATTCATCCATGGTTATGTTTTCAAATTCTGTACCATAATCAATGTAATCACTGAATCCGTCATCATCGCCGAATAAACATTCAAGTCCTGAATCACTTGGATATCCATAGTATGTCTTGCCATTATGTTCAAGTTTTATGCTTCTTACAATATTGCATCCAACAGGGTCATCAAGGTACTGTTCAAGGCTTATATCACCGCCTGGGTTGCTTGTAGGCCTTGATGAAGGTGCAGGCGTATTTGAAGTGCCTGGTCCTGGTGTATTTGAAGTGCCTGGTCCTGGTGTAACTGATGAACCTGGCCCAGGAGTGCCTGATGTACCTGGCAATGGTGTATAACCTGGTCCATAGGATGGTTCTACTGTTACATTAAATGAACCTATTTTCTTTCTTGACCTTTTAACAGCCTGCGTCTTGGAATTTATATCAGTCATTGTTTCGTAAACTGATATTTCTGTAGTACCCGCTTTTTTAGCGTTTATTACAAGGTAATCCTGGTTTTTGTTCATACCAGCAGAACCTACACCACATATATTCTGGTCGGCAGATGAGTAGTCATAGACTGCCTTTAAATTCCTGCATTCAAATGGATATCTGTTAAACTGTCCATTACCAGCCTGCAGTGTAAGGCCATTGTCAGCTAAATCTTTAAGAATGTATGCCTGGCTGACTGTTACATCTACAGTGTCTTCCAGTGTCCTTGTTTTACTGCCCCTTATTTCTTCAATAGAAACAGGTGTCATGCCATATCCTATTGCTTCAAGGTCTGTTGAACGGTTTTTAACTTCCTGTGCCTTAAGTACAGAAGCATCTTTAGGGGTAAGCCTGTATTGTGCACCTGCAACTTTATTCTGGATTACAATGCCAGTATTGCCAACAGTAATTACTTCGCCAAATCCTATTAAAACATCTTTATTAAGGAATGAAATAAATGTTTCATCTGTTACATTAACTGTAAGTGAACCTATGGTATGTGTTACTTTATCTGGCATTGTTTCCTTAACAGTAATCTGGCATGTCTGGACACCCTTCCTTAATGCCGTTGCTGTTTTCACTGATGTTGATGAAATTCTTGTGGATGAAGTAGTTACAAGGTTTGTATTATTTGAAGTAAATACATATGTTGAGCCAGAATCCATATCATCAAGTAAATCAGTATTGTTTATGCTTGAATTATATGCCATTTTTATATTATCGCTTCTAAATGATGCACCTCTTACAGATAATGCAATAGAACCAACAGTCCTGCTTCTGTTATTGAATACTTCATGTATTGATACTGAAGTCCTGCCTGCTTTTGTAGCTACAATTACACCATCAGACCCACCCTTTGCTACAGCGGACACAGAACTTGTAATAATATATGAAGCATTAGGGTTTACGCCGTCAAGGTAAGAAGAAGGTTCTAGTTTATCCCCGGTAAGCATATCCATAGATACATATTTTGTATTTAATGAAGATTTGTTAATTGTTACCTTAAATGTTCCAACTGAATAAAAGTCACCTTTATACTTATACCTTACTTTTATTGATGCAGTACCACTGTTAATGCCAGTAATTACACCTTTTGAATTTACTTTTGCAATTTTGGTCCTGTTGGAAGTAAATACATAAGTTGCTTTCTTTAGCTTTCCAGTTAATGGTATAGTATATTTTTCATTAACAAAAATAGTGCTTTCAGTCTGTTTTAATTTTGTCTTTGAAACATTGGCAGCTTCTGCTTTATTCCAGGTAAATCCAGTGCATAGTAAAAGCATAAGGCATAAAAAGCCTAATCTTTTCATTTACGTTATATCCTCCTTTCTTTTTTATTATAATGTTAAAATTTTGATTTGATAATTTTGATGGTGTCTTCACTTTTGCTTGCGTCCGAGCATACGGCAAATACGGTATCCTCCAGTGTATGCGACTGGTTATATTCCATAACTGCTGCGTTTATAGTAAACTGTTCAGTCTGTCTTTGTTTTAAGACGGCCATGTATTTATTAACTGCAAGCATGGCCTGTTCCCCGGTTGTTTCAACCAGAAGGCATACTATCTGGTCATTGCCGAAGCGTCCTATAATATCATTAATTCTGGAATTTGCACGTATAATGCTTGCACACTGGCACAAGCACTGTATCTCCTTGCCAGGGTTGGTGCAGTTTATCTGCAGCGCTACAAAAGATAACGGGTTATGGTATCTTTTATGGCGTTCTACTTCTTTAAAAGTATCGTCATAAAACCCTTTTTTACTTAGCAGTCCTGTAAGCGGGTCATTACGTGAAACTGCTTTTTCATAGATTGCAACCGGGTCATAATTCTGGCGTCTTTGTGCAAGGAGTTTGAAATTAAGCGTAGCACGTTTCACTGAACGTACACCAAGGCATACTTTCCACGAATTTCCATCAAATACTACATATTTATGTGCTGTGCTTTTGTCTGTTTTGGAAGTCTGTAAATCCACATCATGTATAATAACTGCAAATTCGGTAACTTTAGGGTATATAGTGCCCTCAATACGGCATTTATTGTATACTTTATATGGCTGTATACGGTAATCCTGCATTTCATAACATGAGCTTATGGCTTCCCTCCATTCTTTAAACTGTGAAAGAGTTACCCTTGTCTGGTCTTCTAAAGACAGGCATGAGTACGCATTTTCCCAGTTCCTTGTAAGCATGGCATGGAAAAACTGGTCAAGTACATCTTTGGGGGATGCGCTTAATATCCCACGGTTAGAAAATGACATAGAGGAAACATATGAGGCCCTGTTTGTATTATTGGAAAGCCATTTTTTATGGTATTCTGTACGGCTTGTACTGTCACTAAGTACACGGTAAGCTTCATTTATCTCTAACATTCTGTCATCTTCATTGGCATTATTGCTTGTATCCGGATGGTACAAGGTACACAGCTTACGGTAAGCTGCTTTAATTACTTCTGGTGAAGCATCGTAATGCACTTGTAGTATATGGTAATAATCTTTAAATATCTGGGGTTTTATTGTATGTTCCTCCCTTCTTCCATTGTATTTTATTATAAAATTTAAAATATTTTATAATATTTGGTAAAAAAGGTATGACAACATCCAATTTATGCCATCATACCATAAAAAAGTATCATAATTTTGTCAGCTTACTTTTAATTTAAATTTTTGTACTGCACGTTCATCATCAACAGGAATTTTTTGCATGGAAGCACCCAGTGCTGTCATTTTTCTTTCAAAATTCTCATATCCACGTTCAATATAGTGGATGGAATCTATAGTAGTGTAACCATCAGCTACAAGGCCTGCAACAACAAGTGCAGCCCCGGCACGTAAATCCGGCGCAGAAATGGATGCCCCCGTAAGCCCGTCAACACCTTCGATTATAGCTACATTTCCTTCAACTTTAATAGATGCCCCCATACGTGACAGTTCATCCACATATTTAAACCTGTTTTCAAAAAGGCTTTCTGTAACTATACTTGTTCCCGAAGACATTGAAAGCAGTGTTGAAATCTGTGGCTGCATATCTGTAGGAAAACCAGGGTATGGGAGTGTTTTAATCTGGGTATGGCAGAGCCTGCTGCTGCATGTTACCCTTACAGCATCATCAAATTCTTCAACTGTTGCCCCTATTTCATTAAGTTTAACAGAAATTGCTTCCAGGTGGCGTGGTATAACATTTTTTATAAGGACGTCACCTTTTGTTGCTGCAGCAGCAACCATAAAAGTACCTGCTTCTATCTGGTCAGGTATAATGGAGTATTCACTTGAATGAAGCCCTGTTACACCATTTATACGGATTTTGTCTGTACCAGCGCCTTTAATATCAGCACCCATGCTGTTAAGGAAGTTTGCCACATCAACAACGTGTGGTTCTTTGGCAGCATTTTCAATAACTGTGCGTCCTTCTGCCATACATGAAGCAAGCATGATATTAATTGTAGCACCAACAGTTACAACGTCAAAATATATATGCTTTCCAATAAGTTTGTCTGCTGACGCATTTATCATGCCATATTCAATATTTACTGTAGCGCCAAGTGCCCGGAACCCTTTAAGATGCTGGTCTATCGGACGGCTTCCAATATCACATCCGCCAGGAAGGACTACATTTGCTTTATTATACTTTCCAAGCAAAGCCCCAAGAAGATAGTATGAGCCACGTATCTTACGTATGGCCTCGTAATCAATCGTGACATCATTTATAGTGCTTCCATTAATTTTTACTGTGTGTGGGTTTACGCGTTCTACAGCTGCACCTATTCCACTGATGGCCTCTAATAATACATTAATATCCCTTACATCTGGTAAATTATCAATTAAAACTGTTTCGTCTGTCATAATAGCTGCTGCAAGTATGCCAAGCGCAGCATTTTTAGCGCCGCCGATTGTTACCTCTCCGCGCAAAGGTGTACCACCTTTTATAATATACTGGTTTTCCATATTATTGCACCTCATAATATATATTCAAACGTAAGTAGTATTCTATAAACTTTTATAAATAATCTGATATTGCTATATGTTTTATTAATTTGCATAGTTTAACGCATAACATTATTATAAACAAATGATTAATTATGTCAACTCTATTTTTTACGGTTTTCAAAATAAACAAATGAATCTATTGCATCAAAAATATCCTGGAAGGCCTGGCGCGGCGCAGCATCAATATATTTTTTTAATATCCTCTGCTCATCCTCACCATGGTATTTTCCATAAAAGATATCAAAAAGATTATGGCCGCGCACATAAATTTTAATGTTTTCAATATTATCTTTAATATCCTGTTTATTTTTTATACGTATATCCAGGTTACGCTGCATTTTCTTAAAGCTGTTTAACCTGAAAAGGTAATCTTTATATTTTTTATATAGTATATTATAAAATTCTTCTTCGTTTTTAATTACTCCAATTTCTGCCATTACAGATGGTTCTAAAAAGTAATTTTCAAATGAATAGTACTTTAAGATTAGTACATTTTCAGGGCCGACTTTTGGAAGGTTGCCAGGGTCTTCTCTGGAGCGCTGGCTGTAATAACTGCATAGCTGTTTTTTTAAATGCTTAGGGTTTTTGCCATCGCTGTCACGTATCATAAGAAACTGGTCTTTAAGATACAGTTTGTTTATGTATTTTAAATTGGCATATGTTTTAATATTTGTACAGCTGTTTACAGGTATTATTGTAATACGTGAAAGCTTGCCATCATTGTCATATATTTCGGAATAGTATTTTTCTAAAAGCAGTGGAAGGCGGTTGCTGTCCTGTTTACCTTCCACTATAAATACAAAACTGACATTCATAAGGTCATTGGCAGTATATCCTAAATCATCAAGAATTACATCAATATCTGAATTTTCTTTTACTATTGTATAATATTCACTGTCAAGCACAACTTCCCTGATTTGTTTTGTAGAGAAATTGAAAATCATATTTGGTGAATGTGTTGAAAAAACTACCTGGTTCTTTTTGGAAAGCCTGAATAAAATTTCACTTGCAACTTTCTGGAGCTGTGGGTGCAGGTAAATTTCGGGGTCTTCCATTAAAATAATACATGGAAGTGTATCATCTTCTTCCACATATGTTTCGAGAAGTGACAGTGCATAAATGCTCTTTAAACCTTCACCAAGCATATTTACCTGGCCAAGAAACCCGCCACGTTCTTTATTATATATTTGTGTATCAATTTTTAAAAGATGGTCTATGTCAAAATCCATAACATACCGTATCTCTTGTGAAGGGCTGCCATTTTCATGGAAATGGCGGTTTACTTTTGCAGCAAATTCTGTCAGTTTTGTATGAAAAAGTTTATATTGAAAAAGACGGGCAGTTTCAAAAAGGGTCAGTTCCTCTGGTGCTTTTTTATTTATAAGGCCTATGCACTGGAAGCACAGGTTGCATTTTCTCGTAGAATCAAAAGTACATTCATTATCCTTTAACATTTTAAAAGATTTTTTATCATAGAAACTGAATACATCATTCTGCAGCGTCTCGAGATTTCTATTCTGGTCTATATGATATATTTTGGGAATTATTTGTTTTATATAAGGGTTGTTTTTCTGGAAACCATCTCTATAGTGTATGGAGAAATCCGGGTTTATATAACAACTAAAGGAAACTATGCCATTATGGAATGATGGAAGTTTTATTTTAAATTCTTCAAGCCATTTGTCATAATTTCTTGTTTTGCTTAATATTCCTTTAGTATAGTAATAATTTAAATCTGCATCTGTAAAAGCAATCTGCATTGATATTTCAACTGGCCTGCCTGCATCCAGAAATTCATGTGCATGTAATGGGCGCAGACCTGCCGCAATAAGTATTGCATCTATTACAGAAGTTTTGCCGGTACTGTTTTTGCCAACAAGTATAAGAGAGTTTTCCATATTGTTGATTTCAAGCCCGCGTATGGACTTGAAATTGACAATTTTAAGATAACAGATTTTCATAATAAAAATATTCCCTTTCTTATATTATATGGATGGAAATGGTTTATGTTACTGTATTAATTTCTGGGTTTACGGACAGAAAAACCAAATGTGCCAGCCTGTTTTCCAAGTGCAAAGTATGCGCCATGTGAATAAGCTATAAGCCCAGAACTGTTTAAGTGGAATTTATTGTTTTTATCCATATATTCCGTATCAGCATGTACTGCGGTTACATCTGCTATAAACATATGGTGTGAGCCAAGTTCTTTTACTTCTGCTACATGGCATTCAATATTGACTGGTGATTCTTTGACCAGTGGGCATTTTACAGTACCAGCAGCTTCTTTTGTTAAGTGGCAGGCCTTCCATTTATCTGTATCACGGCCAGAGCGGACGCCGCAAAAATCGGTGGCATATGCCAGTTTCTGGGTGGACAGGTTTATTACAAATTCACCTGAATCCTTTATTATATTGTATGAATAGCGTTCCGGGCGTACTGATATATATGCCATTGGCGGGTTTGTGCATATAGTGCCTGTCCATGCAACTGTAATTATATTGGAACAGCCATTTATATCACCGCAGCTTACAAGGACTGCGGGTACAGGATAAACCATATTGCCAGGTTTAAAGTTTATTTTGGGCATGTTATACCTCCATTTATGCTGTTTATATGTGTTGTTGTTTTTTGTGTCTATTATATCATAAAAAATACTACACAAACAAAAATTATTGTGATAAAATAAAAAGTATTAGGGAATGTGCCGCAAATTATTTACTATTATACCAATATAATTTTATATGGAGAAAGGCAGGGATATAATGGCAAAATATCTGGAATTTGAATCAATGACAGAAGGTCTTGAGAATAAGGTTGCCCAGAATTTAAAGTTCAGGACAGGAAATTTTTTATGGAAGATAAGATTTAATGTACCACTAGACCCAAGTACAGTTAATAATGTGAATTTATATGTTACATCTGTAAATTTAGCACCCCTTAGGACTTCTATCAGGTATAATTCTATGGATAATGAAATAGAAATAGAACCGCTAGAGCCATATGCCCAGAATGAGTCGTATATATTAAATATTACAACTAATGTAGCATCGGCAGGGGGAAAGCGTCTGCCTGAACCATTACAGGTACAGTTTAAGATAGAATAGCATGGACTTGCCTGGTGTTAAATACTTACATAAATAAGTGTGGGTTTTAAAACCCGCACTTATTTATCTTTATATAAGGAATAAATTATTTAAGTACAGCCTTTAACTTAATTGCAAGTACCCTGTCCATATGGTTAGGTGCTTGTGAAACAGTAGATGCGGATTCAAAATTTACATATATATATTTGCCAAGTATGGCAATTTCTTCATTAAGTGCAGGCATTTGTACTGTTTTTTTGATTTTGCCTGTTGCCATGTTACTGCTGCCTGTACCAGATGGTTTATATATGTTTAATTCATTTGTATATCCATAAGCCCTTGACAGTATCATATTTTTCCCACTGAATGTAACGCCTTGTACATGAGGCGGAATTGTTACATCTGACTGTTCTGTCAGGATTAATGTACCATCTGAATTTTTTGCCACATTATAACTTCTAAGAGTTCCATTTTTGTTATATTCAAAACTTCCTGCCCATAACTGGTCTTTATGCCATGTAAGGAATGAGGCTTTTTTGCCTAAATTGTATGTTCCAGAGAAATTAACATTATGGAATATTTCATACCCTTTTGCTGCATCATCTACTTCTTTAAAATCTATTGTAGAAACTTTTTTACCATTTGTTACCCAGATATTTTCACCATCAAATGCTATTCCGCCAGCGTGTGTCTGGTTAGGAAGGACTATTACTGTAAGCAGGTCTTTAAATTCCTTGTCAAGTACATATATTACAGACTGTTCTTCAAAATGGGCGTCATATGCGGATATAAGCAGGTAATCTTTGGCAAATGTTAATCCCTGCGGACACATTGAGGTGCTTTCAAAACCGTTTACATTGGTAGAACATATACCTGGTATTATATATGATTTGTTATAATTTGCATATTTTTTAACTATTTTGGTATTTTTCCAGGCGTCTGAGTTTATAAGTTCTTTTTTTGTTTTGTAATAACCTGGCGATGTATCAGTGCCTTTTGTTGCACGTGGTGTTACATCAGCCAGGGATTCTTCACTGGTAAACTTCTGTCCAAATGCCATGCGGTAAGCATAAACTTTATAACTGTATGTTTCATCTGCTGTAAGGTCTTCATAAACTTTTGATACTGTTTTTTTATCTTCTATGCTGTCTATAAGTACAAATTCTTCTCCCTGCTGTCTGTATATATAATATCCTGCAGCGCCTGTTACAGCGTCCCATGTCAGACGTAATTTGCCGTATCCGGCTTTGCCTTTAAGGTTTACCTGTGCAGGCAGTGTGGAAGTTTTTTCTGCTGTACTAAAACCGCTTGTATGTTCTTCTGTATCGGCATATGTCTTTATTTTGTAACGGTAGTTTGTGCCAGATTCCAGTCCTGTATCAGTATAGGAGGTTTCTGTTGTACTTGTTAAATATTCAAAACTGCCGCTTCCCTTTCTTCTGTATATAATATAACCAGTGGCCGTTTCATTTAAATTCCATGAAAGATGTAATGATTCTGCTGTATTGGCACTTATTGCAAAGCCTGTTGTAACATAAGGTGTTGTAACCGCACGCAGTGCTTCTGAATACTGGCTTAGAAGGCTGGTGGTATCAAGGTATGAAGCTATTATATATGAGTAAACAGTACCTGCCTCAAGCCCGGTTTCTGAAATGGATGTGCCAGTTGTTGTTGTATATAATTCATATGGTGCATCATTAATACTTCTGTATATATAATAAGAATTGCCTGTAGGGTTTTCATCCCATGCCAGGTAAATCTTGTGGCTCTCCTCCTTTACAATCCTAAAGCCTGGGACGGCAGCAGGACATGTATATAATGATAATACATCTGAGGCCTCTCCTGTATTTTCTTCATTAAGGCAGTATGCCTGTACATATATATCATATCTTTCTGAAGCATTTAATCCCTGTATTGTATACATATTCAGTGTGGTTGTGCCAGATAAGGTGTATACGCCTTCTGAAGCTGGCTTATAGTATACTTTGTATGAAGCATTATTCATACTGTCCCATGTTATGCTTATGGAAGCACCTGTTGCCGTCTGTCCTGTCCTGTCTGTTACTTTGGCATTAGTAACTTTATTTACAGTGGTAGCAGCATAAAATACTTGTGACAAAGGGCTGTATATTTTTTCACCAATTATTGTTTTATAGCAGCGTATCTGGTAGGAACATATTGTTGCCGGGCTTAGAGAAGGTATTATAAATGAATTAGCTGTGGTTTCTGCTGTATATGATACATCATTGTAGTTTACTGTTAATTCATATCCCTCTGCATCTGTCACAGTGTCCCATGTTACTGTTATATCACTTCCAGTTGAAGAAACTGTGGAAGAAGAAGTTATAATGGCATCAAAGGTGGCAGCAGGCGGAGTTTCTGTTACAGCTGGGGATTTTGGTGCAGGAACTTCTTCTGCAGGTGCAGAAAGTTTTAAATATGGGTTAAATAAATTGCCTGTGTAGCTGGCAGCTTTTGTAGTTGTACCATGCAGTACAAAAGACAGTGGTAATATAATGCTTATAATTGCCATTGTGGTTTTAATTTTTCTATTCATAATGCAATCCATCCTTTATTATGGTTTTAAAGTTATGTCTATTGTATAATAAATTGTAAAAATGGCAAATATTGGTCAGTTTGAGGTTTGACTTTTTATTTTTAATATACTATAATAACTTATAAATATAGTTTTATATTTTAATATTTGACATAATTATTGGAAACGGACAGGAAGATGTAATGAATTATTTTATAAATGTATCATATATGATAAGCCATATTTTTTTAATGTTGTTTATTTTCTTTTTTATTGTACACCGTTATTCAAAAATTGTAACAGTGTTAATATGTTTCTTTGTATTTTGCCTGCTAGTTTTTATGGATTTTGTTAAACTGGATTTTTTTTATGGAAGTGATATATGTTATGTAATAATAACTGTTTTGCAGATTATTATTACACAGTCTGTTTCTTTTTTTATTTCCAGGAACAGGAACAGCAAAGTTGTATTTACAGGGCTTAGTGCATCTAATTATGTAATAGCAGGAAGCAGTATTGCTACTGTTTTACATATACTTACCAGAAATGAGATATTATCAGTTATAGGAAGTATTATTGTGCATATTGTTATTCTTATGTTCCTGCTTTTCAGAATAAGGAATATATGCCTGAAATCACAGGAAAGTGAATATATGAAAGACTGGTGGGAATTATGTTTGATTCCTGTATTTTTTTATTGCAGTTTTTCCTTTATAGCATTCTTCCCAAATACGCTTTATGATATTCCTGATAATATTATTGGAATTATTATGCTTATTATAACTATGTTTGTATCTTATGTGGCGGTTTTGCGTTACTTGAAAAGCCAGTCGGAAAATATGGATATTTACTGGAAAAATATATTTATGGAGGAATATATTAAAAGTCTTGAAAACCAGTATTATATGATAGAACAGTCTGAGCACAATTTAAAAATACTGCGCCATGATATGAGGCATTATTCCAGAATGATTAGTGCGATGCTTGAACAAAAAAAATATAATGAGATAAGAAAAATAACAGAACATATTAATAGTGTGGCAGATGAAAATAAGGTAGTTAAATATTGTAATAACCTGATTGCTAATACTATTATTTCAAAAATGATGGATAAGGCAGGTTCTCTTGGTATTAAAGTGGACCTGGATATTGCTATTCCAAAGAAAATACCAGTTAATGATTATGAATTTACACTGGTGGTTGCAAATTTATTTGAGAATGCAATAATATGTGTGGAGGATTTTGATAAAGACAAAAGAAATATATATATAAAAATTAATTGTTCAAATGAACATTTGTTAATACATATGAAGAATAAATATGATAAAGAAATTGAATTTGATTCTGTTTCGGGTCTTCCCAAAAGTACACAAGGCGGAGGACATGGACTTGGAATGCAGAGTGTAATGGCTTTTTCAGATAAAATTGGCGGGGAAACAGGATGTTATCTGGAAGATGGTTTTTTTAATATAGTTCTTTTTGTGAAATTTTAGGTGGTTTTTGTGAAGAAACAGCTTAGAATAAAAACTGGAAGTAATGTATAATAAAAAAGCAGGCATTACTACTGAATCTGAAGTAGTTAAAGTACGCCAGACCCATGGCCAGACATTTCTGGCATAAAAACATTTGTCCCCTTGTTTTTATGCCGGCCTGTGTATATGGAACTTTACTGTTCCATATATTTTAATAAGTTTTCTGCACATTTATCATCTATAATAAGGGTCTTAATATATCCTCCCCTTATTGCCCCAAGGACTGCCCCGGATTTTTTATCTCCTAAAGCAATACATATTGTTTCCTGGCATTTTTTAAAATCTTCTGTATCTATGCCAATCATTCTTCCTGCAAGTGATGTCTTTGGTTCTTGTCCCTGTATATCAAAAAAATGGCCTCCTATATGTCCGACTACACCTTTTTTTTCTAATGTTTCCAGAGTCCTGCTGCTTAGGTAATTACTCCATGATTTATAAACAATAGAACCCACACTGGTTAATATCAGGTCCGCATTTTTCGACAAATCCAGGACACTTTTTATATTATTATCTTGTATCAGGCTTTCGCGTACTTCCTTTTGCCTGACAAAAAGAGGGGCATATATATACTGGTATTTACCCCCGTATGCAGAAGCTAAATCTTTTGATAAATCCAGCCCGTCTTTTTCAGGGCTGTTGATATTGGCTGCACCCATAATAGGTACTACTGTAATAGGGATATTTTTATGGTTATTAGCTGCAATATGTTTAACTACATTATAAAGGGTATTGCCCCATGAAATTCCCACTATCATATTTTCCTTAATAATAGAATCAAGATAATATGCTGCTGCTTCATAAATTAAACTTTTTATATTATCTTTGTCTTTTTGCTTAATAACCCTGATATTTTTTAAATGAAAAGTTTCCTGTATTTTTTGTTCATATTCCAGATTCCGTTCCCATGGTTCTCTTATATAAATTTCTACTATTCCCAGTTCCCTTGCTTCTTTTAACATTCTGGAAATCTTTGAACGGGATGTATATAACCTTTCAGCAATCTGGTTCTGGGTCATATCTGAGTTATAATATAAATTGGCAACCATTGCCAGCATATTCCATTTTTCCTGGACACTCATTACCTCATAATTCTTTAAATCTTCCACAGTTTTTCTCCCCTTTATACTTTAATTATTGGATATATAGTAGCAAATTATACAAGACTTGTAAACTAAAATATGGATATTTTAAAAGAGCCACAGAATCCTGTTTCCAGGTTTCTATGGCCCGTTTTATATTATAATACTGGTATCTTAAATGTTATTATAAGCAGGAACGGAATGGGATATTCTGTGGTGCTTCAAAACAGTCTTCAAACCCACGGCGGTGATGGTAATAAATCTTATCCTTGTCTTGTGGATATACATATTTCCCGCCTACCTGCCAGAAGAATGGATGGAATTTATATTCATTCCTGTCCTTCTTAAAATCATAGAGAAGTTTAATTTCTTCACAATCTGCCTGGAAATTTGTCCATACATCCCAATGGATTGGAACAACAACTTTACACTGTAAATTCTCAGCCATACGCAGAATATCAATAGATGTCATTTTATCCTGCATACCAATTGGATTTTCTCCAAATGAACCGAATGCAACATCAATATCGTAATCTTTGCCATGTTTTGCAAAGTAAATTGAGAAATGTGAATCCCCTGAATGGTAAATATTGCCGCCTGGTGTTTTTACTAAATAATTTACAGCCTTTTCATCCATATCTGTTGGGCATATGCCTGTCAGTTCTTCGCGGTCAGGGCCGGTCTTATCTGTTGTTACGATACAGGTTCTGTCGAATGAGTCAAGGCATACAATTTCAATATCTTTGATTTTAATTACATCCCCTGGGTGTACTATTGTACAGCGTTCTGCAGGGACTCCCCAGCTAATCCATGTATCTACAGATTTCTGCGGGCCAATAAATGGAACTGGAATTTCTTTGCCGTTTTCATCTTTGGTTGTCATGCCGCTTTGCAGTACATGGGCTGCCCATTCTGCCGACATATGGTCCTGGTGGTAATGTGTTGCCAGTACGGCATCAACCTGTTTAAAAGCAAATGGGTCAATTACAAATGGCACATTTCTTAAATTTGGCTGCATTGCACGTCCGCCACACATATTTGCCATCTGGTGTCCTGGCTTCATTTTTCCATCACCATGTGTACGCTTGCCATTTCCACACCATAAATCAATGGTAATATTAGCACCGCCTGGTGTCTTAAACCATACCCCGGTGCATCCTAACCACCACATTGCTACATTTCCTGGCTGTACAACTTCATTTTCAATGTCCTCTACTAACCAGGTACCCCATTCAGGGAATGTACTCATAATCCAGCTTTCTCTTGTAATTTCATTTACTTTACTCATTATCATTCACTCCTTTATATAATTTTAAAATTTTAAAATTCTAAATATTTAATTTTTAATAATTATATTGCTGCCTAATTGAATGCAGCCAGCTTTTATACAGTCCTTATAGGAATGTATAATAGGATATTTTTTATTTTCACACTGTTTTGTATTATACCATATACCATAAAGCCCGTTTTGTAATGCACCTGTTACATCTTTTCTAATATTATCCCCGATAAATATACATTCTTCCGGGCTGCAATGTGCCTTTTCTATGCACAGTTTGAAAAAACCAGGAGCAGGTTTTTCCATGCCTGCTTCTTCACTTGTGACAATAAAAGAAAAATATTCTAATATGCCAAGTTTCTGGAGCTTATGGTATTGTATATAGGAATTTTGGTCAGAACCAATTCCCATAGGGACATGTAATGAATGCAGGGCTTCCAGAAGGGAAACCAGTCCTTCTTCCGGGGTTATTACGCTTAAAAGGGTGTCCCAGTAAATCTGGTTCATTTCCATTGCTTTTGTAAAAACTGGATATTTAAGTAATTCCATAAAACACTGGAAACGGATTAAGCGGTTGTGTATGGCAGGACTGTCTGTCCCAAGCCTTTCTGTTATAAGGCATTGTGCTTTGGATAACAGCATTTTCATGGAATCCGGGCCAAGTGAAAATTCCTTTTTCCCATACTTTAACAATTCTTCCATAGCAGCATTATGTGCCTTGTCAAAATTATATAATGTATTATCAATATCGAAGAAAACTGCTTTAACTATTGCCATTATTTATCCTTTAACTGCCTTTCAAGGCATTGAAAACCTGCTGGTAGTATAGACGGGGCTATTCTGGACATTAAAATTCCCCTCCCTCAAATGTGTACATAGCTATCTGGTTAATTTCCCTGTTTGTTGTAACCAGTATATCTTTTCCATTACAGACATATCCATAAGCATTTGCAGGGCCGCAGTCATCATCTATTGTCTTAAAACTGTACTCTTTGCCTGTCCATAAAAGTGCAAAAAGCCTTCTTGCACCTTTGCGGTGCCCGGTTATAACAACCGGCTTGCCTGCCAGTGTCCCAGACCAGATTGCATGAAGAAATTCTGCTTTTTCTGGATATTCATATACTTTATTGTAACTGCCACCTGATTTTTTATATATGGATATTTCATCACCATGGAATGGAGAAAGCACTACAAGCTCTAATTCCCCGTCCCCGTCTAAATCAATCATTGCTGCATCACTGGCAGGTGTATTAAGAAGACATTCTTCTTTCCATGCGCCATCTGCTTTTTCTGGCGGATAGAAGCGGAATACACCGTTATCACTGCAAATAAGTGATGACATACTGGAATTTTCAATTATCCTGTAATATCCATGGTTTTTAAGCATTCCTTCTTTTAACACTTCTAACTGTAACTGGTTTTCTTCATTAAAACCAGATAAATCGTCTGGAAGTTCTGCAGTATATACTTTTCCCGGGCTGGACCAGTCATCTTTGTATGTATGTCCTGATTTTAATGTACATGCAATTAAATATTTCTTCCCGCCACTCTGGAGGATATCAAAACGGTGTACAAAAGGTAAATCTGTTAAGGTTTGTATTTCCCAGTTTCCTTTATTATCTGGTGTGGCAATAATAATTTTAGCTTCTTTAGAATCATTTGGGGAATAGAATTTATGTGTTGCCAGAAACTGCCCGTCTGTTCCAGGCACTTGTACCATGGTCATAACTCCCCCGGGCCCTTCCCATACAGTTGCTTCTTCTTTTCCATCTGCAGTAAATAAAATACAACGGTTCTTTTTTTCCGCAGCAACTAAAATGTGCTCTTTTCCCTTGTAATTTAACGGGGCAATGGAATAGCATTTTTCAAGTTCTGCAAGTATTGTTTTTTTCATATTCAGACCTCCATTCCTGCTTCCTGCATTTTTTTAGTAACAAATTTGTAGGCATCTGATATTTTTTCTGTTGCCTGTTCTACAGACTGGCTGGAGCTGTTATCTGCCCACATTTCAATTAAAAACATTCCCTGGTAATTTAAATCTTTTAATTTCGTAAAGATTTCTGTAAATTTTACTTCTCCTTCACCAAAAGGCACTTCTTTAAAAACTCCTGGTTTTGTTTCTTTTACATGTATTGCAACTGTTTCTGGAATGCCTATTTCAAATTCACCTGTTACATCATTGCTGAAATTGCTTAAATTCCCCATATCAGGATAGATTTTAAAATAAGGTGATGGTATTTCCTTCAGGTAATGCAGTGCCCTTACAATAGTCCCTACAAACTGTGTATCCATAATCTCCATTGCAAGAATTACGCCTGCCCTTGATGCCATTGCAACTGCTTCTTTCATGCCTTCAAGGAACAGCTTCTTTGTTTCTTCATCAGAATCTTCATAATATACATCATAAGTTGCAAGCTGTATACAGCGGATTCCAAGCTTTACAGATAAATTAATGGCCTTTTCCATGATTTCCATAGCTTTTTTCCTGGTAGCAGGGTCTTTGCTTCCAAATGGATATTTCCTGTGGCCGCTAAGGCACATGGTTGGAAAAGAAATCCCTGTAAACCTCATTACAGAACGGAGGGTTTCGATATCCTCGTCTGTCCAGTCAAGCCTTGCAAGCCTTTCATCTGATTCATCAATGGATAATTCCATATAATCAAATCCAGCTTTTTTTGCTGCCCTGAATTTTTCTTCCCATGTAAAGGAATTTGGCAGCGCCTTTTCATAAATTCCAATAGGGTTTTTATGAATATTATACATAACTTCCACTCTTTTCCTTTTATTTATTTTTCATAAGAATAGCATTTATTATGTTACGTTTCAACTTTTTCCCGCAAAATGCACATTTGTGCATTTTGCAGGTGATATATAATACTTTAAAAACATAATCCAAAAGAGCCAAGAACCATTACAACGACTGATGCAACGATTGGAATAACTGTAGCCACCATAAACATATCCAGGTATGACTGCTTATGTGTCATGCCGCATAATGCAAGGACAGTTACTGTCGCCCCGTTATAAGGAAGGTTATCCAGCCCGCCAGAACATATAGAAGCCAGGCGGTGCAGTACCTGCGGGTTGATTCCAGAAGCCAGGAAAGTCTCTCCCATAACTTCCAGTGCTGCACTAAGGCCTCCTGAGGCAGATGCTGTCATTGCACATAAAAGGTTTACTGAAATTACTTCACTTAAAAGCGGTATGGCTGACAGGCTGAGTGCTGCCCCTGAAACAACGGCAAAAATAGGGAGGATTTTTACTGCTGAACCAAACCCTGCTACTGCACAGCTGTTAACTAATGGTGTAAGTGAATCAATAGAAGCTGTTTTTAAGCCGTCTTTTATTTTGTCTTTTACCTTGTTAAAGTTAAAGACAAGCAGGAATAATATAGATACCAGCATACCAATTAATACACTCCATGTACCACTGTTAGCAGCTAATGTACTTCCAAATTCTTCTTCCATATAAGCACCATCTAAAGACGGGTATACTATTTTGGAAAGTACCAGGTTTACCACCAGGATAATAAGGATTGGTAATGCTGCCATTAAGATATTTGGTATACTTCCATCTGTCTTCTCTGCCTGGTCATTATAATTCCCATATCCTTCATTAGCAGCTTTTGCTTTATTGGTACGGTACGTAAGCCATATCATTCCGCCAGCAAACATAATGACGGATGCGATAACCCCTAAACCTGGGGCGGCAAATGAATCTGTCCCGAAATACTGCATTGGTATTGTGTTCTGTACCTGCGGGCTGCCGGGAAGTGCTGTCATTGTAAATGTAAATGCACCCAGCGCAATACATCCCGGAATAAGCCTTTTTGGAACGTCTGCCTCCTGGAATAACGCTGTTGCTACAGGAAGCATTACAAATGCTACTACAAATAAAGAAACGCCGCCGTAAGTAAGAATTGCACATGTAATTACTACAGAAAGGACTGCCCTTGATTTTCCAAGTTTTTCTGTGCAGAAATGGGCAATCGACAAGGCATTGCCTGTGATATCCATTAATTTTGCAAAGATTGCGCCAAGCAGGTAAATTGGAAAATAATTTTTTGCGTAATTAGCAAACCCCTCCATATATGTAATGGTATAAGATGCCATAAAGTGCCCTTTCAGGCCATAAGAAAATAAAATTGCTATCATTGCGGCTATTGGTGCTACTACGATAATCCCGTGCCCCTTGAATGCCATATAGACAAGAAAACCAATAGCAACGCCTAAACCTATCAAACCTATTGCTGTACCCATACTCTCTCTCCTTTCTTTTATTGTTTAAACCTGAAATTCAAAGTTCCCGTTTTTTAATTTTCCTCCCCACACTTTTTTATACAGACGGTTCATCTGTGCTTTCCCTTTTTCATTAAGTATAATCTGTGCATAACTCACCAGTTATTAAATAGTTAAGGTAATCAGGTATTACCAGGAATTTATATGTTTTTGCATAAATCTCAGGGCGGTTTTCACGTAACCATGTCATTTTGCTGGCAGAAAAAACAGGATTTACCCTGGAACCGCATAATGAAAATATTTTATCATTCTGCGTATTAAGCTGTTCGCAAATTTCATTGGTTCGTTTATCCTGCCACATAATTGCATTACATAATGGCCTTATAGATTTATCTACAGGAATTACGGAAGAACGCTGTGAAGTAATTGTTATGGCATCTATTTTCCATTTGTTTGCACCGGCTGCTTTGGCAATTTCCTTCGCAATATTATATAAGGCATTTTCCCAGTCTGAAGCGGCCTGTTCCACCCAGCTGTTCCCCTTATAACATACATGGTAAAGAATCTGGTTTTCTGCCAGGACTTTTCCTTCATGTGTAAATAAAATGCCACGCATACTGGATGTTCCCACATCAATAACTAAAATATTCATTATTCCTTCACTCCTTTTCTTATAAGTTTCCAGAAATCCTCATATTTATCCCGGGAGTTTTTTCTAATGAGTTTTCTTTGTGGAATTATCATAACATAGCCTTTTTTTAATTTCAACATTTTCTCACCTTTTGCACATTTGTTCAATATTCTTTTTCTTATACTTTGCACATTTGTTCACAGCGTTCTTTTTTACACATAATTTTATTGGCAAACCATCTTGAAATCGGGATATAGTTGTGATATACTCTGGATTGTTGTGTTTTGGCTGTTTTTTTATAAAAACAGCCCGGGTGTTCGGGACCTTCCATCCGCATATCAAAACTAAAGGAGATTAAAATTATGAACAAAAAAATTCTATTTGTCACACAGTCAGCAATGATTGCAGCAGTTTATATTGTACTTACGTATTTTATAAGTGCTTTCGGTCTTGCTTCAGGTTCAATCCAGATAAGGATTTCAGAGGCTTTAACAGTTCTGCCTTATTTCACGCCAGCCGCAATACCAGGTCTTTTTATAGGCTGTTTCCTGTCAAATATACTTGTAGGAAGCCTGCTTCCGGATATAATATTTGGAAGCCTTGCAACGTTAATTGGTGCAGTGGGTACATATCTTTTAAGAAACCATAAATTTGCGCTTACATTGCCTCCGGTAATAGCTAATATGCTTATTGTTCCATTTATACTTAAATATGCTTATGGTGTACCGCCAGTATTCTTTAAAGGAGTGGATTTGACTATTCCGTTTCTTATGGCTACTGTAGGAATTGGCGAAGTGATTTCATGCTGTATACTTGGAACGGTACTTGTACGTGCACTGGGTAAATACAGAGGACAGATTTTCGGGGCAGTTGCTTCAAAACCGGTTATAAAAGCATAAATATATTTAGCAGGAATATTAAAACAGGGTACAGAATATATTGTATAAATGGATTCCAGTAAATCATTCTTGGAAAGGGAGGGTACTATGTCAAGAACCAGGATTGTGATTTTACAGATGAGGGAAATTATATATACAGCTATATTTGCAGGCCTTGGCATACTGCTGCTTATAATACTGTTTTTTATGTTCTGGCCTGATGGTAAAGATGAAAGCAAAGAACAGGTAGATAATGAAAAGACTGCTGTTTATGAAGCGGGTGTCTATAACAAGGAAATGACGGTAGGCGACAGTGTTATTAATTTGCAGGTGGTTCTTGATGAGGAGCAGGTAAAATCAGTTGAGATGACAAACCTTGATGATACAGTATCTGCAATGTACCCTCTTATGAAACCTTCTGTGGAATCAATTTCAAACCAGCTTGCAGCTGGGGCGTCAGTAGATGAGGTTGTTTTGTCTGATGAAGGCCAGTATACAGAGAAAATGATTTTAAATGAAGTAGACAATGTTTTAGATGAACATAAGGCAAAATGACTTGTAAAGGTGTATCTGTAAAAGATGCACCTTTTATGTTATAATAGTTATAAATTATAATAAAGGAGAATTAAATGTCATTACAATTTATACTTGGTGGCCCAGGCAGGGGGAAAACATATTATGTGCAGCATATGGCGGCCAGTGGAGCGTTTAAAAACCCTGGAAAAGAATATATAATAATTGTGCCTGAGCAGTTTACAATGCAGACACAGAAAGAACTTGTGGAATTAAGCCCTTCTAAGGGGATTATGAATATTGATGTACAGAGTTTTTTAAGGCTTGCTTTCAGGGTTTTTACTGAACTTGGGGCGGGCAATGAGCCTGTACTTGATGATATGGGCAAAACCATGATACTGAAGAAAGTCCTTATAGACAAGCAGGATGAACTCGGGTATTTTGGAAGGAACATCCATAAAAAAGGTTATATTACAGAAATAAAATCCTTTTTATCAGAACTTGTGCAGTATGGTGTTAATGATGAAATGCTAGGCAGGATGATTGGCAGCGCAGAAAAAAAACCTGTGCTTAAAAGAAAACTTGAAGATATGTCCATAGCTTACAAGGCATTTCTTGATTATATAAATAATAATTATATTACTTCAGAAGAAATTATAACTGTATTTTCAGAAATTGCAGGCAAATCATCACTTATCAGGGGAAGTGTTATATATCTTGATGGTTTTACTGGTTTTACACCATTACAGTACAAGCTTCTTGCAGAATTTATGAAGGCAGCAGAAAAAGTTTATGTAACTGTGGCAATAGATGATACAGAGCCAGTTACAAGCCCAGGTGCAACACACCGCCTTTTCCATATGAGCAGGAAAACTATATGCAGGCTCAGGGATATTGCATATGAAAATAATATAGAGGTATGTGACAATATATGGACAAGTAAAGATGAAAATAAAAGCAGGTTTGCAGGTGCACCTTCACTTTCTGCGCTTGAAAAGAACCTGTTCCGTTACCCGGCTGTAAAATATAAAAACCCTGGTGAAATTTCAATACATTTATTAAAACAGCCAGGAGATGAAGTTTCATTTATTATACAGGAGATTAAACACCTGCTCCGGGAGAAGAAATGCAGATATAAAGATATTGCAATAATAGCAGGTGACTTGCAGGCTTACGGGATTATAATTGATAATGAAATGAAACAGGCTGGTTTTCCATGCTTTGTTGACCAGAAGAAAAGTATACTGTCAAACCCGTTTGTTGAAGCTATAGATGCAATACTTGATATTTTTATAAAAGATTTTGCCTATAAAGATATAATGAGGTATCTTAAAGGAAGCTTTGCAGGGACTACAAAAGAACAGTCTGATGTTACAGATAATTTTATCCTTGCAACGGGCATAAGGGGACATAAAAAGTGGAATAAAGAGTGGGGAAGCGGTTATGTATACCAGAGGTGTACTGACGAATCAAAGGAATATGCAGACAGTGTTATAAATTCTGTACGTGTAAGGGTAGAAGAAATATTAATGCCGCTTTATAAAGAAGTTGTTCCTGGAAAGCACACTGTAAGGCATTTTGCAGAAGCATTCTGCAACTTTTTTGATAAGCATGGTTTTTACAGGCTTATTATGGAAAAGGCAGATGAATTTACACAAAAAGGGGAACTCGTCCTTGCGGGTGAATATGGCCAGATTTATGAAATTGTATTATCTGTATTTGACAGGCTTGTGGAACTTCTTGGTGATGAAGAAATGAAACTTCCTGAGTTTAAAGAACTGCTTGATACAGGATTTTCAGAAGCAAGGATAGGGCTTATACCGCCTGGTACTGACCAGATTGTTGTGGGTGATATATCAAGGACACGTATTTCAGGAATTAAATATTTATTCTTTACAGGTGTTAATGATGTAAATATCCCTTCAGGAAACAGTGGCGGGGGCATACTTTCTGATTCAGAGAGAAGCTTTCTGGCTGGCCGGGAATTTGAAATAGCGCCAGATTCAAGGGAACTTGTATACCAGGAACAGTTTTACCTTTATCTTAATATGACCAAACCTTCATGCCATCTTTATATAACATACTGTGAAACGGGTAATGACGGACATGCACAGAATCCTTCATATATTATAGAAAGATTAATAAAAATGTTTCCAGGCCTTAGTGTACAGGCAGAAGAAACAAGAAATGATACAGAACATATCTTGTCAAATGACCTTGGTTTAAAATATTTTATAAACGGGCTTAGAAGATGTGATTATAGTAACAGCAAGTGGGGTGAGCTTTATAAATTTTATCTTGGAAATAATAATTATAATGATATGCTTTTAAAGCTGGTAAATGCTTCTTTTTACAGAGAGATAAAAAGCAAAATTTCAGCAAGGGCAGCAAAGGCACTCTATAATGAAGTGTTCAGGGGAAGCACTTCACAGCTTGAAAGGTATGCAGCATGTGCATTTTCATATTTTGTACAGTACGGGCTGCGTTTAGAGGAAAGGGCAGAACATAAAGTAGAATTTTTTGATATAGGAAATATTGTACATGATGCTTTAAAGCTGTATACTGACAAGCTCTTAAAAGATGGAAAACAGTGGTGGGAGCTTACGGAGAAGGAGCAGCAGGCACAGGCAGATAAATGTCTTGAAGAAGCTGTTGCAAAATATAAAAACAGCCTTATGTATGAAACAGAAAGGGATACTTATATGGTGACAAGGCTTAGGAAGCTTTTAACCAGGACTGTATGGGCTATAACAGAACAGATGAAACTTGGAAAGTTTGATACGGTGGAAAGTGAATTTAAATTTGATGTAACAGAGGATAACGGGGGTGCTGGTGATAACCAGAAAGATACAATACATCTTATAGGCCGTATTGACAGGATTGATGAATATAAAGATGATAAATGTACTTATATAAAGATTGTTGATTATAAAACAGGAAAAAAAGAAATGTCACTTTCAGACCTTTATTATGGCCTGCAGATGCAGCTTGTAATTTACCTGAAAGCGGCTATGGAAGCGGCAGAAGAAACAAAGATTGTGATACCGGCAGGTGTACTTTATTATAATATTGCTAACCCTGTAATTGAGGGTAAACCAGATAAAGATGAAATTGGAAATGAAATGTTAAAAAGCCTTAAAATGAGAGGCATTGTAAATGAAGATGACCCTGTACTTCCTTTGCTTGATTCAAATTTTGATTCAGGGACAGGCCGCCTTCCAGCTGCAGTTTCATCGGTAGTAGCACCATTTAGCACCGATAAAAATGGTAAGTTAAAGAAAGCATCACAGGCAATTACAACAAAGGATTTTGACAGGATTATATCATATACGCAGAAAAATATTGTGGATATGGGCAATGAAATTATGGAGGGAAGGACAGAAGCAAGCCCCTACAAAAAGAATGATGCAGAAGGAAAAACAGCTTGTGATTATTGTGGATATAAGGGGATATGCAGGTTTGATGCCAGAATACCAGGCAATAAGTACAGGGTACTGGATAAGTTAAGTGATGATGATGTACTTGCTAAAATATACCAGCAGGAAAATAATAAATAATAGATAGAAAGGCAGATTATATATGGCAGATGCAAAGTGGACAGAGGAACAGGAACTTGTAATAAACCTGCGTGACAGGAATATACTGGTATCTGCGGCAGCAGGTTCAGGTAAGACTGCTGTGCTTGTAGAAAGGATTATACAGATTATATCAGACAGAAGCAGGCCTGTGGATATAGACAGGCTGCTTGTTGTAACTTTTACAAAGGCGGCAGCATCAGAAATGAGAAACCGTGTAGGTGATGCAATAGAGAAGATGCTTTTAGAAAATCCTGGTGATGAGCATCTCCAGAGGCAGGCAGCACTTTTGCATAATGCACAGATAACAACTATAGACAGCTTCTGCCAGAATATTATACGCAATTATTTTCATGTAATTGATTTGGACCCGTCTTTCAGGGTTGCAGATGAGAATGAACTTGCAATAATGAAAACTGATATACTGGAAGAACTTATGGAAAGCAGGTACCAGGAAAGCAGGGAAAATAATAACCAGGGTTTTCTTGACTTTACAGAGAGTTTCTCACCTGGAAGGACAGACAGTAATATAGAAGAACTTGTGTTAAGGCTTTTTAATATATCCATGAGTTACCCATGGCCGGAGGAGTGGCTTGAGGGCTGTGCAGATATGTATTCATGCAGTACAATGGATGAATTTGAAGAAACCCTGTGGATGAAGGAGCTTAAAAAATATATAAATGCTGCGTTAAATGATTATATGGCGGCGGCAGCAAGGGCGCTGGAAGTATGTAATAGCAGTGGCGGGCCAGGTATTTATTGTGATGCTATAGAATCTGATATAAAGCAGATTAAAATGGTAATGGAAGCAGGCAGTTATACTGGTTATTATAATGCCTTCTGCCTGCTTAACCCGACAAGGCTTTCTGCAAAACGTGATGCAAGTATTATTCCAGAGAAAAAAGAAGAGGTTAAGGCAATCAGGGAAAGTTACCAGAAAAACGGGCTGCAGGTTCTTAAAAGAAATTTCTTCTACCAGGCACCAGAGGATATGCTTGATGATATTAAGGCTATGTATCCTCTTGTAATGGAACTGGTTAAACTGGTTAAGGATTTTTCTGTTTTATTTGCTGCAAAAAAAAGGGAAGAGGGTATTCTTGATTTTGCAGATATGGAACATTTTGCACTTAATATCCTTACCTGTAAAGAAGATGGCAAAGTAAAGCCAAGTGATGCTGCATGTGAATTACAGGAATTTTACGAGGAAATTATGACGGATGAATACCAGGATAGTAATTTTGTGCAGGAGCTTATACTGACAAGCCTTTGCCGTGCACCAGAGAAAAAGCCATATCTTTTTATGGTGGGTGATGTAAAGCAGAGCATTTACCAGTTCCGCCTTGCAAGGCCTGGACTTTTTATGCAGAAATATAATAGTTATACTGTTTCTGGCAGTAAGTACCAGAGAATAGATTTGCATAAAAATTTCAGAAGCAGGGAAATTGTGCTGGAATCTTCTAATTTTATTTTTGAAAATATTATGAAAGAATGCCTTGGCGGGATTAATTATGATAATGATGCAAAACTTGTAACAGGCAGGGTTTATAATGATACAGATTTAAATATTCCAGTAAAAACAGATGTGCTTCTTATTGAACAGAAAAGCGAAGAAGCAGAGAATATTGAAAAACGTGTGCTGGAAGCGGCGTCAATAGGTGACTGCATACGTGGCATGGTACAGGGAGACAACCCGCTTTATGTAAGTGGAAGGGATGGTTACAGGCGTGCAGAATACAGGGATATTGTTATACTTTTAAGAAGTATAAGCGGCTGGTCAGAAGAATTTATAGAAACCCTTACAGATATGGGGATACCTGCATATTCTGATACTAAGACAGGATATTTTTCGGCAATGGAAGTATGTACTGTGCTTGACTTCCTGAAGATTATTGATAATCCAAGGCAGGATATACCACTTGTGGCTGTAATGCGTTCTGTTATAGGAAATATAACAGATGAAGAACTTGCCTGTATTGCAGCATTGCCACGTACATTAAATTATATGGACAGTGTGCTTCTTTTTATTAAAATATATGGCACAGAAGATAATTGTCCATATGTAAAGCTGGAAAAAGATTTTAGCATTGAAAAATATAAAGAAAAAATTCCACTTAATCCTGAAGAAGGAAAGAAACTTGCAGAAAAACTGGATAAGTTCTGTACTATGCTTTCACGTTACCAGGATATATCAAAATATTCTTCTGTTTATGAAATATTGCAGTGCATTTATAAGGAAACAGGATATTATAATATTATGTCGGCTATGCCTGCCGGTGAAAAAAGGGCGGCAAACCTTGATATTCTTTTGCAGCAGTCTATTGAATTTACAGAAAACGGGCACAGGGGCATATTTGGCTTTACACATTATATTGAAAGGCTTAATAAGTCAAATATTGATTTTGGTGAAGCTTTGGTGAATGGTGAAAATACTAATGCTGTAAGGATTATGAGTATACATAAAAGCAAAGGCCTGCAGTTTCCAGTTGTATTTGTGGCAGGAATGGGCAAGCATTTTAACTTGCAGGATGCACGTAAAGCTACAATAATTGATGCTGACTATGGCATAGGAGCTGATTATATTGATTTGGATTTAAGGATAAAACAGCCAGTCCTTATGAAGAAATTTATGGCAAACCAAATTAAGAAAAATACTCTTTCTGAAGAGATAAGGATACTTTATGTTGCACTTACACGTGCTGAGGAAAAATTAATACTTGCAGGAACGGCAGCAAATGTTGAAAAGAAAATGGACAGATGGAGGAATAAAGGCGCAAACCATAGCATGACATCACTTATGGCTGCACAGACATATTTTGACTGGATTATGCCAGTGCTGCTTAATGGGGGCATTAAGGCAGAAAAACTGTTTGATATTAAAATTACAGGGCAGGGTGGTATTATAACAGAAGAAAAGCAGGAACTTGAAAAAAGCATTAGAAATTATAATATGCTTAAAAACTGGGATATACAAAATATTTATGACCAGGATATGTATAAGGATATAAAAGAACAGACAGAGTATAAATATCCTTATTTAAGTGAACAAAAACTTCCTGTTAAAATATCCGTTACAGAAATTAAAAGGATAGCAGCACAGAAAGCAGAAATAATTGCAGGTGATGATAATAATATTATAAAACCAGAAGATTATGATGCTGCGCCAAAAGCACGTTTTATGAAAGATACTGCTAAAATATCAAATACAGAAAAAGGCACTCTTTACCATCTTGTAATGGAACATCTGCCATATAGCGTATTAAATGATGGATTTGATTTTAAAGAATTTATAGCAGGAATGTGTGATAGCGGCTATATGACAGAAGAAGAGGCATTAATAATTGATATAAGAAAATTCAAGTTATTTTTAAAAAGCAATATATGCAAACGTATGTGTAAAGCTGAAAAAAACGGCACTTTAAAAAGAGAACAGCCATTTATAATTGGATTGCCTGCAGCAGAAATTTATGATGGGACTGATAGCAGGGAAACTATACTTATGCAGGGTATAATTGATGTATTTTTTGAAGAAAACGGGGAAATTGTACTTGTTGATTATAAAACAGATTTTGTAAAACGGGGCAATAGTAATGAACTGGCAGAAAAATATGGCCAGCAGCTTGCTTATTATGCAAGGGCAATTAAAAATATAACCGGGAAAAAAGTTAAAGAAAAAATTATTTATTCATTTGCATTGGGGGAAGAGGTATTATGTTAGAAAGAAGGCTGGATAATACAATATTTATTATGTATTTAGTGACACAATATTATTGTAAGGCACGCAACCTTACGACAGAACAGTTTTTAGAACTTGATAAAAAATATTCAATATTAAACTATGTATCAGAATGTCCGGATGTATTTGACAGTATGACAGACTTTGAGATGGTGGAGGAGGTAGATGGTTATATATCACAATTTTAAAAATACTCTTTATCATGGTACGGTTTCAGAAATTGTACATATAGATGTTACACTTGGAAGAACCAGAAAGGATTTTGGAAGAGGTTTTTATATGGCGGTTTCAAAAGCGCAGGCAATTGGAATGATGCACAAAAAGTATAGGGAAGCAGTCAGGCGTTGTGCAGGAAAAAAGGAAATAAATTTTTTGGAAAAATTGTATGAGGTCAAAATTGATGAGGAAGTATTAAATACATTACATATAAAAATATTTGAAACAGCAGACCTTGAATGGCTGGAATTTATATTAATGTGCAGAAAAAAAGGAGGAATGCCACATAATTATGATTTGGTTATAGGACCAACAGCAGATGATGATACTATTTTGTGTTTAAAAGCATATTGGAACGGGCTTTATGGAAAAATTGGAACAGCAGAAGCTATGGAAGTTTTATTAAGAAATCTTGAAACAGATAATCTTGGTATACAATATTTTATTGGAAAACAGGATGTTGCTGATAAATTAATTAAAGAATTGAAATTAATTGACTGGAGGTAGTTTATGACTGAAAGTAAGATAATAACTGCAAAAGGGATGTGTGTTATAGCATTAACTAAATATATTATGAAAAAGGAGCAGTTAGATAATGAGCATGCCTACCGTAAGCTTTTAGAAAGTGAACTATATAAATTATTAGATGATGCTGGAACAGGGCTTTTTCTTGAAGAAAATGAATATTTATTTGAAGCGTATGACATGGAGAACGGTGAAGGAAAAGAGGGGTTATATAATTATATTAACGTAGTTTTATAAATGTTTTTTCCCCTTTATATTGTAGTATTGTACTAAATTCTGGTCAATTTTATTATATGCTTTTTGTGGGAACGGACGGTTTTTATGCCAGCGCCAGAATATTCCACACAGGGGTACGCTTCCGCTACGATAACCCACGCAACAGTGCGTAGTATCCTTATTTTATAAAAGAAATTGCCATTTCTTTTATAAAATTAAAGACAGGATACAAGCACTGGCGGGGTTAAAGTACCCCTTTTGTGGAATTATTCTGGCAAGCTGCCATTTAAAAACCTGTGTATTGCTGCCAGCAAAGAATAAATACAAATTGCCACTTAGTAAAACGGCAGGCACAACGGACTCTGCAAAACTTCTGTTAATTTTGTTAAAAATGAAAAAATTCAAACATTAATTCAGATTGCAGTCCTGTAATAGCTATGTTATACTTATCAAAGATTTAATTTCTTCAGATGAAAATAATATTATCATTAAATGACCTTATTGGAATGATAGAAAGGTGGCAGGCATGGGAAATCCAAAGATTAGGTTTAAGTGGTATACAGATGAATGGGAACAGCGTAAGCTGGGGGAGATGGTTGAGAGAGTATCAGCAACAGGCACTTCAAGCAAGGAATTTCCGAGTGTAGAATATGAAGATGTTGTTTCAGAACAAGGATTACTAAATAAAAACATATACCAAAAAGAAACAATAAAGACAGGTATAATATTTTCTAGTGAAGATGTTCTTTACGGAAAATTAAGACCATATCTGCATAATTGGTTAAACCCTGATTTTCAAGGGGTTGCTGTAGGCGATTGGTGGGTTTTAAAACCAATAAATATAGACAAAAATTTTCTTTATAGACTTATTCAGTCACCGCATTTTGACGATATGGCGAATCAATCATCAGGAACAAAAATGCCAAGAGCTGATTGGAAATTGATGTCCAGTACAGAGTTTTGTGTTCCCTCAAATATAGAAGAACAAGAAAAAATTGGACAGTATTTTTCACACCTCGACCACCTCATCACCCTTCACCAGCGTAAGTGTAATGAAATTAAAACGTTAAAAAAATATATGCTTCAAAAAATGTTTCCACAGAATGGAACGAATATTCCAGAAATTAGATTTAATGGATTTACAGAAGTTTGGGAACAGCGTAAGTTGGGGGATTACCTCGAAGTCTCAAAGGAAAAGAATAGGGATGAGGTCTATGGTAAAGAAGATGTGCTATCGGTTTCTGGTGATTATGGAATAGTAAATCAGATGGAATTCCAGGGGCGTTCATTTGCTGGTGATTCGGTTGCAAATTATGGTGTTGTTGAGACGGGTGATGTTGTTTATACAAAGTCTCCGCTTAAGTTGAACCCATATGGGATAATCAAAGCAAACAAAGGGAAATCAGGCATTGTTTCAACTTTATATGCCGTTTATAAACCAAAAGAAAATGCTGATTCGGAGTTTGTTCAAATATATTTTGAGCAACATGCTCGCATTAATAATTATATGCATCCGCTTGTAAATAAAGGCGCAAAAAATGATATGAAAGTGTCGTCAGAAAACGCTCTTAAAGGTGAGGTTTGTTTTCCCAGTAAAGCAGAGCAGACAAAAATTTCAGAGTATTTTGATACCCTCGACTGCCTCATCACCCTTCACCAGCGTAAGTATAATGAATTACAAAGTATTAAGAAATTTATGTTACAAAACATGTTTGTTTAGTTAGATGGAAGGGATTGTTTAAAAGATAGTCTGGATATTAGGGATGGTTTTTTATTAAAACTATACAAAGAGTAAATTGGCTGGCAAATTCCAAATGTGATTTCAATGGACGGCTGTACGAAGCCGCTGGTGCTTAAGTGCCGTCTTATGGCACTTTACGCATCCATTGCGTGCGGCGTCCAAACGGGAGTGTGCCGTCCATGAAACACTTTGGAATTGCCAGCTGGTAATATTTTAACTAAGATTTTTAAAAATATAAGGAGCTTTTAATATAAAATTTCCATCTCCTTTATATTGCAGTATTGCACTAAATTCTGCATTATATTTTTCTTTTTTGCCTTTTTCATTATAGCTTATTCCAATGCTTGTTTTTATTTCAGTTTTATCATCTTCAAGTGTAATATAATAATTATTTTTACTGCCAAATTCGTAGTTATTTTTATAGCTGTTGTCTGAAATAATATAATTATAACCGCTAAGTGTATCTCCAGGAATAATATTCTTTTTGGATTTATAATTATTGCTGTCTGGCTTGTTTTTAATATTTTTAAAGTAGTTACCTTGTTTTAACTGCTGTGTCTGGTCTTTTCCATAATCATTATCAAAATTTATACAGACCTGTTCTGCAAAGTATCTGTAGTTATCTTTGGTATAGCTGTACAATTTGTATGTTTTATAATTCTCCCCATAAGATTCAGGGTCAAACATATAAAGGGTTTTATATTCACTAAGAGTAAAAGGGTTTTCTGTGATATAAAATGCTATTTCTGTTTCACCATCATTATCAAAATCAGCCCTGGCAAGTTTGGATTTTTTAAGGTCTATAAATATTTCAGGTGAATTTTTGGATGATTCTTTATCACGTAGTACATCTTTTTCATCCCATTTTGATGTATCAAGTGTATATACGTCATAAGAGGCATATTCTGCCGGTCCTGTACGCAGTATAAATGCACGTATTGTATACCCTTTATTAAGGAAAAAAAGCACTTCTGTATTACTGAATTTACCACAATAGCTAAGCCTTGAACTATTAACTGGTATAGAAGATTGTTCTTCAGCTTTAATAAAATCCTGGTATGAAAGTTCATTTACTATATCCATTATAATGGAACTATTACTATCGTCACCATGCCAGGTAACGGCATGTATATTGCCCCTGAAACTGGCATCATTATAAAACTTGTTCCAGCTTTCTTCTGTATTATTGTAAAATGGGACAGGGTTTGCATTGGCATATTTATCATAAAGGTAGCTGGCTTTAACTGATGGAAAATTTTCTTCTGTTGCAGTATCATATGCGTAAGTGTCAATTTTATCTTTTGAATAGCTTTTTCTTGCATCAAGGCGGATTTTCCTGTTGTAAAATGGAACCTGCCATTTAAGAAGAGTATAAGTATATTTTTCTTTTTCTATAAAATAGCCATATATTTCTGAGGCATTTATTTCACTTTTGTCACCATCTGAAGCCCAGTTATATATTCTTAAAGAATGGTGTGTGCTAATAACAAATTCACCATCTTTTATTTTTATTGGGTCTGCTGTGCCATTACTTGCCAGGTATGTAAGCAGTTCAATATTTTTCTGTTTTTCGTCATAATAATATACAAATGCGTTTATAGTTTCGTTTGTATCTGTAATTACTTTTGTTGTTACAAGAAGGCATGGTGAGTTATCTTCTGCATATTGTATACTGAAATATAAATCCTTTGTATCACCTTTCCATTTACTCCATTCAGGACGGGATTTTATTTTATTATTTATAAAATCCTGGAATATTTTTTCTATTTTATATTCATTGCCATTATTTGAAGGATTTACATTGTTATCTGTTTTACTAACGGTTTTTACGGGTGTTTTTGTTTCCTGGATTTCACTTGTTATATTATCTGCAGTGTCTGGCGGCATAGTTTTTACAGATGTTTTTTCTTTAGTCATGCTGCACCCTGCAAGTATAATAGTAAATGCAGCTATTAAAACAGCATGGTATTTTTTAAATTTTCTTTTATCAAAATTAGAAATCATTGTTATCCTCTCCCTTAGGTTATTTTTACTGCCTGCCATAGAAGTTACAATACAAAGTTTGTTTTTTCTTTTTTTCTGGCTGGTTACCAGAAGCATTTTTCCATAATTATATTTTTCGTCATCTGTACATTTTTTTAATACTGCTTCATCACATGCAAGTTCTGCATCTTGTTTTGAATAAAAAGCTGCCAGCCAGACAAATGGATTGAACCAGTATATTCCAAGGCAGATGGTGCGCATTAATGACCATATATTGTCTTTATGCCTGATATGGGTATATTCATGTGCAAGAACCTGCCTTAAATATTTATTTTGTGTATTGTTATAATCTGTCCAGTTTATATCTTTATCTGCGGGAATATAAACGGAAGGGTGTATTATTCCTGCAATACATGGGGTGTTTACAGCTTCTGATGTAAATACATTAATTCCTCTTTTATCTGTAAGGATATGTTTTCTGGTTTTTTTAAGTTTTTTGTAAAATATAATATTAGATATTATTACAAGTGTAGAAAATATAATGCTTCCAGATATCCATATAATAATTGCAGCTTTTATTAAGAAGTTATATAAATTATTTTCTGTAACCTGTGGGAGGGTTTCTGGTAATTCTCCAGATGTAGTTTCTTTATTTTCTACAGGAGTAGTAATGTTATTATTTTTTTCCTTTTTTATTTCGGATGTTTTGTTAGTTTTATTGGTAAGGTTATTCTGGTTATTGTAAGCTGGCGGTTTTTCAGTTTTATTATTGCCTGTGGTTTTTGCCTGTAGTTTTTCTGTATAGTTTTTAACAGGAGGGGAGGTTTCTTTACTGTTATTTAAATGGTATATGAAATTCATAATGCTTGCATTGCTTTCAATAAATGTTACTGGTATTAAAAGGCGCAGAAGCACTATTCCCCATAAAGGGTATAATATTAAAAAACTGGTTTTGTTTTTTAAAAGAAACCTGGCTGTAAGAATTATAACTATCATTAGTGATGATGTAATAAAAAATGTTGCCATATTGCCTCCCGTCCTGTACTAATATACAAATTAATTCTAATCTTCTTTACTAAATGAGAAAGGTTCTTTTAATATAAACTGGCCTTTTTTATTAAGAGCCAGGGATGCTTCTATTTTTATATGGTGTTTTTGTGTTTCCCCTTTTTTATTATAGGTTATGCCAATAGATGTTTTTATCTGCGGTTTGCCATTTTCAAGTGTAATGCTGTATGAATTTGCATTGCCAAATTCGTATTCATTTTCCATGCTGTTACCTGAAAGAATGTAATCATAGTCTTTATAACCGTTGCTGGATATAATGTTAGTTTTGGACTTACAATCTTTATTACCTGCTTTTGTTTTTATTGTATTTAAAGTTTCTGTGCCAAGCTGTTCTGGGTTATTATCATAAAGCAGGCATAACTGTTCTGTAAAATACCTTGCATCATCTTTTGTAAATGTGCATATTTCTTCTATTGAAGATGATATTATGCCATAATCTTCATAACTATAGTCATAGCGGTAGTCAATTATATAAAGGTTATCTTTTATATAAAATGCAGTTTCATCTTCACCATCACCATCAAAATCACCATTTGTAAATTCTGGCATTCCTGTTTCTGATATAATATCAGAAGGGTTACCGGAAGAATTTAAATTTTTAGATTTTGTTATGCTGTATACATTATACACTGTGCCACTGTATGTTAAAATTGCACTTGCCCCGTTGCTGGTATTTAAGTAATATAGTGATGTATCTTCTGAAAGCCTGCCACAGTAAGACATTCTTGTTCCGTTTATAATTACAGATGTTTCTTTTTCTGCATTTGTAAAATCTTCTATTTGTAAATTATTCAGGCTTTTGTAAATTGTTTTATCTATATTTCCATGAAACATAGCATAAAGAGAATTATATGGTAATGGCATATGCCCGTCTTTATAAAATTTATTCCATTTATTCTGTTTATTTGTATAATAGGTAACTGCTAATGCTTCATCCCACTTCCCAGCAAAGTCAAGAGCATCTGGTACATTGTAATGCGGGGTCTGGGAAGTGTTTTTTGCATAATCATCGTATGGTGTGCCTGCTATATTTTTTCTTGTTTTATTATTAAAAGGAAGTTCAAATTCATGTTTTGTATATGTGAAGTTATCAGACAGTTTATCTGTTTCATCACTGTACATATAGTATCCTTGTATTGTTTCTGCCACAAGTGTATTTTTGTTATCTTCGCTGTTAAAGGTATATGCTGTGTATGAATGGTGTGTGTCAGTCATAAATATGCCATCTGCTATTGAAACGGCTTCTCCTGAACTGCTGCACGCCATACGTATTAGAAGTTCTGGCTTTTTGCTTCCGGTATCATAATAATATACATAAGCATGTGAAGATTCAAAGTCATCCTCAGAAAGTTCAAATGTATGGTCTGTTACAAAAAGGCATGGAATGTTACCAGCAGTATATTGTATGCTGAAATATAAATCTTCTGCACTTCCTGTAAACTGGCTCCATTCAGGGCAGGATAATATATCTTTTTTCATAAATTTTTCAAATTCCTTTATTCTTTTATCTTCTGAAGGGTCCGGTGCAGTGGTGGCAGTTTCCGGGGTGGCTGCAGCTTCCGGGGTTGTTGTGGTTTCCGGGCTTGTTGTATTTACAGGACTGGAAGTGGTTTTATTATTATTAACAGAGACTGCTGTGCTGCTGGTCATGCCACATCCTGCCATTATAACAGAAAATGATGTTATTAAGGCAATCTGGTATTTTTTAATATTTCTTTTTTTAGTAATCATTGTTATTCTCTCCTTTAAATTATTTTTACTGCTGCCCAGCGAAGTTGCAAGGCATAATTTATTTTGCCTGTCATTCTGGCTCATTGTTAAAAGCATTTTGCCATAATCATATTTTTCATCATTGGTACAGTTTTTTAATAATGCTTCATCACATGCAAGTTCTGCATCCTGTTTTGAATAGAAAGCTGCTATCCAGACAAATGGATGGAACCAGTATATTCCAAGGCAGATTATACGCATTAAAGACCATATATTATCTTTATGCTTTATATGTGTATATTCATGGGCTAAAACCTGTTTTAAATACCTGTCTTTGGTGCTGTTAATATTAATATCTGAAGGAAGATAAACAGCAGGATGTACTATGCCTGTAAGGCATGGTGTGCTTACAATATCTGATGTATATACAGGTACGCCTTTGCTGCTTGTATGTATATGTTTTCTGCTGGTTTTTAGCTTTTTATAAAATATGGTATTGGATATTATTACAAATATAAAAAATATAATACTTCCAGATATCCATATAATAATGGAAAGTTTTATAATTATATTATTCTGGGCTGGTTTTTCTTTTTTATATGTGGTATTTGTTTTTTGTGTATTTTCTACAACTGGTTTCTGGTTTTCTTCTGGAATAATTATTTTATTGTCTTTTTCCGTTTTATTTATATTAATATTTTTCTCTGGTTTTTTAATGTTCTGGTTTTTTGTATTTAAAATAGATGTTCCAGGTGTATCTGCTTTTCTTGAAGCAGGGGTTATTGATGTCATGGTTTCTTTATTATTCAAGCTTTTTAAAATATTTGTAATATTCAGTATGCTTACAGGGCTTTCAATAATATTTACTGGAATTAAAAGGCGCAAAAGTACTAATCCCCACAATGGGTATAAAATTAAAAAGCTTAACTTATTTTTAAAAACAGACCTTATTGCAAGAACTGATGTTACCATTAAAGCTGATGTAAGAAAAAATACTGCCATGACTACCTCCTGTCCTGTGCCTGCTGCACATAGTTTATATGTATTTATTTCTTAAGTTTCTGTAGTATCTGTTCAAGTTCTGATATATCTTTATCAGTAAGTTCATTTTTATCTACAAGTGCTGACATCATCATGCTTATGCTGCCGTTATAAATCCGGTTTAAAAAATTTCTTGTTTCTTTTTGTACAACTTTGTCACGTGTTACATTGGCATAAAAATATTTTGTACGGCCTTCTTCTTCATGGCGTATAAGTTTTTTTTCCTCCATACGTTTGAGCATGGTTGCACAGGTACTTTTTGCCCATCCCTGGGTTTCATTAAGACGGGTAAAAATGTTCATAAGGGTCTGGGGTTCTTTTTCCCAAAGACATTCTAAAACATACCATTCGCTTCCTGTTACTTTCATCAGGTTATACCTCCTTTATATTATTTGGTCTATTCTGTAGACTTATAATAACACGATAGGTCTATAATGTCAACCAATATTTTTCAAGTTTTTTATTACAACAGATGTTTTTTGTTTATTTTTATGGAATTATATGGTAATGTTATGTTTGTAGTGATGGATTTTTTATTTATGTAAAAAATATAGTATCAGTTTTTTTAATGGAGGATATTACAATGAAGGATAATTTTATAAAGGTGGCTGCTGTTACTCCAGATATACGTGTTGGTGATACAGAGTTTAATACAGAAAGCATTATTAGCAATATTGGGGAAGCTGCAAGGAAGGGTGTTAAACTGGCTGTTTTTCCAGAGCTCTGTATTACTGGATATACTTGTGGCGACCTTTTTTTGCAGGATACGCTTTTAAAAGGGGCTCTTAACGGGCTGGCAAGGATTTGCAGGGTTTCTAAAGGGTTTGACATGGTTGTTGTTGTGGGGCTTCCTTTTATGTATAAAAACAGGCTTTATAATGCAGCAGCTGTTATACACAGTGGTACTTTGCTTGGGATAGTCCCTAAACAGAATATTCCGAATTATTCTGAATTTTATGAGGCAAGGCATTTTGTTCCTGCGTTATCTAAAAATGAATTTATTGATATTCCAGAACTTGGCCTGGATGACTGTAATATAACTTTTGGGGCAAAGGTTTTATTTGAGGCTTCAAACCTGCCTGGTTTTGTGCTTGGCATAGATATTTGTGAGGATTTATGGATGCCTGTGCCGCCGTCTTGTTACCATGCAATGGCATCGGCTACGGTTATTGCTAATCTGTCGGCAAGTGATGAAACCACTGGCAAGGATATTTACCGGAGGGAACTTGTAAGAAACCAGTCGGCAAGGCTTGTATGTGGTTATATTTATGCAGATGCAGGGGAGGGGGAGTCTTCCACAGACCTTGTTTTTTCAGGCCATAATATTATTGCAGAGAATGGGAATATACTTGCTGAATCAGAACGTTTTAGTAACCAGATGGTGGTTAGTGAAATTGACCTTGGAAGGATTGCAAGTGAAAGAAGGCGTATGACAACATTTAATATTGTATCTTGCTATGAAGCAGGATATAATGTTGAATATTTTAATTTCTCTGATACGCCTGAAACTGTGCTTACAAGGAAATATCCACGTACTCCTTTTGTTCCTGGTAATAAGTCTGATATGGAGCAGCGCTGCAGTGAGATTTTAAATATACAGGCAATGGGGCTTAAAAAACGCCTTGCGCATACTAATTGCAAAAGTGCAGTAGTTGGGATATCAGGCGGCCTTGATTCAACGCTTGCGCTGCTTGTAACTGTAAAGGCATTTGACCTGCTAAAGCTTCCAAGAAAGGGTATACAGGCTGTTACTATGCCTTGTTTTGGGACTACTGGCAGGACTTATAATAATTCATGCAGCCTTGCTAAAAAGCTTGGTGTAACATTAAAAGAAGTGCCAGTACATGAGGCGGTAAACCAGCATTTTAAGGATATAGGGCATGATGCAGGTGTACATGATGTAACTTATGAAAATGCACAGGCAAGGCAGCGTACTTTTATACTTATGGATATTGCGAACCAGTCAGGCGGCATGGTGGTAGGGACGGGGGATATGTCTGAGCTTGCACTTGGCTGGGCAACGTATAATGGCGATCATATGTCAATGTATGGTGTAAATGCTTCTGTGCCTAAGACGCTTGTAAGGTATCTTGTGCTTTATTATGCAGAAACATGTGGTGACAGCGGGTTAAGGGATATACTTATGGATGTGCTTGATACACCTGTAAGTCCTGAACTCCTGCCGCCTGAGAACGGGGAGATATCACAGAAGACGGAAGACCTTGTGGGCCCTTATGAACTGCATGATTTTTTCTTGTATTATATGATGCGTTTTGGATATACGCCATCTAAAATATACAGGCTTGCAAAATATACATTTGACGGGGCATATAATGAAGATACAATATATAAATGGCTTAATACGTTTTACCACAGGTTCTTTTCGCAGCAGTTTAAACGTTCATGCCTTCCTGATGGCCCGAAGGTGGGAAGTGTTGCGCTTTCACCACGTGGCGACTGGAGAATGCCTAGTGATGCGTCTGTAAAAATGTGGATAAAGGATTTGGAGCAGTTAAAATAAACCGGAGGGCATATGGATTTGTTATACAGGCTGTTTTATACAGCATTTTCAATGGCAGTTGTAACTGCTTTTATGATGCCGGTTATTTTGGTTTTAAGGGTTTTATTATTAAAAGCCCCAAGAAAATACATTGTTTATATATGGCTTTTGTATTTTTTCAGGGGGATATGCCCGGTATCCCTTTCAAGCCCTTTTTGTATTTCAAGCAAATGGAACAGAAAGTTCCATATGTTATTGTCACAGCTTGGACTTGTAGAAGATGGCAGTTCAGGCATAATGAAGGGATGGAGAAGTGTTTTTATTAATGAAGTCCATGCAGATGGAAGTTATATGGCCTGTACAATAATATGGTGTGCCGGCATGGCTGTTATTCTGGCATTTACATTAATACGTCAGGCAGCTTTAAGGGCATGGCTTAAAAATTCCTGCCATGTGTATGGCAGCATATACCAGTCGGGTGCACTGGAAAGCCCCGTAATTACAGGAATATTTTTTTTGAAGAAGTACCTGCCTTCGGGAACGAGGGTAAATGATGTAAAGTACCTTTTACAGCATTTTGAAGCACATAGCAGGGGAGGGGACGGGGTAAAAAGGTTTTTTGCTTTTATAGTGGTTGTTGTGCAGTGGTTTAACCCTTTTATGTGGATTGCGTATTATTTATTAACTATAGATATTGAAATAGCGGCAGATGAGGCTGTTGCCAGAAAGAATGGCGGCAATTCTGCAAATGGATTTGCACAGGAGCTATTTAATATAAAGGGAAATTTTTTTAAAGGGCACAGGAGTTTACTGTTTTTTGATGAAGGATATACTGAAAAAAGGGCATACAGGCTTATTTATATGGTTAAAGAGAAGCGCAGGCATGTACTGCCTGCATTTATTGCTTTGTTATTATGTTTTACATGGGCATTTTTATTAAGGCCATTGCAGATATGGTGGAATGGCGGTACATGGGGGACAGGCGGGGAAACACAAGAGGACGGGAAACTTTTTGGTGCAAGGGAGGAAGTTGTTGTGGCAAGCCTTGATACTGTTTCACCTAGCGGCCTTGGAAGGGTTGTGCAGCTTGTAATGGTATCGGGAAGTTATGAAAAGGGGAAGGGGTATACAGGCAGTTTTGAATTAAAGCTTAATGATGCTTCTGGCCTGTGTCTTGGACAGACAGATATAAATTATATTTTTAATGATGTGCCAGCCGGGGAACTGTATTTTAAAGAAAAAACGGAACTTTTTGTATATGATTATAATGCTGATGGCACAAATGAACTTGTGGCTGGGCAGCAGGCAGATGTTACAGGAAAAAGGTGGAAGGAAATTACTGGAAGGCGTAAGGGGAAAAAATCTTTATTGAAAGAATACCATATATGGAATATAGGGGAAACATCACTTGAAAAAATTCCAGGTGCTATCTATGACACTTCTGGAAAAGAAGCGGCATCATGCCAGTTTAACATACCAGAAGGGACTACAAGGGTATTTACTGTGGAACTGTCTGGAAAGGATATTTATTATGTATGGAATGATGGGGAAGGAAAATACCAGCAGAAGGAACTGGCAGAAGATGAACTTATAAAATACAGGACGGATTATACAGGTGTAGAAACTACAGAAGGAGATAAAAATGCACATACATTGGAAAGTGATGGTACTACGTATGTAGAAATTGAAACACAGAAAGATACATCAGGCAATGAAATTATAAAAAAGATTGTATTAAACCCTGGGCGCTCCCAAAAGGAAATGCCACTTGAGGAAGGGTATTATTGTGATATACAGTGGGCGCCGTCTGGAGATAAAAGATATGCCATGCTTATTTATAATGGATTAAATGCCAGGACTTTTACAGTTTATGACCTGGACAGGCAGAATGTGTATTATGCACATGAAGACGGGAACAGTGTGATTGCTTCGGTATTTAATAAGTATAATGATACGGGTATTGGATTTAATGAAGAAAGCCCGGCAGTTTACAGGCTGGTGGATAAAGACGGGGATAACCTTGAAATAGGCTTTGCAGCAAATACAACAGATGGAATTGCAATTAATGGAAGTTATACTTATAATACAGTATCTGAAAGCATAAATAACTTTAGTTATTCGCAAAATTCAAATTAATAGCAGCCTGGTGGTATAAAGGGGTACATCTGGAAAGTTTTATAAGAGAACACAGTTGTACTCCTTTAAATATTTTCAATATAATCTGTATATCTGTTAAAATGGCCGGAATAAATAGTTTTTAAGAGAAGGTCTGCATTGCGCATGGCAGAAGCTATGGTAGAAATTTCTAGTATTCCTTTTTCCATTGCATCAGCAAATTCGTCCATATCAACGACTTCGACATGTCCGTCAGGGTATACAAGTATATCAACCAGAAGGTCATTAAAAGTATAGGAATTATCTTCTTTATTATAGATTGTTTCAATAATATCACAGTACCAGTATACAAAATTGCCAGTTCCATCGAATATTTTGCTGACTTTTATGCCATCTTTTATAAAATATGCAGAAATACCATTGTTAATGTCATTTCTTGGCTTTAAAACGTTCCATCTGGTAATTATTATATCATCTTTTAACATTATTATATGGTCATCTTTTAATTCGGTGGTTTCTTCTGGTATAAAGCGCCTGCGGAATAATTTTATATTGTCCATAGATGTCATTCCTTTCTGTAATTTGATAATGAAAACAGGGTGTTGGAATAATTATAATAGTGTAGCGCCGTATTGTAAAGGAATTTTTAAAAAAGTTTGTGAAACGTCTGCGAAATAAGAAATATTTTATGTGGACTTTTCAAATACTATATCTTATAATAATAGATGGTAAGTAATACCAGTTATGGAGGCGGCATTATGGAAGATAAAAACCGCAAGGTAATAAAAAGCATTGTTATGGTTACACAGATTAGTATTAGTATGATGGTGCCAATATTTTTATGTGCTGCCCTGGGTGTGTGGCTGGACCGGCTGTTTAATACGCAGGTCTGCTTTCTGGTGCTTGTTTTTATAGGTATTGGTGCATCATTCAGGAATTTATATATACTTACGAAATCATTTTATTCTGATGATATTAAAAAGGAACATGACAGGCTTAAGTATATACAGGAACTAAAGGATTATAAAGACAGCCATCCTGGTGAGGCACAGGAGTATACAGAGATAGTAAAGACGAAGCGTTACCCTGAAAACAAAGGGCCGGCCAGGAAGTAGAAAGGGATTTAGAGATGAAAAAGGCAAAACAAATCCTGAAAGAAATGTTTATTGGTTTGCTGGTATGGTTATTGCTGGTTTTGATTATATTAGTAATAATAGCCAGGCATAAGTTTGCAGCAGCAGCAGGTGTATTGTCCGGGGGTGCAGCAGCATCGGGGCTTTTGTTACACATGTTCCATAATCTTGATATAGCGCTTGACCTTGATGTAAGACATGCACAAAGGCATATGCAGCTTGCCACTTTAAAGAGGCTTTTCTTTATGGCTGCTGTAGTGGCAGTTTCTATGGTATTTTACAAGTATATCCATCCTGCAGGTGTTGTACTTGGGCTGTTTGGCATAAAGATTTCTGCTTATCTGCAGCCTTTCGTCCATAAGATGGCAGGGCGTATACAAAGGTGGTAGTGTTTTAACAATATTTTATATTGTTATTTCAATACAATATTAAGAAAAGGAGGGTGAAAATGTGGGAAATGGCGTCTTAGATTTGCCGCATGGACATGGCAGGGTTTTTCTTGCTGGCAGCGGTGACCAGGTTGACTTCTTTATAAGGGGTTATTCAAATACAAAGTTCTCATTCTTCGGGTGGGACGTGTATCTTACAACAACACATATATCCATGGTTATCGTTATTGCTGCCATACTTATTTTTGCAGTATGTGCAAACCACGCTATTAAGAATGCAAATCCCAATAAAGTGCCAGGGCCGTTCCTGAATGTGGTTGAGCTTATAGTTGAATCGCTTGACGGGATGGTAAGGAGCACAATGGGGCCTAAAAAGGCACTGGTTTTCAGAAACTATGTAAGTGCATTGTTTTTGTTTATACTTGCCTGTAACTTATCCGGGCTGCTGGGATTAAGGCCGCCAACAGCAGATTTTGGTGTAACATTTCCTTTGGCAGTTATTACATGGGTAATGATTCAGTATAATGGATTTAAATACCAGGGAATGGGAAAGATTAAAGCTTTATTTGAGCCAGTCTTTTTATTCTTCCCGATGAATCTCATTAGTGAATTTTCAACACCTATATCAATGTCACTCCGTTTATTTGGTAATATATTATCAGGTACGGTTATGATGGGGCTGCTTTATGGCCTGCTGCCGAGGGTTCTTACTCTTATATGGCCTGCTGCACTTCACGCATATCTGGATGTATTTTCCGGGTGTATACAGGCATATGTATTCTGTATGTTGACAATGAGCTTTGTTTCTGATGCAATAGGGGAAGATGCCTAAGCATATGTGCCAGGCATAACAGGAAATCAAAAATTTAATGTTATTTTAAGGAGGATTTAAAATGAATATAACAAATGAAGGTTTAGTATTAATGGGTTCTGCAATAGGTGCAGGGCTTGCAGTTATCGCTGGTATTGGCCCTGGTGTAGGACAGGGTATTGCTGCTGGTTATGGCGCTTCTGCGGTTGGACGTAACCCGGGTGCAAAGGGTGATGTTATGACAACTATGATTTTAGGACAGGCGGTAGCAGAAACAACTGGCCTTTATGGTCTTGTAGTTGCGTTAATCCTGTTATTTGCTAACCCGCTTTATGGCAAACTTTAATTTGCGCAATTACAAGATTGCAGCAGAAAGGAGGCTTAAAAAGTGAGTGTTGTAATAAGAGTAGCATTGTCAGGCACCGCACTTGGCGATTATATATTTGGCCTTGACCCGCAGCTTCTTGTTGATGCGGTTATAACCATGGTTGCAATGTTTGCATTATTCCTTTTACTTTCTTACCTGCTCTTTAACCCTGCACGCAATATGCTGCAGAAAAGACAGGATTTCATTAAAGAACAGCTTGAAACAGCTGCTAAAGAAAAAGAGGATGCCATACAGTTTAAGTCAGAGTATGATGCAAAACTTAAAGCGGCTGGTAAGGAAGCTGAGGAAATCCTTAGTGATACCCGTAAGAAGGCAATTAAGAAAGAAAATGCCATTATAAATGAAGCAAAAGAAGAATCTGCAAGAATCCTTGAAAGGGCAAACCGTGAGGTGGAGCTTGAGAAGGCAAAGGTAAAAGATGATGTGAAACAGGAAATTATTGCTGTTGCATCTGTTATGGCAGGCAAGATTGTTGCGTCTTCTTTGGATGATAAAAAACAGTCACAGTTAATTGCAGACACTTTAAAAGAGATGGGTGATGAAACATGGCTAAGTTAGTATCAAAGACATACGGTGATGCTTTGTTTGAAGTTGCCGTAGAAGAAGGCACACTGGATACCATGCTTGAAGAAGTGGAGGCAGTTTTACAGGTGCTTAAAGGAAATAAAGAATATATTAATCTTCTTTCACATCCTAAAATTCCTGTTGATGAAAAGAAAGCCATGGTGGAGGAAGCGTTCAAAGACAAGGTTTCACCTGAACTGGCAGGATTTCTTATAACTATTGTGGAAAAGGGACGTTTTACAGAAATAGAGGATATCCTTTCGTACTTTATGTCAAGGGTATGGGAGGAAAAGAAGACTGGTGTTGCCTGTGTGACATCTGCTGCTGTTTTGTCAGAAACACAGAAGAAGGAAATAGAAGCTAAACTTCTTGAAACTACTTCATATGTGCAGTTCCGTACGGATTATGCTGTTAATCCTGCTTTGATTGGCGGTATGGTTATAAAGATAGGTGACAGGGTAGTGGATGGCAGTGTAAAAACAAAGCTGGAAAATATGGCAAAAGAACTTAATAAAATCCAGCTTTCTAATTAATAAATGAAGGAAGGTGCAAGAGTAACATGAATTTAAGACCTGAGGAAATCAGTTCTGTAATTAAAGAACAGATTAAGAACTATAGTACCAAGTTTGAAATTGCGGATACAGGTACTGTAATACAGGTTGCTGATGGTATTGCCCGTATTCATGGACTGGCAAAGGCTATGCAGGGTGAACTTCTGGAATTTCCAAATGAAGTTTATGGCATGGTGCTTAACCTTGAAGAGGACAATGTTGGTGCTGTGCTCTTAGGTGACCATAAGAATATTAATGAGGGTGACATTGTAAAGACTACAGGAAGGGTTGTTGAAGTTCCTGTTGGTGATGCAATGCTTGGACGTGTAGTTAATGCCCTGGGGCAGCCTATAGATGGAAAAGGGCCTGTTGAAACTAAAAAGACAAGACAGATTGAAAGAGTTGCATCAGGTGTTATTTCCAGAAAGTCAGTAGATACACCATTACAGACAGGTATTAAGGCCATTGACTCAATGGTACCTATCGGCAGGGGGCAGCGTGAACTTATAATTGGTGACCGCCAGACAGGAAAAACGGCCATTGCAGTTGATACAATTATTAACCAGAAAACTGAAAATGTATATTGTATATATGTTGCTATAGGACAGAAGGCTTCTACAGTGGCTTCTATTGTTAGTAAGCTTGAAGAATACGGGGCTATGGATTATACAACTGTTGTTGCTTCTACAGCAAGTGAACTTGCGCCATTGCAGTATATTGCGCCATATTCAGGCTGTGCAATAGGTGAGGAATGGATGGAAGCTGGCAAGGATGTGCTTATAATCTATGATGATTTAACAAAACACGCCGCTGCATACCGTACAATGGCACTTCTGCTTAAACGTCCCCCTGGACGTGAGGCTTATCCTGGTGATGTATTCTATCTGCATTCAAAGCTTCTTGAAAGGGCAGCAAGGCTCTCTGACAAGTTAGGCGGCGGTTCGCTTACAGCGCTCCCTATTATAGAAACGCAGGCAGGCGATGTATCAGCATATATCCCTACTAATGTTATTTCTATAACAGATGGCCAGATTTACCTTGAAACAGAAATGTTTAATTCAGGTTTCCGCCCGGCTATTAATGCGGGGCTGTCGGTATCCAGGGTTGGGGGTTCTGCGCAGATTAAGGCCATGAAGAAGATTTCCGGGCCAATACGTATTGAACTTGCGCAGTTCCGGGAGCTTGCGGCTTTCTCACAGTTCAGTTCAGACCTTGACCCTGAAACAAAAGCACAGCTTGCACAGGGTGAAAGAATACGTGAAATATTAAAGCAGGACCAGTATAATCCTATGCCAGTAGAAAATGAGGTAATGATTATTTATGCTGCTACTAAGAAGTATCTTATTGATATAGAGATAGATGACATACTTGAATTTGAAAAAGGTCTTTTTGAATATATTGATACAAAGTATCCTGAAGTACCAGAAGCTATACGTACAGACGGAGAGATTAAAGAGGATACTGAAAAGAAGCTGGTTAAGGGAATAGAGGAATTTAAAGCGGATTTCACTAAGAACAGATAGAGGGGTGTTGTAATATGGCCTCAATGAGAGATATTAAAAGGCGTAAAGAGAGTGTCCAGAGCACTGGGCAGATTACGAAAGCAATGAAGCTTGTATCCTCTGTAAAACTGCAGAAAGCCAAAGCTGGTGCAGAGGTTTCAAAACCTTATTTTGAAACAATGTATGAAACTGTTGCGGATATGATAGCTAAATCAGGCCAGATGTCACATCCATTCCTGCAAAAGAGCCAGTCTGGCAAAAAGGCAGTTATAACTATTACTTCTAACAGGGGACTTGCAGGAGGATATAATTCTAATATAGTTAAAATGGTTTCTAAAGACGGACGCTTTAAAAAAGAAGATACCATTATCTATGCTGTAGGGACTAAAGGCCGTGATTCCCTTTCAAGGCAGGGATATACAATAGCTGGTGATTATTCGGAAGCAATGAATGAGCCGCTTTATAGTGATGCAATGGAAATAGGCAAAGAGCTTTTAAGCAAGTTTTCAAGTGGTGAAATTGGGGAAATATATCTTGCATATACAATATTTAAGAATACTGTAGTACAGATACCCACATTAATTAAGCTGCTGCCTATTGATGCAGAAGATATAATTTCTGAGCAGGAAGAAGAGCCTGGAAGCCCACTTGATAAGATAACGCTTATGAATTATGAACCAGAGCCAGAGGAGGCACTTGATGCTATTATTCCTAAGTATATAAACAGCCTGGTATTTGGAGGGCTGGTGGAGTCACATGCAAGTGAAAATGGAGCACGTATGCAGGCAATGGATTCTGCAACAAGCAATGCAGAAGAGATGATTAGTGACTTGTCATTGAAATACAACAGGGCAAGGCAGGCTTCCATTACACAGGAACTTACGGAGATTATAGCAGGTGCATCAGCTATTTCGTAACAGTTTATAACTTTATTCTTGGTTTAGATTATAATAAAAAGGAGAAAGACGATGGCAGAATTAAATACAGGTAAGCTTACCCAGATTATCGGTGCCGTACTGGATATTAAGTTTCCAGAAGGAAAACTTCCAGAAATCAACGATGCTATCAGAGTGCCGTTAAATAATGGCGGAAAGCTCGTAGTTGAAGTTGCACAGCATCTGGGTGACGATACTGTGCGCTGTATTGCAATGGGGCCTACAGACGGGCTTGTGCGTGGCATGGAAGCCCAGGCAACAGGCGGCCCTATTTCAGTACCGGTTGGCGAAGCGACATTAGGCCGTATGTTTAATGTGCTTGGTGAGCCTATTGATGAAAAGCCTGCCCCGGAAGGGGTCAGATATGACCCAATCCATAGAAAAGCCCCGGCATTTGAAGAGCAGTCAACAACTACAGAAATCCTTGAAACAGGCATTAAAGTAGTTGACCTGCTCTGCCCGTACCAGAAGGGCGGAAAGACAGGGCTTTTTGGTGGTGCTGGTGTAGGCAAGACTGTATTAATACAGGAACTTATAACCAATATTGCACAGGAGCACGGCGGTTATTCAGTGTTTACTGGTGTAGGTGAACGTACACGTGAAGGCAACGACCTTTACTATGAAATGATAGAATCAGGTGTTATTGATAAGACAACTATGGTGTTCGGGCAGATGAATGAACCGCCCGGCGCACGTATGAGGGTCGGGCTTACAGGGCTTACAATGGCAGAGAACTTCCGTGACCGTTCAGGTAAGGATGTACTTTTGTTTATTGATAATATATTCCGTTTTACACAGGCCGGCTCAGAGGTTTCAGCACTGCTTGGGCGTATGCCTAGTGCGGTTGGATACCAGCCGACATTACAGACAGAAATGGGTGCATTACAGGAACGCATAACTTCTACAAAGAAAGGTTCTATTACATCAGTACAGGCTGTTTATGTACCTGCAGATGACCTGACAGACCCTGCCCCTGCTAATACATTTGCACATCTTGATGCTACAACGGTTCTTTCACGTTCTATATCAGAGCTTGGCATTTACCCGGCTGTAGACCCTCTTGAGTCTACATCACGTATACTTGACCCGCATATAGTTGGTGAAGACCATTACAAGACTGCACGTGGTGTACAGGAAATATTACAGAGGTATAAAGAGCTGCAGGATATTATTGCAATCCTTGGCATGGACGAACTTTCAGAAGATGATAAGATTGTAGTAAACAGGGCAAGGAAAGTACAAAGATTCTTATCACAGCCTTTCCATGTTGCAGAGCAGTTTACAGGGCTTCCAGGGCAGTATGTGCCAGTAAGTGAAACTGTACGTGGTTTCCAGGAGATACTGGATGGCAAACATGATGAAATCCCAGAAAACCTTTTCCTTAATGCTGGCACGGTTGATGAAGTTGTCCAGAGAATGAAGTCCAGATAGAAAGGAAGATAAAATATGGCTGACAAAACGTTCAACTTACAGATTATCTCCCCTACACGTGTATTCTTCGATGGCGATGCAGAAATGGTAGAAATGAAAACTACAGAGGGCGAGATTGGTGTACTGGCTGGCCACATTCCTCTTACAGTTGTTCTTGAGCCAGGCATACTCCGTATTAAACAGGCAGATGGCAAAAAGGAAGCTGCACTCCATGACGGGTTTGTTAAAATTACAAAAAGTAAAGTAACTATACTTGCTGAGTCATGTGAATGGCCAGATGAGATAGACGTAAACCGTGCCGAAGAGGCAAAAATGCGTGCAGAACGCCGTATAAAAAGCGGTGAAAAGTCTGTGGATATGATGCGTGCAGAACTTGCACTTAAAAAAGCACTGACAAGAATTGATATTGCAGGCAGGCATAAATAAAAAATATTCAGGGATAAGGCAATGCTGTGGGTAAATAATGCCTGCAGCATTGTTGTATTTATGTAAATATAAAGGGGAAAATATAATGGATAATGAAGCTGTACAAATGACTCTTGATTTAGATGATAAAGTACATAAAGAGATATTCCAGATACCCAGATTTGACTTTGGTAATTTGTTTGTTGATATAAAAGAAATTAAACAAATGCACAATAGTAATTCAATGGCTATATTAGGTGATAGTATTGAAGTGCTCAGGCATATTAAAAGCAATACAGTTAATTTAATATTTGCAGATGCCCCATATAATATTGGAAAAAATTTCGGAAACAATAAAGATAAATGGAAGACTGTACAGGAGTACATTAGCTGGTGCAAGTGCTGGATTGATGAATGTATGAGGGTACTTTCTGATAACGGTACAATGTATTTTATGACAGCTACACAGCATATGCCATATCTTGATGTATATGCTTCTGAAAATTATAATGTGCTTTGCCGTATAGTATGGTCATATGACAGTTCAGGTGTACAGTCAAAGAAAATGTTTGGTTCATTATATGAACCGGTTTTAATGGTAAATAAAGATGTAAAATCTAAATATACATTTAACCACCAGGAAATTTTAGTAGAAGCAAAAACAGGAGCGCAAAGGAAACTTATAGATTACAGGAAGAATCCGCCACAACCATACAATACTCAAAAAGTACCAGGCAATGTATGGGAATTTAGCAGAGTCCGTTTCAAAATGAATGAATATGAAAACCACCCGACACAGAAGCCAGAGGCATTGCTTGAGCGTATTATAAAAGCTTCATCAAATGCTGGTGATATTATTTTAGACCCGTTTTCAGGTTCTTTTACTACTTCTGCTGTTGCTGTCCGTTTGGGCAGGATTGGCATTGGCATAGATATAAATGAAGAGTATTTTGAAATGGGATTGCGCCGTACAAATATAGCAACAGAATATAATGGTAAGCAGCTAGTTAAAGAAAAGAAACGTAAGACGAATGCAAAATCAAAATATGTAAGAGGGTAGGAAAATGAAGATGTTGATGGTATTATAAGGGATATTGATGTTTATTACAGTTAAGAGATGAATCTAGATACGGCAGATGATAGTTAGATATAAAAACAATGGCATGCTTAAAACCAGGAATATTATACCAGGTTTTAAACATACCAGAAACTTTTTTATAAGGATTAAGAGTGAAAAATAAATTTTTCACTCAGCAAGTTTGTGTCTGCGTTGCGACACAAACATTGCATTATGTGCAAAAGGCAGCGCAGAAATGAGAGAAAATTATGATAAATAATCTGCATAATCCTGTGCTGTTGTCTTGCTGTTCTTCCAGTCTTCCATCTTCTACTTTATACCTTCAAGTGTCCTCTTGGAGATGTCAGGAAGTTCCTTGCCCCATGCAGCAGTAGCTTTGTCATAGCCTTTCTGGATAGCAGCTATCATTTCGTCTGCTTTTCCTGTGTTCCCGCCTGCTAATGCGATAGCCATGCTTACAAGCCTGTCTGATGTTTTATTAACACTCTAGTAGCCGTCTTCGGAAATATAGTATTATTTAATTTTATGAAAATACACCATCAGAACTACATGTAAGTGTTACTGTTTTATGTATAGTGTCATAAACAGTTGAATTTTTCATAAGTTTTGCTGTTACGGAAGCAATTGCCCTGTTTTCACTTTTACTTGCAGATTTATTTGAAAGTTTCCAATATTCATAATATGATACAGCAGATGCCTCTGATTTTGTGCACTTAGCTGAACCATTTCCATATGTAAAAGTTCCTTTTACTTGTATAGACCACATAAGTTCATTGGAATTATTATAATATTCTGTTGTTTTAGTTTTTGTTACAGTTTTAATTTTTGACATTGTATTAATACCATATGAAGTGTCTGGTATAGCATCTGTAAAAAAGGTAACTATGTAACTTCCATTATCAAAATGTTCAATTTGTTTATTAGTATTTTGTTTTGTCTGTGAATAAACAGATGTGCAGGTAACTTGTGAAAATAACAGTGCTGTAAAGAATAAAGTAAAGATTTTTTTCAAGCTTCTCTCCCCTTTCTTATTTAATAATAGTTTTTTCATGTGTGATAATACCTTTGTGTATTTCTTGGTATAATTTTATGTTAATATTTGCACTGATGGCAAAACCAGCCAGAGTAAATATTAATATACAATAAATACAAAAACGTATAATTCTTGTTGTACGGATTTTTTGCATAATATATCCGGTATCTGCTCCTTCATAGTATCCGGTTACTATATCTATGGGAGTTCCAAAAGTTTGTTGTAGTTCATCATAAGTAATATCTGGTTTCATTTCATTTAGTTCTGTAATGCGTATTTTATAGTCTTTTATCAGCCTCTTCTCCTGATGGCCTCCAGATGGAATAACTGATTTAATATCCCTGTAATATTTTTTGGCATCTTTATTCATTGGACTTCCTCCAGTTTTGAAAAATCAAAGTGTAGAATTTTTTCAATACTTTTAGTAACCTGGTAATAATCTTTTAATAACTGTTCCAGACGTTTTTCACCTTCCGACTCAATATGGTAATAAACTTTAACCATGCGTTTTCCTGTCTGTTTTTTATAATCTGAGATATATTTGTTATCAATCATTTTATAAAATGCCGGGTATAGTGAGCCTTCAGGAAATGATAAATCCCCATCAGTAATCATGGTAATATATTGTGAAATCTGGTATGCATAGCAGTCACCATAATGTTTCAGGATATGCAGCACTACCAGTTCACAAGTTCCGCTTTTAAAGCTGTTTCTTGTTGCCATAATTTTCCTCCTGTATACAATTATAGCCTCTCGGATTCTCCAACCCTTATTTTCTGCGGCTTTCAAACCCAGTTTT
>CAJTOK010000005.1 GCA_910577825.1 uncultured Lachnospiraceae bacterium | reverse complement strand
TGTTAAATGACAACAGGCTTTTAGAAGTGCTTAAAAATTTATGAAACGGACGTGATTTTACATATATGTTAGAAAAAAGGAATAAAAGCCAAAATACTGTATCTGCTTATAGCAGGAATATAAATAAACTTGCCATCTTTTTAAATGGTTCTGAATTATCGGCAGGAAAGATGGCGGCATATAAGGACTGGCTTAAAGAAAAAGGGTTTAAACAACGTACTATTAATTCATATCTCGCTGCTGCTAATTATTTTTGTGAAGTGATGGACTGGCAGGATATGAAAGTACAGTTAGAGCCGTTGGATTATGGGGAATTACATAAATCTATGTCTATTTCTTTGGTAAATTATAATAAACTTGTTTATACAGCATTGCAGAATGATAATGAACGCCTTGCAATGATGATACAGGTTTTATGCCATACAGATTTGCGCTTTTGTGAATTAGGGCTTTTAACAGTAGATGTGCTGGAAAAGGGTGTTATTGAAGTTATAAGGAAGAACAGAAAAATAAAAATCTTAATACCAGGTACGATTTTAGAAGATTTAAACGTATATGTGAAGCATGAGGGGATTGCAAATGGAATTATTTTCAGGACTAAAAATGGTTCATTAGTAAACCGTTCAAATTTTTGCAAGGATTTGAGGAAAATGTGCATGCTTGCAGGTATTAATGAAAATGCAGGTTCAATCCAGCATGTGAAGAATGTTGTATTGGATAATTATCCATATCATGGATTAGAAAAATGGCATGACAAATAATTTATAGCTTAATATAGTAATTTATTAAGAAGATACAGTCTTGTTGGTTATACAAACTGTATCTTTTATATTTTTTAAATTTTTAGCAAAAAATTATTTTTATATAATTAATCATAATGGATTACCAGGAAGATTTATTGTTTCTTGCTAAGATTCCGGACATATGTTATAATTTAATAAAAATATATGTGTGGAGGAGAAGACATTATTATGGGACAGTTAATGAAACCTAAAATCGACTTTGCCTTTAAAGAAATAATGGGTGACAGTGAAGTAAGGAAAGGTTTTCTTTCAGCGGTTTTAAAAATTAACCCAGAAGATATAAAGGAAACAAAGATTATAGATACTTTTCTGCGTAAAAAACATAAAAAGGATAAACTTGGAATACTTGATGTAAGAATACTGATGGATGATGGCACGGAAATTGATGTGGAAATACAGCTCATTAAGTTTACTGCATGGGAAGACAGGACATTGTTTTATGTTTCAAAAATGATTACAGAACAGATAAAAGAAGGGGAAGACTATTCAAAAATAAAAAAGTGCATACATATTGGTGTCCTGGACTTTGTACTTTTTAAGGACACTGGGGAATTTTATTCAAGTTTCCATTTAATGGAGGATAACCGCCATACAGTTTACAGTGATAAAATAGAATTTCATGTGATAGAACTTCCGAAACTGCCAGAAGAATTAAAGGAAAACAGCAGTGACTTGTTACTGTGGGCTAAGTTTTTAAATGCAGAAAAAAAGGAGGAGTTTGAAATGTTAGCAAAAAAGAACATGTATATTGAAAAAGCATATGACAGGCTCCAGGTTATTAGTATGGATAAAAAGAAACAGCTTGAATATACTGCAAGACAGAAAGCGATTCTTGATTATAACCAGTTAATGAAAGAATATACTGAAGCTGGATTAAAAAAAGGTGAAGAAATTGGATTAAAAAAAGGTGAAGAAATTGGATTAAAAAAAGGTGAGGAAATTGGATTAAAAAAAGGTGAGGAAATTGGATTAAGGAAAGGTGAAGAAATCGGATTAAAGAAAGGTGAGAAGATTGGATTAAATACTGGCATGGTATATGCATACTATGAAATGAATATGGATACAAATGAAATAGCCCAGAGAATGCAGATGACAGAAGAAGAGGTAACAGATATAATAAGAAAGAGAAATAAATAGAAAATTACTGGAGTTTTACCATTTCCTGCCATGTTATATGCAGGCAGGAAATTATTCAGGTTTGCCTGGAAGGTTAAAGTTCTTCTGAATCAAGCATTATTGTAAATGGCCCGTCGTTTTCAAGTGATACTTCCATATCTGCGCCAAAACGCCCTGTTTCAACAGTGCTACAGTATTCTTTAGCTTTATTAACTATATAATTATATAGTTTTTCTGCATGTTCCGGGCTTCCGGCTTCAAAAAATGAAGGACGGTTGCCTTTTTTGCAATTTGCATAGAGGGTAAACTGTGATATAAGCAGAAGCCCGCCATTTACATCACATAATGAGAGGTTTGTTTTGCCTTCGTTGTCGCTGAATATTCTTAAATTGTATGCTTTTTTAAGCATTTTATCTGCGGTTTCTTCTGTGTCACTGTCACGGATGCCGATAAATATTAACAGCCCTTTTCCAATTTGTCCTGTTATCTCATTATCTGCTTTAACTGTGGCACTGCTGGTTCTCTGTATTAAAAATTTCATAAAAATTTATCTCCTTTTCATTTTATATACTTTATAATAACATAAATTTATGATATTATAAAGCAGGCGGTTTGAAGAAATATTTCATTTTTTGTTGATGGAGGTATGTTTTTGTTTGGATATGTACAGATACGCAAACCTGAACTGAAGATAAAGGATTATGAAGTTTATCATGCCTTTTACTGCGGGCTTTGTGAAAGGCTCAGGGCAAAGTATGGCCTTGCAGGGCGCATTACACTGACATATGACATGACTTTTCTTATAATACTTTTAAGTTCTGTATATAATATAAAATGCAGGCATGAGAAAAGGCACTGTATAGTGCATCCGGCAAAAAAGCACAGGATACTTTATAATGAAATTACGGATTACTGCGCTGATATTAATTATCTTTTAAGCTATTACCAGTGTATTGATGATAAAAATGATGATGCTTCTTTGAGGGGCGGTGCGGGTGCACTGGTTTATAAAAAAGGTGCAAAGCAGGTGGAAAAGAGTTACAAACGCCAGGCAGATGCAGTAAAGAAGTCTTTAGGCAGGCTGTCAGTGCTTGAAAAGGACAGGGCATATAATATTATGGAGAATGCGTCCTGTTTTGGCAGTCTTCTTGCAGAGTTATTTATTTACAAAGATGATATATTTAAAGTATATCTTGGTGACATGGGATATTACCTTGGCAGGTATATTTATATAATGGACGCATATGATGATTTGCAGGAAGATATTAAAAAAGGCAGGTATAATCCATTTAAAGATTCAGTTAAGGAAGATGGTTTTGAAGAAAATACACGTGAAATGCTCCTGAATGAAATATCAGCAGCATGTGGTGCTTTTGAACGGCTTCCATGTATTAATTATATAGATATTTTGCGTAACATACTCTATGCAGGTGTATGGAACCGTTATGATTATATCCACGCAAAGAAAAAGGAGGAAGAAAATTGACAGACCCATACCAGGTGCTTGGAATTTCACCAAACGCCACTGATGATGAAGTAAAAAGGGCATATAAGGAATTAAGCAGGAAGTACCATCCTGATTCTTATGTAAATAACCCTTTGGCAGACCTCGCAGAGGATAAGTTTAAAGAGGTACAGGCAGCATATACCCAGATAATGGATGCAAGGGCAAACGGTGGCAGCGGATACAGCCAGGGATACCAGGGCGGACAAGGCGGCTGGGGCGGCCAGGGTGGACAGGGCAGTTATAATAATAGTGGTTATAACAATGGACAGTATAACAGGCAGAGTTACCAGAATTATGGACAGGGTTATGGCCGTAATCCTAACGGGTATTATGGCTCTGGCGGGTGCAGTACAGGGAATGTATGTTGTGACCTGTGGTGTGCAGATTCACTCTGTGAATGTATGGGAGGTGATTTGTGCAGTTGCATTTAAAGACAAGGGAAGCAGCATGGGGCGGCATACTTATGGCACTTGCGGTAATTTTAATAGTTTTAAGCGGTGTTATTGAGGCAAGCTCCATGTTCCTGCTTGCGGCAGCATCATTTATAACAGGGATTTTCCAGAGGCGCTTTAAAACCAGGGCAGGCATGGTATTTATTGCAGGCACGTTCCTTATAGGATTTATACTTGCACCACAGAAACTGTACTGTTTTACATTTGCAGGATTTTCTGTATATGTTTCTGTTGCAGAGTATCTAAGGGGAAAGAATACCCCGGTAATGCCAGGAATGTTTATTAAGGGGGTTTGTTACCATGTACTGCTTGCAGCAGCACTTGTAATGGTAAAATTTTTTATTGGTTTTGAAGCACTTTTTACAGAAGGTTTTATAGCTAAAATGTCTAAAGTGCCAGTGCTTTTTGTAGTTTTAATGATAGTGGCTGCTGAAGCATTATGGATTATTTTTGACAGGGCATATATATATTTCCAGGAAAGATATGGGGATATATTTGGAAGGTGGTCCGATGTATAAAGCCGCTTATGAAAAATTATTAAAAGAGATTCTTATACAGGTAGTGGATAATTCTTCATTTAATGAGTGCAAGAAGTATATACAGCATGGCAATACAAGTATTTACAGGCACAGCATTATGGTTGCACGCAAAAGCTGCCAGATTGCTTCAAAGTTTAATATTAAAGTATCATATAATGAAATGGTGCGGGGCGCACTCCTGCATGATTATTTTTTATATGACTGGCATGATAAAGGACATAAACACCGCAGGCCGCATGGTTTTTTCCATCCATCGGCAGCGCTAAAAAATGCAATGCGTGACTTTATACTTACAGATATTGAGAAAGATATTATAAAGAAACATATGTTCCCACTTACGCCAGTCCCGCCAGTATATGCAGAGAGTTTTATCGTGTGCATTGCAGATAAAATATGCTCGGCATCTGAAACTTTTATTAAGAACAGGAACAACCAGAACTAAGATAAAAATATTAAAGAACAGGAAAAGAAAAGATGAAAAAAATAATGATTAATGCAATAATTGTGGTATTCTGCATATTATTTTATAAAAATGCAGATGCGGCGGTTGTATTTGGCATGAATGAAAATACTGCAATTAATAATATAATTACTGCAACTATAGAAGATACAGGTGAAGAAATCCAGATTAAAAACATGGTATCTGTCCAGGAGGGGCAGGCTTTTAACCTTTCGCAGGTTAGTAATTCAGGGGAAATGTCTGGACAGGGAAATATTATAAATATTGAAATTTTAGACAGCCTTGGAGGACTGCCAGAAGAATATAATTATAATCCATATGCCGTATCATCTGATAATTATAATATAAAAGTGGATGGTACTGGCATGGCAGTTTTAAAAGTTGTTTCTTATCCAGATGCAGCAGATGCCAGCGATGTACAAAGTACCGCCTATATTGCTGTTAATGGCATTAGCCGCAGCATGGGGAATTATGATATTTATACTGCGATAGAAAATATTAACAGCACAATTCTTTATAATGGCATTAAAAATTTTGAAGAGGCATATACAGTTTACATGGATTATTATGGTGCGCTTCTTTTAAGCAAGGAAAGCAGTACATTTAGTACAGATGCAGATATACAGCATGATGGTATTTCTAATATATGGAATATAACAAATGTATATAAATTCCTTAATGCCAGGAATCTTTTACAGGATTATTTTGGTTCAGACAGGTTTTTGCTTCAGGAAACGGTGTTTATTTCAGAGTATGAGGGGATTGCACTTAAATTCGGGCATGAGGTAACAGAAAATGACCTGCTTGCGTATTCGTTTTACAAAGAAAAAGAATATATGCCAGATGCAGGCATTACACTGTATTTAACAATAACAAACCTGTCAGGGACTAATACAGCAAGTAAAGAAGTTACAGTAAATAAAGGTCTGGACTGGGTTAATGTAGAACTGGATGGACAACTTAAAAAGGAAGATACATACAAGGCAGAAGTTTCAGGAATGGGGGACTATACTTCACAGGCAGAATTTACATTTACATTTATATTTGAGAATGTAAATAAAGGGGCTTTTATTAAGAAAAAAACTGTTATATATTCAGGAATATATAATGGCAGTAAGAAGGGAAATGCAAAGTCAAAGACAAGGTACCAGTGTGTGGCAAAGAGTCCTGGATGGCTTAAAATCAAGCTTTCTGATGGCAGCAGCGGATATATTGCAAATGAAAATGTTTCATTTTCTGAAAGTGCTATAGGTAATATTGTCAGCATCTACGATACAAAGTACTCATATGCTGATATGTCAAGGGATTTAAAGAAGATGGCAAAGTTATACCAGGATGTTATGGAACTTTCGGTTCTGGCAAAGACGGCCGATAATAATAATATTTACTGTATAAGGCTTGGCAACCAGAATGCTAAAAAGAAAATATTAATACAGTCAGCAATGCACGCAAGGGAGTGGCTTAATTCGCAGCTTGTAATGAAGATGGCAGAGAGGTGCTGTAAGTCTTATTATTCTGGCAAATATAATGGCACTGCTTATAAGAAGCTTTTTAATAAAGTATGTGTATATATTGTGCCAATGCTTAATCCTGATGGTGTAAATATAAGCCAGTATGGCCTTGCAAGAATTAAAAGCCCGTCTTTAAAAAAGCTTGCCAAGCGCCTTGGCAGGGGGAGTTACAGCAGATGGAAGGCTAATGCAAGGGGAGTTGACTTAAACAGGAATTTTAATGCAGGCTTCAGAAAGAATAATTCAAAAGGTACAAAGCGTGGCAGGGAAGGCTATTCTGGCCCGTATGCCTTTTCTGAACGTGAAACTAAAGCCATTGTGAAACTTGTAGATAAAATCAAACCTAAAGCAGTTATAAATTACCATGAAGCAGGACGGGTAATTTATTATACAAAAAGTTCATCATTACTAAGCCTTGTAAGGCAGAAAACAGGATACAGGCCAGTACGTGAAAGCATAAGCGGTGCTAATGGGTCATTTGGGGATTACCTTACAAAGAAAGGCATAACATGGTGTACGCCTGAAACATGTTCGGGCAGCGCACCTGTAGGACATTCACAGTTTTATTATGAATGGGGAAAGCACAGGGATATGGTGCAGGCTGTTGCAAAGCTGTATTATTAAATAATAATTACATAAATTAAAACCATATAATATAAGTCTTTATAAAGAGCCTGGTTAAAGGTTTACGCCATTTGGCTGTTACTATTCAGGCTTTAGGGTATAAAAATAAATAATTTTTGCCAAAACATATAGTTTTATGTTAATATAGATACATGAGAAAAAAGCAGAAAGGAGGCGTTTCAAAATGGGAGGAAATTATGAAAAAAGTATATATAACCAACTTATGGAAGTTATGGAGCGCCTTGTATCTGTTGAAAAAGAACTTAAAAATGAAAAAAAAGAATATAAAAATGAAGTAATAAAATTAAATGAAAAAATTTCCAGTCTTGAAAATATAATAGATGAAAAAGACCGGCAGATAAAAATCCTGTCAGATGATAATGAACGCCTTAAAAGGATAATAAACAATAACAGTACCAATTCTTCAATGCCGCCATCCACAGACCAGAAATGCCAGAGTGCAAACCAGTACAGTTCCAGGAGAAAAAGTGTTAAAAAACCAGGAGGACAGAAAGGGCACACAGGAACCACCCTTACGAAAAAAGACATAGAAGAAAAGCTTGGCACAGGAAAATATTCACATAAAACCACAATAATTGGAAAAGGATATGGGAATTATGCTGTAAAATACATACTTGATTTTGAAGTTGTTCCGGTTATAAACGAAATAAGGATTTATGAGGATGAAAATGGAAAAATTAATATACCAGCAGAGTATAGAAGTAATGTTATATATGGTTCTTTTTTAAAGTCTGTGGTTGTGGATTTATATGCAGAGGGGGCAATGTCCAATGAAAGGATATGCCAGTTCATTAATGCATTAACCGGAAACACTCTTGATATTTCTTCTGGAAGTATATACAGCTTCTGTAAAAGTTTTTCTGTAAAAGCAGAAGAAAACTTAAAGCAGATTGGGAATGAACTTTTAAATGAAGAAACTATATGTACTGATGCAACAGTAGTGACAGTGGACGGGAAACAGTGTTATATACGCAATTTCAGCAGCAATAAGGCTGTATTATATACAGCAATGGAGAAAAAAAGTATAAACGCACTGGATAAAATATCTTTTCTTAAATCATATGCAGGTACACTGGAACATGACCATGAAACGGCATTATACCATTATGGTAAAGGACATGGTGAATGCAATGTCCATCTGCTGCGTTATCTGAAAAAGAATACAGAAGAAGCTGGTACAGAATGGGCATCAGGGATGTCAGCTTTTCTATGTGGTATAAACGACAGAAGAAAAAAACATATTTCAGAAGGGACATTTTTTACAGATGAAGAAATATCCAAATATGAAAAAAGATATGATGAAATACTGGCAGATGGAAGAAAGCAAAATAAAACTGTTAAAGGAAAAATTGCAAAACAGGAAGAAAAAGCACTGCTTGTACGGCTTGAAAAATACAAAGAGAACCACCTTTTGTTCATGCACAATTTTTCAGTACCATTTGAAAACAATATGAGCGAAAGAGACCTGCGGAAATGTAAAAACCGCCAGAAAATATCAGGAGGATTCCGTAAATACAGTGGAAATGAAATGTATTGCAAGATAATAAGTGTAGTGGAAACATACAAAAGAAAAGGTATGAGAATACTGGAAAATATACAAAAAGTTTTTGAAGGCACACCAGCTTTTTAACTGTGTGCCTTATAAATGTGCCTTTATGACTGAATAGTAACATTTGGCTGGCTAATTTCTAAATTTCCTCTTCCATTTTCATATAATATGTGTTATAATAGACACCATTGCCAGGATAAATCCTGGCAATGGTGGAAAATTATTATAATACAGCAGAAACCCTGTATTTCAGGGCAGTATACAATATCCTGTATATCCGTGCATCTGTAGCTCAGTGGATAGAGCAGCGGTTTCCGGAACCGTGTGAAAAATGCTTTTAAATGCTGTAATTAAAGGATTTGTTAAAAATTTACCACAGAATTTACCACAATCAAAAATAAAAAAATAGTAATTGTGGGTATGGTTTATGCCTGAGAAATATATGAATTTATAAATAGATTATTGTGAATATTAGAGATATAAACATATATGAATGAGATAATATAGAATTTAAACACTAAGGGAATAGTTTGTATAGCTATTCCCTTAAATTTTAATTTAATTACAAATATAAACCAATAAATTATTTTTCACTAAAATCCTCAAAAGCGTCCCCACCATAAATAATTTTTACACCATCCATCAGGTTTGTGCTTCCTATCAGGTATTTTGTAAATTCGTAATAATATTTTGCATTGTCTGTATCTTCACCCTCCCTTGTTCCAGTGCCACCAACTGCATAGGATTTTGAAAGCAGTGCATATTCTGGTGAACCTTCAGGGGATATATTCCCGCCGCTTCCTGTACCTGTGCCAGAGCCTGCAGAACTATCCTTTACATACATCTGTGTAAAATACCCGATACCATTTAAATCTAAATCTTTCCACACAGGGGTGTTCCCGTACATTCCCACACCTTCTTTCTGAATATATCCTTTTAAAACTCCTCTTTTGTGCCAAAGTTAATTGTATCAATTAATTCCACACCCTTTTTCACATAATCCAGGAAAGGGTAACGCCTGTAAAAAACAGTACGCCCTTCATCACCATATATCTTAGGCGAAAGCTTGTTTGTGAAGTGGAGTACCAGCGGTTTATATGCACAGAGTTCAAGTTCATAAAGGTAACTGTATGTTTCAGGGAGCGGGCCAGGTTTCCCTGCATCCCTTAAAGCGTCCTGGTCAGGGTACTGGTATAAGTTTTTATGTATGTTTTCCCTTGCCCTTTTAAGGAAACCGTCTTCCCTGGTACGTCCTAAATCCATCAGCATTACACCGCTTACCATTTCACCTTCATAGCCACATGCATCAGGGCATACATAGGCATAATAGTCTTTCCCGAATTTAAGGAAATCCATTATGCCTGATATGTCACCCTGGACTGCTGTGTCACAGTCCAGGTAAAGCACATGGCTGGTATCTGGCAATGCAACATCAGCAAGAAGCCTTAATGCCGCATATGGTGTAAAAGGGGATGTTTCATTTATATTGCCTGCCAGGTATTCCATATACATGTCTTTCATATCAATAAATGTAATTTTAGATGTATTGTCAAGGTATGACACAATTTTCTTTAACTTGTTTTTCTGCCAGCTGTTAAGCCCGCAGAACACCATTACCCCGCCATCCCCCATATCAATTTCAATATCCATTGTGAATATATACCAGTTGATGCCTTTGTTATGTGTAAGGGCTGAATATATGGCAAGTTCCATCCCGGGGTATACATGGTCATTGCCACTCATAAGTATGTTCATCATTTATCGGATACCTCCTTGAAAACGTTGCACAGGAGTTCATATAAATGGTGGTATTTATATGGCACCCACTGTGGGGACAGGCATAAGAACACCATGTCAAAATTATTTCCAAGGTTTCCAATATCCTTTTTGCTTGATATTTTTATTTCCGCTTTGCCATTATAAATATCTGAATTAGGGGCTTTAAACCAGTGGCAGCTTTCCAGTTTGCCCGTAAAATATAAATAACCAAGCCAGTCAGAACAGTTATATTGCCCAAAATCCTTTATTTCCGCAATGTCTTCTTCCCTGTAATACATGTCATGGTGGAAATCTATATTTACTATGTCAAACTTAGTGGAAGGGTAGCCATTGTCTTTTTTCAGGATATCTACAATTTCTTCATGGTCTGTCACAGGAAAAAATACAGCTTTGCCCATTACATTTTTTAATATAACACCTGATATCATTTTTAAGGCATCTGCATCATAGCATAAATATTTATCTATTTCCAAAAGCTGTTCCAGGCGTTCCCAGGTAACGGCCTGGTTTTCTGCCCCGGAAACATGGCTGTTGTAAAGTTTTATGCATGGGTACATTATGTAGTCAAAGTCAACTGATAAAATTTTTAAAGTTTCCATTATATTACCTCATTCCTGTAAAACGCTGTTTACTCTGCACCTGCAAAACCAAGGCATCCGCCCTGGCATTGCAGGAGTTTGTGTTTCCTGCATGTAGTACATTTCCCCATGCAGTTGGCCTGTACTTTCGGGTATGTCTTTTTTAACATCAGGTATCTTTCCAGTTCAAAGATATCATGGAAGTCCCTTATGTCCACAGGGTCATATGCACCAAAACATGCAGTTGCTTTAAAATCAGGGGTGATATCAATGACAGGGCTGCAAAAGTCCTGGTATAAGTTGTCACATATGCTTTCCACAGTTTCACGTTCTTCAATATTAAAATAACACATTGGGATATGCCCGCAGTCCATGCCAAGGCGGCAGTTATGTTTTATTGCATCTTCACAGAACTGTAAAAACACAGGTTTCATCATGCTGTAATAGCCTTCCTTGTCTTTGCGCCATTCTTCATAACATGCAGCAGGGGAAACAACAGAACAGCGTATATGGTTTAACTTATACCTGTCCACAATATCCCACATGTAACTGTAATCCTTACAGCCAGGGTGTATGTTGCACCCACATGTTGCCTTCCTGTCAAACCAGCTTAAACTATAAAGGTGGTCTAAAGCCTTCCTTTGCTTCTGGTAAATTTCTGCTGTCTGGTATTCTGGTGAATTGCAGTTTATTAAAAGTCCTGTCCTGTCACCTATGTATGGCAGGAATCTTTCCAGTTCTATACCGTTTGTAAAAAGTGTTGAATCAGTATTACATTCACGGCAGTACCTGTTTGTTTCCTTCAGTATGCCATCAAAGTGCGGGTGTAATGTGGGTTCGCCACCAATAATGCCAATATGGTTGTTTGGTGTCCTTGACATAAATTCAAGGATTCTGCCATAATCCTCTAAGCTTATGGTGGCTGTTTTCTCCTGTATCATGCCGTCAGCGAAACAGTATTTACATTTTAAGTTGCAGTAATTAACTATAGCTATGTTTGCCATTAAGAAGCCTCCTGTTTATTTGTTGTATAGTACCTGTAAGAATATGAATTATCACCATATACAGGTACTTCATAACTGTTATTTCTGTAACCAGTTAAGTATTTGTATCCATAATTTGGGACAGCATAGTTATAAGGCTTATACCCGTAAACATATTTATAAAGGTATGAATAAGACGGGATGTAACTGTAATATCTGTATTCTGTTATATATTTGTAGCCATATGCATAGGAAGAAACATAATAGTAATAACCATAAGCCCTGTAATACCTGTAAGCATAACCGTTATAGGAATACCTGTAATACCTGTATGATGCCCTGGAATTATAGTAATAATAAGAATAAGACGGGGCAGGGTATTTTGCGTGTACCCTTACATATCCTGTAAAATACCCATAACGTGTGACTACTATGTCAATTAACGGGCTGGTCCCGCTAAAAGAATTTATATTGCTGGCAATTCCTGCCATATTTAAACTTTTGGCAAATGAAGGGGTATAGCTTATATATGTGGAATACTGGCTGGGAGGGTCCCTGTAGTAAGTACGCCATGTGTAATAGTAATAATATCTGTAATTATACCTTCCGTTTTTATATGTATCCCTCTGCCTGTAATAATAAAGGTAAGTTTTATTATAAGCATATAAAGTACGTGAATATGAAGATGTATAATAATAGTAATATGTCCTTGATGAATAGTTTTCATATTTATAAGAAACAGGTGTATAATATGGCAAAGTACCATAAGAATAATTTGCATAACTGTAGCGGTCTGCATAAGAATAATTATATGTGCCGCTGTTATAACCTGTGTAACCATACTGGTAAGAGTAATTATAGGCATCATTCCTGTAAACATAACCTGTATACTGGTATTCCTGGTGCACATATTTATTAAATTCACCATGCCCGTATATATCTGTCCGCCTGAACTTTGCATACTGTGATGCAACACTTTTAATGCTTTTTTCTGTCCTTACTTTTAAATTGCTGTTTAATGGTGAATCTTCATCCACAAGCGGGAAATGTTTTATGCCGTTGTTTACAGCAGCATCCATTGTTTCTATATCTGTGCTGTTTATTTTGTCAAAGGCAGGGTAGTGGGAGATGGAGCTCCCGTCATATGTGCCAAGGTATGCTGTTATCCTGTTTTTAAATATAATTGAAAATGTGCTGCTGCATTCTTTGCCTTCTAATCCTTCATTTTTAAAATAAACCATGACCCTGTAATGGAGTTCATGGATGTCAAGCCCTGTAACATTGTATATTTCCCTTAAATCAAATGACGTGCCTGTGGAATGGTTTATCCCGAGTGTTGACCAGTCCGCAGATTTTTTTAATTTATACATTATTTCATAAGCATACTGCCCGTTTATGTCATTTTCCCATTTTAGAATATAAGTGGTGCCATCCTCCGGGTCTGCGTATACAGACCCGGGCTGTAAAACTGTTACTGCCAGACACATACGCCTCCTTCCGTATACATAAAAGATATTTATGCAGGCTGCTGCTGCATGACTGAAAAACAGGATACAGGCGCATTCACAGGGTCTTCAAGCGGTACTGTCCCGGTGTTTTCCCAGGATGCAAACCCTCCAGAAGATTTCAGTGTGCCATCACTGCCTAAATGGTATGTCCTGCCATTATACCTGCAGAAACCATTTGAGATATCCCTGGTAACTGCTGTTGTTTCATCACCTGCATCAATATTCCCCCATTCAAGCCCGTTATAAGAACTTATGGCCCTGCCAAAAACCACAGTATTTTCTTTATTGCTGATAACAGCGTAAAATTTACCACCAATTTTTTCCAGGCCGGTTATCCACGAATTACTGCCAGGGTTTTCTTCAGCTATCTTTCCACCAGAAAGGTTCCAGTTTTTGCCGTCAGGGGATATATATATTTCAAATGTATTGCTGCCGGCAGCAATGTAAAGTGTGCCATTGTAAATAATTTTTGGGAACAGTGTATAAGTGCCGCTGCTGTTATCTGTCCATGTGTTTCCATTTGCAGAATAAAGTATCCTGCTTCCCCCGCCAAGTGACTGTCTGGCAAAAAGAAAGTATATATCATTTATATACTGGATTTTTTCAAATACATATTTTGAGCTGTTATATTTCTGTAAAGCTGTTTTCCATGTAATGCCATTGCTTGAAACCATGAGCACAGACGGCGCAGGTGTTGTGGCAGTTGCAGAACCACAGCAGGCATAAAATTTACCATTGATATATTTTATGTCACGTATATATGAATAAACAGACTGTGTGCACCTGTCCCATGTACTGCCGCCGTCATTTGAATAATACAGCTGTGAACCCGCAGCAGAAACTATTGTGTTTTCTCCAGGGGCAATGCCTGCAACAGGGTAAACACCGTTGTCACATTCTATTTTCCCACGTTTCTGCCATGAAGCGCCGCCATCTCCTGAACAGTAGAAATTACCGTATCCGTCAAAACAGGCAAACATGCCTTCTGTTACAGATATACCCCCTCCGGCATTGCCACCAGTCCCGCCTTCACCGCTGCCAGTATCCCCTTCTGTACTGCCAGGGATTTTGCCTCCGTTGTTTAAAATCCACATATAGCCGGGCTTAGGGTTTGAAGGGTTTTTATCCAGTATGTCTACCAGTGCATTGACTGTCACACCTCCAGAACCGTCATCTATAATTACAATATTGTCACCAGCCCTGATGCTGTTCATTGTTTCATTCTTTGCATCAGAATTTATTGTAATGGTTTTGTTTGTTTTATCATGCGTGATGGTAACATTTTCACCAGCTTTGATACTGTTAAAGACATCATTCTTTGCATCTGAACTGATGGTGACAGTTTTTTTGTCTTTGTCACATGTGACTGAAATATTGTCACCAGCTTTTATGCTTTCTATTATATTTTTTCTTGCATCTGAACTGATGGTGACAGTTTTGTTTTCCAGGTCACGCTCAATAACAATGTTTTCACCTTCAAGGATATCTGTCAGAATACTGCCACCATCACATACAACATTAGGTTTTTTATTTTTGTCCAAATAAATTATCATATACGGTACCTCATTTATGTAATAAGCTTTCCATTCACATATACATTGCCATCAAGGCGGATATCACCGTTGTTGTTGCCTGTAATGGATATTGCCCTGCCAGCAATTTCAACTTTGTCTGTACCATACACAGCAGCATTTTTATGTGAAACAATTTCAAGGCTGCCTTCTGATGTTATGAAATTCTGGCTGCTTCCGCCTGTAAGGAAATTCTGTTCCCCGCTATAGCTGAATGTCCACCGGGCAGTGTCAATGTCTGTACTGCCCCCGCCAGGGTTTTCCGAGATGCTTTCTTTTAAGGCAGCCAGCTCTTTTATAAGTGATGCAGCCTGTGTTTCAATCTTATTTATTGCAGCTGTTATGGCTTTGTTCTGGACTGCGTTTTCACTTTTGTCTGAAAGGGAAGCATCTATCTGCATGTTATTGCTTCCAGCACCAGAAGGTTTGTAAATATTTTCTTTTATTACAGCAAGCATGTCTTCCCTTACTTCATTATTCTTCAAAGCTTCTTCAAAATCTGCATAAGTTTCAAAATATTCAAATTCTGCAAGCTGCCCGCTGTTTATGGCATTCTTCACCAGTGTCCAGTAATACCTGCTGTTGTCTGTTGCATCCCCGCTGCGTATTTCATTACCTGTGCCAACAGCATATGACCTTGAAAGGTCTGCATACTTTTTGCTGTCTTTATTGTTCTGTACAGATTTATTAGCACTGTCTGCTGCATTTTTCTCACTTTGTGCTGCCTTCTTTGCGCTGTCTGCTGCTTCTTTTGCACTTTTGCCTGCATTGCTGTCATGTCCTGAAGCAGACAGTTCACTGTCTTTTACATTTGAAGCAGCTTCAGCCGCTTCCCTGGCATGTCTTGCAGATTTTTCACAGTAATATTTACTGTTGTCTGTTGCGTCACCATCACGCACTTCATTACCTGTGCCAACAGCATATGACCTTGAAAGGTCTGCATAATATTCTGCAAGTTTGCCATACATGATATCATCATCAGTCACACCTTCTGGTGCGCCAATGACTTTTATTACAAAAGGGAAGGGTGATTTCCTTCCGTTTGTGTCGAATAAACTTAATGCAGCAAGGACATTCCCTTTAACCTGTGTCATTTTGCCGGACACTTTAAAAGTGACAGTGTTCCCGGATGTACTTTCAACTATATCTTCAGTTTCCCTTCCATTGGGAAGCTGGCATCTGACTGTTATGCTGTCCCTGGGACAGGAAACAGTGTAAGGGGCATTCCCGTCATACAGGGTACATTTTATATATTCTGCATCATAATCATCCTGCATTACATGCACATACTGGAAATTGTTTGGCTGTGACATGTTTAAGTCTATTTCATGGGTTATGGTATTTAACAATTCCCCAGCCCTCCTTTTCAAAATAAAAAGGACAGGTTTTACCCTGCCCGTAATATACAATAAAAATTTAAAGTTTTATTTAACTGTCTTTATCTTCTTGTCTGCCTGGCTGTTTTTATTGTTTTCTGTTCCCAGGCTTTTTTCATACCCTTCTTTTGCCTGAATGTACTGTTCCCTTTCAATCATCATGCAGTTTTCATATAATTCTTTTACCACTGGTGTGATACATACCATTGGAAGCTGTGCATTGTTTATGGCATTGCTTAAACCTGATTTTAAATCAGCAATAACTAACTGTACTGGTTTGTCCATAATTTAATCCTCCTTTGCCTATCCAAGAAATTTAATAATATTTGATAAAAATGTTGTCTGGGAACTTTTGTCTTTAAGTAAAGTTACAGCAGCACAGTACCATTGCCCTGCTACAAGCATGTCCTGTGTAAGCAGAAGGTTCGCCACATAACCATAGGCATTTTCCTGTATCATATATGGGACTGTTTTTCCTTCTGATATTATTTTTTCATTCGTGATACTTTCGTTTTCACCAGCGATTTCAAGGTAATACAGTTTCATTACCTTGTAGTATGTATCATCTGGCAGTGTAAAATGGAACGTTATGTCAGAAACTGTGTGGAACCCCTGTATGAAATCTGTTATTACAGGGGGTGTATGGCTGTCATTGCCAGGGCCTTCTGTTTCCCCGTGGTCTGTACTGCTGTCTGCGTATGCTGTTGCGAGGAGGCTGCCAGAAGCTGTATATGCCTTAACTTCAAAATAATATACCATGCTGGACGGGCTGGCTGTACCTGAAGTATTTATAATCCCTTCAAATGTTGTATTCCCGCTGGTATTAATGTTGTCTTCTGCAAGCCTGTCATAATTTGTCCCGTCAAAGCCATACCTGAATGTTAAATATCCTGCACCAGAAGGTATGTTTTCTACAAGGAAATTAAAATAAGCTGTACCTGCGCCGTCTGTGCTGCCTGCACCTGTGCTGGTTATTTTTGCTTTCATGGAACTGGTATCATCATTGCCGCCAGTGCCCCCGCTGCCAGAAAAATCAACAAGTTTCCCGTTTATATATACTTTCCCTGACAGGTAAACAGCACCGTCTTCATCTGCTGATATATACACGTTATTTCCATGTATGTTTAACTGGTTCTTTGAATACAGCCAGTTCACCATGTCTTTGCCGTCAAGGTAATTGCTGTACCCGTCAGTATAAAATTCCCATCCTGCAACCTTCCCGTTTTTTGCTGTTATCCTGCCGTTTTCATCAATCACCAGGTTATCTTTTATATTTACTGTGCTGTCTGTAACTTTTCCACTGAAATTACCGTTTGCTGCTGTTACATTCCCGTCTTCGTCCACAATGAACTTGTCATTTATGTTAATGCTGCCGCCCCTGATTTTACCAGAAATGTACAGTCCTTCTTCTGGTGTAAAATACAGTACCTTTTCCCCTTGTTTTTTAATAATGAAAGAACAGTCTTTTGCATTTAATGAGATTGAATTGCCGTTGTTTTCCATCCTGAAACCGTCATCATTGATTGTGTAAGTGCCTGATTCATTATTAATCTCAAAAGTATTGCCTATTATGGCCTGCCCTACCAGTTTTTCTGCAATAATGCCATAACATACCCGGTTATTCCAGATTATTTTGCCAAATGCAGCACTTATTGTCTGCCAGCCGTCATCAGTGACTGCTATTGTACCGTTTGTAATACGCAGCTGGCATGGGTCATAGCTGCCAGTATCATAATTGTACTGCCTTGTCAGTATCCCATGGGTGTCTATCACAGTGGAAAGGTTGTCTGCATTCATCACCAGCATCTTTGTCGCATTAAGCCCGTCCTTAAACATGGTATTAAAATAATCCAGCCTTTTATCATTGGATGTGGACTGGTGTTTTATATAGCCAAAACTTGTAGCCATTGACTTTGCACCAGCCAGTGCTTTTTCCACAGACCTGCTTAAGGAAGAGCCTGTTATTATGTCTGAAAAGGTAACATTGATGTTTTCAACAGAATCAAAATCAAAAGTTATGCCAGTAAGGCGCATTTTAACAAGGCAGCCGTCAAACCTTGCCCTTATGTAATTGCCAATGGCAAAATATTTGTAATAGTCCCTGTAACCCGGGTCTGACAGCAGGTTTCCCATTTTCACTGTTGCGGTATACTGCAGGTGGCAGGCTTTTGCAAGTTCCTCTTTTGCAGTTTCAATAAATTCTTCAATGCGCACCATTAACTGTGCATCATCAAGCCCGTCAGATATAAAATCCGGGTTGCTGTATACTTCTTCACGTTTAAATGAGAGGAGTTCTTTATACAGGCTGTCACCAAGCCAGGATTTCAGGTTACATGATGTATTTATTTCCTGCAGCCTCTTATCTATGGCAGCCATCCTTGCATTATCGGAATCAACATATCCCTGGTATTCCTTAATAACTGTTTCTATGTAATTTTTAAAATCCATATACTTTTTCAACAGGGCATCATAAATTGTTTCAGATGATTTTGTGCCGCTGCTGTTTATGGCATAGTAAAAAGTTTTGTGGCTGCTGCTTACAATATCCTGGTTTAAGGTGTAAATTACCACGCTGCACTTGCCATAGGCATCACACCATGATGAAAGCTGTGCAATGGAATATCCCCTGAAATAATTTTTATAATAATCCCTGTCACTTAAATGGTTTAAAACACCATCATCATAATCTGTATCATATTTTGGCGGTTTTACAACTTCAAGCCTTGCAAGTGCAATGTCAAGCTGCTGTTTCAGGTAAAGGAAGTAACCATTCCCAAAAACATCACCAGCAGGTGTGGAATTATACCCATGTTTTACATTCAGCTGCCATCTTCCAGTGTTGTAATAATGGATATCGTTCCCACTGTCATCAATACAGTTTTTCAGGTAAATATAAAGATACCCCCACCATGTGTTAATGACATCCATGCCGCCATCATTTACATAAGTACACCCATAATTGTCTGTACCATCACTGTTTGTCTGGAACCTGCACCCATACCCGGAAGGGAGCACTAATTTTACATAATCCCTGAAAGCCTGTCCAGTGTTGTAAATTTGCTGCTTATGCAGGTATAAGTAATTTTATTGGCAGCAATGCCCCATGCTTCTGCTGGTGTATAATTCTGGACACCCGGTTCTGGGAATCTGGTATGTCCCCACATCAGTGCATCATCAACGAGCCTGTCCCTTTCAGCCCACAATGAATTAAATTCATCCTGGAAACTGCTGGCATACGAAATATAAGCCATGTATCTTGTACGCAGGGCATCTGACATTTCATTATACATTTCATCAGAAAAAGCCCATATATAATTTGTATTACCAAGGAGTCTTTCACCAATGCGGTTGGTAAGCACATCATCACCGCCTTCAAGCTTGAAACAGTTTTTCAGGCTGTCTTTGTCACCTGAAAGTGTGATTTCTTCTGCAAGGTTTTCTGTATCAATGTACAATGAAACATCCCTGCCATACCCCTGCCCGGTATCTGTACTCTTACAGCCATGGCATACCCCTGCAAAAATATGCCTGCCGTTACATTTATTACAGTGCTCTGACAAATCAAAGGCATTGACTGTCCTTGAATAAGGGTCACATATAAAAATACATCCAATTTCTTCTGATACCTGGTTTAGAAAATCCCATACGGATGTATTTTCACAGCTGAATATGCGGTTAAGGGGTTTTAAACTGTCATCAACATGCCCTATGGAATAGTGCGGGGCATAAGTAAGTACCCTGTGTAAAAGTGATGCTTCTGTATGCCCGTCTGTACGGTAAAAGAGGGTTGGGAAACCTGCGTTATAATCTGTCCTGGCAACGTCATCTTCTGTATTAACCTGCAATGTACAGTAACATTGCCCGAGTTCAGTTTCCTGGAGGGATTTCCCTTCAACATTTTTAACCACTGTGTCTGTTTCAGTGCCAGGTACAGATACCTCAAAATACCCAAACCCTTCTATTAAAATAACAGAGGTGTCTTTTAACTGTCCCCATAAAGGGTTCACTCCAAAGCCAAGGTATTTAAAGAACTGGAAGGAACATTCATTGGCAGATGCAAAATTAACTGTAACGGACAGGCCTTCATAAATAACCTGCCCCTTTTTGCCAAGCTGCCTGTTGCAAAGATATATATTTGGTTCTGTGACCGAACCGTCATAGCCCAGCTTGTATTTAAATTTTATCTGGTCATATTCATAAACATTAGCCATTTAATAACATATCCTTTCATGTTCAGGACATGGCAAGCCTGGCAGTCCTGTAAGCCATGTTAATTGCTGCACTGCACCCTGACAGTGTAAATACATTTTTTCTCAGGCTGGAAATGGATTTTCCTGTGCTAAGTCCACTGGGATAAACCTCATCAAGGTTTATTAAACGTGGGTAAACATAGTTGAAACTGTTTGCAATGTCATGTGATGGCAGGTTTGTTGCAATCTGTTTCGTTACACCGTTTATTGTAATGGTTTCACCTTTTTTACATCCCCTGATTACAGTATCACCGCTTAAACCAAGGTAATTAACCATGAGAAGCGGGTCTAAGGAATTGGCCAACCTGAAATCACCATCATTTAATATTTCTATTTCAACCAGCCGGGGTATGAGTGCACCTGTTTCATCCGAATCATTATATATGGTAAAAGAATTACCAGATGGAACTCTTGCCTCATAGGACTGAAGGGGTGAGTAGCCAAAGGGTGCATCACATGTAACTGTAAGTTCTGCACCATATGTACAGCCGCCGTAATCAATCCATTCCAGGTCAATTTTTGCGTTATAAAATATATTTTCATATCCGTTTTGTAAAAAGCGCAGGTATTTATACCCGTCTTTCCTGCACAGCCAACGCATGTAATAAGCCTTTTCATAAGAAGTGGCAGGAAGCACCTCCTGCGGGCGTCTGTTTAAGTTAATCCTGCCAACCTGGAAAGAAAAGGAGAGCTGTTCCTCATAATGTGAACCATGGAAATTCCATTTCCTGCTGTTTGCTGGTTTGGAAGTATTGAATGTGGTTTTCCCGCCAGAAGAAACCACACCCTCCCTTGATGGTGAATCAAAATCAACTATGGCTAAATTTACATCACTGGCTTTTACACCATTAAATTCAAAATCTGTAGCAACCATCTAAAATACCACCTCCCGCTGCATGGCTGTACTGTTTCCGGTTACATCAGGGTCTGGCAGGCTTTTATTTAATCCTGCGCATAAATTTAAAAATACCAGGCCTGTAAAACTTCAGCTGTCTGGTATATAATTCTTCATAAATTTTCTTTGTTTTTTCTAATTTTTCCCTTAAACCCTGGTACTGCATCTTTTCATATTCCAGTTCCCGTATAAGCCTGGAAACTTTTTCGTCATAGGCACTTTTTATGTCATTTGTATTGTGGGTTTCTGCCCTTGTAAGGACATCTAATTTCTTTTGTAAAGTTTTTACTTCATTAGAAAGCATTTCTATTTTCTGGTTTTTAGTCATTGTACTTGCCTCCGTTTTAAATTCTGACATAGAAAAAGGGCAGGAGAGTAGCCATATACTTCTTGATATGAACAAAACCCTTTAAATAAATTATAATGGTCTTTTAGACTGCCAGTACAGCCAAATATTACAGGGCTGTTCCCAGCCCCGTAATTATTATCTTTCTTACAGTTTAATATCTCATATGTGCATAATTATTTCCTGTAACCTTGCCAAGTACTACATCTGTCATAAAGTTCCTGAATTTCATATCATGCTGTATTTCTTTTTTCAGGCTTTCCAGGTCACATATTTTGCTTCCGTCAATATTAAACACCATATCACCCATGCTTACATTGCTGTCATTGTTGGTAACAGTATTGTATGAAGGTGCTTTTACCCCTGCTGGTACCAGTTCCATGGTTTTGCTTAATTCAGGAAGTTTGTTTACCAGGTCTTTGAACATTTCTGTCTGTGGCAGGTTAAGTATTGCCTCGCCTTTTTGTACAACACACCAGCCGTCATCACCTGTTTTGCCTGGCACTGTTTTTAATGTTTCAGCAATGCCGCCTTCAGAGTAGCCGATATTTTTTAATACTTTTTTGGCATTTGTTTTCCATGCAGAATCTTTTATGTCGACATCAAGTATTTTTGCAAGCTCTTTGGAGTCTGCATTATTAAGTACTTTCTTTGTCCTGGAATAAATGTATTTATTGAGCGGGTCATCAGAAAGGGACTTTTTCTTTTCGTCACCTGGCTTTTTTGCATTGGCAGTTATAAAATTTGTTGCCAGGTTTAATTTTTTATTCTGGCTTCTGGTATTGCCTTCAACAGCTGCTGACAGTGAGGACATGGGACTGCCATTATTAACTACAGAACCTAACGTTGTAAGGCTGTCTTTGTGCCTGTCACTTAAATCAATGGAATTAGTAACAGAAGAATGCAGGTTTCCAAGGATATCCTGTTTTAGCCCTTGTATTCCTTGTGTTCCGGAATCTTTTCCGCCAGACAGGTCTGTTGCAGAATTTATCAGGTTTTCATTCCATGTATGTGCCCTGTTAGGATAAGGGCCTTCATTCCATGTATGCCCTGTGTCAGGGTCAGTAATGTCTGGTTTGCTTTCTGGTATGTCTTTGTAATCTTCTGGCAGGTAATCCTTTGTATTTTTTATTGCTTCTTCTATGTCTGTTGTAAAATTGTGCGTATCCAGCCAGAGAAGCACTGACTGCATACCTGCTGAAAGGGATGAGAGGGTATCACCTATGCCAGAGTAATTACCTGTTATTGCCTTATATATGCTGTCTGCTATTGCAGCTGTTTCAGATGCCTGTTCTGCTATTGTGCTGTAGCTGCCTGAAAGGGTGGAAGAGTCCAGTGCCTCTGAAAGCTTTATCCCCCACATGTCTGCAATTTCATTAAGGGTGTTATTCACAACACTTGCACTTGACGGCATGGCCTTTATTACCTTTTCAACAAGCCCTTCAAGGTCTGCAAGCTGTTTGTCAGTAAAGTCCTCAAATTCATCAAGCAGGCTGTCAAGTATTTCCTGCTGGTCACTGATATATTTGTCATATTCAGTATCCTCTAAATCCTTTTCCGCTTCCCTGAGCTGTACTGTAAGCTTCTGTATTTTTGCCCTTGCTTCTTCGGTTGTGTTCCCCTGCAGGGCTTTTATCTGTTTTTTGATTGAAGCAATATCTGTTGTTTTGTCTTTAACTTTGTTTTCGTAGTCACGCAGGTTTTTCTCTGCATCCAGGGCTTTCTTATATTTGTTTATAAGGTCATCCATTGCATCTTTCTGGTTTTCATACCCTTCACTGCAGAGGTCTTTTATTGCATCCATTTCTTCATAGCAGCCGAGTATGTAATCCTGCTGCAGCCCTGTAAGTTCCTTGCGCCTTTCATAATAATCCTTGAAAGCCATGCCGCTGCCAGATATATACTCTTTGTCAAGGGCTTCTATCTGTCCCTGTATTATTTTATTCTGTGTTATGCCGCTGCTTACATTTACAGCATGGAGTGCAAAGGTGGCAGAACCTTCTTTAGTAACAGTACCAGTATCCTTGTCAAACATATCTTTATAAGAAAGTATCTTTATGTAAAAATCTGCTTCTGATTTAATCTCATCAATGGCACCACGCCCAAGGTCTTCCAGTTCACGTTTTGCCTCACGTATCTTCTGTGTGTTTTCTGCTATTGATTCATTTGTGTTTTGTATTGCTTCATCAACAGAATATATGATATCACGCATTTCATACCACTGGCCGCTTCCAACTTCCACATTCCTGAAATTTTCTTCAAGGGCTGTTTTCTCCTGCTTTAACATTTCAAGGTGTTCTTTTTCAGATTTTATTGTTTCTTCATACATTCCTGCTGCAATAAAACCGTTCCCTGCCTCTGCCAGTGATACCTGGTGGCTGATGTACCTGGTCTTTCTGTCAGTTTCATCAAGTTTTCTCTGGTATTCTGTGGAAATGTTTTCCATCTGTGCTTTTGCGCTTTCATTTGCTGTATCCTGTATTTCAGCTGCAAGCCTGTTCATTTCCACTATGTCACCTTTAAGCTTTGCAATCTGGTATAAATATTTATACTCCTTTATTGTGCTTTCAAGTGCTTCACGTTCAAACCAGTTTTTTTCCTTTGCAGATGCTGCATTCTTAGCCTGTGTTTCTGCAAGTGTGGCACTAGCACTGTGTTCATCTGCATAATTCTGCAAAATCTGTGTGTTAAGGCCAAGTATTTCACTTTTTTGCTTGATTTTAAGTTCTTCTGCAAGGGCAGCATTCTTTTCAAGCTCTGCAATTTTAATCTGTTCCTTGTATGAATCTTTCATGGATTTAATCTGGTTTTTAATTGCGGCTTCTTTATCTTTTGCAGTCCTTGCATTTTCAGCTTCCGTTGCATATAAAGAAACATAGCTGTCATATTCATCCTGCAGGTTTTCATGCTGCTGTATCTTTAAGTCACGGAGTTCTTTTTCCTTTTCAGCTTTAAGCTGGGCAGCTTTGACAGAATCCTTTTCAAGTTTTGCCAGTTTTATCTGTGCATCATAGGACTCCTTAATCCATTTTACAGATTTCTGTAAATATTTGTTCTTTTCCTTTGCACTGCCCTGGTTTTCTGCCTGTGCATTGAGTTTGTCAATACGTGCCTGCGCATCATCAATGATGTTCTGCTGTTTCTGCTGTTTCAGTTCACGTTTCTGTGTTTTTGCCTCTTCCCTGGATTTTTTAGCTTCCTTATATTTATCATAGTAGTTTTTGTATTCTTCAATTTTTTCTGCTGTTTTTTCTCCGTATTCTTTTATAAGGTCTTTATGGCTTCCCTTGATTTTGCCATTGCGTACTAATTTTTTCAAATCCTCTGGAAGGTTTACACTCTTTGCCTTGGCGGCATATGTCTTTTCAGCTTTTTTATACTCTTTAATTAACTCTGTTGTTAATTTTATCTGCTGGCCAATGCTGGCATTTCTTTTTTTTACAGTGCTGCTGTTAATTACCTGCTGTTTTAACCCCTCTTTTTTCTGTACAGCTTTGTTTTTTGATTTTATGGCATCCTGGTACTTTGCATAATTTACGCTGTATTCCTGTATTTTCTTTGCTTTTGGTTTGCCGTAAGTCTTTTCAAGCTGCTGGCGGTTTCCCTTGATTTTGCCGTCACGTATCTGTTTTTTAAGCTTTCCAGATAATTTTACACTGTCCGCCTTTTTTTTGTACTTTTTAGCTTTTTTCCTGCCAGCCTTTATCTGCCTGTTATATTTTTTGAAATACTTGCCAGCCCTGCCGTTATTTACATCAAATTCCTGCTGTAAGGATTTCTTTTTGTTTACAGCTTCTTTTTTCCTCTTCTGTGCATCTGTATATTTTGAGCGGCTTTCCTTATAGCTTTCAATTAACCCTGCTGTCTTTTCACCATATTTCTGGGCAAGTTCCTTATGGTTTCCCTTGATATTTCCTTTGCGTACTTCCTTTTTAAGCTTTGATGAAAGTTTGTTTCCGGCTGCTTCCTTCCTGTATTTCTTAATCTTTTTGCCAAGGGAAGAGATAAGGTTTCCTGTTTCTTTAATCTGGTTTTTAAGTACCTTGTTGCTTTTCTTTACAGCAAAAATATTTTCAAGCTTTGCTTTAAGAAGGTCAATTTTGTTTGTTGTTACTTCAATGGCACGTTCAAGCCAGTCTATAGTCTGTTTAGAGTCTTCTTTTGTTTTACTGCTTCCAGAAGACTGGCTTTTGCTGGAAGTCTTGCTTTTACCAGAAGACTTGCTTTTACTGGAAGATGGGTTGCTGCCATAAAACTTGCCAAAACCTGATGACGGGCCTGTTGAACCAGAAGCCAGTGCAGTTTTCCCACGGTTATCAGATGAAGTAATTTTCCCGTTTTCAAGCAGCTGCCGTGTCTGTTTATGGTTAAAAACTATGTCACCTTTTTTAAGTTCAGTAAACTGTGCACCACCTTTGACAGTAAACCACCTGCCATCACGGACAACAAGTTCTTCGCCTAATTCATTGATTAGCGTTGTCTGGTTTTTGGGGATGCTTATATTGCCTGAAGCATTTGCAAACCCCTGCGCTGCAAGTGATGACTGCAAAAGGTTAAATGTCCCGTCCACAGATGCTTTTTTGCCACCGCTTTTTTTCTTTTTGCTGCCACTGGAAGCCTTTTCTGTGCCTGCACCTGTTTTAACATCTGTGCCAGAAGAATCAACAGATGTCTTTATCCTGATTGTTTTTTCAAGCGGTTTTGACATAAAGGCACTGACAGCAGTATCATTGACTTCACAGTTTACCTTTAATGTTTTTTCCTCTTTTTCCTTTTTGTATTTGTCTACTTCCTTGTGGTTGACAATGGCATTTACCATTACCTTGATATCATCAGCCGTCAGTGCTGCCAGTTCCTGCCTGGCAGTATCTATATTGGCAAGTTTGATATTGATATTGGCAAGCTCCCCGGAATAATTTGACTTAATTGCTTTGATATCTTTGTTTATTGTTTTTTCAGCTTCAGTAGTGTCTGCACCAACTGCAACCTGGACGTCATAAGTGTTTATATCCTGCTGTATTTTCTGTAACATGGTTATTACACTTGCAGATTTCCCGCTTAATCCATCCGTGTTTACAGCCAGTATGGCTGGTTTTTCCAGCTCCTGTTTTTCGGTCAGAAGCTTAACCATTACTGACTGGGCTTCAGCAGCACCTTCAATATTTAAGTTTACATTCCCGTTTTTATCCCTGAATTTGCCCAGGAGTTTTTCTGCCCGTCCAATCTGGGAATTTACTTCTGCAATATCACCGGTATCAAATTCAATTTTTGTATTTTTACCAATTTTCCCTAATTTCTTCAGTTTGTTATATGCCTTGTCAGCAGACTGCCCGAGCATTGTTACCGAATCAAAGCTGCTTCCTAAATCTATGTCAAACCCATAATCAGACAGTTTTCTTAGTATTGCCTGTACAGCTTCAACATCAATGCCAAGTTTTTTAGCTACATCTTTGTCATTTGTACCGCCTGCACCAAAGTTGATTTCCCATGAACCGTCCTGGTTCATATGTGCCCATTCAGAATTGATTTCCTGGACATCTTTAAGGAAGTTCTTAGCACCTTCCTGCCCTTCGGTAAAATACCTCTTGATTTTGCCAATGCTTGCCTGGTATGCCTGTACCACCTCATCTGTACCTGCACCTGTTAAGTCTTTGGGTGAAATCAAGTCTGTATATGACCTGAAATCATCAGTCCCGACCAGGCCCTTTTTATATAAATCCTTTACAGACTTGATATTGTCATAAATGGAATCATACATGCTGCCTTCATTTTCAGCTGACAGGGCTTCCTGCCATTTATTATATGCAGATGTAAGGCCTACATACTGGTCTGCCAGCTGTGCAGTCTGCTGGTACTGGTTATAAAGGCTGTCAGTAACAGACTGTTCCTGCCCGTCCCTTAAGGCTTCCTGCCATGCGTCATAGGCATCCCTGGCACCATCATAAAATTCTTTTGCAGTCTTGTCATCATATTCCTTTTTTAATTTTTCAAGTTCCCTGGTATTAAGGCGTATGCCGTTTGCTGTTTTATCCAGCAGCCTTTCCTCATTATATCCTTTAAGGCCACTGAATATGGAAGCCACTGTACTGGCAGAATCAGGGGTAAGGCCTTTGCCTGATACGGATTCTGAAAAAGCAGAAGCGAGGTTTCCCATGTCTTCTGATGCTTTCTTGTAGGATTCTTTTAATGCAGCAAGTATATGTCCGCCGCTGTTTTCCAGGCCGCTGGATTTTTCCTTTATTGCATTGCAGATATTGCCAGTTATTTTATCCGCAATTTCGTCTGCTGTGCCCTTAAAACCATGCGGCACTATCTTAGACCAGTCAACTGTATCTGGATTAACTGCGTCCTGCAGTTCTGTTACAGAAAGGGTTTTTAAAACTCTGGACTTGATATCATCACTGAACCCGTCAAGTTTAGCTTTAAGTGCATTTTCTGATACCTGTAACCCTTCAAGGTCAAAACCAAGTGATATGGCAAATTCCTTCTGTGTCCCGGAATCATCAATACCAAGTACACCGCATAGTGTGGAAATGTACTTCTGTATCCTGGCAGTATATTCTTTTGTTTTTAATCTGGCAGGGTCTAATTTGAACAGTTTTTCCCAGGCATTAGCAAATTTCCCATTTTCATCTGACATAGCAGCAATAATTTTATTAACAAAACGCCTTATGTCAGTCACTGCGGTGTCTTCATTTATATCCAGCTGGTCAAATACACCAGTTGTCAGTGAGGATATAAAAGTTGTAATGTCATTGCGTATACCTGCATCCCCGATACCAGCAAAATCTTCACTGGAGGCTACAAAATTAAGTAAAATTTGTTTAATGTTGGATAAATTAGACTCTGTTTCAGCAACAAGGTTGTCAATATTGGCTTTTATTGTTTCCTGGAGTACATTAAATTCCTCACCAGTCATTTCCCGTATTTCATCTGGTGTGGTATCAAGTATTTTCCTTAGTATGCCCGATAATTTGTACTCATCAGAACTTGTGTTAATGCTGCCTTTTTCAAGTGCCTTTGCAACTGCTTCTTTTGGGGCATTGTATATGTCTTCCAGCCCTTTGGCAATCTTAGAACTTTCCAGGGAATTTTCATCAATGAAACCCCATCTTGACTTAAAGCTGCTCCATACATTGCCCCAGAAACCTTTATCGTCTTTTGCTTTATATGTGGCTATAGCATCTTTTATTGCCTGCTGGTTATCATCACCTGTAACAGCCTTTTCTGCCTGTAACCTGATATAATCCCTGTATTCAGCATTCAGGTCTTTAATCTTGCCTTTGACAAAGCCTATTTTGTTCCCCTGTGCGTCAAAATATGTAGTTAAATCTGGCATTATACCAGAGATTTCCGCAATAATCTCTTTGTACCTGTCATATTCTGATGCAGAAAGGTTAATATTCTGCCCTGTAGCCGTCACACCTTTTGAAAGTGTCTGTAGTTCATCATTCAGGTTCTCTAATTTTTTGGAATTGCTTCCTATAGAGGATAAGTTTTCACTAATGGATTTTACATACTGTTCTGCGTTTTCTTTAGCAATCTCTGCCGCATTTGCAAAATCATGTATCTTTTTTATGGCAAAGGTTATCCCCTGGACTATTGCCATACTTACAAGCATATTGCCAGCTAAAGCGAGTCCCTTGAGGGCAAATTCGGACGCTTTAGACGCTCTTGTCATATTATTAAGGGCAACCGTATTTCCATTAGCCCGTTCAACCATAATTTGAGCAGTTTCAGAAGCATTAAGCATAGTCCTGTTGAATGCAGTCTGTGATGTTACACAAGCATCTATCTGTGCATTATATGCCCTTATCGCATTTATGTCATCAACAGAGAGTATATTTTGTCTGCTAAAAAAGTCTTTAATATTCCCAAAGTTTGTTGATAATGTAGTCTTTCCAGACTCTTTTGTCATTGTTTTAAATATCAGACTATGATACAATAAAATAAATATTATTAGGAGATATTTATTTTATTGGAGGAAATAACTATGGGAATATTTTTAACAAGAAAAAATACACTCAGATGTCCTAAATGTGGTGGGTATTTTGATAAAAATGATGATTTTACAAAAAACATGAATTATGGTTGTTTTAAATGTGGCTGTGACCTCATAACAGAAGATGAATACAGGTTATACAACTACCCATCTGCCAAACCAGTCATAGAATGTCCTTACTGTCATTCAACCGACACCAAAAAAATATCAGGCGCATCAAAAGCAGGCAGCATAGCTTTGTTTGGTTTTTTCGCTATGCCAAAAGCCAGTAAACAATGGCACTGCAATAAATGCAAGAGCGATTTTTAACTTATAACCACCGCCTTCCTATAACCATCTTATTATGTTAAAACTGGAGCAGATACTAAAGTTTGTGCTTTCCTGCCCGTCAGCCTGTCCCCAGTATTACAGTTATACTATAGCCATCTGTCCATCATAATTATCATTTAAATATATGTGTATAATCATTGCTTATAATAATATCATCTATTAAACGTGTACTTATATATAACAGCTTTTGTTGCCATATTATACAGTTCCATAAAAGTATCAGCATAATAATATGGCTGTGTTTCCTTCTGGTTTTTATCGCTAATCAGGTTCACTCCATATTTTTGTCCACTGCTTGTCAGGGATTTATACGGTTTCATAACCCCTTTGCTTGATTTTCTTTCTTTAATCTCAAGAAAGCCTGCATTGACAAGAAGCTGGTTGAATTTTGCTGTACTCATTCCACAGTGGTTTCTGTTTAAAAGTTCTGTGGCAGAACAGCGTTCCCTGTTTCCGTTATCCTCATAATGCGGAAGAAAACTTGTAGGTAAACCAAACTCCTTAAATGCTCCATTATACATAAATAAACGGCTTGATTCTGCCAGTTTCATATCATCTGCTAAAAATTTTACACCTTGCAGGCACATAAGGAACTTTGAATTTTCTTTACCTGGTATATCATTTCCAATAAAACCTGCTCTTTTGTCGAAATAATCATCAACCAGTCTGTCATATACTTCCCATGCAGTATCAGTGTTAAGAGATTTTGCGTGGAGAAATGCACCTTTCCTAGTCCAGAGGTAAAGTTTATTAGCATTTTGCAAAACATCATTTTGATTTTTTGCCCTAAATTCCCTTAATTCATCACCCTTAAGACAAATATAATGTTTACCTTCTATGTATTTATCCTTGTTCCTGTTAAAATTATTTGTAACAATCTGTTGTTCTGTTCCATATGCTTTTGCTATCTGCTGTGTAGTAAGTACAAGAATACCATTATATTCTGTTTTCTGGATATCATTCATAGCTATACCTCCAAAGTTTTAATAGAATTGCAAAATTTATAATCCATAAAACATATGTTGTCTGGTTTATAACCAACATCTTCACTGGTGGGAGATTATTCTGTTCTGTTGTACAGGTTTGTGGATTATAAAATTTCTGGGTTATAAGGCAACTTCAAGGTGGGTTTTCCATCTTATATTTTCTTATTCTTCTTTTTGATAGTCTTATTAAACTAAAAATACCCACCATATAAGACAGTTATTTATAATCTTATTTGATGAGTGTATTGCTTCATATATATTTTATTTGTTGTTTCTTAATGCCTACATTTCCATAAAAAGATAACCCTAAAATCTTTTACATTTAAGACAAAAAATTCACCCTTGCACTTTTAAGCTGGGTGTGGTATTATTAAGCATAAGAAAAAGGAAAGCCATAGAAGCGGCTCTACCCCAATTAATGTTTGACTAACATTTTACGTCAGCCGTCACTATTTGCGGTAGTGGCGGCTATTTCTTTTTTCCCTTGTAAATCTGGTAAAACAAATTAGCAAGAGAAACAACAAGTATACCTATCTGAATTAAATCCTGATATGTAACATACATTGTTATCACCCTCCTTTCCTTGTGGTCTGGAGGGCTTTTAAAACCCTCCGAAATTACAGGAGGGGTAAAGCCGCCTTTGGCTCTATGGTTTCCCATGTTGACAATATACCATATTTTTCGCTGCCTGGCAATGTTATTTAACTATAGTAAAATAATAAAAAGTCCACTAGAAAACACATAATATTTCCTAGTGGACATTTTTATTCACAAGCCCAAATCTGGTTTAATGCACGCACTTTCCCAGTAAAAACCTCTGACAGTTTTTGTTCTATAATTTATATATTATCCTTTTCTGGCACTTTAGTCAACTGCCTGTTACGTGAAAATTATGTTTTTATTTTTCTTATCTGTATACTTTATTCTGTTGCAAATAAACAAATATTATTCTTATCCAGTATAAAACTGAAAAGAAGTTAAAGATTATATACTCTTTATTAAATCCATTACATTGATGAAAATATCCTTGTATGGCATATTTAATTCCATTAATCTGTCAAGGTGCATATCAACTACTGTTTCAAGGGATTTCAGCCTTAAGAGTGTTTTCTGGTCTTGTTTATCCCTGCTTCCTGGTGCAATTCCTAAATGTTTTTGTACAAGGTCTGTGAATAACTGGTAGTACCGTCCTGCGTGTGTACTGCCTTGTCCTTCTGCATATGATACAAAACGTTTTATAGTATCTGTTTCCATTCTGCGGACTTGTTTGGTTTCCTGTCTTATACCCAGCCATTTTTCATCTTTTTCTGTAGTTATGTAATAGCCGTTCTTGCGGATTAATATGATTGTTTCGTAAACCCAGTCATTAAATTTTTCTGCTATTTCTTTATTTGAATATCCGCAAATGGCATATACCCCTTGCTCTGCATACATAAAAGCTTTTTTGTCTTTTCCAATTCCATTATAGGGGGTCACAAATTGTGACGACCTGGCTTCAATGCTAAATTTATCCATACGCTCTTTATGCCTTTGGTGCATTACAAGAATAGCATGGGAAGGGTTTGAATACCCTAACGCATATCCTATCTGTGTCCTGCTCATATAGATGTTATTGTCCTCATCTACATAGAAATCACATTTAGTCCCCAGAAAATCCCCTTGTTTAACAAGTCTTAACTTCATAATGATACCTCCAGTGTTTAATTTTTTATACTTTGATAAAATAAAAAGACCCACCAGATAAGATTATTTTTAATCTTATTTGGTGGGCGTACTGCCTTGTATATGTTTAAATTGTAATAATGTAAAAATTTTATATGTCTGTTTCAAAATTTATTCTTTTCCAGACATTTGAATCATTTTCATACATTATTTCAATATATTCAATATTGTGAAGATTTATTGCAACAGTTGATTTTAAGCCTTCATCATCAGGGTCAAATATAACATTAATGGTTTCTTTGTTTATTCTGCAATAATCTGTTAAGATAATCCATGAATCTAAATCTTTTTCTTCACGCATTGCAAATCTTCCAGAATAATAAATATTGGAGGATTTCAAAAATATATTCATCCTTGTTTGTTTTTCATAATCTATAATATCATCAAAAATATTATCATTTATGGACTTGTTATTTATATTATAAAATAATTTTTGTAAATATCCCGTCTTTTTTATATATGTAAGGATGACTGCTAGAAAAAAACCTGTGGCAGAATAGACTAATATTTTAATATTGCTGTTTATTAATGTATTTTTTAATAGTATAATATGGATTAGGGAATAAAATAATTTTATTAAATAGCTGATAAACAAACTCCATATTATAGTTAAAGACATATCATTTGTTCTGGTATTTAGGCAGTTATATACAGATACAAATATAAAACCAGATAAAAATAAATTCATTAAATCTGGAATAATATATATTAAATCTTTAAGGGAAATAATTTTTATCACTCGCTTTCTCTAGGTTTATTTTTTTCTTTTTGCCGTCTGGCTGCATTTACTATATCTTTTTTTGTAATAGTACCCTTATCAGGTGAACCCTGTTTTGTAAAAAATGAATATTTTTTGTCTTGTTTAATATTATTGCTTATAATAGTTTTATTTGTTTTGTTATTATTATTCATTAGTTTTCCTCCGTTTTTATGCATAAAAAAATAATATTATCCATTATATAGTAATTATTGGGTTTAAGCAATGGAAATTATATTATAAACAACATAATAAAAGAGGACTGTTTTAAATAAAAAATTCATTGAAATTAATAATTTTCAGTATGTATCTTAAAAAAGAGCCCTGCTTATCAAGGCTCTCCATTTTTAAATATTAATTTTCAGTTTCTTCAGCAAGGCTTTCTTTATTTCGCCATTAACTGTCATTCCTTCATCACTCTGGAAATCTTTAATGGCATTTTTAGTCTTTGTCCCATAGATGCCATCTGCCTTACCGCATTTATACCCCAGTTTATTAAGTTTCTTTTGTACCTTCTTCACTACTGAAGACTGGTAATACTTAGAAACTTTTTTAGTAACAGAAGATGAAGAAGAGGTAGCAGTTTTAGGCTTTGTACTGTTCCCGGCGGAGGATGAATAAGGGCATACCCCGTTTTCATGCAGGTGTGGCGGATACCCGCCGCAGTGGTAATGGTAATCACCCAGCCCGCTTGCATTTTTGTAATCATGGTGTCCGCCTGAACTGTCTGTCCTTCCGGAATGTGCGGATGACATGTTATAAGGAAATGATAAAGCCAGGCACATAAACACAATTACTATCTTTTTAAAGTGTTTCATATTTAATTTCCCCCTTTGTATATGATTTAAAACTGATAACAAACATATTCTATCATAATATTATGGAAATGTGAATAATATGGTAGAAAAAACAATGCAAATTAAACAAAAGAGGGCAGTATCCTGTACCAAAAAAAATAATACATAACTTTATGACACATACGATATACAATTATTGTAATCCTTGTATAAATCCATTAATAATAACTATTAATTTATAGTTCTGGTTCTTCTATGTTTAATAAATACCTATATTATTGCCTTCTTACCAACTCTGGCAATGGGAGTCCTAATATAATACAGAAGCAGGAGGTAAGATTTCTGCTGGTAATATGCTGCTGTATTCCAGCCAGTCCCGAATGTATATTCTTCCACCAGCGTTTCATCTAAGTGGCTGTAGCCATTTCATTACAGTGGGGGTTCCGTCATTATACGGATGGGTATAATGTGAGGCTTCCCTGCGGATCTCATTTAGTACCACATTATAGTGGCAGGCACAAGATTCCCCGTCCTTGTATTACCACAAGGTGCGTATTCACGCCATATCGGCCTCCGTGGCAGATGGGCCACGGATTTTATTTACTGCCATGTATTACATGACAGGCACAGAACAGTCCTTATCCTTGCCATAAGGACTAAAAACTATGCTGTCGGCATATAAAACAATTAAAACTAAGGGAAAACATTTTATCCCTACCGACGTTTTTAATACCAGCAAACAGCCCGACACCTAAACCAAGTGTGCCAAACAGTCCTAGTTTTGAGGTTATCCATTCAACAGCTTCACCAAGTTTTGTAAAGCCGTCAATGGCTGTCTTAATATCTTCACGCCCAAAAAGGTTCTGGGCTATTCCCGTTCCAGTTTCTTTCAGGCTGTTCAGTCTGTATTCTATTGAATCCATTGCAGTATTCATTTCTGCTTCTGCATTGCCTGCTGAATTTGCCATTGAATACAATGAATCTTCTACAGCCTCATAGTTATTTAAAATTGCTGCAACAGCCTGCCCGTTGCGTTTTCCTGCCAGGGCTTCAAGAAGCTGTGCCTGGTTTTTATCAGAAAGTTTATCATAAATCTTAGATATTTCACTAAGTAATTCACGTGTTGATTTATATTCTGTTTTAGCAGCGTCAGAAAACAGGCTGATACCGCCTGGTGTAGATGCAGTTTTTGTAAGGCTTGCAATTTCACCTGCTAATTGTTCAACACCGCCAATGTATTCTTCTGTTTCTTCGTCATACTAATCTGTTACTTTCACCATGACTGGTTACTGGCCATATTATTTAATATAATATGGTGGCCAGTCATTTCTGGCTGGCTCTCACATTTCATTCGTTTTGGGATTATTGTGTGAGTACGGACTGTATATTACTCTCGCTAAAAGCAGGGAGGATAACTTCAATATATATGTTACCATATATATCCCGCAGTCTCTGGGGATTTTTATATTGCATTTTTTATTATATTATTGTAATAATCTTCTTTGTAAAACCAGATATATCCGCCACTGTAATGTTTTTTAGAACATAATACAGATGATATATTTTTTATTCCAGTTGCATCAACAGCCTTTTTTATGCTTTCATATTCTGAAATATAATTATATGCAGTATCTAACTGTACAACTGGGCTGAATGATTTATTTTTATAACCTGGGGGATAACTAATACGGCCATACCGTATAGCATCATATATTGTATGTGGTTTGCAATTTTCAGATTTTGCTATTTCTCTTATAGAAATACCACTGTTTAGTTTTTGTTGGATTCTGACGTCGTTAATTTTATTAGAATAACCAAAATCAATATACGGTGGAATTTTTTCTATATAAGGGAAAAATAGTTTAACCATTTCTAATACAGTATAATCCCTTTGTTAAAATCGTGAAACCAGCTCTGGACTTCAATTGCTATTTTTTCAGTATGGTTGACAATATCAGTAGGCAATGGGTGGTTTGTTTCCGGGTTAATACAAGACATATCTTCAACAACAGTCCCATCTTTTTCATGCATCCAGACTTGTTTTAATATAAGTGCATGTGTAGATTCTAATTGTGATGCTGCACAAAAAGGACACCTTGTACCATGCCTGTTTGGTTCTTTTTTGCTTGCATTTCTATATATATTACACCATTTACTATAAAAAACCCTTCCACATTTTTTATGTATAATACCAAAAACAGAATACGCATTTTTAAATTCCCCACATACATATTCATAGCTGCCATCAGTATCATCATAAATATATTTTTTGATATTGTCTAATATAAACCGGTTATTTTTAGAAAATAATTTTCCTGCTTTATTTTGCTTTACATCATCTAAATTAATATCAACTATATAACCATTGCTGTTCAGGCACTTCATTTTTACCTTGCAATTAATATATGGTTCTAAAGGTTTCAAATTGTGTTGTTTAAATAATTTGTATGCTTCGGTTTGTGTATATTTCTGTGGTATTTTATCACTTCCTGGCAATATATTTTTATAAAATAAAAAAAGATAATGTTATAAACATTATCTAAAATGCAATATAAATCTTTCCTAAGTCTTTGATGTCCCATCATCCGTTGACTTATATAGTTATCATCTATGTAATTATAAGGCACATAGCATACAAGTTTCCTTGTATGGAGGCAATGGCTGTCCACCTCTTATCCTCATGCTTAATGTCTTCAAAACCTGTCCCGCATTGGCAGCGTCCCTTGTGATTTCGGTTATTGCCGTGCCAAGGGCAATTGTATCTTCAAGTGAATTGTTTGCTTCTGCCATAGCAGCAGATGAACGCCTCAGAAATTCAACAATGTCTGAATTGCTTAAAGCCCTTGTATTGCCAACAATATTAATTTTGGACATGATACCGTCAACAACTTCACTTACATCATTCCCGCCTATTTTAAAAGCTTTCATTACACTGACAAGCCCGTCAGTTGCAGAATCTAAGTCCATGCCAGGTGAAATGGTGGCAAACATTGATGAATATTCAGCCATTTTTGTTGCTGCTTCTGCACTGGAGTAACCCAGCCTGCTCCATGCTGATGCCTGTTCAATAACCTGTTTTGTTGAAACACCCATTTTTCTGGCTGTATCATTGGCATCATAGTAAAAACCTTCAAGCTGTCCTGATGTCATGGAAGTGGTTTTCTTTAAATCTACCAGGGCAGTATCAAGTTCTTTAATTGTATTTATGCCTTCTTTAACTTCTGATACTGCTTTCATTGTTATAAAGGCAGGGCTTGTCCAGCCAGTTAAAAATTTAGTGGCATCTTTAAAAGACCCAAACCAGCTTTTGCCTGTTTTCCCTGCCTGGCGTGCAGCAGTTGTTACATTGTTAAAGGCTGCCTTTATCTCATTTACCCTCTGGGCTGTAAGCCCTGCACCGGATGAGGTTTCGGCAAGCATCTGTTTTAGCTGGCTTCCCCATTTCCTGTGTGCTGCACTGTTGTTGTCATAAAATTTCTGTATCTGGCTGTGCAAAGATGAAATGGCAGAATCCTTGGCAAATTCCGCATTCATGCTCCGTATGGAACTGGTAACAGTTTTTATCTGGGTATCCAGTTCTTTTTCTGCATTAACAAGTGCCTTCTGGTTTTCTACAGAATTATTTTTTGAAAGTGCATCTGAAGCAGAATATAATTTCTGTAATGACTGTGTTAAAGCATTTGTACTAATCCTTGCATTGCCGTTCCCGTCAGTCCACTGCATAGTCTGGGATATAAGGGTTTTTACTTTAGCTTCATAACCGCCAGTATCAATTTGGAATTGTATTTTATTTATTTTATTGGTGGCAGTTTCAGAATTAATAACAAGTTCAGTAAGTGTAATCCCTGCGGCTTTTGCTGCCTTGCCAAATGCGTTTACTTTTGCACTGGCAACAGAAAAATCACTTTGTGTAGCCACCCTGCCCAAATCATCCAGTAAACTTTGTACTGTGACACCAGCACCATCTATATTTGTTTTAAAACTGTTTATTTCAGGGCTGATGCGCTGCCAGTCTGCAATCTTAGATTCCAGCCCTGATACGTTGATGCCAACTTTCTGTGACCGGTTGAATGCTTCTGCTGATGCTTTTGCACGTTTATAACCAGCATCAAGTTTATCAAGCCCGTTAAGGAATGCTGTAAGCCCGGATGCGTCAGTGGCACTGGCCAGTATATCCCTTAAATTGTCTGCACCGTTCTGGAACCCTTTTGTATAAGCACCAGAAGATTTCATTTTCGTAGTTAAAACATCAAGCTTGCTGGAATACTGGCTTTTAACTGTAGCCAGGTCTTTGCTTCTTAAAGAAGTGGCAACAGTTTCTGCATTTTTATATTCCTTAACCATTATTTTCAAATCTGAAATTAATGTATTGACTTTGTTCTGTTCATCAGAAAAAGCAGAACCAGAAACAGAGCCCATTTTATTGATAGCAGCAGTAACCTTGTCATACTGTGTTTTCAGGCTGGCCAGGTTGCCACTGTCCTTTACTGGTTTTGAAGCATTTGGGTCAGTTGCATCCCTGTAAATCTGTTTTAACTGGTTGGAAAGGTTTGTAACAGTTTTTTTCTGCTGTTCTGCAAAATTTTTTGTTTTTGCTGTGGCATTGTCAAGTGATTTTGAATACTGGCTGGCTGTTTCTGCAAAACCATATATATCTTGCAGGTTTCCATCAGTACCAAACCCTGTCCCTGTCTTTCTCCATGCAATGGTTTTCTGGATTACTTCATTTAATTCATTTTTATATGTTACGGTTGCCTGGTGCAGCCTTTCTATCTGCTTCCCTGCATTTTCATCAAAAGAAGTACGTGTGTTTATTTTTACACCAGCCAGTTTCCCTCTTCCGTTTGTCCACTTGTTTACCAGTTTTTCCATCTCTGCATTAAACTGGCTGGAAGTGGAAGGGTCAATTTTAAAGTATTTCCCAATTGATTTTGAACTGGCATTGTCTATTGCCCTCTGTGCGCTGTCAGAAATTAATTTCCCAATCTGCTGGCCGGTTTTTGAAGCCTGTGCCATGCTGCTGTTCCCTAAAGCAAGGTTTAAATCTATCCCTTTCTGTGACAGATGTTCCCTTAACCCGTTAATTGCTGCCTGGTCTAAATTTAACTTCTTGATATGTACTGATAAATCATTAATCCTTGACAGCTGTTCCTGTACATCTCTGGCATCAATGACTGCCTGCAGCAGTACCTGGAAGTCTGAATTTTCCATTAGTCAGAGCCCCTTTCATATATATTTTTAAATAAAATATTTCCTGCCTTTTGTATTCACCTGGTTTTCAGCCCATACCGTCTAAGGTTGTATTTCAGGATATTGATAAGGTTTTCGTTACACCAGCCTGTAAAAACAGTCCAGAAATCCGTGGTGTCTGTCTGGTAATAATCTGCCCCGTGCTTTGATTCTGAAGCCCATGATACAACCTGCCATGGGTCAAAGTTATTTCCATAGTGCATACCATCTGTATCAACATATATTTTAGCTGAACTGTCTGACAATAACTGGTATGCAGCATGTTCTAAAAACTGTCCAGTCCTTTCATATACCTCTGGGTAAAAACCAGGGTCATCATAATACTGTTCCTTTATACACTCTTTTAATTTTTCACCTGCTGTTTTTGCAGTATCTTCAACAGCCTTTTTACATACGCCGTTTAAATGTTGCTGTAATGCAGCAGATGTACTGAATCTGACAGCCATTTATATATCCCCTGCATCCAAAGTTTCTACCTGTGCTTTTGTAACAATCTTATTTAAATCCTTAATATCTAATGTAAAAATATACTGGATAATTTCAAAAATTCTTGTTTCATCTGTTTCAAGCTTGTCTGCAATCCTGCCAGTAACCGCAGAGATTAATTCCTGTCCTTCCAGTTTCCCGCATTCACTTGCAACATGTGACATGAAGTTTACTAAATCCAGTGCCTCTGATGTAGTTTTTGCAAACAGCGGGAGAATATTAGCAGCAGTCTGCGCCAGTTCCCTTTTAACTGTTTTAACATTTTTCCTGTATATAAAATATCCTTTAATTTTTCCAAACATAAATATTCTCCTTATTTCACAGTGAAGTCCCAGCAGTAACCATCAGCTTCCATTATAAAGCTGTTGCTGTACGGGTTATATTTTATATGGTTAATCTGTGGGCTTGTATCACATATTTCTGTGTATATCCCAGGGCTTATAATGTAACCGTTTGTTTCTAAAATTTTTTGTATTTCGTAAGAATACATACCTGTAACCACCTCACAAATGTACCATGTCCACCAGGCTTTTTATGTCATATGTATACCTGGTACGTTTCCTGGTGCTTTCTATCTTTACTGCGTTGTTGTTTTCAAGGTCTTTTATATTGAATGACTTTTTCCCGGTACTTCTGGACATGGCAGTAAAATTATTTATATCCATAAAAAATGTGTCATTATCCACATTCCTGAAATTAAAAAGGAAGCCTGCAACAAGGTTATGCTGCCTGGCTTCCTGCAATCCTTTTATCTGGTTTCCACGTATCATGTCCAGTGGCATTGATGTGTTTTTTGTGCTTTTTAGTTCCCAAAGGAACAACGTTTTTGACAGGTCATCAAGTACAATATAGTCACATATGTTGCTGCTTGTAAACCTTGTGTTAGTCCCTTTTGAAAAAGAGGAGGCATTGTCCCTCAGACGGTACAGCCAGCATGTAGAAGGAATGCTTTTCTTTATGTCTTCCTCAAAAATTTTTCCTGCATTTTTAGGCATGATTAGTCTTCTCCATTAAAACAGCAGGGATATAAAATGTATCCCTGCCAGTGGCAATCCTGTTAATATATCTGTTAAACTTTATCTAGCATTGATAATTATCATATGGTTAGCTGTTACTGTATAGAAAATCTTTGCTACATAGTAATTAGAATATGGAATTTGCTGGCTGGCTGATGCCAGTGCAGACCCACTGTTATAATCTACAATATTTGGATTTGAAGCAAATGATGTCCCAGCCCTGGTTTTAATGCTGATTTCTAAGTCTTCACCTTCTGTAACACTGAATGGAGCAGTCCCACTATATAATTGTTGTGTTAAAGGCCTGTTAGCTGAATCAGTAAATGCTGTTCCATTTATTGTTATGGATTCTATATTGCTGCCTATATTTATAGAATGTATTGATATTTTATATGTAGTATATGAAACTTTTACTGAAGCCGAAACAGAAAGTACCAAAGCATTATAAGCCTTATCTGCTGTAAATGTAATAATACATGTCTTATTGCCGTTTTCATATGTTGTAGTACAAGATGGGACAGGATAACTGCTGCCAGTACCAGCATAATTAGTAATTGAATATCTTGTAGTACCATCAAAAGCGTAATTGTCAGCAGATGTTAAGGAAATAGTAACAGTACTGCCTTTATCAAATTCAGTTGCTGGTATGCTTATATAACTTCCACCGCTTGCTACGGTACAGGCACTTCCATTGACTGAAGCTGACTTAATATTGCTTCCTGTTATATGGTGGAAAGTTATCTTTGCTTTTTCTTTAACTGCAGCTGCATTAAGTGTTACTGCACCATATTCTTCTGTTGCTTTAAAGGCAAGTTTAACACTTGAATTACTTATTTTTGTAAGACTTGTTGAAGGGACCAATTGTCCTGGCGCATATGGGGTAAATGAGGGCATATTGTTATCATCAAATATACAGTTATCACTTACAGTAATAATAAAATCATAAGCATGGTTTTGTATAAGCTCAAAATTACCCATTATAGAAGAAGTATTGCCATCACCTGAATAAATTGTATCCCCGTTAAATGTAATACTCTTTATATTGCTTATATTAGCATTATGTATATCTAAGGTATATACTTTATATACATTATTTTGGATTATCATACTGCTGTATGGTTTATCCATTGTAAATTCTATTGTACATGTTTTTTCATCATCAGATATAGTTTTTGTATACCCAGGTATATTAGTTCCATCAGGAGTATTGCCAGCAGTTAAACCAGAATCAATTATATATCCTTCAGGTACTGTCATTTCTAAAATTACTTTATTTCCTTTAAGTATATATTCTGTATTGTAATCTGTACTGGCAGGTTTTTCAATGCCATTAATTTTAAATGAACTGATACTGTTACCCAAAGAGAAAAACTGCCTGTACTGGAAACTGTATAATTCAGTGGCAGTACCTTTTATTGATATTGGGCCATAAGATTGTTCTACAGTAAATTCTAATGTATACATTCCTGGACTGGTTCCAGGACAGGTGGCTGTGACTTTTTCCGGGGAAGGACACGTTCCTGTGGAACCTGCTGTATCCAATGATGGTGCAGCAGTAAATATATAACCTTCTTTGCATGTGATTTCTATGGTTACTTTATCACCATATGATAAACCTGTTAATGTTACCGGGATATACTAATTCCACTTTAAATCAGGAAGAAAATATGTTAAAATGTAAATATGAGTTATAGTAAAGATTTAAGAGAAAGAGCAGTAAAATATTATAAATCAGGACATACATTAAAAGAAACAAGTGAAATATTTGGTGCAGGAATAAATACAATAAGCCAGTGGGTTAAAAAATATAAAGAAACAGGTGATTTATCAAATAAACCATTAAAAAGAGGGTTTAAAAAAATTGATCCGGAAAAGCTGGTATTGTTTTTAGAAGAAAACCCAGATGCTTTTTTAAAAGAAACTGCAGAAGAATTTGGATGCAGTATGGAAGCAGTAAGGAAAGCAATAAAAAGACTTGGAATAACACGAAAAAAAAGACACTGCGTTACTATGAGCAAAAAGAAGAAAAGGTAAAGGAATATCTTGGGAAAACGGCAGATATCAATAAAGAAAATATTGTATATATTGATGAAACAGGAATTAACAGTTATTTATACCGTGAATATGCTTATTCAAAAAGAGGTAAGAAGGTTTATGGCAAAATAAAGGGAAGAAAATTTAAACATACAAATATTGTTGCTGCAAAATACGGAAAACAAATAATTGCACCAATGCAGTATGATACTACAATGACTGGTGAATTTTTTGAGGGATGGTTTGAAAAAATTCTTTTGCCTGTACTTCCTGAGGATGCAGTTATTGTTATGGATAATGCGTCTTTTCACCGTAAAAAACAGCTGGATGAAATTGCTGGAAATAATAATATAACATTGATATTTCTTCCACCATATTCCCCGGAATTGAATCCTATTGAAAAGGTATGGGCTAATATGAAAAAGTTTCTTCGGAATTTTCTTCATAATTTTTCTTCTTTGGATGACGCTATTTACTCCTTTTTTCAAGTTGAATGACTATACCAGTGTCAAATGCCTGGCCATTGATAAGTACGTTTTCTGTACCAGGTATCTGGAGCCCTGAAAATGATACAGTGTATTTTGGACTGGCAGTTTCAAGTGCACTGATTCTTTTCTCCAAATTAATAAACAGTTCATATATGGCTCTGTTCATTAACGGGTTTGTACTGTCAGGGGACAGTTCACTGTCTGTTTGTAAAGCAGCCTGCTGGTCATTTGTACCATTCATGGATGCTACCCTGTGAAGCCTTCCGTCTGGAGTCTGGATATTTACAGACAAAAATAAAACCCCCTTCCTTTATAGGTTATTTAGCAACAGACTTACTTTCTTTTCTAGTGCGGATAAATTTTCTTTTAGCATTGTATTTTCTTCTTTTAATTCCTGTACTTCTTCATATGTTATTTGAGAAAATTTGATATTATCTGATACTAATTCTTCATATCTCATGCCATAACGGTAATCACAATTTTCTTTAGGTTTTTCATAAGCATTTATTATATTACCATTTTCATCTTTCTCTTCTATTTTTTCTGTTTCTGGCGATTTAATGAAAGCAGCATGGTCTATTCCTAACTCTTGTAGTAATTCTTCAAAATCTTGTGCTATTATACCATGATGAGGTCTGTTGTTTGTTCCATCAATCCGTTTAAATATAACTGGTTTGATTCCCGTCATAAATTCAAGGAATTTTTCTTTATCCATTTTAGTTTCATCAAATTCTGATTCTGAAGATATATAAGAAATTTCTTTTTTTTCTCTTTTATCTGATGTGATTATGCCAGAAGTAACAGCGTATATTTGTTGCCAACGATTAGAACTGCCACCTAATAAATATGTATTATCATTTGGATATATATAATTTTGCATAAATTCCATTTGAATATCAATATCTGATTTAAATGATTTATTTGATCCATTATATACACCCAATTGAATATCACCAGAATTGATTTGTAATGCTCCAACGTTAGTTTGATATATAGAACCACTACTTGCAGCATTAGGATTCCTAATATAACTAGTTTCTACTGTTCCGTCTAATTTAATACCTTTACCAGCATGTATAATAAAATGGTCATCAACATCTTCATATAAATAAACATAATCTCCATCACCAAAATTTAACTTCATTCCATAATTACTGCTATTTTTTAATCTCATAGACCCGTTTACTGTAAGATTTGTAATAGTAGCCGTTGTAAATGCAGATGAACCCCCGGCAGAGAAATTAGCAGCAGATACTTGTCCAGGAAATGAACTGTTTCCAGATTCATTAAGTAATACAGCCCGTTTAGTTGTACTATTGTTATTTGCATTAATAACACTATTGGCAGTATACTGCAATCCAAATTCCCCGCTGTATGATGATGCTGTAAATACACCATTTGGGGAGTTCATTTTAAATAAACAATTATAACCACTGCCCGCTGCTGTAGAATTAATTATAGCTGTCCCTTTATTACCGTTTAACCATGTGGAAGTAGTTAAAGAAGATACAATATTACCTAATAAATCTAAATCAACTGCAAACATATGGTCAATATAACTCTTAAAGAAATACCAGGTATCTGTACCAAGATACTGGTGTCCTCCACCTCTGTTACCACCTTGGTAAGGAATAATACCTTGATTAGTAGTTCTGCACCATTGATTAGCATCTCCATTAGGTGCTAATCCCCAGTAACCATTGGCACTAATTTCTCCCATATATTGGCTTTTATTTACAGCTCTTAATTCATATCCATTCCATCCTGTCAGCCATGTATATTCACTATATGCTAATCCTGCCTTGCTATAAGCTGCTGTAGTAGTACTGTTATTTTGTGAATCTCTTAATGCATTTGCAAATCCTGCAACACCACCAACAGCAGCGGTAACATATCCACTAGGTAATGTTGTTACTTGAACATCAGGATGAGTTACTTCAAAATGGTCATTGGAATAATATTCATTTAAAATATCTATTCTTCCATATGCTTCATTTTTTGGAGCATATAAACTCCATACTCCATTACCTTCATTATGTATATATACATTGTAAGATGTATCTCCTATTTGAAGAAACTGGGTAATATCAGGAGTAATTGAAGTATGTGACTGATAATGGACTGATACTATAATTGGTGCAGGTCTGCCGCGTCCGCTAAGTATAAATACACATGGATAATTAGCATATGCTGCTTTAATCTTTATAGCAGCAAATTTCACATATCCCTGTGTACCGGCTATACCTGCCTGTTTAGATACATACATGCCTTTACTGGTAAATAATTGATTATTAATAGCAGTTATTTTATTTGAATAATTACCACTATCTAATATAGTTCTTTGTCCTCTCCATCCATTAGCAGTCTGCTTATCCCATATTAAATCAGCATTTTCAGCAAAAGCATTCATTATCATTAATCCATATTTATTTCCATCATCAGCACCATTCCTATGCCTGCTAGATATTACATTATACCAGGTATTGTTACTATCTTTCATTACTACAGTATAAAATCCTGACCTGGATTCTGTAAAAAAATCTCCTAATGATCCGCTAACAGATTTAGCACCAGCAAAAGGTATCCCGCCATCAAATGTACATTTTGAAGAGGCTAACCTGTTATCTTTTAAATCATGTGTATTAACATATTTTGTAATAGTATTATTAAGTACTACATGTTCACTGTTTTCATCCATTTCATCATCTACAGGGATATTGCAGTAATCGTTATCATCTGTAATACATATAATCATTCCAGGCCTTATTAAACCTGCATCATTAGCTTCTGTATATTCAGCTTTAGTGCCAATAAAATAATTCTTTACATATTCTAATTCATTCCAGGAATGTGTCCCGTCCCCGATTTTGTATTCCCCGTATTTATCCCTGGTATAGGCCAGCTGTCCCGCCAGGAGGACAGGGTTGTTGGTTATGTAGTTTTCTTCTGTGTCATAGCATTGCTTGATTTTTACTTTAATCCTGTTTTCCATTTGCCAGCCTTCCTCCATTCCAGCAGATATACAAAAACATGTGTTTTGTTTAATGCCATGCCATGTTACTGTACAGATGAACCGCCATCAAGTATAAGTGTGCAGTCCGGGTCATCTGTAAGTTTGGAAGTCTTTAATTTTACAACAGAAGCAGAAATTTTATGCTCATCACTTATTATTACCTGTATTTCCTCTGCACCGGGTTCTGCTTCATAATCATTCAGGAGGGTTTTGACATCAAGGTATAAAACAGTATTGTCTGAATTTGCAATTGTAAGGGCAATATATGTTGATGGTGCAGTCACACCAGTCCCGTCATATGTACCGGCGTCAATATCTTCCTGTGTGATTTTAAGCAGTTCTGCACCTGAAACCACCATATCCTTAAGGAGTGATATTGTGCCAAGCAGTCTGTCTGGCACTTCTGTTTCGCTGCCGTCATCTTTTTTCTCAATCTTTGTCCCCTGGTAGAACTTATACTGTTTTGCATAGGATGTATCAGATGTATCCTCGACAATGGTTAATTTACCTGCATTTTCAACATCTGCAACTTTGTCTGCCAGTTCTTTGTCACTTAATGTAATTGTATCATCTGCAACTTCTACTTTGATAGAACCTGCACCTTTTACAGAAATGGAATCTGTGGAACTTCCAGATTTATTGCCAATCTGTATTTCTGCATATGCCTCTTGTGCTTCTGTGCCGTTTGTTCCATCAGCAGGCACAGCAGGGACAAGGGATGCAGAAATATCATATTCCCCGTTTGCAATTAACTGTTCTGTTTCTTCTGGTGTCAGGGTGGAAGGTTTTAAATCCTTTAATTCAGTTACACCATCACCAAAATATATTTTATGCTGTGGGACAGTGGAAGATTTACCATCATCATTGGTAACAGTTTTTGTATAGTAATCTATATATGCTTCACCTTTTAAAAGGACAAGTGTGGAAATTTCACGGTTTGTATTTATGTCATTCCTAAGTACAATCCTTGTTTTTAATGTATTTGTATCTGCCATTTAAATTTCTCCTATAATTAAAAATGCCAGCAAGACTGCCCTTCCGGTATCTTTGGAACAGACTGGGGGAGGGCAGTAATGCTGCAGGCAAGTAAAAAATACCTCTGCTGTATTAATTGTTAAATAATACAGTAAAGGTATTTTCCAGTTGTAATATACGTGAAAAGTCTTCTGTGAATTAAAAATCTTATTTAATTTTGCTTAGCTGTTTTATCATTTTCTTTCCCACAGCTTTTCCGCTGTGGCTGTCAAAATTATGCTGTTTCTTATATTTAGCAACGGCACGGATGGTTTCCTGCCCGTATATGCCATCTGCACTAATGCCTAATTTTTTCTGTACCCATTTTATATATTCTGCCTTGGAACCAGGTGTTACCCTGTCCAGTGGTTTAGAAATGGCGGAAAGTCCCTGTTTAAATTTTTTCCATAATGTTTCATCTGGTGGCAGCCAGCCTTTCCAGCCAGGGCATTGTTTATGGCAGACATCATAATGCCTTATCACATTGCTCTTTGGGATGCCATATTCTTTCATAAGCTTTTTCACAAGTGTTACAGTCTGGTTAAATGTTTTTTCTGTAATTTTTCCATTAACTGAACACATTTCAATACCAATTGAATTTTTATTTGTCACTATGCCCTGGTATTCTGCTTTCCCTCCGCTGTAATCTTTACCACAGTGCCATGAATATGCTTTCTGTGGGTCTACGCACATATAAATGCCATCATCACCTGAAAAGTAATCAGCAGATGCACCCCTGTTTACAGACTTGAAATAATCTGTATTTCCTTTTGCAGTATCAGTCCTGTTGCCGGTATAATGCAGGACTATATAGCCTTTTTTGTATTTTCCCAGTGTACGGTTTACTGTTGTCAGGTTTTCATATATAAGCATGTCCAACACCTGCTTTCATTTAATTTCTTTCAGTTCCCTCATGGCTGGTTCAACGATTGTATGTATATACCCGTCACCGCCACGTTTTTCATAATCACCAAACAAATCCCAGAAAGCATCTTTTTCAAGTTCTGTCCAGCCATCAGAATTTTTATATTTATTGTAATACCTTACTAAACTGTCCTTAAGTTCTTTAAGTTTTGTTTCATTTTCTTTCTGCTGCATATGCTCTAAAGTTTCAGCAATGCCATTGACAGTTTCTGTAAGTTTTGCCAGGTCATTTTTAATTATTTCATCATGCCTTATTGACTGGTGTACATCTTCTGTATGCTTTTTTTGTAATTCTTCAAGATGCTTTGAGGTTTTAACAAGCATTGCATGTTCCTGTTTTTTCTTCCTTGCCCATTTTGTTTCAATGCCAAGTTTTTCAATTAACAGCCATTCAAGAAGACCTGTAATGGCTTTCACGCTGGCAAGTATAATACAGGTGCTTATTACCAGTGCTGCATAGTCTATTTTAAGTGCTTCTGTAACTGCTTCTATCCATATGGCACCATCCTTTCTTATTCTTTTGGCTTTGTATATGACAGTGCATTATAACTGTCACTTATGCCTGCTGTAGTCGGGTCATTTAACGCATTCCACAAACTTACAGCAGCAAGGCCAAGGACATACGGGTTGCTGGCAGCATTAACAATAATCCCTGCTAAAGCTTTCCAGCTTGTGATATCCTGTACTGTAAGCCCTGCATATGCAAGGACTGGTGCCAGGACTGCAAGAATTACCTGTACAATAAATACAGGGTTTTTAAACCTTACTTTTAAATTTAATTTCATAAAGACACCCTCCTGTTATTTATAAAATTTACATTCTGTATCCTGCCTGTCATCAGCCACATACCTGTCTTTGTCAGGGCAGAAATACTGGAAACAGCATAACTGCCCGGTTTCATTTGTACTTTCACTGGCACGTAATTTACATAGAAGCATGGTTTTACCAGTACGCTTTACAAATTTTTCATAACAGTGTGTACACATTCTTCCTCCTGTACCTGGCATTTAAAACCAGGTTTTCCTATTTCACCATAATAACGGACAGTAATATAAGCAGAATTTATGACACCAGGATAATGTAACCTGATTCCATAACCCTTAAATTCAATATCCAGTTCTTTAGTGGAAGGATTAAAAGCCAGGACTTTGCAGTTTTCCATTTTGTAATTCTTGTTAATATTAAGATTTCCTGGATTTTTCTTTTCTTCATCTGCCCCTGTTTTTAATGTGGTATTTTCTTCTTTTGTTTCTGCTGGTTTTGTCCCTGATTCTTTTACATTTAACCTGCTGTTATATTTAGTTTCTTTAATATCTTCATTTTCTTTTTTTGCCATTTATTACCTCCAGTTGAAAAAGGGAATGGCATCTGCTGTCCCATTCCCCGTATATTAATGTCAGGCTACAACTACTTTTATTACATCTTTAATCCCGCTATAGTCAACGTTTACAAGTGTATTTCCTGCTGAAACCCCTGTAATTACGCCATTTGCAACGGTTGCAATGGCAGGGTCATCAGTTGTAATTGTACATTCACTGGCAGCAATCCCCACATTGCTGTATAAACCCCCTTTAATACCAATGACAGAAATTTCTTTTGTATCATTTGGTGCAAGGTTTACAACAGCAGGGGTTGCAGCAATTTCAGAAACTTTTACCGCAGATTCCACTGACGGTATTTCTGTGACATAACCATAAACAAGGCCGTCAGAACATGTAAGGCCTGGTACTGCAAGTGCATCACCGTCAAGTTTTGTTGTTGCGGAACCGCCCGATTCAAGTGTTATGTCAAATGTACCTGAAAGCTGGAATGATGGTATGTCAATCTGGAGTTCACCAATCTTGCCCTTCTGGTTGTTGTGCCTGTCTGCTGTAAGGATGAGCTCACCAATCATAGGTGATGTTTCTGCATCAATTGTGACCCTCTTCACATTTGTGTTGTACTGGTATGTGGCATTTATTGTGCCGTCTTCACTGCCTACAAGAATAGTGCTGCCTGTTGGTGTGACTTCGGCAGTTGAACCGTCTGTTTTTTCAATGAACACTTTTCCCGCAGGGACTTTTTTAAGTATGCCCACACCTTTGACAAGGGTCACACACTCAGCAACTGAATACACGTCTTTAAGCCCCTCAACAATAGGTGTGCCTAAATTTGCAGCAATATATGAAAGTTTCCATTCTGCCATTTCAATGGAAGGTGCAACTTTTCTTCCATATTTATACTTGTAAAGTGTTTTGCTGCCCTTGCCGCCAGTAATTTCAGCGTCTTCCATGGATACAGCAATGGAAGTGTTAAGTGAGGTGTTCCCTGTGAATGCAAGCTGCCCGTTATGGAAAAAAGCAACATCCGCAGTGGATACTACAAAATCTTTTGATTTTTCTGTGTAAATATTTTTTGGCATATTTTATTACCTCCTGGAAATAAATAATTATAATAAAAAAAGAACAAAACATTAACCAATTTTGTTCCTGACTGCTTCTTCATCTGCTATAAGGCTGCTGTCCCTGCCATCTGTTTCAATGCCTGTCATCCAGTGGGAGAGCGGCTCTTTAAATGTGACCAGCCCGCTCATCTGCCCTGAACGGCAGGCACTATATTCTTCATGCTTGTTAATACGTTTTATATACCGCCAGAATTTCCTTACAGGCAGCCCTGAAACATATTCCCCTGTAACTTTAAGGGCAACTGCCAGGGAATCTATGTAATCCTCAATGTCTGCTTTATCTTTATTCTTTTTGGATTCAAATTCCCTTGCTTTTTCAAGTGCATTGACAGTATCTATGTTTATAAATTCATCAATGTCAAAGTCAATGTCATTCTGTAAAATTATAATTTTACGCAGGTCATCAAAGACACTGCTGGTTATGGGGAAACCATTTATTGTGAAATCCAGGGTAGAAGGGTTATATTCTATCTGTGCATTATTCCCACACGCAAGCTGTAACATGTTTATTGCAAAATCATAATAAAACGGAAGGAAAGGCATGTCATAATCCTGTGCCAGCTGTATATTACGGCAGGCATACTTAATAAAATCAAGGTATTCCATTTTAATGATTTCTTTTTCATGGAATACTGCATTTTTACGCACTGTAAAGGATTGCTGGTACTGCTGGAATGAAAGTATGTCCTGCATTTTTACAGGGTATAATGTTACCTGGCTGTTATATTCAATTTCTTTATCAAAAATGATAAAAGGCTGTAATTTCTCTTTGCTAATTTCCACACATGCCACCACCATCATTGTAATTGGAAATCCTGTATCTGAGGCATTTGCCATAATACTTGCTGTTAGGGCAGTAAATCGTAACATGTTTCCTTGGGGCGGGCATTAAACTGCCAATGCCGGGGAATGTTTTCCCGCCATTTAAAATCCTGTCTGTAATATCGCATAATACATCAACCCGGTTGGCATATACATCTGCAAAATACCCCATGTCCCTTACCTGTTTTACAGATGGTGATGTATCGTCTGTAAGCCTTACAAGGTTTTTAGATGTAAAAATACATACATACAGGTTAAAATCCATAAACATGTTCCTGTCAACTGTATCTATGTCAGTTTCTACAAATACAAAAGTTTTTTCATCTGATGTTATGTCAGATACAAAATTGTAGTCAAAAACCTGTCCCTGTTCCTCATATACAACACCGCCATAAACCCACCTGCCGCCAAGGAGCACATCTGTGACATCAAGCCTTTTGCATACAGGGGGTTCCGGGCTTAAAAGTTTTATAAAATTTTCATTGTCCAGCAAAAGGTTAATGATTTTATTTTTATAAGCAGCTGCATAATACAAATTCGGGATAATACACCACCTCCATGTTTAACCTGTTACATATATTTCTGTTTCTGACAAAACTTCACTGCCAGAACATACCTGCAATAAAAAAGAAGAACCACAAAGCCCTTCATTAACAGCAAGCAATTCTATTTTGTTTCCCTGCCTGTTTTGTATTATATCTGTACCGGCAGTTATATTCCAGCTGAAAATGTGGTCTTCCCAGGGAACATCAATGCCATTCCCGTCCTTAATGGATGCCGTATATATGCGTTTATAGGATTTCCTTAAATGTGTGCTGCCTGAGATTACAGCAGTTATGCCAGATGCAGTATTATTATGTGGCGGTGTAACAGACAGGATATCTGGTGCATGGTAATTACATACACCAAGTTCCAGTTCTTTTTCTGAAGGTGTATAGGCACACTCTGTTACCATAAAAGCCGCCACGCCTTTTCCCATATATGAATAGTCAGCTGTATCAGGTTTTGTAAGTTCATATACAGCCGGGTTTTCCTTGTTTTCACCAATAAAAAATTTAGTGCCACGGCCTAACTTCACAGTATGGCTGTTTAACTGCGTATACAGTAAAACCTGGTCTGAACCAAGCCTTATAACTTTATCCTCATATGTCCCGTTATTATACTGTGTTGCATTCCTTGATATGACAGGGGTTTCCTGTATGCAGCCGTCTGCTTCCTGCCATTTTATGAACCTGTTGCACAGGCCAAGTTTCCCCTCACAGTGGATACCTGCCACATCATATGATTCAATGCACAGCCAGTATTCATTTTTTACAGTGTCATAAAGCAGTTCCCCAAGGCTGGCAGGGCAGGTATGCAGTGTAAGGAATTTTGCAGTAGTCCCGTAGGAAGCACTGTATTTTTTGTCATATATTTTAATAGGGATATCCTTTAATGTATTATAAATTACCATATGCGGGTTATATGAAACATCATCTGTAAAACCATAAGCCAGGATATCCTGTGCATCTTTAACCTGTGCATTATAAAGAGAGCTGCCGTCCTGGCGGGCACGGGTCTTCATAAGTTTCAGCCCCATGTTACACCTTCTTCCTGCCAGACACCATGCTGAAAATCTTAGAACTGCCATATGACCTGTTAATGCCAAGCTGGTCATTTTCTCTTTTCAACATGGAACGTAGCTCCATTGCTTTGCCCAGGCTCTGCGGAAGGTTAAGGCTTTTAAAGTCTGATGGTGAAAGGCGTGCTTTTAGTACTGTTGGTGTGCAGATATATTCAGAATCCAGCCATGCTATTACCATGTAATTGGAAAGTATTTCAATATCTGTGTCACTTAAACTGGTATTAAAGCCCCCGAAACTGTCTACATTTTTGTCCCTGTCTTCAAGGTTATGTGTGCATGACTGGTAAAGGGTACATGCCTTCGGGATATAGCTGTATGCAATGGCATAGGCAGTGGAAGGGGGCAGTTCCAGGAACTTGTGGTCTTTTATTTTGTCAAAAAATTTATCTGCAAGTTCCTTGTAACCTGTATAAGCCATATATGCCCACCTGCCTTAATTTAATCTTCCTGTACTGTTTCTAAAAGCCCGTCAAAATCATACTGTAATTTCCTTGAAAGGAACCTTATGACATTTATATCAACAAGTGTCCTGTTTTTTATCATCTGGCTTGCCTTTGATATAAGGATGTCCCTCATATTTACAGCAAGTGCCTTGTTTACAGAAGCTTCAATTACTTTCATGCCTGATGAAAATATGCTTTGCAAATCATTAATCCTTGCAACATTTTCATAGACAGGTGTAAGCCTGAATTTCCTGACAGCCCTTTCATCCATTAAAATTACAAGCGGCCTGTTAAGGAAATCCCTCTTGTAATTGTTCATTTCATTTAATTCTGCAACAGTCATGTATTCAACTGCACCAATCTGGTTCCATCTGAAAATTGCATTATTTGTACGTGATTTATATGTAAGGCCGCCAAAAGTAATTGATTTGACAGGGATTAATGTGTCAATAGGCAGGTCTTCGGTTACAATTTCATTGTTTTTGTCTGCCATGTCAAGGCTGTCAATCCCGCTGCTGATGGAATCTACCAGTGAGGCAGAAGAAGGCCTTTTATTGTATTGCGGGGATGTATCCGGGATACTGTCTTCTGTATCTGGCTGCAATGTACCATTTTCTTTTTCTTTTATTTTTTCAATTATTTTATCCCTGCCACTGTTCCCTACAGGTATACCAGCTGTTTTAGCATATTCTTTAAGTTCATCAGTTGACATTTTATCAAAATCCATTATCTGTCTAACCTCCTTATGGTTTTGCTGGACACACCTGGAAAAAGGCATTAAAAAAACACCTTTGTCCAGATGTCCAGTTTTTGTTTTATTTAATTTAATCAGGCAACTTCATAAAGCCCCGTAATGCTGTCGCATACAATGCCAACACCACATTTTACCTGTACCTGGCTGTCTATTGTCTGGTCATGGGTATCTTTTTCTCCTAAATCCCTTGCACGTACATCACCTTCATAGAACAGCTTGATAATCCTGCTGTCTTCAGGAAGCACATGGATTGCATTATTATTTACCTTAAAATCGTATGTCCCACGTATAAATGCCTGTGGTATTACGATTGCTTTTGCAGGCAGCCCCAGGTTTTCTAAAACCATGCCTTTGGTAGCCATTTCTTCCTTCTGCGAATTTGAAATCCATGCTGTGTTTATACCCTCTGTAACATGTGAAAGTGCTGTCCTTGTACCAGCAATTACAACATTTTTCTGTGAAGCAGTCTGCACCCTTTCAATAAGGGTGTTCATTGTACCCTTGTCGTAAGAACCGGTTTCCTTAAACTTTGCAGGGAGATAAGTCCCAATCCCGTTAAAAGCTGCATAGATGCGCGCGTCAATTTCATTTTGTAATGCTGTCTGCATCCTTAACAGCATACCTGCAAGGCTGTCATTGCCTGTAAGGAACCTTTCAAGGTCATTGTAAAGACGTATATAAATCCATGAAGTTGGCACAGAAAAACTTTTTCCCCCTGTGATTTTCTGCCTGTCTGTGTCCCAGTGGTTCCCTGAAAAACTTGATACGACCAGTATTGAATTGTCTTCAATATAGAAGTCGTTTTCCTCACCTAAATCACCACGCTTGACTTCAACAAACTGCTTATAGACTTCAGAGTCTTCCCATGCACCAGGAAGGTTCACTTTAAGCACATTTTCCATAATGGTAAAAATTTCATTATGGTAATTCCTGAAATTCTGCCAGGTAAGTTTTTCTTCACCAAGCAGTTCAAAAAAAGCTTCCCTTACCGCCTGGTCTGTATAAGTGGAAGCTTTTTCACTATGGCTGTAAATGCTGACCTGCTTTTTAAGCCCGTCATTTATTAACGCAACTAAACCGTTTATATCAAAATCAAATCTCATTATATTTACCCCTCCTGTATTAATTAAGCCATAACTTCTATTGTGTATTTTGTATTTTTTGTGCCAGCAGTATAGCCATATTCATTTGCAGTGTCACCATCTGCAGGTGTACCATAAGAACCCACAAAGAACGGGAAACCGCCTTCTTTTATGGCAACTACTTTTAACTGTGTGCCAGATGCTTTTGCATATGTACCATCTTGAAATTCTACAAAATCACCCTTTTTAAGAGTAACAGACGAAGGAAGGTTGCCAACTGTAAATTTCCTGTCCTTTTTCAATTCATAAACCCTGAATGGTATGCCTGCCTTGTTAATAAAGTTTTCCTCATTCTGGTTTTCTCTTCTTGAAGTGTCGTAATCCCATGCAGGGTTAGCCACAAGGTACATGCCTCCCGAATAATCATCTGTTGCAGCATAAATACTGTTTTCACCTTCTATAAGCTCACCTTTGCCTACAACTGCCCCGTTCTGGATATCTTTGTCTGACTGGAAAGAAAAACATGCGCAGCCAGGCATAAAAGTAGTTTCAACTGTCATATAACTGTTCTTCATTTAAAAATTCCTCCTTGTTTTCTATAAATATTTATCAAGAAAATGGCCATATCTTTTATGTACCTGGTCATTGCCAGTACCTGCAACACCTGATTCTGGTGGTACATATGCAAATTTCTTTAGAGTTTTTCCGGTGCCTGTAAAGAACTTGCCAGCCATAATCATTAATTCCTGTGCAACCTGTTCTTTAGACAGTTCATATTTCTGGTCAATGTTGGCCTTGTAAACAAGATAAGCCGGGTATCTGCCAAGTTTGTCAGCATAACTGTCAACAAGGGCATCTATTTCATCTTTGTGCTGCTGCATTTCAGCCGCTTTTTCTTTTTGTTCATAAATATCCAGTTTTCCCTGCATAATGTTATATGATTTTTCAAGGTCAGTATAAGCCTTTTCCAGTCTGTCATAATTTTTTTGGAACTGGGCAGACACTTCCTGGATTTTGGTTTCCACGTTTCTTTTGTAATAAGTTTCCTTTATTGTGTCAATTTCATTTTTAATGCTGAATTCTTCAAAGCCTTCAGATACAATCTTGTCTGTAGCAGATAAAGACATTGCTATTTTAGATTCAAAATCAATAATAACAGCTTCATCTGTATTGCCATCATTATGGGAAACTGCATAATTAAACCCGTAAGGTTTGTAATCCTCCATGTCCAGCACAAGAACTTTGCGGTCTGTTGTATTTAAAAGCCTGTATTTACAGGTTTCCTGTCCATTGTCATTTTTGTATGTCTGTGCTGAAAGGGCTTTAATGATTTTTGTAAAATCCATTCCTTTTTCTCCTTCCATTTGTTTCGTAGCTTGTTTGTTTTTAACAGGTGCAGTAGTGCCGGCTGCTCCATTTTGTCCCAGTTTTTCAAGCATCATTGCAAAATTCTGCTGGAACTGTTCTGTATTAACAGAAAAACCTTTTATTTTTTCAACCCGGCATGACGGGAAACACGGGCGCACATTTTTAGATGCGTCATCAGATTTATTAAGCAGGCATAAAGCACTGAAAGTAAAATCATCTATGGCAATGATATCATTTTCTTTCCAGTGGTATTCATTTACTGTTATTTCACAGCTCTGGTTAAAATAAATATCATCATTGTAGGCAGCGTCCATAATATTAAAACGCCCGGTCCAGAGAAGTATGCTGCACGTAAGGTACGTGTTTACCGTTATCCCGTCAGGTTCCAGGACTTCTTCTAACTGTAACCCTGATGATTCAGGTATGATGCCAAAAGGGATACATTCATTTATGATTTCAACAGATGTACTAGTAATTACCCACCTGGAGTCATGCCCTCCTACACGCCATAAGCCGTTTTCTTCATCTTTATACAGGTGGGCTATTACAGGTTTATTGTCAAATTCCCCCCTGGACATTGCCTTTTTAACAGATTCCAGTGTAATATCAGAACCGTTTGCATTGTCACCAGTTGCAAGCATATAGCATTTACATCTGGTAAATTCCTGGTTTACAATTTCAAAACCAGATAATTTTGATGTGAAATTTAATGTCTGGTTTTTATTAAAATCCAATTATATTTTCCTCCTTGTCTGTAATTTTTATAATATAAAAGAGTGCCTGTAATTTAAGCACCCTTTGTTATTAATTGTATAAATTGTTCAAATACTGCTTGTTTAAAATTTCAGTGTTTTATCAATAAAAAAAGAACCATGCCCAAATTTTGAGTTTAGTTCCTGCATAAGTTCATCTGTCTGGATAAACACAAATATTTCCCTGCCGCCAATGTTTCGTTTTGTATACTTAAAACCAAGTGACAGGAGGGTATCAGCCTTGTTTTTGTCTTCTATAAATATTTCACCCATATTTTTAACCACCCCCTCTTTCTTTGTTTCTAATAATTTGTCTAATCCAAAATAACGGATAAGGGCTTTACCTTTTAAATTTCCAGTATCTTCCTTTGTGCCAGTACAGTCATCCAGCCATTCTAAAAACCTTCCAACTGGCAAATCCTTATAATTAATTACTGTATTGCATTTTCCACATATAGGGATATCTGTATATCCATTGTAAATTGCTGGGACAGGAACCGGAATTTCATGGTCTGGTTCCATTTTGTATGTAAATAAATCCCATGTTATTTCTTTACCACAATATTTACATGTCATAAATTTTTATCCATTCTAAATTGAAATGAAACAATTAGGAAACGAAAATATGCTTGTAAAAGGATGCATATTAATAAGCAAAGGTGATGGATTTGGAATAAGGGACCGTTATGGAAACCTGACTTCTTATTATCATGTATGCCCCGGATGTGGACTTATACAACAGTATGTACCGGATGGATTATTAGAACATATAAAAAAATTGTAAATACTATTATTTTCATATCCTGTTTTCAGTGGAGTTGCTTCCGTTTTCTCTTTGTGTTTCAGTAACTTCACTTATTCCAGTGTCTTCTTCCTCTGGTCTGCCGCTTTCACCTGTGCCATCACCAGACTGTGTATAGCTGCTACGCAATGGCTGCCACATATCCAGTATGTCTTTGAATATAACCCCTTCAACAACAGTGTTCCCAAGCATTGCCGCAGGTGTTATCCCTGCCGCTGCACATAGTTTCATCTTATTGGGGAGGCTTGCCTGTGAAAGTTTTAATTCTTCATCAATTACTTCATTCCTGTTAAATACAGTTATGTCCATTATCCTGTAAACAAACTGGTATGATGGATATAAATAATCCCGTAATTTCATCTGTAAGCTGACCCAGTTTTCCAGCATACGGTAAATCCTGAATATATCAGCACTGTCATTTGTAATTGACAGTTTCAGTTCAGACCCGCTTGATGCACCAGACATAAGTGCTTCGCTTACGCCCTGTTCTGCATACATTTGTGATGTTGCATCATCAACCTTGTCCCTGTCATCAGAATTGCTGGACGAAAATTCTACTGATTTGACATCACCAGGGTAGGGCAGTACACCAATGTTTTCCTGTACCACATTACATGCTGTTTCAACATATGGGTAAAGCATTTTCTCATCCATGGCAATTTCCCCGTTTTCCATAGGCACAGGCAGGACTAACAGCTTGTATGCATCATTAACAGCTTTGCTTTTGGCAATATCCTTGTATTCATCTACCAGCAGTATGTTTGCTATCATAGGGAACAGTGGCGGGAACAGGTGTATAAAGTTATTGTTGTATTTCAGGCAGAAACCATTTTTATAAGGTATATCCACAAGGTTATTGTATGAGGTTTCTTTTGAATGTTCTATTAATTCCTGTAATTCTGGTGGGAGGCTTTCATAATAACTGCCCTGGAATAAACCCCTGTTTATTGCAAACCCATAAACATTGCCACATATATTTTTTGTAATCTGGCAGTAACGTGGGTCAAGGAAAAAATATGATATATCCAGCCCGGTTTCAATTACAAATGCAAAACAGGCATCATTCAGGTACATTCTCCTGGAGATGTCGTGGATATTATTTGCAAGATTGAATTTGCTGGACTGGGAAGCAAATTTAATGTAATTTTTTTTCAGTGTTTCTTCCTTAACTTTAAAGAATGAAATATCTGTAACCTCAGTATCAATATGGTAATGCAGTTCCGGCATGTTTGAGAAATAATCCACCAGCCTGCGCATATATCCTGATTTCTGGTACATATAATCCATTAATTTTAATATCTGTATGCCATACCTTTCAGGGTACTGGCACATATTCAGTATCTGTTTTCTTGAAACACCACAGATACGCTGTGGCTGTATGGATTTGTTTAATGCCAGTTCACTTATTACTAAACGTTTGATGGCTGCAAAATCCATAGTTTTTGATTTGCCAGATGTAAAATTTTCAAATGACTGTTTATCTGCATTATGTAAAGCAGAAGCCTGCCCGTCTGTTAGCCTGGCTGTACTGTCCCTTGTCTTTTCTGTTTTTATTTTTCCCATCTTCTTTCCTTTTTTATATAATATAAATATCAGTATGCCTTTGCCAGTGACGGCCTGCGTGCCATGGAAAGGACAGCAGTATGTGGTTTTGTTTTTTTCTTTGGTGTAATAATCTGCCCCCTTCTTAAACCATATAAATAATGCGCAAGCATTATTATGGTATAAAACCTGTCATCATGGAAATTCGGGTCGTTTTCTTTTTCTTTTGACAAAGCATAAGAACATGAAGTTTTTTCAGCGTTTTCATATTTATAAATAGCAGTTATTTCATTTTTCATTATGTCAATGCTCTGTAAGGCTACAATTTCATCTAAAGACAGCTGGTATTGTTCTATTTTCTGGGTATCATCATCTACCTGTTTTGTAACAGATATAAATTCATTCTTATATTCATATGGAAATTTTATGACCCCTAAATCCATCAGTTCAATAAATTCTTCAACCATCTGTGTCCTGTATTTCCTGGGGCTTAACAGTTTCAACTTGTTGACTGCATCCGGATAAAGCCGGTCATAATCTTTGTATATGTCATGCCCCTTGTCAATAAGCCCCCTGTGTTTCCTTCCGTTTTGATCAGTCCAGCCATTCAGAAGGCCGTCAGCATATGTGGATGTGCCGCCACCTCCTGAACCCTGGTCAACCAGCAGGATATCAATGTTGTCATAATCATTTGCAAGGCCGTTATATAAAAGCAGGTTTTCACGTATCCCCTTTAACTGCCTGTTTGAATCCAGTTTGTATCCTTTTTTACTGTCTGCATCTACAAAATTTATGCAGTTGACAATTTCACCTGTATAACCCCAGTTTTCATCATTCTTTATCCTCATAATGCTTAAAATTGAGTTGTCAGTAGTCCTTGCAGGGTCGAATGCCAGTGCTGTCCTTACACCAGGTTCAAAGTGCAGCTGTGGGAAGTAAAAAGTTTCATTCCTGCGTATTGTACCCCATTTTACAATCTGGTTTACACCGCCATCCCTTGTAGCCTGGTTGTAATATTCACGCCTGGCTTTATCAGGGTTTGCTTTCATTGCCGCCTCTACCTTGTCCCTGGTAAGGAGAGGGGTAAACAGTTTCCCTCCCATATAAGTAGTAATGGCACATTCACAGGTCATATCAGTAACAAAATAATCCCTGTCACCTGCTAACATATGTTTTGCAAAATTTTTATAATGTTTATAAAACATTTTACACATATCATCCTGTGAAGAAGCATAAACAAGCTGTGTAGGGCATTTCCTTTTTTCAGTTTCAGGGTTGAACATGTCATCAGTAGAGGTTTTGAACTCTGTGTTCTGTGTGGCAAAAGCTTCACATACAGCAATTAATTTATCAGAAGAGAATGCTGCTTCATCAAAAAATACCAAAGTTGCACGTCTGCTTCTGTTGTTATCTGGTTTTCCGTTAAGTGTAAATATTTCACTCCCGTTATAAAAACTGACATGGAAACTTTCAGGGTTATGCTGGAAACCTGTTTTATTATTTGTGAATTTGACAGTTTCCTTTTCAACAATGTCCTGCAGTGAACCAATGGAAGCAGCAGTCTTTCCAATCCTTAAGACAATTTCCTCAATTTTTGAAAAGGTTTCCTTGCTCTGGTTTCCGACAGAGGATACAATATATATTGCCTGGTTTTCATATAATATGGCTTTCAGTACCATAAATACTGCACCAAGGAATGATTTACCAAAGTTACGGCTGCAGCACCACAGGACATGCGGTTTGTTCCAGCTTTCTTGCAGTATATATTTCTGGCTGTCAATTAACTTTATGCCAAGCAGGTCTTCACTTGCAATGCACGGGTTACGGCGGTAATAGGCAATGCTTTCTGCGTCCAGCTCACATATTTTCCTTTTCCTGTCAGAAAGCAGGCGTTTAATTTTTCTGTAAGCCATTCCTAAACACCTGCTTTTAACCTGTCATTTTCAATTGTCAGCACACGTAATTTTTCCTTTAACATATCAACTTCTTTATTAAGGGAACTTATCATGTCAAGCTGCATTTCATAAATTTCTTTTTTGTCATTTTCATCAAACATGCCATTTTGCTTGATTGCTTTTATAGACATGTCTGCCGCCCACTGTGTGCCTGTCCCACGCAGCTGGTCATAATAATCTGCTTCGGCTTTGTCAAAATCTTTTTCACGTAAATCTCTCATAAGGTATGTAAGGGTTGATTTGCCTGCATCTTTATTGGAACGGTTTTTTACAGATATTTCATTTTCCTTTGCAATTTTGTCATTGCTCTGTACCAGTTTGTTTTTTATGTCATTTAATTTTTTAATTTTTTCAGCATCTTTTAAAGGGTCAAGCTGGAACATCTTCTTATCATAAATATCAATCTGGTAATTGTTTTTAATAATCTGTAATATCTGTGAAAGTTTATAAGCATCATCTGCATTGGAATCATCCTCAAGATACGGGGACAGCTGGTTAAACAGGAATTTACGCCCTTCCTCCGGGTATTCCTCAAAAGGGTCATAACCTATAACATCAATGGCATACTGTTTGTTTTGTTTGTCCTGTTCTGTCCACCTGGTTTTTGCACCCTGTTTTTTGTCTGGTACTGTCTGGGATACCCCGTTCCCTGCAATGCCAGTATATACAGGGGGAATCCCTTTTTTCCTGGCTTTAATGCCACAGTTTGTAGTTTTATGTGTAAAATTATCTTTTTCAGAATCAGAAAAACATTTATCCTTGTTCTGCCGCAATGTATTTATGTTTTTGAAATACAGCCCAATGATTTCCCTGCCGTTTTTTTGGACTTCATCATCTGACAGGTAACTGTGTTCTTTCCTGCTTTGCAGGAATGCAGAATTAAGGTCATCTGTATAAAAAGGTTTGTCAAGCCGCTGGCACATGGTTTTAAGTTTGTCTTTATTTACTGAACCATCTTCATCTGTTACATTGTCTTTTACACACGGGATACATATTGGCACACAGCCGTCAAGTGCAAACAAAGGGCTGGAAGATTTATAAAATTCGGTGGCAATACTTTTTTCATTGCCACATATAGGACAGGTTTTCTTTTTAATATTTTTCTTAGCAGCCGTATCTGCCACCGTCCTTTCTGAAATATTTTTATAAATAAAAAAACAGCCATAAAAATGACTGTTGAAAATATATATAATGAATAAACTTATTTTATAAATGAAACAATTTTTTCAAGCAGTGGGTATTGAATACTGGTTTACGTTACTTGCCGGTAACGGGATTATTACCTGGCATGGAATGGCTGCGGCAACAACCATTCCTGAAGGAATCTTAATGAATAAAATCCTGGGATTTAACCATCCCATGCCAGGTAATAATATCTGTTTATTTATCCTGTTTTTATTTTTTAAATTAATATAAAAAGAGCCACCAGAAAAGATGGCTCTCTATATATTAAAAAAAGAGTATATTAATGAGCTTTAAAAAACATTATACTGTTTCTGCTGTATTTTCAGAATCCCAGATTAAGTCCATTTTAAACGGCTCGGTATTTATTGGAATAAACTCATTTTTGTTGTATGTGCCTAAAATTTCCACACATTTGTTTTCCAGCTCATCCCTGTCCTCTGTTTCAAAGCGTACTGTCTGGAACTCACCTGTCCCAGTAAAAGTAGATTCATCTTTTACTTCTTTTGTATCAGGGTCTGTTACCTGCGTTATGGTTTCTTTCATAATTTCTTTTTTTACACTAAGAAAACGGTATAAACCTGGTTTGTCCTTAATTAAAATTGCATACATATGTAAATCCTCCGTTTATTTATAAAATAATTTCTGTCTCCTGTTCAAATGAATTATCTTCATTCCTCATTTCATTAAGTGTTTCAATGACTTTTTCTTTTAATTTTGCCTGGAACACTGCCATTTTCGCCTGGCTTGCAATTGTTTTTGTCTTAATAACATCATTTAATTCGGAGTCAGGTATGCGCCCCGCATCAATAGAAAATGAAACTTCAAAATTTTCATCAAGCACATATTCTTTTGGTGCTATTTTGCCTAATGCTATTTCCACTACAGTATCACCTGCTTCTGCGTCTGTAACAGCTGGTGTGCCAGAAGACATGTCAACATTTGCCGTAAAATCAATTTCGCTGAACTTTATTTTATGTACATAGTCATGCAATGTTTCAATCTCCATTAATTCCTCATCAGTTGGTTCTTCATTGTATTTGGCCTTTAAGATGTATTTGACAACATTATTGTCAATATCAATTTTTTCAGAAAAATTCATAATTTCTGCCCCTTTCTTCCTGTTATATATCCCCGTATTTGTTATCCAGCTGGTTATGCAGATCCCTTAAATTATATATAAGGTTTTTAAGGGTCTGTTTATCTAAGATGCAGTTAAAACCTGCAACCCCCAGGTCACAGTCTTTTACACAGAACTGTATTACATTGTCCTTTTCATTAAAATAAAACTGTGATTTTACATTCGGGCTGAACAATAATTCAACATAATTCAGGATATTCCCTGTTGTTATTGTTTTTACCATCCCTAATTCCAGCTGCCTGTCAACTATGTCTAAATCTTTTGCCATTGCATATACCCACCTGCCTTTTCTTCTGGCTAATATGTGACATAAATAAAAAAAATCTTTGCTATGTTAATATTTATAAATCAGGCTGTTAAGTTATTTACCCACTGGTTATAATTTTCAACAATCCATTTCCTGCCTTTTTCAGTCCATTTAAGACATGGTTTTGATTTTTCATTCTTATAGCTCTGGTAGTCAGCAAACCCTTTTTTAAGAAGCCATTCATAACCTGCATATGGACACCATGTACCAGATTTGTCTTTAAAAAGTATACGGTTAAGATACATAACCTGGTTTAGCCTTGCAGCACTTCTGAAACCTAAATCTTTTGCAATTACAGTTGTAGTAATAAGGCCTTTTTTATTTAAAACCTTGTCATGGTAATCGGATTTTGGTAATAATGTCTTACGTTCTTCTTCTAACTGCTCATTTTTCTCAACCTGTTCAAGCAGCTGTATAAGGGCTTCTTTATATGTAGCTGGAAGATTAAATGGATTTTTAATTTTTTGTTCCATTTCATCAAACCTCTTTACATATCTGGCTGTAAACAGAATCCCTTTTTCACCAGTAAACTTATTGGCAAGGAAGTCACAGCCTAATTTAGTGACATTATAACATTTGTTTTCTTTTCCACTTGTATCTTTGTAAGTTGATGGAATAAAATAGTCACTCAGGCGAAAATTCGCTTTAGTCAGAACTGGGATAATTCCTGTCTGTTTTATATTTCCATTTTTATCAACTGTTCCTTGCAGCTTATTCAAAACATCTCTGTGTGAAATTTCCATCATTCCAGCAATTTCAAGTGTTGTGATGGTATTGATATTTCTTTGTAAAATTTCTTCCATATAATATCTCCTTCTATCTAAAATACTGTTTTTAGTAAAAGGAGAGGGCAGGTAATTATCCCGCAAATCTCCCCATTGCATTGTGGCAGCAGGGGCATACCTGCAATTACTTTCCACAATGGCCCATATGGCATGGATAAAGTGTTCTTATAATTCCATTTACCAGCTGTACTAACTGGCCATAATTTATATTTCTGCAAATAAAAAAGAACCTGTACCCATTCCTGGATACAAGCCTTGGTTTGAAGCCATGTTTTACTGCCAGACAGGCCATATGTTTAACCACTGACAGCAGTTTTCAGTGCTTTCCCTGCCCTGAATTTTGGCACTTTGGAAGCCTGTATTAACATTGTTTCCCCTGTCTTTGGGTTTCTGCCCTGGCGTTCTGCCCTTTCTGTAACTTCAAAACTGCCAAAACCCGTAATGATGATTTTTTCACCATTTGACAGGGCGGCAGTAACCACATCTGTAAATGCTGCCAGGGCATTTGCAGCCTCTTTTTTACTTAGCCCGCTTTTTTCTGCTATTGCAGATGATAACTCAGTTTTAGTCATATCCTTTAATTCCTTTCTGTGTGCATTTGTTATTCATTTCCATCATAAAATACCGGTTCGTCCAGTTCTTCTTCATTTTTTGTCTTGATATTTATTTCTATATACCCGCCATTAAAAGGGGAGAGGAGGGCAGAAAGTCTTTTTTCGTCACCATCTACGTCAACAAGCATCCTGTCTGTATCAAGAAGCCCTGCAATTTTCATTGATGTTATTTCGGTTTTCTTATAAGTAAAGTTTGCCATGTATTTATCCTTCCTTAATATTATGTTTTCAGCCTTGTATACCAGGAATACAGTCCTGTGCAGATGCGCAATGTACAAATGGCAGTACCGTTTTATAAACAGCACCGCCACCTGGATAAAATTTGTATAAGTTAATATATTTATAATTATGTATGTCATATATCTAATAAAATAATTTTTATATATCAAAATACCTGTTTAACTTTCTGTTGTAATACCTGGTAATTTTAGGTTTTGCCCAGATCTTTGCTTTTGATTCAGATAACTTCCCAGATTTGGGGTGGACTATCTCTTTTCCAGGTTTATATGAACAGTCTATGCTAATCCCGTTAAACAGTTTTAAATTAATATTATTGTGAAAAGTGGCAGAAGACAAGGTTTCAAAAATATAATTTTCTAAAGTCCAGTACAAAGACTGCATCTTTGGAAGAGGAATCCCTTCACGTCTGGCAACTTCTTTTATTACATCTTCTTTGTTTATTAACGTATAATAACACCTCCTGCTATAGCAGCACTGGTTTAAGTGGTAATTTTGTTCCAGGGCATATATTGAATCCTTTAAAATTTCTTTCCATAGTAGCTTGAAAAACTTTCGCCCACAATTAGTGGGTTATTTTGCAAATTTTTAAAAACCGTAGTCCGGTAACAGTGGGCTTTTTTCTGCCCGGGCTTAGCTACTACACTGTTTATTTTTTCTGTATCTTTGTGTTTGAAGCCGTCTTAATTCCCTTTTATGCAACACACTACAATTTTTACATCTGCAGGTTTTTGCATTATTCATATCCACTTCAAACCATCCACCACAATTAATACACTGGATAGTCCTGGTCTTTTTTACAGGATAATTCTTTTTTAAATTCCTGACTATGTATTTCCCATAACAAAACCATAGCAGTTCTTTCATTTTGCGGTTCTTTTTTTCATAAAGGTATTTAACCAGCATATCACATATTTCAATTTCAGAATATCCGGATATGGATAATTCATTCCTGATTTTACAGGCAAGATAACGGAGGTTATTCTGGTATTCATCTTTCATGGAAATCTTAAAATGGTATGTATTATTAAGTTTTGTATATTTTTCAATCAAGCGGCTGTCAACTCTTATACTGGTATTATGCATAAGGTATTTATATTCAATTGGTTTTAATCCCATCTTTCTTGTATTAATCCGTGGGTTTGGTATTAAACTGTCTAACCTGTTAATAATACTGTTATTTATTTTTTCAACTTGTGATACTTCTTTACCTTTTGCATAAATAAAGAAGTATGGAACTTTCTTATCAGTAAAATTTTTAATAATACCATTAATTTTTTCTGGTCTTTTTGGTTTATAAAGGGTTTTGGCATAATCTATACAAAAATTGTTTTCCATACACAATAGTTTAACAATATCAGCTGCTTTCTTTTTATCTTCACCAGAGCCATTAATGAAAATATCAGAATTCCATATCTTTGTAATATTATTGCTATAGATGCCTATGTTACTTCCTGTGAAAGCTGCATTTAAGCCATTATAAATATTTATATTATTTAACTCCTCTGGTTCTGCTTTTCTCATATTATAATAAAGTGGTACAACACCCTGCATGGATTTCTTTGCAATTTCTATAATTTTATCATCCCCAATAACAAGTGAATGGTCCCCGTCTACATCAAACTGCAGGATTTTACTAATCAAATCGTGGCAGCTTGTATAAACTGCCTGTGTATTAAACCACTTAGACATTAATTCTTTTTCTTCATCTGTCCCAGTGTTTGCTGCATTTTCCCTGATTGCATGTTCCTTATATAAATGAGGGGAACGTAAACAATCCAGCTCTTTGTGCTGCCTGAATAAGCTGCACCATACTTCATTATTTTTTAATAACCCAGCAGGATTTTTTATGTCTAAAAACCAGTATTCACAGGCAGCATAAAAATCAGGCAGTAAAAATGTATATTTACCTTCAACCTCTAATTTGGCTGATTTGTATTTTTTAACCATGCTGTCCTTAATGTTTTTGATTATATCTTTAAAATAAGCATCATTCATAATGTCTGGATAAATTTTAACAGCTTTTTGTAAAGGTGTCATATTTGTATTATATGGGGTTATACCAAAAGCTGTCTGCATATCAGAAACAGAAGAGCATAAGTTATTCAGTTTATTTATGGATGGCATAGCAATTCCAGCTAATTCAGATTCTGTCATTTCTGTTAATGTTTGTAATTCCTGGTAGTTTAATCTTGAATCGGGTATTTTTTCCTCTTCTGTATTACACACACCAGCTTTGCAGTTATATTTTTTAAAATATTCTTTATATTCATCCCAGGATTCATAATATTTATACATCTTAAACTGGCTTTTAGTAAAAATAATATAAATATCTTCTGCTATAATATCATGCTTTTCACCATAAATATCTTCAATAACGCCAACCGAATTATCATTATATTTTTCCCGCCATTCTAAAATAATGTCTTTAAAATTAAATACTCCTAGCAGCCCTTTAATCCAAGGCGCACGGAACATCCTGTTCTTACCAGATAAAACCATACCGGCACCATCAGTATGTGTAACAGGGACTTCACCATTTACCCTGGTAATTGAATAATCAGAATCATCTATTAAATCATATTCACCAGATACATTGGTTTCAAAATCATTAATTACAATAGTCCTGTCAATATCAAAACCTGTCCATTCATCAGTAGCAGAATTAGTAAGGGCCATATAGGCAAGATGTTTATTTACATTATTCCCACCTTTTTCATTAATTTTACCAATAGTCAGTCCGCACATAATAGTTTTTTCGTATTTATCCCATACAGATTCTTTAATAAACACAGCTTTTTTCTTACGGATTTGGCCGGCAGAAGAAGTATAATACCTGTATTTTTCATTTTTATACATAAACCCATAGAATACAATATCTTTAAAAATGTCAAAATAATAAACCTGTATGATAATAATATCTTCTGTGAAATCATCTTTTTTTAAACCAATCATCCTGGTTAAGGATGATTCAAAAACCGAAATTATATTTTTATCAGATATTGTATTTGTATCCAATATTCTGGCAGGATAAATATAATTATGTTTTTTATTTGTATTAACAGATTCTTTTTGCCTTATTTTATTGGAAAGCAGTTTCGATAAATTTTTTTTAATTTTACCAGCTGCCCGTGTTTTTGACCTCCTTAAATTACAAAGCCTGGTGTATTCATATAAAATATTTTCACTTCCAGGAATAATATAAACTGGATTCCCATATAATAATTCTTGCAGTTTTTCTTTTGTATATCCTGCTTTTTCAAGTTGTTTTTTCAAAAGACTGGTTTTTTCAATAATTGATTTTTTCTCATTTCTTATTTTTACATTTTTATTATGTAACAAACGTTCTTTTTTTGTATAAAAATTTCCAGTATCAACAGAATAAAGGTTTATCTGGTTTTCTAATGCCATACTTCATTCCTCCGTTTATCTTGATAAATTGGCTATAAATTCTAATTTTGCATTGATATATCTGTAATAATCCTCATATTCCCATTTATCCAGGTTACGGAAAGGCACTTCCATACGGTATAGGGGGATATTGTTTTCTTTACAATAGTCATCCTTGATTTTATCCCTCTGGATTGCCATCTGCCTCTGGATTTGTCTTGGGGAATTACCAAAATATCTGTTTTTGTGTTCTTCGTCATCCACTTCTACCAGATATACAAGATTTCCTGTATAATGAAAAACTGCAAAATCAAATTTCAGTTTTTCGTTGTTTTGCCCTGTCAGACCATCAAAAGTATACTGGATTTGGACATTGCATTGCATATTTTTAAAATAATCCCACACAACTTTTTCATTAAACCCCATACTGCACACAGGACACCATCTGCCTTTTTTAATATTGTTTGGAAGTATATTCCATATATAATTATGTTTTTTACATTTTACTGTTACACAGCTTCTGGCATTTATATAACCACTAAGAAGTTCCCCATTTTTTGATTTACATATTTCTAACAGTTCATTCTGGAAATCACCTGAACGCCCAGAACAATATGGACACCAGTGTTTTCCACTATATAAAGCATCTGCCGTTGATTCAAATACTGGATGGCCTGGATTTTTACATTTAAAATGGTATATATTTTTTGCTTTTGTCCATTTGTTTTCTAAAACATATCCTCCATGTTTTTTACAATAATCTGTCAAGCGGTTATAATAAAATTCTTTATTATATTTTGGGGTATTTCTTCCAGATTCCGATTTTTTGGCTGACTGGCATTTTTTGCATGGCAAGAAATATGGTTTACAGATATTCTTTGCATTTAATGTAGTATATGTATCCCCATGCAAACCACAATGGTATATAATGTCAACAGGATTTTCAGAACCATTATATTTACTTAAAATTTCAACTTTATCATTATGATAATTCCTGACTTTTTCTTCAAACCATTCCTGGCTTTTAATAGTATTGCTTATAGATAATCATCCTTTCCCATATATTAAATTTTTAAACGTAAGACTATATGGATATTTTTTATTTCTATAAAATACCATAGTCTTACGGCAGAATTAAAAAACCTGATTTACTATCACTAAAAACCATTCCCCATAACCATGACCCTGTGCCCGAGCCATCCCAGCATTTCCCTTGTACCAGTGAAACAGTCATAATGGCGGCAGTCCCCTTCATTATTTTCTATATATTCTTCACCTTCATAAATACCCCCGCCACAGGCAGAACAGCGGCATGATGCCTGTGGCGGTTCATAACCAGGGCATAAACTGTGGCAAGGTGTCTGTCTGCATATATCACAGATGGCATATCATCCCTTTCTTTGTATTTTCTGCGCCGGCAGGTGTTTTTTATTAGTTTTTTCCCATTCAAATATTTCATTGCCCCTGTCAAGACATTTTGTTTCGTATCTGTTCCTTTTTATGTAATAATCGAAAAAGCCTTCCTGGAAATATGTTGAAACCTGCCTTAGTACAGCAGAATTAATATCCCTTCTGCCTGTATCAAACACAAGGTTTCCAGCTTTTTCTATTAAATCCCATTTTTCAGAAGTGTTTTCTTTAAGGCGCAGTTCTGCATTGTAAACAGCTTTTTCCTTGTCCCACGTTTTAATGGCAATTATGGTGTAGCCGTTATGTAAATCTATTTCCAGTATGCTGCTGTTCCCTTTATACTTTTTATAAACAAGTTTAGTCATTTCTTCCTGCCTTTCTTATGTTTTTTCTGTTTCCTGTCCCTTGCTTTGCTGTTTTTCTGGCAAAGCTGGTCAACCCCGCAGTCCATTGCTATACGCCTGGCAATGTTACGCCTGTTTGGGTAATCTGTATCAAAATCAGAAGGCCATACCAGTCCTTTAAAATGTGTGCCATCATTCCTTTTGGTAAAACAGTCTGTGGTATAGTTCTTTGCCATGTATTGTTAAAATCCCCTCTTTTCTTTCCATAAGATTTTTTAAAATTGTTATTGTGCCGGCTTCTTCTTTGCAATAGTTTGTAGTTACACTTATTTATTCTGTTTTTATATTTTTGTTATGCCATATTATGGCCATGGATATAGTTTACTGCCTTAACAAATGCTTCCTGTAAATTTCTGTCTGCCTTCTATTAATACTCCAGTTTCCATATGTTTTCCTTCCTTTTATTTAATAAATACATTTCCATAGTTTCAAACAGCTGGTTCATGCTGGTTTTCCAGGCTGTTTTTGTTTGCTTCCATTATTTCACTGGCTCCAATAACATTAACTGTCCCCTTTATATCTTCTATAAAAGGGCTGGCTGTAATTGGTATATTATTGTATTCATGTGGGCAGGTTATATAAAGCTCCTTTACAGCCCTTGTTATGGCAACATAGAACAGCCTGCGTTCATCATCTGTGTCACAGCTCCTGGAATGGGGAAGTAAACCGTCACTACAGCCGGCAATGAATACAACAGGAAACTCCATCCCTTTAGCTTTGTGTATAGTAAGCAGCTTTACATTTTCTTTCTTCTTTTCTGTTGCTTCTTTGTTAAGGTTATCCAGGTAACTTAAAAGGCTTCCAACAGAAGTGTATTCTTTACACATATCCCCAAAACTGTCCAGGTTGCCAGCCTGTTCAGCATAGCTGCCATCATCAGCCCGCTTCCCTTTTGATACAAAGTTGTCTATGCCAAGGCGCTGCCTTATGTAAACCACCATGTCTGATACTGTTTCAAATTCCCCGTTTTGTAAATTTTTTATTACTTCAATGATTTCATCAATCCCGTCCCTGAAACGCCAGCATCTTCTCCTTATGGCAGACATTGATTCATACAGGGACACTTTCCTGCCAGCTGCATTTTCTGTGGTTTCTGCCAGGAATTTCCTGTCAAGCCACCTGTCTGGCTTGTTATATAAATACCTGAATGCTTCATTATCATCTGTGTCATATGCCAGGCGCAAGTAGGAGAGTACCAGTTTTATTTCAGGAAGGTCTGTAAAAAGTGTCCCGCCAACAATATCAAATGGTATGCCTGCCTTATGGAAGCATGTTTCAAATTTCTGTAACTGTGCATTTGTCCTTGCAAGCACTGCAATGCCATCATAACTGTATTCTTCTTTTAACTTCATAATTTTTTCTGATATCCACATGCTTTCACCATGTTCATCTGTAAAATGTGCCAGTCCTGGCAGTTTATAGTTTCCATTGTAAGCACTGCTCCCAACATAATTTTCATGTTTTGAATCTGGTATGCTTTCTGCAAGCCTGTTTGCAGTTTTTACAATACCAGCACTGCACCTGTAATTTATGCTGAGGCTGATAACTGATACATTTTTATATGTCCTGTTAAAATCCATGATGTATTTGCTGTCACCGCCCCTGAAAGCATATATTGCCTGCAGAGGGTCGCCAACAACCATTGTATTGTAACCATTTATTTTATGTAAAAGTAAAGCCTGGGACATTGAAACGTCCTGGAACTCGTCTGCAAGTATGTATTTGAACTTCTGCTGGTAATGTCCCAGTATATCTGGCATAGTGTCAAACACATCATTTGCCATGTCCAGGAAATCATCAAACTCAATATAGCCATTTTTCTCTTTCTCTTTTTCATACTGTGTATATATTGCTACCATATCTTTCTTGACAAAGGGCAGGTTATCTGTAAAGACAAGTTCCCCTCCTGGTTTTTTCATGTTATTTTTTTGCAATGCAATAAAACCGGATATTTCATTAAACGGGACATCATCCGGGTGGCATAAGCCAAGGGAACAGCATATGTCTTTTATAAATTTCTCTTTTTCCCATGCAGCTGTCCATACTTTGAACTTATTCGGCCCGTAACCAGAGTTAATGATTTTCAGTGCAAGTGAGTGGAATGTTTCCACACTGGCATTCTTAATACCCAGTTTTCCTAATTTTTCCACAATAGTGTCTTTTGCTTTCCTGCTGAATGTGACAGCAAGGACAGATGACGGGCGGCACCCGTGGTTTCCTATTATGTTTTTAATCCTGTGTACCAGTACCGTTGTCTTTCCAGACCCTGCGGCAGCAATTACGCATATGTTCCCTGCGGTGGCGTTTACTGCCGTTTCCTGCTGCCTGTTAAATTCCATTGTTTTCCATTCCTTTCTGGTGTAACATGCAAACTGTAACCATCTTCAAATTTCTTCTTCTTTATCCTGTTCCCTAAATATTCTGTATTTTTATCAATTACCATTTCACACAGCCAGCCAAAATACATCATATAATCATCTCTGCATTTACAGCATTTGTATTTCCCAGGGTCTGCATCAAAACGTTTTCCTGCATTTTCCATAACCATTGCTGTAAATTCTTTATTTAACCTGCTGGTAAGGATGTCATGGCTGTTCTCCACAAACTGTCCCAGTATAAACCTGCATTTTTCAATGTCAGTACAGGATATTTCATATGTTTTATAGATACATTTAATCTTTTCTTTATATAGTTCTTTTTTTAATGCGGAATTAAACCTGCCTGATTTTTTGCTGTAATATCTTTCTTTGCTGTTTTTTATCCCTGCCAGGGTATCAGCAGCAGCAACACACTGGGAATAATACATGGTTTCTTCTTCTGATGCCCTGTGGCTGTCCAGTGATATTTCTGTATAAACATTGCAGTCTTCATCAATTTTTATCCTGCCATCAGAGATTTCTTTGCTGGCATGGTAGATAATATTACAAATAATAAGACCAGCAGATTTTAAATAACTAAATGCATTATCCATATACCATCCAGCCATGCTTTCAGATTTATCAAAAAAATCATTTATGACAGTGACAGGTAAACCAACTGACTGGCTTGTACTTTGTTTGTTGTACCTGATAAGGTTAAAATTCCTGTTTACCATGCCAATTTCCCTTGCCCATATGCATAATCCCATGTCAGGCTTGTTATTTTCATCATGCACGTCTGTAAGGTATGAGAGGAGCAGAGGGATAATATACCTGTATAATGATTTGTTCATTTTAGTAAAGTTTGGTGGAAGAGAGTACCTGTATACTTCTGTTATTCTGTATATACGCCTGCCACAATCTTCAATTTTGCAGTATTTTGATATATTTTTTAATAAAGTCTGTTTATTAGAACCAACAAAATGGCCATTGTCTTTATATGATTTTTTCTGTGCCACACTTCCAAATAAATGAACCAGTTCCTGTTCTGCAACTTCTCCTGTCCTGATGTTTTTTGTTTCCATAGATGTAATTCTCCTTTAAGGCATATATTTTTATGAAATGTTCTGATACATGGCAGTATAAAAAATACTGATATTTTATTTAAGCTAAATCCCATAATATATATATATATATATATTATTGAGGAATTGCTTAAACTTTTCTATAAACCCAGTCAGAATAAGGGCTGGGAGCATTTTCTCCTGTATTGTTTCTTACCTGTTATTCCTTTACAATTCCCAAATATATATTTATATAAAAGGTGGCTGTGGTACATATTGCATAATGACTGGCCTGGTAATAACCATGTGCATAATAAATAATTCTCCTTTTTTTAAATAAAACAATTCTGAATTATCAATGTACGGGCAATCTTCAGATTGCGAGTAAGGCATGGGCTGCCTGCAGCGATTGCCCAGGCTGTCGCAGGCCGTTACTTCTGTATTCCTTTTTATTATTCATGTACAGTTACCCATATACAGATGTAAACAGAACACATATTAATTAACCTGGTAGTAACCATATGGAATAATAATTAATTTTTTTAATCTGGATTAATATTCTTGTGAGCAATCGGAGATTGCGAACAAAAGAATGAGCGTAGCGAATGACTAAGCTGCCGCAGGCGGATATATCCATTTCTTTTTTATTACTCCTGCGTTTTCTTTTATGTAATATATACAGGACACATAATATATGTATTTATTATAATATATGTGGGGACACCCCACTCCCCGTTACTGCGCATCTTTGCTACGCAAATATGCTTGTTTAAAATACTTTTCCATACGCTACGCTCCTGGAAAAAGTATTTTAAGGTATTAATTTTTTCCTGTTTATATAAAAGGGATTTTTTAATACTGTCCCCACATTAACTGGTTCTTTTAAATGTTAAGGTTTATATCCGGGACAGGGCAGTTTATAAAGCACCATTAAAAAATCTGGACATTTATACCTGGTGCAGGGGTTTTCTGTATAAGAACTGTAATTGTCCAGATTTCCTTTGGTAATATTTTAAAATACATATCTGGTATGGACAGGCAATATATTTTTTTGTATTTTTATGTTTATTGTTCCAGAGGCTATACAGGTGATACAGATAAATATATGGGAATATGTATTAGCTGCATAATCAGAAATATGTATGGATAACATTAAGAAGTTATAACACATTGATGGAAAACAGATGTTTTTCTGGTAAAGGTATATTGGAATGGCAGTAATTGGTACATGTATTAATTTGTTTATTTTTTTATAATGTTTTAATATTATCCTAAAAAATACTATGTGTGGTCTGGATATAAAATATAACCGGCTTCGGTGCGGTCTGGGACAAGGGCAGCATTTGTCTTTTCTGGCTGCTGGAAAGTTAAGTGTTTATGAGGGTTCTGGGATATGTATTGGAATAAAACCAGGCAATTTTTCAGCAGTCAGGTGATGGGTATTTTCCACAGTAAATTAAAGGTTCGGGCAAATGCTGTAAAATCAAGGCTTTAAGGCATAATTTTATTGGTTATGGCTGTATACAGGTGCTGGTAAATAAAGGTTTTCCTTGCAAATAAAGGGCGTACCGAACGCAAGCACCGAATGGGGACTGCTGTTTTCTGGCAGTCTGTGAATATATGGGATAAATTCCGTATGGGAGTTTTTCACAGGCTGGAGGGGCATAATAAAATGGAAAATTGAAGCTGGCTTGTGTGTGGAACTGATGGGTGGTTTTGGGTAATAGTGTATTGGGTTTAAAATGTAAATATACCCCCACTGTGATATTTGGCACTAAACCCATGCAATACAGGGCGTAAAATAAATGTAAGTTTCATTTCGTACATTTTTGCAACTTGACTTTTAATGACATTAGATATTTAAAAAGTGAACTGGCATATTTACAACATATATTTTGATTATATTAATTATAATATTTATTATGAGATATACTGCAATAAATATTATAACCTGCTGTTTACGGGGATAGTGATGACAGGCATATTAATTTTTATATATGTAAATATATATTATATATAATGTTTTGGTTCGCATAAATTAAAGCTGGTTTATGTTTTTTTAATTTATAATGAATAAATATACATAACATTGCATAAATATACATATACTAATCCCCAATATCCACTATCTGCTACATCTGCAACATAACAGGTTCTACACTTTTTTGTTTATAACAATATAAGGGCGGTGACAAGCCCGCCCGTTTTTTATTATCTTTTGTTGTCTGGTTGTTTAATCTCTTTCTTTTGGTTTATACTTTTCTTCTCCGGTTTCAATAAAAAGAATAAAATCATTTATTTCTTTTTCAGTAAATCCAGCAGCTCTTAAACCTAAAATTAATCTTGCAGTTTCTGCCATAGTCATATCTTCCATGTTTTCCCCCTTTCCCCTGTTAGGTTTCGCTTGCCCTCTGCCTTTTGGTTATTAGCCCTTTATCTCTTGGACTAATTATATATTAACATCTTTTTTAGTGTATGTCAACATTTTTTATAGTGTTTCTTAAAAATATTTTATTTTTTCTTCGTCCGTTGGTTCTACTGATAAAATATCGGATGGCTGACACCGTAAAATAACGCATATAGTGTTAATTGTTTCCGTTGTAATGTTCTTCCCTTTTCTGATATTCTGCATAGTGCTTTCACTTAATATCTTTTCTCTCCTCATTCTATTACAAGTATAGCCTTTTTCTGCTAACGCTTTTAATATGTCCATTTTATAAGTAATCACCCTTAACACCTCTTTTCTATTTCGGATTGTCTATATTATATCGCAATTTTTCCATTTTTACAACACCCGAAAAATAATTTCAAAAAAACATCTTAAAAGGTGTTGACAAACATCATAAAAGGTGTTATATTATTATCAAGCAAGGAACACCAAAACAAATTCAAACCAAGAAAGGCGGTAAGCATTATGAAGAAATTTAGAATAGTAACAGAAGAAGGAAAACAGATAATAACAAGCGAAACATATGCAGGGTGTGAAAGATACTGGAACGCTTGCAACGGCATCTACGAAGATGAGGACGGGAAACACTATATTTACATTGAAGAAATGGCTGAAGAAAATAAAGATATCGAAAATAAAGAAGAAAAAAAGAATACAGTTAAATTACAAGGGATTAGCGGGCAACAGGAAGGAACAGAAGCAAAAAATTTGAAAACGGGTGATGTAATTGTCTGGAATTACGGCATGAAGTCCGAAGTAGTGGAAATTAATCCAAGCAAGACGGGAAAGACAATTATATTTATGCTTAGAAGCTACCATGACGGCAAAACCAGAAGCCGAAAAATGAGAGCTGGGACTTTAGTTGTTGTTGATAAAAACAAGAAAAAAGAGCCAGAAAAGACAATTAAAAAAAGTGTGAACCATAACTTAAAACACCAGACAACAGATAAAGGGGCAGAAAGGGAATTAAAAGCGGAAGAAACAAAGGCAAAAGAAAGAACTTACTACCCAATTAATGAAGAAACTGCAAGGCTTGCAAAAGAAATGAACAGCTTTACAGAATATAAGAAAGGCACTGTAACTGAAGAATACCGCCAGTATTGTAATAAAGCATATGACATTTTAGATAAAATCAGGGCGGAAAAACCAGAACATGCGGGACAGGCAGAAAATAAAATAGATTACTACTGCCGAAAACTGGCAGAATACTATAATGACTATTACCGTAATGAAGCAAGCTGCCCGTCTGTATTAATATCTGGTGCTGGTAATTTCCCTTACAGGAAAAAAGAACGTCAGAACAGCCGAAGGGAAACACTACGCAAAACATGGGAATATTTAGAAAACTATCTGTGTAAGATTGAAGATATCTTATATAGTAAACAGCCAGTAAAGCTTAGTGACAGTGATGCAATAGAGAAACTAACTACTAAAATCCAACAGTTAGAGAAAGAACATAAAATGCACATGTCTTGTAATGCCTACTGTAAGAAGAATGGTACTTTAAAAGGCTTTAGTGGTCTGGGAGAATTAGAAGAAAAAGAAGTGGCATATATTGAAAACTCACTTAAAAAAAGTCCTGCCTTTATGCCTTTTATTACATATAATGAAACTGCCAATATAAGACGTTATAAAGAACGTCTTGCGAAATTGATAAAAGAAAAAGAAGCAGGGACAACGGAACAGGCAGAAACAGATGCAGAAAACAACAAGCTATTTACTGCCGTGGAAAACAAGGAGATTATGCGCCTGCAAATTTTGTTTGATGGCATACCTCCAGCATCTGCAAGGGATATTTTAAAAAGCAATGGCTTTAAATGGTCGCCTAAAAATAAGGCATGGCAGAGGCAGCTTACAGATAACGCCAGATATATTTATCAAAATATTAAAGATAAATTAAAAAGTGCTATGGTGGCATAAAAATTACTAAATACAAGATAAACAGATTTTGCACCTTGAAAATTTAATAACCCTCCTGTGAATTATACCTTGTGGAGAACCTGCATTTTGCGGGTATCTGCAAATGGAAACGTGGCATGTACAATACAAATAGTTATACAGCCACAGGAATTATAACAGGATGGGGAATATTAAACCAGAAAGGAAGATAAATATTATGGAAAAAATATATAAAGCTATTGCAACATATAAAAAGAATAATGCAAGGATAGTAATTGAAGGTGTTTATACTTCAAAAGCAGCGTTTATAAAGGATTTAAGGGGAAACGGATATTCCGTTAATCCTGATAAAGTTAAAACCAAAGAAGTGTTTGATTACATTCTTAATCACACAGATTGCAGCCCGGCAGACTGGAAAATTAACCGCATTGCAGAAAATCTTTACTGGTTTACAAATGACACAGGGGATAATGTTTTATCTGATTTTTACGGAACGGAAAAAGAAGCCGTTGAATATGCAACAGAAGCTGCTGAAAAATTGGGCGAAGACATTACTATTAACTGCAGCTCAGATATTGTTGATATTGCATACGCATAGGCAGGACAGAGGTTTAAGGAGTGCTTGCACTCCCTGCTGCCTTATCAATAAAAATTAAGGAGGATACGAATTATGAAAACATATAAGGAAATGAAAGCAGAATTAAAAACAGTAAGGAAGGATATCCGTTATTTTAATGAAAAATTTTATGCTGCATTTGTAAAGGATTACAGGAAATCCATACAAAATAATATTGATGGTATAGATACAGAGGAGTTCAGGGGAACAAAGCAGACAGATTTTTATAATAAAAACAGTGGTGCTTATTGTGCATTTCTGGAACTGTTTTACAGCAGATGGAATTTGCAGGAATTTTGTTGTTCCTACTATACAGATGCACGGAAAAACTATGTAAAACATGTTTACAGATATGCAGAAAATGAGGAAATAATGAAAGCTGCCGCACTGGCAGGAATGGAAGAACCATTTAAAATTGTGGAAGTTGCCAGGGCAGCATAAAGCAGAAACAATAAAATATGGACTGTATAATATGATTAGTTATATTGTTATAACAGAATGAATATAAGAATAAAATATGCAGGCAGCTATAAAAAAGGCTGCCTGTTTTATATGGATTGGAGGATATATGAGAGTTAAAAGGTTTTTAGGGTTTACAGATGGGATAAAAGAACCACAGAAGACAAGGACAGAAAAGGTATTAAGCAAATATTACAGATACAACGGGGATATTTATAATACCATTACTTACCTGTGCATGAAACTTATAGAAGGTTGTACACCTGAGAAGAAAGAAGATTACCAGTATTACAAGAGGAACGGGGAGTTAAGTAAACCTAGGACACTTTATAAATTTAATTCGCCAGATAATACAACATATGTTGAATTAAACAAAACAGAATATAATTTTGTCTGTTACCTTCTGGAAAAAGGTTTGAATACAGAAAAAGCAGTTATTTCTTATGATAAGGCAGATGTGGAACATACAGAAGCAGAACAGAGAAAAAAGGAAGCAGAAAAGGCACAGCAGGAAGCAGAAGAAAAAAGACTGGCAGAGGAAAGGGAAAGAATGAAAGCTGCCATAGCAGAAGAAGAAAAGAATGTAACACATGAAGAAAAAGGACTGGCAGACAGTATTTTTATTTCTATGTATGGAGCAGAATGTAAAAATTATTCATTAATTGCCCTGGTACATAATTTTGATAACCAGTATTGCAAAGAGGAAATCATATCAAGGCTTCATAATTACAATCAGGCAAGCATAAAACTGTTTGAATGCCTGACAGGATTGGAACTTCCAAAGTCTTACAGGAAACGGGTGGAATATATTAGAAACATTACAATGAAAAATTTTAAGGGAATGACAGAGTATAAACCATATAAAAAGAAGGAAACCAAAGAAATGCATAAGGAAGAATTTTATATAGCAGAAGGCAGGGGCAGGGCTGAACGCTGGACAAAGGCTATTGCAGAACCATTCAGGAAATATGGTGTGGATATGTTTATTTTCTGTAACAACGGGCATTGGAATATATCACTTGCGGAATCAGGGGTTAAAGTATCAGATGGCAGGACTAAAAAGGAATGTGTTCAAAATTTGAAAAAATATATAGATATACATACCAAAGAAGATTTTTTACAGAAAATAAAACGTAAAACATCACTGGTTATAAACAGTATTGGTGCAAACCCACGTTATAAAACAGTATAAAGCGTATGGAATAAAAGTATATTTGTATTGATAATGTAAATTTATTGTAGTAGAATAAAAGAAAAACAGAAAGAGGGTTTTACTATGGCTACTATACCAACACAAATAAGAATAGAAGAAACAACAAAAAAACAGGCTGTTGAACTTTTGGAGGGGCTGGGACTGAATTTGTCAGATGCAGTCAATATGTTCCTGAAACAGGTTGTTTTGCGTAATGGTATCCCGTTTGATGTAAAATATCCAGAATTTAAGCCTGAAGTTGTCGAGGCTATGGAGGAAGCAAGAAGAATAAGCAGAAATCCAGATGTTAAAGGGTACAGTGATGTTGATGAACTTTTCAAGGAGCTGGAAGCATGAAATATATTATAAAGCATAGCATGAAATTTAAAAAGAACTACAAGCTTGCAAGAAAAAGAGGGCTTGATGTTTCTGCATTGAAGGAAATTATAACAAAATTAGGAAACGGGGTTCCACTTGACGCAAAATATAAAGACCATGCTTTAAAAGGCAACTGGAAAGGGTTCAGGGAATGCCATATACAGCCAGACTGGCTGTTAATATATCTTATAGAAGATGATATACTGACACTTACCTTAGTTGATACAGGGACACATGCAGATTTATTAAAAATGTAGCTGGATAAATTTTATAACAGGACACAGGGCATTAATGGGAAATCATTAGTGCCTTTTTAATTTTTTAAGAAATAAAGAAGAATTTATTAATGTGGGTAGTGTTATAAAAATAGTGCTGCCTGGTTTAATAATGTCAGAAAGGGAATTATGTTATGGAAATAAGAATAAGGAAAAAATTGGGATACAGAGTGGTTATTGAAAAAGAAAATTAATATAGATATAAAAAATATGATAATTTTTATTTATGAATATAGTTATTATATGAAAATAGCACCACATTATGACTAAAATACTTGAAAGGAGATGGGAAAATTTGTATAATGTTGTCCAAAAAAGAAAAATAAAGGAGATAACATATATGAAACCACGTATTTTTATTAGCTCTACTTTCTATGATTTAAAATATGTGAGAGAAGATTTAGCGAATTTTGTAAAATCATATGGCTATGAACCAGTTTTATTTGAAGATGGTGATATAGGGTATAAACCTGGAAATAATTTAGATAAATCATGTTATGATGCAATGAAAAACGCAGATATGGTTATTCTTATTATTGGTGGTGAATATGGAAGTGCAGCTACTGGTGAGGAAAAAGATGAATTTAGAGAATATATATCAGTTACAAGAAAGGAATTTAGGACAGCGGTAGAGTCAGGTATTCCTATATTTGTTATGATTGATAAGAAAGTTATGATTGAATATGGAGTATATGAGATAAATTGCAATTCAATAGAAGAAAAAGGCATGGAAATAAAATTTTCTTCTACGAAAAATATAAATGTTTTCAGGTTTATTAAAGAGATAAAAAATATTATTATCCTTCCTATACAGGAATTTGAAAAATCGGCTGATATAAAGGAATTTATTAGTAAACAATGGGCTGATATGTTTAAAAATTATTTAAGCTTTTTAAGAAATGTAACAGAAAATAAGAAAATTGAGAATTCTGTAAATGAAATGAAAGTTCAAAAAATGGATATTATGCTTGATAGTGTTGGAAAAAATGTATTATCAAAGGAAAGTCCTGAAGAATATGAAAATGTTGTTAATCAACAAAAAATCATATCATTTTGTAATAGTATATCGGAAATGTTTTGCATATATATTATTCCAAATGAAAACAATTCCGAATTTATTAAAGATTTAATCAAGAAGCTGTTAGATGATTTAATAAAATTCAAAAAAGCTGTTCCAGATTTAGGGCAATCAGAAAGTGAAATACACGAAAACTATATAAAGTTTATAAATGCTTTTAAATTAGAAGACAATAATTTTTTTAATTTTGTTAAAGTGTACAATAATATTGATATGCTATATAATGAAATTAATTTTCAAAAAGTTTATAAGGAATTGTCTAAAAATAAATATATCAAAAATCTTTTTAGATATATTTGTTAAATAAAATTAATTATGTGTCACTATAATAAGAACTAAACACAGAAGTTAATAAGCTGCTGGAAAAATCTGGTAGCTTTTTTTAGATTATATAATATAAACAGGAGGAAAAAAGAATGGATTATAAAGTAATCAGCAGGTTTGAATGTAATGGCAGTGATATGGTTGTAGTAAAATTAAGGAATTGTGTCCATGTTATAACAATGGAAGAATGGCGTAAAATTTATGGAAGGAATAACCTGGACAGGTGGGATAAGGTAACAGACCGGGGCAGCTACAGTCCTGGTAAGAGATATAGAAAATTTACAGATAGGAAAGAATGTAATAAGGTTGCAGTATAAAGTGTCTGGAAAAGTTTAGATGCTTTTTTGTTTTATGGGGAATAAATGATATGAGCTGTAAATTGATAAGTGGTTTCATTTGTTCCAATATACTAAAATATTAGTATAATTAAATAATAATATTTTTGATAAAAATTTATTAATAGTTGTAGACAAAGTATTATTATTGATGTATAATTTAGAAAATATTTTATTTAATAAGTAGTTATTATAATTGAAAAATGTAATGCGTGTATACATTTATAATAGTTAGCAGAATTTTGGTGGTGGTTTTATGTCAAATGATAAAATAAACCTTATGGATGAATATTTCAATCCTCTAAATTATTTATATAATAGAAGTGAGTTATTTTCAAAACATTGTCTTTATTTAATGAATTACAAAGAACTAGATTTTGAAAAAGAAGCAAAAGATTTTGAATTTATTATTTCAAATGCAAAAAATGAAGTTGAAGTTCAAAGGTATATAAAATCCAACCAAAAATGGTTTATTCCAGGAGCAATATTTTTAGATTATAACTTCGGACATTATGAAACATATTTATTTCCAGAACAAAAACTGGGAAATGATTATATAGCTGATTACATGTTAATTGGTAAATCCTCTGGTGGATATAATTTAGTATTAGTTGAATTTGAAACTCCTAATACAGAATACCTAATTAGTACAGCAAATATGGAAAGTGAAAGTGTAAGAAAGGGGCTGACACAATTACAGGACTGGAAAAGATGGCTTGATAGTAATAGAGAATATTTTATGAGAAACATTGGTTTAAGGGAATTTGGTATAGATATACCAACATACAGAACATTTTATCATTTAGTAGTAAGCAGAAGAAAATATATGAATAAAATGGAGGTAGAAGTTAGGGACCAAACTATGTATGAAAGGCATAATACTAAGATTATAACTTTTGACAGATTATCGGAAAATGTTAAAAAATTAAGAAATAGAGCAATTTGGTTATGAATTAATGTAATTACATATTGCCATTTAAATAATAGTTTTATAGTAAGAGTGGAGAATATAAAATGAAGAAACAAGCAGAGTATGAAACACTAAGAGAAGAAATTTTGTCATCTATGCAAACTGTTAGAAATTATAGATCTTTATTATATACCATTGTTATTGCGGCATTGGCGTTTGCATTTGATAAAGATAGTGCAATTCTGTTTTTAGTTCCTTTTTGTGCTATAATTCCATTATATCTTCTTACTATGCATCAGGTCGATTCAACAATGAGGATTGGAGCATATATTTATGTTTTTTTAGAACCCAGAACAGATTGTCAATGGGAAACAAGATTACTTGAATATGATAAATTACATAAAAATGAATATAGCACTAAAAAAACATCTATAGATTCCTATTGGTGTGTGAGTATTTGTTGTTTGATTTTATCGGTCTTAAAATTGGATTATTATAGTATAGGAATTGATTTTTACATTACGATTATAGCACAAGTGTTAATTTTAATTATGTGTATTTGGGCTTTTATAAAGAAAAGACCTGATTACCTAAAATTAAAGGAAAAATACATAAAAGAATGGCAGGAAATTCAAAAACTTGAAAATAAAGATGAATGAAAATCTGCTTTTTGAGGTGAACTAATTATGGGAAAAAAGAAAAAAACAAAAGGAAAAAACAAAAAGAACAGAAAAAGGATAAAAAAATATTTAAATTTTTTTATTGTTGCAATAATTCCTATTATTATTGCCATAATGGCACAGTTGTATTCAATAAAAGACGATAATCGGAATGATGAAGTTTTGAAACCAAGATTTTCAATAGAAAAAAATATAGCCGAGGATGGTTTTTTAACATGGAAAATAAGTAATTCAGGTGGAGCAATTAATAATGCAACAATCTATCCATCAATATATGTATCATTTTTATTTTATAATGAAGATAAAGATGAGGATACTGATATAACAATTGAAATCCTTGGTTATTATGGTGAAAATAGTTATTCTTATAACAGTTCAGATGAAGCATTTTATATTAAAGATGAAAAACAAGCTAAATTAAATGAATTTATTGATAAGTATTCAGAAACTATTTTTTCAGATGATAATGTGAGTGCAGAATGCGTTTTATATTTTATTTTGAATTATTATGATTATAAGGAAAAAAAATATAATAAGATTTATACTATATCTTCTAATAATTTTATTAATGATAATCTAAATCAGGAAATATTTGGGGATAATTTTTTACAGTTGGAAGAAATTTCAAAGATACCAAATCCAGATATTATTGCACCATTAAAATTTGAAGAAACATGTGCTATATCTATAAATTATAAGAGTGCTAAAACTAAACAGTTAATAGAAAATGAAAAAGATTATGAAGCATATTTATATCTTGCTATCTTGGATTTGATTGACTCTAAAGATAAATCTACAGAAGAAATGCTTGGGGAAGAGGTTTTATCTAATGATGGTACAGCATGGATACGAAAGATGGAAATAGAGCATATGAAATGAGGATTATTACAAATTAATTTTAGAAAAAAGTGTAAGCTATATATTATTATTCAAATTTAAAAACAAAATTATTGTCATTTGACCATTAAAAAAATTATGTATACAGGTAAATAAAATAACTATTTTATTTATTTTTTTGATAGGAGTGTATATTATGAGTTTATCACCAGACCAATATGGATTAATAAAAAGTGAATGTGAGAAATATGTAAATGATGTTGATAATTACTTAAAAAAAGCTGTATTTTTTAGAGAGGAATTAAATTGCTATATTAATAATGGAATTAAACTGCTTGGTAAAATTGAGTTATGTATAAATAATTTAAAAGAAAACTCAAATAAATTAATAAATTGGCAAAAAAGATATATTTACTAGAAGAAAAGATGATTGTAAAAAAAGAATAAATAAATTAGAAGATATTAACATCACCATGTGGTAAATATATAGATTATTTCAAGAAACTGCTTAAATATAATGCAGCAGGGGTAAGGGAATACTGGATTGTTGATTATGAGAAAAACAGGGTCATGGTATATAATTTTGAACATGATACAGTAGGTGATCATACGTTTTCAGATAAAGTCAAGGCTGGAATCTATGAAGATTTTGAGATAGATTTTTCTGTAATTAATATTGAATAATGGAATATATAACTAAGAAAGGACTGGATTTATTCTGGTTCTTTTTTTATTAAAACTTTTTTTGATAGTATTTGATATAATGAACAGATTTGTAAAGGATAAGAAATAACAAATGTATATAAAATTATAAGAATGCAGATAAAGTCCAGCAAAAAGAGGAAAAAAGAAATGAAGAAAAATAATTTCAGAAAACCTATTGACTTATTGGGCTACATGAATTATATTATTTATAGGGCTATAGAAAACGAGGTGATTACATGAGCCCACGCACAGGCAGACCAAAATCTGAAAATCCTAAATCAAATCCTATACATGTCAGGCTTGATAATGAAACAAAGGAAATTCTTGAAGATTACTGCAATCAAGAGAAGATAGTCAAAACAGAGGGTATAAGGCGGGGAATACACAGATTAAGGCCAGATATTAAAAAAGATTAGTCGTTTCCAGTTTGGCGACCGATACGACTAACCTTTTAGCACGAAGAAGTTTCAAGAAGTCACTCTCCGTATGGAATATTGTAACATATGGAGTGGCTTCTTTCAAGTACCAATTTTTGAAAGGAGTTATTTTTATGCTTAAAATTAAGAAAAGAAATAAAAAAGCTAAGACCAGAAGCTATAACAGCTCTGGTATAAACCACCTGTTAAAACCAGTTAAGGTTGCAGTATATGACATTCCACAGATAACAGATGAAAGATGGAATGAACTGGCAGAGCAGAATAAAATGCTACAAAGTGAAGGCGGTGTGGTATGAATAATATACTTAAAAAACAGATTGTCACAGATACACTTATCAAGGCAGGCGTAAAAATTTCAGATAAAGGTTTTTACATTCTGAGGGATATTATCCTTGTTTATGCAGAAAGTAAATGTCCTGCAGATATAAAACAAAAAGAAGTGTTTTCTTTTATTGCTGGTAAATATGGATTAACTTTTGCAGGAATACAGAAAGAGATAAGGACACCGATTAATAATGCAATGAACCTTGCTGATATTGGTTTTTTACAAAACTATTTTGGTATATGCTACAGACCAGCAACTGGGACAGTGACACCACAGGCGTTTATTCTCCGCATTGTAGATGATGTAAAATTGAAATTTGAGGAATTAAGCAGGGAAAGTGGTGTTTATGGTATGAATGGCACGGCTGTAAAATCTGATGGTGTGAATGGGTTTCATGCAGAATAATTTAAGTAGGATACCAGTAAACAAGTTATATTGTAAAGATGTTGGTATTCCTACAGTCTTTCTGCCAGGATATGGAATTAATGGCAACAGGCAAAGGATTGAAAACAAAAGGAGGTTGAAGACATGAAAAATTTGGCGTTATTGGAAAACCAGCAGACAATAACTTCATTAGAGGTTGCGAAAATGGTAGAGAAAGAGCATAGCAATCTGATGAAAGACATTCGCAGATACATTCAAAAGTCTGCCGAAGTGAAAATTGACTTGGGCGGTTTCTTTATCGAAAGTACATATTTAGACGCAAATAATCAAAGCAGGCCATGTTACGGAGTTACGAAAAAGGGTTGTGAATTTATCGCAAGCAAACTGACAGGAGCAAAAGGTGTAGCGTTTACAGCAAGGTATATAAACCGTTTTCACGACATGGAGGATTATATCAAGCAGAGCGGCAACAAAATTTCTATTGAACAGGGTATAAGCATTGTAAAGTTTATCGCTGATGATTTGAATGTGAATACCGCAAGCAGGCTTCTCATGTATGAGAATTATTGTAAAGATGTGGGTATTCCTACAGGTTTCCTGCCAAAATATGAACATAATGGCAACAGGCAGATGAAAGCACTATCTACTCTGTTGAAAGAGCATGGCTATAAAATATCGGCAGTCAAATTTAATCAGAAACTGCTTGAATGTGGTTATCTGGAAGAAAGAGCAAGACCATCAGGCAAGGGAGAAATAAAGAAATTTAAAGCATTAACAGATAGTGGCCTGCAATATGGAGAAAATGCAGTCAGCCCATATAACCAAAAGGAAGTGCAGCCTTTGTATTATATGGATAGATTTGTAGAGTTGTATCAAAAGGTGGTGTAATGGAATGAGAGAAGTATACAGTATTGTTAAATCTGGTATGAAAAATCAAAAGCCGCATGATATTGGACCTTATATTAATTATAACACAGGCTGGAAATTCACAGAAAATGACAAAGATTTTTTAATAAGGTACTACGAAAATTGGGTGAAAGCCTGCATAGAAGAATTTGATGGAGATTTTGCTGAAGAACCCAACAACACGCTCAATTCCATAAAAGAAAAGGGAGTTATTATAAGCAAGGATTTGATTCAAGAAGATGCTAGGGAACTGGCATATGCAGTCTGTGATGACATTTATGAATACTACAGAAATGATACAGACACGCTAAGATTGATTGAAAATTCTATTTTAGATGTGCAGTGGAATATGCCAGCAAGAACAAAAACAAGCACAAATCCTGCATAAGAACTGCAAAGACAGGATAGGACAGTTTGCTAATATAGCTTATTTAACAGTATGAAAGAGGTACAAGCATATGCGCAAAAATTTAAAAGAAGCCCGCCAGAAGGCGGGCATGACACAACAAGAAGTAGCAGATAAATTAAAAATAAGTATTAGATATTACCAGAACATTGAAGCAGGAGATAGGACAGGTGATTTTACTATTTGGGACTGTCTGGAAGATTTGTTTGGTATTCATCAACGGATACTCCGAGTGAATGTAAAAACTCATCCCGTCCAAGGAGATAGTCAGTAGGTACATCCAGAATATCTGCTATTTTGACAAGAGTATCTAAAGATGGTGAACGTGTTTCTCCTTCATATCCCTGATAAGTACGCAAAGCAATATCAAGCATATCTGCAAGCTGCGGTTGTGTGAAATGGCGCTTCATCCGCATGGAACGGAGCCGTTTTCCCAACATTTTAACCTCCTTAAAAAACACTTGACTATGCTCAAATTGTACGTTATTATATAAATATAAACAACGTGCAATATGCACGTGTGCAATATGAGCATAATAAGAGGAGGCTGTAACATGATTTTAGATAAAGCACAGGAACTGGAACTTATATATGAAATCGAAGAAGCTTCAAATGCAGCAGCCGCTTTTAAAGGTTTGCTTCTGGCAGTAACAGAGGCAGCGTTTAATGGCAGTTACAACACAAAGGATTATGAAGAAGTATTCTATTATCTTTGTGATATGGCTTACAAACAGTCACAGGGTTTGGAAGAATTAAAAGAAAAGGCATTTAAACTGCTACAAGAAGGAAAGGGGTAGTACATGGAAAACAAAGAAAAAATTATCAAAGCTTTAAAAGATGTACTGGTTTTAACCAGGGCAGGAGAAGGTATATTAGAGCTTATACTTAGCAAAGCACAAGACAAAATAATTATAATCTATAAAAACGGACATTTTAAAAATGTAAATATTGAAGCAGACTCTGGCATTGCAATTATAAAAGATGTAATTAAAAAATTATAAGGGAAAATTAACAGGAGAAATATACAGTATATTATAAAATCTATCAAAAAAGGAGGAAGTAAACAATGAATGGAATAAGTAAAACAGAACTGGAAGCTGTACTTGGCAGCAGCATCACAGACAGCATGTTTGGGGAGGCATTAAACCATGCCAGGTGCAAACAGGCATACATATACCAGCATTCAAAAAGGGAAGAGGTTTTGCAACGCTGGTATCTGCTGGAATTAACAAAGGAGTACATAAAGAGCATTACCCTTTCAAAATTCACATTGGATTTGTGCATGGAAGTCTGCAAGACAAAAGAAGAGTGCCTGCAATAAACAGGCACTCAACAAGGTACTTAATAAAAATTATATTATGATTATAACAGTCCTGTCATGGGCTGTCAATACATGGAAAACAAGATTAAGGAGGTAATTTATATGAACCATAGTTTTAATGTTGAAATAGCGGCAAAATATGGAATGTTAGAAGCTGTACTGTTTGAAAATATTAGTTACTGGGTAGAAAAGAATAAAGCAAATGATGTCCATTTCCATGACGGGTGTTACTGGACATATAACAGTTCCAGGGCATTTGCGGAAATGTTTCCTTATGCTTCTTCCAGGACTATATCAAGGGCATTGCACCATTTATGTGATGAAGGACTGGTTATTACAGGGGATTATAACAACAGCCCTTATGATAAAACATTATGGTATACACTGACTGTAAAAGGGCAGGGTATCAGACAGAATGGTATTGATAACCAGACACACTGTCTAGCCGATAAGACAGACTGTCTAACTGATAAGACAGATTGTCTAGCCGGTGAGCCAGATTATCTAACCGATAAGCCAGACTGTCCAGCCGGTAAGACAGATTGTCCAGCCGATAAGACAAATTGTCCAATCGAAGTACCAGAAATGTCCAATCGAAGTGTCAAAAATGGCGAACCTATACCAGATATAAACACAGATATAAATACAAATATAAACACAGATATAAACACAGATGTAAATTTAACAGTATCTAAAGATACTGTTTGCCGGACTGACGTCCAGCGTATCACAAAAAAATGGAACTCCCTTGCCCAGTGTGGGATAAAACCTGTAAACAGCATAAACCCGAAGACCAAACGTTATGACATGCTTAAAGCACGTATACGTATGTATGGTGTTGATAAAGTCCTGGAAGCTATGGAAAATATTAAAAACAGTGCCTTTTTGTGTGGGAATAATAAAAACGGGTGGACTATAACGTTTGAGTGGTTTGTACGCCCTAATAATTTTATTAAAGTCCTTGAGGGCAATTATACTGATGCCAGGACAGATACCACACAGACACCAGATACAGGGCAGCAGCGTATAGGTAAAAGCGGTTATTCCTTAGAACTGCTTGAAAGGCTGGCAGGAGGTGGGCAGAATGGATAAACTTGAAATGTGGCTTAAAGCACACCCAAAAGCCCCAAAAGCAGAAGGTGAAGCACCTGTACAAAAAAACTATGGCTGCAAGGAGTGCCAGGACACAGGCTGGATAATATCCTGCCAGGACGGACACGAAGTAATGCGCAGTTGTGTCTGTTATGCAGTTAAACGTGCAAAGGAGCTGATGGAAAAAAGCGGGCTGTCTAAAGAGTTCCTTAAAAAAAGTTTTAACAGCTTTGATACCAGGGGAGAACCAGTGCTTGCTAGCGCTAAAAATAAAGCGGTAAATTATGTTAAAAACTTTAAGGAAACCAGACATGGCAGGCATAATTCAATCATGTTCTGTGGGCAGCCCGGCTGTGGTAAAACGCATCTTGGCACATCCATATGCAGCAGCCTTATAACTATGGGTATACCAGTCATATATATGCCTTACCGCAATGCAATGACCAGAATAAAGCAGAACATTGCAGATGAAGCAGCATACTTAAAGGCACTTGGCGTATACACGGACGCACCTGTGCTGTACATAGACGATTTACTCAAAGGCAAACTTACAGAAACAGATATAAACGTCATGTATGAGCTTATAAATTACAGATACATGAATAACCTGCCTTTAAT